>NC_010528.1:1462500-2193750 GCF_000069785.1 Cupriavidus taiwanensis LMG 19424 | reverse complement strand
ACATCGTGGTTTGCGACGGCTTCGTCGGCAATGTGGCGCTCAAGAGCACCGAGGGCCTGGCCAAGATGATCGGCAGCATGATCAAGGAAGAATTCACCCGCTCGTGGTTCACCAAGCTGCTGGCCGCGGTCGCCATGCCGGTGCTGTCGCGCCTGGCCAGGCGGCTCGACCCGGCGCGCTACAACGGCGCGTCGCTGCTGGGCCTGCGCGGGCTGGTGATCAAGAGCCACGGCTCGGCCGATGCCCATTCTTTTGAGTGGGCCATCAAACGCGGGTATGATGCCGCCAAGAATGGCGTGATCGCCCGTATCACCCGGGCCTTTGCCGATAAATCCAGCGCCGCAGGCGGCGTCCAGTCCGCCCCGGAGACAGAGGCGCCTGGCGCGCATCCCAGCCCCCACGTCGCCTGAGCGCCACCGCGCGCCGGTCGAGCGTGCCGGCGGGCCATACGATCCGACAATACATGACCAAGTACGCAAAAATCATCGGTACCGGGAGCTACCTGCCTCCGCGGCGCGTGACCAACCATGAGCTGGCGGCGCAGCTTGCCGAGAAAGGCATCGAGACCAGCGACGAGTGGATCGTCTCGCGCAGCGGCATCTCGGCGCGGCACTGGGCCGAGCCCGATGTGACCAGCAGCACGCTGGCGGTCAAGGCCGCCGAGCAGGCCATTGAGGCCGCCGGCATCGACCGCCAGGACATCGACCTGATCATCGTCGCCACCTCGACGCCGGACTTCGTGTTCCCCAGCACCGCCTGCATCGTGCAGGAAAAGCTTGGCATCACCAACCATTGCCCGGCCTTCGACCTGCAGGCGGTGTGCTCCGGCTTTGTGTACGCGCTGGCCACCGCCGACAAGTTCATTCGCAGCGGCTCGCACCGCAATGTGCTGGTGATCGGTACCGAAGTGTTCTCGCGCATCCTCGACTTCAACGACCGCACCACCTGCGTGCTGTTCGGCGACGGCGCCGGGGCGGTGGTGCTGTCGGCGTCCGACGAGCCGGGCATCCTGTCCAGCGCCATGCATTCGGACGGCAGCCATGTCGACATCCTGTGCGTGCCGGGCAACGTCGCCGGCGGCAATATCACCGGCAACCCGTTCCTGCACATGGACGGCCAGGCGGTGTTCAAGCTCGCCGTGAACGTGCTCGACAAGGTGGCGCGCGAAGCCATGGAAGCCGCCAGCGTGTCGCCCGATCAGGTCGACTGGCTGATTCCGCACCAGGCCAACATCCGCATCATGCAGGGCACCGCGAAGAAACTGGGCCTGCCGGCCGAACGCATGGTCGCCACCGTGCACGAGCACGGCAACACCTCGGCGGCATCGATCCCGCTGGCGCTGGACGTCGCCGTGCGCGACGGCCGCATCCGCCCGGGCCACACCGTGCTGATGGAAGGCGTGGGCGGCGGCTTCACCTGGGGTGCGGTGCTGCTGCGCATGTGATACGCGGCCGGCGCCAGGTCGTGCCGCGCAGGCATGCTCCGCCGCGGCGCCGGCTCCCGATTTCTTGTTAGGGTTTCCATCCGATGAAATTCGCTTTCGTATTTCCCGGCCAGGGTTCGCAGTCGGTCGGCATGCTCAATGCCTTCGCCGACAATGCCGTGGTGCGCGCCACCGTGGAAGAAGCCTCGGCCGCGCTCGGCCAGGATCTCGGTCGCCTGATCGCCGAAGGCCCTGCCGAAGAACTGAACCTGACCACCAATACGCAGCCGGTGATGCTGACCGCCGCGGTGGCGATCTACCGGGCCTGGCTCGATGCCGGCGGCCCGGCACCGGCGCTGGTCGCCGGCCACAGCCTGGGCGAATACTCCGCGCTGGTGGCCGCGGGCGTGATTCCGTTTGCCGATGCCGTACCGCTGGTGCGGTTCCGTGCGCAGGCCATGCAGGAAGCCGTGCCGGTGGGCGAGGGCGGCATGGCCGCGATCCTCGGCCTGTCGGATGACGACGTGCGCGCCGCGTGCGCCGAAGCGTCCGCCACGGGCGTGGTCGAGGCCGTCAACTTCAACGCGCCGTCGCAGGTGGTGATCGCCGGCCACAAGGGCGCGGTCGAGAAGGCCTGCGAAATCGCCAAGGCCAAGGGCGCCAAGCGTGCGCTGCCGCTGCCGGTGTCGGCGCCGTTCCACTCGTCGCTGCTCAAGCCCGCCTCCGACCGCCTGCGCGAGCGCATGGCCGGCCTGGCTTTCTCGGCGCCGTCGATCCCGCTGGTGAATAACGTCGACGTCGCCATCGTCAACGATCCCGAAGGGATCAAGGATGCGCTGGTGCGCCAGGCCGCCGCGCCGGTGCGCTGGGTAGAGTGCGTGCAGAAGATGGCCGCCGAAGGCATCACCCACGTGATCGAATGCGGTCCGGGCAAGGTGCTGGCCGGCATGACCAAGCGCATCGACGGCAACCTCAGCGGCGGCGCGATCTTCGATCCGGCTTCGCTGCAAGACACGCTGGCACTGCTGAAGTAAGCAACAGGACAACCGCATGACCAAACTTCTCGACAACCAGGTTGCGCTGGTCACCGGCGCCTCGCGTGGCATCGGCCGCGCCATTGCGCTGGAACTGGCCCGGCAGGGCGCCACCGTGATCGGCACCGCCACCAGCGAAGCCGGCGCGGCCGGCATCACCGACTACCTCGGCGCCGAAGGCCTGAAGGGCAAGGGCGCCATGCTCAACGTCAATGATGCCGCTGCCTGCGAGGCGCTCATCGACGAGATCGTCAAGAGCCACGGCGGCATCGGCGTGCTGGTCAACAATGCCGGCATCACGCAGGACCAGCTGGCGATGCGCATGAAGGACGAGGACTGGCTGGCCGTGATCCAGACCAACCTGACTTCTGTGTTCCGCCTGTCGCGCGCGGTGCTGCGCCCGATGATGAAGGCGCGCCAGGGCCGCATCATCAATATCACTTCGGTGGTGGGCTCGGTCGGCAATCCCGGCCAGATGAACTACTCCGCGGCCAAGGCCGGCGTGGCCGGCATGACCCGTTCGCTGGCTGCCGAGATTGGCAGCCGCAACGTGACCGTCAACTGCGTCGCGCCGGGCTTTATCGATACCGACATGACCAAGGCGCTGTCCGAAGAGCAGCATGCTTCGCTCAAGAAACAGATCCCGCTGGGCCGCCTGGGCCAGCCCGAGGATATTGCCAATGCGGTGGCCTTCCTGGCTGGCCCGCAGGCTGCCTACATCACCGGCACCACCCTGCATGTGAACGGCGGGATGTACATGAATTAATGGTGTTTTTCGGTGGCTTTTTAGGCAAAGAAGCCGGGAGAAGCTGCCGGAAGTCGTAGTTTTCCGAACCAATCGGGCGCGATTCTTGCAAAGCTTGGCAGGCAGCATTTCTGTTGTCCCAAACCTGCTAAAATGCGCCCACTTTTTGTCGAACTTCCCTGGAGGGTTACATGGACAATATCGAACAACGCGTCAAGAAAATCGTGGCAGAACAGCTTGGCGTGGCCGAGGCAGACATCAAGAACGAATCGTCGTTCGTGAACGATCTCGGTGCGGACTCGCTGGACACGGTTGAACTCGTGATGGCGTTGGAAGATGAATTCGGCATGGAAATTCCCGATGAGGAAGCCGAAAAGATCACGACCGTGCAACAGGCTATCGACTACGCTACCGCGCACGTCAAGGCCTAAGCCCGTCGTCTCTGCATTCCGAGCCACAGAAGGCAGGTGGGCGGGCCGTTGCGGCCGCGCCTTGCTGTTTTCTGTGGCTTTCGTCTGTTCGAAGAAGCAGAATGGAATGGGCTTCGCCGTGCGGCCTTCAGCGCCGGCGGCGGGCAACTCCGCGTTCCGTTCCCGTTTCACGCACCCGTAGGAAAACATAGTGAGCCGTCGTCGCGTCGTCGTCACTGGGCTTGGCCTTGTGTCTCCGGTCGGAAACACGGTTGCCGAAGGCTGGGCCAACCTGGTAGCCGGCAAGTCCGGCATCGCCACCATCACCAAATTCGATCACTCCGCGCTGTCCGTGCACTTCGCCGGCGAAGTGAAGGGTTTCAATGCCGAGGATTACATCCCGGCCAAGGAAGCCCGCAATATGGATACGTTTATCCATTACGGCATCGCGGCCGGAACGCAGGCGCTGAAGGATAGCGGCCTGGAAGTGACCGAGGCCAATGCCGAGCGCATCGGCGTGCTGGTCGGCTCGGGCATCGGCGGCCTGCCGATGATCGAGGATACCCATGCCGTGCTGAGCGAGCGTGGTCCGCGCCGGATTTCGCCGTTCTTCGTGCCCGGCTCGATCATCAACATGATCGCCGGCCACCTGTCGATCATCCACGGCATCAAGGGCCCGAACCTGGCGGCCGTGACGGCGTGCACCACCGGCCTGCACAGCATTGGCCTGGCCGCCCGCCTGATCCAGGCCGGCGATGCCGACGCCATGCTGGCGGGCGGCGCGGAATCGACCGTGTCGCCGCTGGGCATTGGTGGTTTCGCCGCCGCGCGCGCGCTGTCGACGCGCAACGACGATCCGGCAGCGGCCTCGCGTCCGTGGGACAAGGACCGCGACGGCTTCGTGCTGGGCGAAGGCGCGGGCGTGATGATGCTGGAAGAGTATGAGTCGGCCAAGGCCCGCGGTGCGCGCATCTATGCCGAGCTGATCGGCTTCGGCATGAGTGGCGACGCCTACCACATGACCGCGCCGAACATGGACGGCCCGCGCCGCTGCATGGTCAATGCGCTCAAGGATGCCGGCATCAACACCGACCAGGTGCATTACCTGAACGCGCACGGCACCTCCACGCCGCTGGGCGACAAGAACGAATCCGATGCGATCAAGGCAGCATTCGGCGACCAGGCCTACAAGATGGTGGTGAACTCGACCAAGTCGATGACCGGCCACCTGCTGGGCGGCGCCGGTGGCCTGGAGTCGGTCTTCACCGTGCTGGCGCTGCACCACCAGGTCTCGCCGCCGACGATCAACCTCGACAACCAGGACCCCGAGTGCGACCTGGACTACGTGGCCAACACGGCGCGCGAGATGAAGATCGACGTGGCAGTGAAGAACAACTTCGGTTTCGGCGGCACCAACGGCACGCTTGTTTTCCGCCGCGCCTGATCCGTGGTTGAGGCGGGCCCTTGAGGGGCTGCGCCATGGCAGGGTCCACCCGCTGGGGTGGGCCCTGTTCGTGTTTTGTGCCGGCGAATTGCTGGCGCTCGCGCTGCTGGCGCGGACGCTGGCCGATGCCATTGCCGGCAGCCAGGCGGGCTTGCTGTGGTGGCACCTCGCAGCGGGTGCCGGCCTGGCACTGGCCGCCGTAGCGGCCCTGCGTGCCTGGCCGGCATGGTGGCGCGGCCTGCGCTGGGTCTGCACGGCCGTGCAGGACGCCGACGCCGAAGGCCCCCTGCGCATCTGGCTGGAAGCGCCCGGCGGCGCGCGGCGCGAAGCCGTCGTGCGGCAGTGCTGGCAGCTCGGAGACGCAGCGGTAGTGTGCCTGGCCCCCGGTGATCCGGCGATGCCCGGCGCCATTCTTCTTCCCTGGCAGGCAGCTGGTCCGGAACTGGCGCGGTGGCTGCAACGGTCCGCGCGAGTTGCACTGCGGGTGCAACCCGATGCCAGCCCAGGGAACGATTTTGTTAGCTTGCGGTCACAGGATGCGCGTTGCTTCACCGGGCGGGCTGAGAATCGTAGGTAAAATACAACGTTTGTCGTGACGACCAAACCAAGAGATACACTGCAGGTGAGCCATACGTGAGCGAACGCGAAGCCGATCAGCTCCTAGTTGAACGCGTCCAGCAGGGCGACAAGCGGGCCTTTGAACTTCTGGTGACCAAATACCATCGGAAGATCATTCGCCTGATTTCGCGCCTGGTCAGGGATCCCGCTGAAGTCGAGGATGTGGCGCAGGATGCCTTCATCAAGGCATACCGCGCCTTGCCCCAGTTCCGCGGGGAGTCGGCCTTCTACACGTGGCTGTACCGGATCGCCGTCAACACCGCCAAGAACTACCTGGCTACCCAGGGCCGCCGCCCGGAAGCGTCCAGCGATATCGATGCGGAAGAGGCTGAAACTTTTGCGGACGGTGAACAACTAAGGGATATCAATACGCCGGAGTCGATGCTTCACACGCGCCAAGTTGCCGAGACGGTGAACCGCGCGATGGAAGCACTTCCGGAAGAATTGCGGACCGCCATCACGCTGCGCGAGATCGAGGGCCTCAGCTACGAGGAAATCGCCGAAGCGATGGGGTGCCCGATCGGCACGGTGCGCTCGCGCATCTTCCGCGCACGCGAGGCGATTGCCGAGCGGTTGCGCCCGCTGCTGGGAACGGCAGAGGGCAAGCGGTGGTAAGTGGCGGTCCAGGTGGTAGAGAAGAATGTCGTGCGGCCAGCGTTGCAGCCTATTCCTGCATCGATAAGCGACAGCAGTAACGGGATTATCGGTGTTCAATGGAATGTCTTGGGGTGGGAAATGGGTCAGGCTCATAAGCAGTCGGTTCATGTAGTGGAAGCAGCGGAGCAGATCTCCGTATTGATGGATGGCGAACTGGCGCCGCACGAAGTCGATGCCGTGCTCGATCTCGCGAAGAGCGAAGCCGGCCTTTCCGACTGGACCACATACCAGTTGATCGGCGACGCCTTGCGTTCCGAAGACCTGACGCAGGCGGGTTCCACCGCCGATTTCCTCTCGCGTTTCTCCGCGCGCCTCGAAGCCGAGCCGCACGTGCTGGTGCCGGCGGTAGCGCAGGCTGGCGCCCGCCATCGCCTGCTGGTCAGGCCGTCGTGGGTGCGCCGCGTGATGCCCGGCACCGCCATCGCCGCCGCCGTGGCCGCGGTCAGCTGGGTGGTGGTGCCGCAGATGCGCGGTCCCGCCACGGTAGGAACGCCGGATGCCGTGGTCGCCCGTGCCGAACAGCCGGCCTCCGGCCAGGCCGCCGGCATCGTCACGGTCGCCGCGGACGCCCCGCAGATGATCCGCGACCCGCGCCTGGACGAATACCTGCGTGCGCATCGCACTTCAGTGGCAACGGATGCTTTCGTGCCGACCATGCGCACGGTTGCCAACGGTGCAAACTTCACTCAGGAAAATACGCAGGAATAATGCCGGACATGCACAAAGGAGGTTCGCCCGCCCATGTAGCGGGCGCGCAGAGAATTAGGGCCCTGCGTAGGTCCTTTTTTCTGGCCTTGTGTCTGAGCGCTGCGGCGGCCACCGCGCAGCCTTTGGACAATACGCTGACCCGACGCGACGCAACTGCCTGGCTCAACAAGATCCACAAAGCCGCACAGCGCGAGAACTATGTCGGCACGCTGATCTATCAGCGCGGCAGCGTCATGCACGCCTCGCGTATCCAGCATTACAGCGATCTCGTCCACAACGAATACGAACGGCTCGAGACCCTCGACGGCAAGCCGCGCGAAGTGCTGCGGCAGAACGACGTCGTGCACAGCCTGATCCCCGAAGCCAAGCTGGTGGTGGTGGAAAAGCAGGACGCCAAGGACCGCTTCCCGGCGCTGCTCGCCACCAACAAGAACGATGTGCTGGACCTGTACGACATGCGCAAGATGCCCGCCGAGCGCGTGGCCGGCATGGAGTGCGAGGTCTTTGCGCTGGAGCCGCACGATGCCGCGCGCTACGCGGTGCGCTTGTGGGCGGAAAAGAATTCCGGCCTGCTGATGCGCGCGCAGACCATCGGCGACGGCGGCAAGGTGCTGGAGCAGGTGTCGTTCTCGCAGGTGCAGATCGGCGTGCCGTCAGAGAAGCAGCGTATCCTTGCCGCGATCAAGAATTCCAGCAGCTGGAATCACTATGAGGTGACCTACCAGCCCACCAGCATCGCCGACGAGGGCTGGTCGATCGCGGTGCCGCTCAAGGGATTCCAGAAGATCCGCGAGGTCCGCCGCCCCCTCGGCGAGTTGCGCGCGCCGCCTCCGGGCAATGCCCGCGGGCAGGTGTTCGAAGTGCTGCAGATCGTCTACAGCGACGGGCTCACCGGCCTGTCGGTCTTCATTGAGCCGGTTTCCGAGCAACGTGCGCGCCGCGAAGGCGTGGCCGCGCTCGGCGCGACCCAGGTCGTGGTGCGCCGGGTTGCCGATTTCTGGATCACCGTGGTGGGCGAGGTGCCGGCGAGCACCGTGCGCCAGTTTGCGACGGCCGTAGAGTACCGTCCGCCCAAGACGGTACACTGAGCGTGAGCAGGTGCGGCTGGCGCCCGGGTTTCGTCCGGGGCCGGCTCCATGAAACCTGCGAAGGGTCCCCGCCACGGGATCACATCCAGTCGGTTTTTCTTCTTTTCGCTGAATCCCGGGAGTTGTCGATGATGTTCAGATCTCCAGCCCTGGCGCGGGCCGTGGTCATGGCTGCCATGATGCTGCTCGGCCCGACCGTTGCCGAAGTCAGCCACGCCCAGGCCGCTGCCTCCAATTACAACCTGCCCGACTTCACTGACCTGGTGGAGAAAGCCAGCCCGGCCGTGGTCAACATTCGCACCACCGAGCTGGTCCGACAGCGCGGCGCGCCAGGCAGCGACGACGAGATGGCGGAATTCTTCCGCCGCTTCTTCGGCGTGCCGATGCCGGGGGCGCCGGCGCCCGGCACGCCGCCGCGCCGCGGGCAGCCGCCGCAGCAGGAAGAGCAGAGCCGCGGCGTGGGTTCGGGCTTCATCATCAGCCAGGATGGTTATGTGATGACCAACGCGCACGTGGTGGCCGACGCCGAAACCATCTACGTGACCCTGCCGGACAAGCGCGAATTCAAGGCCAAGCTGATCGGCTCGGACAAGCGCACCGACGTCGCGCTGCTCAAGGTCGAGGCCACCGGCCTGCCGCGCCTGCCGCTGGGCGATTCCAACAAGGTCCGCGCCGGTGAGTGGGTGCTGGCCATCGGCTCGCCGTTCGGGCTGGACAACAGTGTGACCGCCGGCATCGTCTCGGCCAAGGGCCGCGATACCGGCGACTACCTGCCGTTCATCCAGACCGACGTGGCGGTCAACCCCGGCAACTCCGGCGGGCCGCTGATCAACCTGCGCGGCGAAGTGATCGGTATCAACTCGCAGATCTACAGCCGCAGCGGCGGCTACATGGGGATTTCGTTCGCAATCCCGATCGACGAGGCGATGCGGGTGTCGGAGCAGCTCAAGTCCTCCGGGCGCGTGACGCGCGGCCGCATTGCCGTGGCGATCGGCGACGTCACCAAGGAGGTCGCCGATTCGCTGGGCCTGGGCCGTGCGCGCGGCGCGCTGGTGGGCAGCGTCGAGCCGGGCGGTCCCGCGGAGAAGGCGGGCATCGAGGCGGGCGACATCATCCTGAAGTTCAACGGCCGCGATATCGAGCGCGCTTCGGACCTGCCGCGCATGGTCGGCGAGACCAAGCCCGGCACGCGCGTGCCGTTGCAACTGTGGCGCAAGGGCGCGACCCGCGAGGTCAGCATCACCGTTGCCGAACTGGAGCCGGAGGGCAAGGCGCGCGCGCGCAGCGGCGCGGCGCCCAAGGACGACAGCGCGGCCCAGGCCGGCAAGCCCAATGCGCTGGGCCTGGTGGTCAGCGACCTGCCCGAGGCGCGCCTGAAAGAGCTCAAGCTCAAGTCCGGCGTCGAGGTCGAGGTGGCCGATGGCCCGGCGTTGCGCGCCGGCATCCGTCCGGGCGATATCATCCTGCGGCTGGGCGACACCGACGTGACCAATGCACGCCAGTTCAACGACCTGGTGCGTGGCCTGGACAAGAGCCGGATCGCCGCGGTGTTCGTGCGGCGCGGCGATGCCACCCAGGTGCTGACGCTGCGACCGGGCGCTGCCTCGTCCCGCTGATCCGCCATGGCTGCCACGCCCGCGCTGACGCTGTTGGGCCGGGCGTACTGCCATCTTTGCGAAGACATGAAAGTCGCGCTGGAGCCGCTCCGGCGCGATTTTTCTTTTACCCTGCATGAGGTCGATGTCGACGCCGATGCCGCGCTGGAGGCGCGCTTTGGCGAACTGGTGCCGGTGCTGATGCCCGGCAAGCCGGCGGACTTGCGGGCGGACTCGTCGGCGAATGCTGCGCCCCTTTGTCACTATTTCCTCGACGAAGCGGCAACAAGGGTATGGCTGGCCGCACATGGCGCCACGCGCACCGCCCGCTGAGCCGCGCCGGCATCCGCGCCACGCCACCATATGACGACCCGGAAGTCATTGAAAATCCGGTAAAATTGCGGATTGGCGCAAAAATTGCACCCCCGAACCCGCGGTACGCCCGCGCACGCCTTGCGGCGCGCGGCGCCGGGCCGCTCCACTGCTTGTTGCCGCCCGGGCTCTCAGCCGGCGCTTCCCTGAACATTAGATGGACCATATCCGTAATTTCTCGATCATTGCCCACATCGACCATGGGAAGTCCACCCTGGCCGACCGGATCATTCAGCTTTGCGGAGGGCTGTCGGATCGGGAGATGGAAGCGCAGGTTCTCGATTCGATGGAT
Organism: Cupriavidus taiwanensis LMG 19424; assembly: GCF_000069785.1. Lineage (NCBI taxonomy): Bacteria > Pseudomonadati > Pseudomonadota > Betaproteobacteria > Burkholderiales > Burkholderiaceae > Cupriavidus > Cupriavidus taiwanensis. The sequence goes on along the minus strand of NC_010528.1, from coordinate 2,183,364 downwards.
ATCGAAAAAGAGCGCGGCATCACCATCAAGGCGCAGACCGCGGCGCTGAGCTACAAGGCCCGCGACGGCCAGGTCTACAACCTGAACCTGATCGACACCCCCGGACACGTCGACTTCAGCTATGAGGTCAGCCGGTCGCTGTCCGCCTGCGAAGGCGCGCTGCTGGTGGTCGATGCCTCGCAGGGCGTCGAAGCCCAGACCGTGGCCAACTGCTACACCGCGATCGAACTGGGCGTGGAAGTGGTGCCGGTGCTGAACAAGATCGACCTGCCGCAGGCCGATCCCGACAACGCGATCCAGGAAATCGAGGACGTCATCGGCATCGACGCGCAGGACGCCACGCCGTGCTCGGCCAAGACCGGCCAGGGCGTGCAGGACGTGATCGAGGCCCTGATTGCCAAGGTGCCGCCGCCCAAGGGCGATGCCGACGCGCCGCTGCAGGCGCTGATCATCGACTCCTGGTTCGACAACTACGTTGGCGTGGTGATGCTGGTGCGGGTGGTCAACGGCACGCTGCGCACCAAGGACAAGGTCCTGCTGATGGCCACCGGCTCGCAGCACCTGGTCGAGCAGGTGGGCGTGTTTACGCCCAAGTCGATCCAGCGCGACGCGCTGACCGCGGGGCAGGTGGGCTTTGTCATCGCCGGCATCAAGGAACTGAAGGCTGCCAAGGTCGGCGACACCATCACCACCGTGCAGCGCAAGGCCGAAGCGCCGCTGCCGGGCTTCAAGGAAGTCAAGCCGCAGGTGTTCGCTGGCCTGTACCCGGTCGAAGCCAACCAGTACGAGGCGCTGCGTGAATCGCTGGAAAAGCTGCGCCTGAACGACGCCTCGCTGATGTTCGAGCCGGAAGTGTCGCAGGCGCTGGGCTTTGGCTTCCGCTGCGGCTTCCTCGGGCTGCTGCACATGGAGATCGTGCAGGAGCGCCTGGAGCGCGAGTTCGACATGGACCTGATCACCACCGCGCCGACGGTGGTGTACCAGGTCGAGATGCGCGACGGCACCACGGTCACTGTGGAAAATCCGGCGAAGATGCCCGATCCGGGCAAGATCGAGGCGATCCTGGAGCCGATCGTCACCGTCAATTTGTACATGCCGCAGGAATATGTCGGCTCGGTGATCACGCTGTGCACGCAGAAGCGCGGCACGCAGGTCAACATGAGCTACCACGGCAAGCAGGTGCAGCTGACCTACGAGATCCCCATGGCGGAAATCGTGATGGATTTCTTCGACCGCCTGAAGTCGGTGTCGCGCGGCTACGCGTCGATGGATTATGAGTTCAAGGAATATCGGCCGTCCGACGTGGTCAAGGTCGACATCCTGATCAACAGCGACAAGGTCGACGCGCTGTCGGTGATCGTGCACCGCTCCAATTCGCAATACCGCGGGCGCGAAGTCGCGGCCAAGATGCGCGAGATCATTCCGCGCCAGATGTACGACGTGGCGATCCAGGCCGCCATCGGCTCCAATATCATCGCGCGTGAAAACGTCAAGGCGCTGCGCAAGAACGTGCTGGCCAAGTGCTACGGCGGCGATATCTCGCGCAAGAAGAAGCTGCTGGAAAAGCAGAAGGCGGGCAAGAAGCGGATGAAGCAGGTCGGTACCGTCGAGATTCCGCAGGAGGCCTTCCTGGCCATCCTGCAAGTCGACGACAAGTAAATTGCCGCGGGCGGGGCAGTGGCCGGGCCACGCCCGGCAGCCTTGCCGGCGTGGCGACAGAACAGGCTGTACCAGGATTTCCAAGAACCAGAAGCCGTCATGAATTTTGCACTGATCCTTTTTGTGCTGGTGGTGATCACGGGCGTGGCGTGGGTGGCCGACAAGCTCGTGTTCGAGCGGCAGCGCCGCTCTTCGGCGCGACTCGCGCTGGCCGAGTTCGATTCGCAGCAGGGCCGTCTGCAAGGCAGTTTCGGCGCGGCCGACGCCGAAGCCACGCGCAAGCGCCTGGCCGAGGAAAAGCTGCGCCAGCCGTGGTGGCTGGAGTATTCGGCCAGTTTCTTCCCGGTCATTCTGGCGGTGTTCGTGCTGCGCTCGTTCGTGGTCGAGCCGTTCAAGATCCCGTCCGGCTCGATGATTCCGACGCTGCTGATCGGCGATTTCATCCTCGTCAACAAGTACGAGTACGGCATCCGGCTGCCGGTGGTGAACAAGAAGATCATGGACATGGGCGAGCCCCAGCGCGGCGACGTGATGGTGTTCCGGTACCCGAAAGACCCGTCGCTCGACTACATCAAGCGCGTGATCGGCGTGCCGGGCGATGTGGTGCAGTACGCCAACAAGCGCCTGACCATCAACGGCAAGCCGGCCGAGTACACCGCGCTGCCGGACTTCCTCGACGAGGAGCGCCTGGCCTATTCGCGTCATTTCCGCGAAAAGCTCCCGGGCGGCGTCGAGCATGGCATCCTGAACGACGCCGACCGGCCGGCGTTTATCGCGGGTGCGGATCCGGATTTTCCGTACCGGGACAACTGCACCTACAATCAACAGGGTGTGACTTGCAAGGTACCTGCGGGTCACTATTTCGTCATGGGCGACAACCGCGACAACAGCCTCGATTCCCGTTACTGGGGGTTCGTGCCTGACCAGAATATTGTCGGCAAGGCGTTCGTGATCTGGATGAACCTGGGCAATTTCGGACGCGTGGGATCGTTTAAATAAGCATCTCCGCGGCGCAAGAACACTCAACAAAACGAGGGCAGGCGCGATGGGTCGATTTGGGAAGGTGGGGGCAGGAAACCATCCGGCAGGGCGCCGGGGCGGCGCTGGCGGGTTTTCCGTGTGGACGCTGCTGGTGATCGTGGTGTTCGTGGTCGGCGTGGCCTTGCCGACCCTGCGCGCGATCCCGAGCCTGGTGGAATATTTTTCGGTCAAGCGCGCCGCCGGCTATGCCAAGCAGCGCGCCGCCAACAAGCGTGAAGTGGTCGAATTCTTCGAGAAGCAGGCCGCCATCGACCGCATTACCGCGGTCAAGGGCGAAGACCTGCTGATCCGGGAAGACGATAACGGCACCATCCAGTCGGTCGATTTCTCGTACCGCACCGAGGTGCCTGTCTACGGACCCCTGAGCCTGTTGATTACCTATTCAGGAACGCAGCACTGATATGAACCTCGACGCCTTGCAGCAACGACTCGGCTACCGATTCAGCAAGCCCGAATTGCTGCAACAGGCGCTGACGCACCGCAGCCACAGCGCCCAGCACAATGAACGCCTGGAGTTCCTCGGCGACTCCGTGCTCAACTGCGCCGTGGCCGACATGCTCTATGGCATGTTCGGCAAGCTCGACGAGGGCGATCTCTCGCGGGTGCGGGCCAACCTGGTCAAGCAGCAGGCGCTGTACGAAATCGCGCAGATGCTGCAGTTGTCCGACACCCTGCGCCTGGGCGAGGGCGAGCTGAAGAGCGGCGGCTTTCGCCGGCCCTCGATCCTGGCCGATGCCCTCGAAGCCATCGTCGGCGCGGTGTTTCTCGACGCCGGCTTCGATGCCGCGCGGGCGCTGATCCGCAAGCTCTATATCCCGATCCTGGAGCAGGTCGATCCGCGCACGCTGGGCAAGGACGCCAAGACCCTGCTGCAGGAATACCTGCAGGGCCACAAGATTGCCCTGCCGCAATATAACGTAATCGCCACACACGGCGCCGCGCACAGCCAGCAGTTTGAAGTCGAGTGCACCGTGCCTAAACTGGAAGTCCGGGTGTTCGGCACCGGCGCGTCGCGCCGCGCGGCAGAGCAGGCCGCCGCCAAGCTGGCGCTCGATGAAGTCCAGAAGCTGGTGCCGCAGCTGCTCAAGCGCAGCCGCGCCGAGCGTACCGGCAAGACCCGCAAGCAACCCCAGCCGCAGGACCCGCAGCTGTCTCTCAGGTTGAAGGAATGACCGAATCTACCCATCCGCAGCAAGACGCGGCGGATACCCCGGCCGCGGCGTTCCGCTGCGGCACCGTGGCCATCGTCGGCCGCCCCAACGTGGGCAAGTCCACGCTGATGAACGCGCTGGTCGGCCAGAAGATCAGCATCACCTCGCGCAAGGCGCAGACCACGCGGCATCGCATCGTCGGCATCCAGACCACCGATGACGCGCAGTATGTGTTCGTCGATACGCCTGGCTTCCAGACCCGCCACGCCAGCGCGCTGAACCGTTCGCTGAACCGCGCGGTCACCTCGACGCTGTCGTCGGTGGATCTGATCCTGTTTGTGGTCGAGGCCGGCTATTACGGCGCCGACGACGAGAAGGTGCTGTCGCTGCTGCCGAAGAACACGCCGGTGCTGCTGGTGGCCAACAAGCTCGACCGCATCGGCGAGAACCGCTCGGAAGTGATGATGCCCTTCCTGGAGAAGATGGGGCAGCTGTTCCCGTTCCGCGAAGTGGTGCCGATGTCGGCCAAGACCCGCGACCATATCGCGCGGCTGTTCGAGATCATCCGGCCTTACCTGCCGGAAGGCGAGCCGATGTACGACGCGGACGCCATGACCGATCGCAGCGAACGCTTCCTGGCCTCGGAGATCATCCGCGAGAAGGTGTTCCGCTGGACCGGCGACGAGCTGCCGTACACCAGCACCGTGGTCATCGACAAGTTCGAGACCGAGGGGCGCCTGCGCCGCGTCTTTGCCACCATCCTGGTCGAGCGCGACGCGCACAAGGCCATGATCATCGGCAACAAGGGCAGCAAGCTCAAGCAGATCTCCACCGAGGCGCGCCTGGACATGGAAAAGCTGTTCGACGGCAAGGTCTACCTGGAAATGTGGATCAAGGTGAAGAGCGGCTGGGCCGACAACGAAGCCGGCCTGCGCGCGTACGGCTACGAGTGAGCCCTGCAGCGATCCCGACGCCCCCAACCCGACAGCGAGCCCCCAGCGAGCGCCCCGTGAGCAAGACCGCTGACATCGCGCGCGCGCCCGCGCCCAAGGCCCGGCGCGCCGACCCCGTGGTCGACGAGGCCGCGGAACTGCTCGACAGCGGCGCGCTGCCCGGCATGGCCGATGCCGCCGCGCGCGCGATGATGGACCGCGCCATGCGCATCGTGCCGGCGCGCCCCGAGTCGCGCGTGGGCGAGCAGCCCGGCTTCGTGCTGCACGCCTGGCCGTACCGCGAGACCAGCCTGATCCTGGACGTCTTCACGCGCGACTACGGCCGTCTCTCGATGGTGGCCAAGGGCGCCAAGCGCCCGCACTCGGCGCTGCGCGCGGTGCTGCAGCACTTCCATCCGGTCTCGGTGTCATGGAGCGGCCGTGGCGAGGTCAAGACCCTGACCAAGGCCGAGTGGGTGGGGGGCATGCCGCCGCTGGCCGGCGACGCGCTGCTGTCGGCGTTCTACCTGAACGAGCTGCTGATGCGCTTTTGCCCGCGCGAGGACGCGCATCCGGTGCTGTTCCGCCATTACCTGTCGACGCTGACGCGGCTGGCGCACGGCGAGCCGGCCGGACTGGTGCTGCGCAGCTTCGAGCGCGTGCTGCTGCAGGAAACCGGTTTCGCGGTGGCGTTCGACCAGTGCCTGAGCACCGGCGAGCGGGTGCAGGCGGGGCTCGATTATGTCTACCAGCCCGAGCGCGGCGTGCGCCGGGCCCAGCCGAGCGACCCGTCGACGTGGCCGGTGGTGTCGGGCCAGACGCTGCTGGACATGGCGCAGGACGACTACAGCCGCGCGCAGACCGCCGCGCAAAGCCGCGCGCTGATGCGGTTCCTGCTGCATTATTATCTGCAAGGCGCGCCGCTGAAGACGCGCCAGATACTGATCGACCTGCAGTATCTCTGACCGACAAGAATCTCCGACTTACTCCTGCACCTGCTCGCATGATCTTCCACGCAAATCCGGGCGTCATCGACCTTGGCGTCAACATCGACCACGTGGCCACGCTGCGCAACGCGCGCGGCACCGTGTACCCCGATCCCATTCGCGCCGCGCTGCTGGCGGAGCAGGCCGGCGCCGACCTGATCACGCTGCACCTGCGCGAAGACCGGCGCCACATTCGCGATGCCGACGTGCGCGCGCTGCGCCCGCAGCTGGCCACGCGCATGAACCTCGAATGCGCAATCACGCAGGAGATGCTCGACATCGCCTGCGAGATCCGCCCGCAGGACGTGTGCCTGGTGCCGGAGCGCCGCGAGGAAGTGACCACCGAGGGCGGGCTGGACGTGGCCGGCCGCTTCGAGCTGGTGAAGGCCGCGTGCGCCCAGCTGGCCGGCGCCGGCATCCGCGTGTCGCTGTTCATCGATCCGGACGCTGACCAGATCGCCGCGGCCGCGGCCTGCGGCGCGCCCGTGATCGAGCTGCATACCGGGCGCTATGCCGATGCGCATACCCCCGCGGAGCAGGCGGCCGAGTTCCGCCGCATCGCCGACGGCGCCGATGCCGGCCAGAAGCATGGCCTGGTGGTCAATGCCGGCCACGGGCTGCACTACACCAACGTGCAGCCGATCGCGGCGCTGCCCGGCATCAAGGAGCTGAACATCGGCCACGCCATCGTCGCGCACGCCGTATTCACCGGCTGGGAGAACGCGGTACGCGAGATGAAGGCCATCATGGTGGCCGCGCGCCTGGGCACGCAGTATCCTGCCGCGAGCACCCCGGCGTGATTTACGGCATCGGCACCGACATCATCCAGATCGCGCGCGTGCAGGGCGTGATGACGCGCACCAACGGCCGTTTCGCCGAAAAGGTGCTAGGCCCGGACGAACTGGCCAAGTACCACGCCCGCAAGGCGCGTTCGGAAAAGCGCGGCCTGGCGTTCCTGGCGACGCGCTTCGCCGCCAAGGAGGCGTTTTCCAAGGCGATCGGCCTGGGCATGCGCTGGCCGATGACATGGCGCGCGATGGAACTGATGAACCTGCCGTCCGGCGAGCCCACCGCGGTGTGCCATGGCGAGCTGGCCGCGTGGCTGGCGGAACGCGGGCTGGTCGTGCGGGTCAGTGTCAGTGACGAACATGATTACGCAGTCGCCTTCGCCATTGCCGAGCGCAGCGGCGCGGCGGTGTCTCAACCTACAGCCTTGTGAACCCAACCCCTTCCATGTCCAAGAAGAATTCCGGCAAGCGGCCGGGCCCGGTGGTCCTCGATGTCGTCGGCAAGCAGCTCGACGCGGAAGACGCGCGCCGCATCGCGCATCCGCTCACCGGCGGCGTGATCCTGTTCGCGCGCAATTTCGAGTCGCGCGCGCAGCTGGAGGCGCTGACGCGTGCCATCCGCGCGGTGCGCGACGACGTGCTGATCTGCATCGACCATGAAGGCGGTCGCGTGCAGCGCTGCAAGACCGATGGCTTCACCCACCTGCCGGCGATGCACCGCCTGGGCGAGCTGTGGGAACGCGACGTGCTGGCCGCGACCAAGGCGGCGGTTGCCTGTGGCTATGTGCTGGCCGCCGAGCTGCGCGCCTGCGATATCGACCTGAGCTTCACCCCGGTGCTGGACCTCGACTACGGCCGCAGCGCCGTGATCGGCGATCGCGCCTTCCACGCCGATCCGCGCGTGGTGTCGATGCTGGCCGGCCACCTGAACCACGGCCTGCTGCTGGCCGGCATGAGCAACTGCGGCAAGCACTTTCCCGGCCACGGCTACGTCGAGGCGGATTCGCACGTGGCGATCCCGGTCGACGAGCGCACGCTGGACGAGATCCTCGGCCAGGACGCGCGCCCGTATGAATGGCTGGGCCTGTCGCTGGCGTCGGTGATGCCGGCGCACGTGATCTACCCCAAGGTCGATCCCAGCCCGGCGGGCTTCTCGCGCTACTGGCTGCAGGACGTGCTGCGCGCACAACTGGGCTTCGAGGGTGTGATCTTCAGCGACGACCTGAGCATGGAAGGTGCCAGCGTCGCCGGCAACGTCACCGAGGCCGCGCGTGCCGCGCTGACCGCCGGCTGCGACATGGTGCTGATCTGCAACCACCCGGACCGTGCCGACCAGCTCCTGAGCGAGCTCGACGTGGATATCGACAAGATGTCGCGTCGCCGCATCCGCAAGCTGTTCGCGCGACGCAAGCCGCTGGACTGGAACAAGCTGCACCAGCAGGGCGAGTACCGCGCCGCGCTGCGCACGCTGCAGGAACACGACCTGATCGCCTGAACCCCGGGGCGGCGGGTCGTGCGCAAACAAAAATGGCAGCCGAGGCTGCCATTTTTGTTGACCGCCCCGCGCAGAAGCGGGGCGAGACCAGCGCCTTAGTTGGCGCGGCTGCGGTATTCGCCGGTGCGGGTGTCGATTTCGATCTTGTCGCCGATGTTGCAGAACAGCGGCACTTGCAGCTCGAAGCCGGTGTTGATCTTGGCGCCCTTGAGCACCTTGCCCGACGAGGTGTCGCCCTTGACGGCCGGCTCGGTGTAGACGATTTCGCGGACCAGCGTGGTCGGCATTTCGACCGAGATGGCCTTGTCGTTGTAGAACACGACTTCGACGTTCATGCCGTCCTCGAGGTAGTTCAGCGAGTCACCCATGCTGTCCTTCTCGACTTCGTACTGGTTGTAGTCGGCGTCCATGAACACGTACATCGGGTCAGCGAAGTACGAGTAGGTGCATTCGCGGCGCTCGAGCACCACCACTTCGAACTTGTCGTCGGCCTTGAACACCGACTCGCCCGGTGCGTCCGTCAGCAGGTTCTTGTACTTCATCTTGACCACAGCGGCGTTGCGGCCCGACTTGTTGTACTCGGCCTTCTGCACGACCATCGGATCGCCGCCGATCATGAACACGTTACCGACGCGGAGTTCCTGTGCGATTTTCATCTGAACTGATTTCCTGAAAAATAAAGTCTAGGAATTTGGAATGGCGAAGGCGCGCTGCCGGCGTGCCCGCGGTAAGCCCGCGAGAGCCAGGATCCACGCGCTCGCGACCCCGTGCCCAGCTTGCTTTAGGCCATTGCCCCGCGTGGTGGTTCACGCCCGGCAAGACCCTGGTTCTCCGGCCCGGTCGCCATTTGGATCAACCGGTTATTTTACCTGATTTTCGCAAAACGCCACCAGGTTCGCGGCAAGGTCGCCGGGATGCTGCAAGCGCCGCTCCCAGCGCGGCGCGGTCGCCGCAAGTGCCGGCAGGTGCGCACGCAAACGCGGCCAGTCCGGCGCGTTGCCGTAGCCGTTCCAGGCGTGCCAGAAATCGGCCAGCGCGGCGGCTGCTTCCGGCGCTACGCCGCTCTTTGCGAAGAGCTCCAGCCAGGCATCGAGCTTGACCCGGTGGGCCGCGTCGTCCTGCGGGTAGATGTGCCAGACCAGCGGGCGCGCCGCCCATTGGGCGCGCACGAAGGAGTCCTCGCCGCGCACGAAATTGAGGTCGCAGGCCCACAGCAATTCGTCATAGTGCTCCTGCCGCACGAAGGGCGTGGCCTGCACGCGCAAGCTGCCGCGCGCGACCGGCCGGCTCGGCTCCAGCGGGGCGCCCAGCCACTGCGCCGCCTGGCTCGCCGCCAGGCCGGCCGGCACCAGGCAATGGATGGCCTCGGTGCCGTCGCGCCATTGTTCCAGCAGCGCCGGCAGCACCGGGTTGGGATAGGCGAACAGGCTTACGCGCAGCGCATCGGTCAGCGGCGTCACGCCCAGCCGGTGCCACAGTGACGCCTGGGCCGCCGCGCCGTCGAGGAAGGCGGCACGCTGCGCGCCCAGCATCGATTCGCGCAGCAGGCCGCCGGTGCCGGGCTCGAAGCCGGGAAAGAAGAAGTGCTTCACCAGCGGCAGGCGCGGATGGGGGGAGGGCATCGCGTGGTGTTCGCGCACCCATGGTTCGGCGCTCAGGTACTCCAGGTTGATCCACGCGGGTTTGGGCGCGCGCGCCGCCATGCGGTCGAGGAACGCTGGCGGCAGGTGGCAGGCGAAGGCTTCGATCACGGCATCGTGCGGAACGGCGCCGGCGGTGCCGTCGGTTGCGCCGGGCGCGGCTGCCGGATGCCACGGGCGGATCTCCACGCCGGCAAGGTGCTGGACCACTGCGGCGGGATCCAGTTCCGGCGCCAGCCGGGCGAAGCTGGCCAGGTCATCGACCCACAGCCGCACCGCGTGACCGTGCTCCTGCGCGAGCTGGCGGGCCAGCCGCCAGCAGACGCCGATGTCGCCGAAGTTGTCGATCACAGTGCAGAAAATGTCCCAGGAGCGGATAGGCATGAGAGGTGGTGGTCGGCGGGGCGCGCGGTTGAATTGCTCTAAACTTGCGATTTTAGAGGCCGCGCGGCGATGACGCGCGCCGGCCCGCAGCGGTCACCGTCCCCACATGTCAGACCAGCAACCCGATTCTCCGAAACCCGCAGACGAGGTACCGGCCGAGGCGCACGCCGAGGTGCCGTCCGCGGTGCCAGCGGAAGCGCCGCCTCAAGGCGCTGAAGCGCAAGCCGATGCTCCGGCAGAGCCCTTCGATGCCCGCCCGATCATCTCGCGCCTGCCCGGCCTGCCGGGCGTCTACCGCTATTTCGACGCCAACGGCAACGTGCTGTACGTGGGCAAGGCCCGCGACCTGAAGAAGCGGGTGGCGAGCTATTTCAACAAGACCCAGCTGTCGCCGCGCATCGCGATGATGGTGTCGCGCATCGCCCGCATCGAGACCACGGTGGTGCGCACCGAGGCCGAGGCGCTGCTGCTCGAGAACAACCTGATCAAGGCGCTGGCGCCGCGCTACAACATCCTGTTCCGCGACGACAAGTCCTACCCGTTCCTGAAGCTGACCGGGCACCGCTTCCCGCGCATGGCGTACTACCGCGGCGCCACCGACCGCAAGCACCAGTACTTCGGCCCGTTCCCGAGCGCCTATGCGGTGCGCGAGAGCATGCAGATCCTGCAGAAGGTGTTCCAGCTGCGCACCTGCGAGGACACCGTCTTCAACAACCGCACGCGGCCGTGCTTGCTGCACCAGATCCACCGCTGCACCGGGCCGTGCGTCAACGCCATCAGCGAAGACGACTACGCGCGCGATGTCGCCAACGCGGCGCGCTTCCTGCAAGGCCGCCAGAGCGAGGTGCTGGAAGGCCTGCAGGGCAAGATGGAACAGCATGCGGAGCGGCTGGAATTCGAGCAGGCGGCGGCGGTGCGCGACCAGATCGCGGCGTTGTCGACCGTGCTCAAACGCCAGGCAGTGGAAGAGGTCGGTGGGCAGGCACGCGACATCGACGTGCTGGCCGTCGCGGTCGAGGGTGGCCGCGCCTGCGTCAACCTGGCCATGGTGCGCGGCGGGCGCCATCTGGGCGACAAGGCCTACTTCCCGGCCCATGCGGACGAGGCGGCGATGATCGTCGAGGACGCGGATGAGCGCGCCGAGGGAAGCGCCGAGGAGGCTGGCGCCGCGGACGCAGCGGACGCCGCGCTGCCGCTGACCGTGGACCGCATCGCCACGCGCGTGCTGTCGGCCTTCATGGTGCAGCACTACCTGGAGCAGCCGGCGCCGCCCATCGTCGTGGTCAGCCATGTGCCGGACGATGCCGCGGTGCTCGAGGCGCTGGCGCTGCACGCCGGACGCAAGGTTGCGCTGGTGCGCCAGCCGCAGGGCCAGCGCAAGATCTGGCTCGAGATGGCGCAGCAGGGCGCGGCGCTGGCGCTGTCGCGCCACCTGGCCGAGCAGGGCAGCCAGGAAGCGCGCACGCGCGCGCTGGCAGAAACCATCGGGCTGGACCTGGAAGACCTGGCGCTGCTGCGCGTCGAGTGCTTCGACATCAGCCATACCGCCGGCGAGGCTACGCAGGCGTCGTGCGTGGTGTACCACCACCACGACATGCAGAACAGCGAGTACCGCCGCTATAACATCCAGGACATCGTCCCTGGCGACGACTACGCGGCCATGCGGCAGGTGCTGACGCGGCGCTACCAGAAGCTGGTCGAACAGATCCAGGAAGACGGCGGCGCCGAAGGCGGCAGCGAAGCCGCGGCGCTGGTGCCGCAGATCGTGCTGATCGACGGCGGCAAGGGCCAGGTCGAGGTGGCTCGGCAGGTGTTCGAGGAGCTGGGGCTGGATATCGGGCTGCTGGTCGGCGTGGCCAAGGGCGAGGGCCGCAAGGTCGGCCTGGAGACGCTGGTGTTCGCCGATGGCCGCCCGGCGCTGGAACTGGGCCAGGGCAGTGCCGCGCTGATGCTGGTGGCGCAGATCCGCGACGAGGCGCACCGTTTTGCCATCACCGGCATGCGCGCGCGCCGCGCCAAGACGCGCACCACCTCGCGGCTGGAAGAGATCGAAGGCATCGGCGCGCGCCGGCGCCAAAAGCTGCTGACCCGCTTCGGCGGACTGCGCGGCGTGATGGCCGCGAGCATCGATGAACTGGCCAGCGTCGAGGGCATTTCGCGCGGGCTGGCCGAGGAAATCTACCGGCAGCTGCACTGACCGCGGCCGCCGCGACAGGCGGCGGGCCGGCACGCGTATCGCCAAGAATGCTCGATTGGCCCGGAAATCGGCGACAATCGCAGGATTGGCTACCGTCCCCCCGCCGTCCGAGTTCCATGCCCTTCAATATCCCGATCCTGCTGACCTGGCTTCGCGTCGCCATGATTCCTCTGGTGGTAGGGGTCTTCTACCTGCCCGACGCCTGGCTGCCGATGCATACCAAGAACGTAACCGCGGCGGCGTTCTTCATCATCGCCGCGGTGACCGACTGGCTGGACGGCTTCCTGGCGCGGCGCTGGAACCAGACCTCGTCGTTCGGCGCCTTCCTGGACCCCGTCGCCGACAAGCTGATGGTGACGGCGGCGCTGCTGTCGCTGCTGGCGCTGGACCGGGTTGCCGACCTGATCGCGCTGGTCATCATCGGGCGGGAGATCACCATCTCGGCGCTGCGCGAATGGATGGCGCAGATCGGCGCCTCAAAGAGTGTCGCGGTCAATTTCCTTGGCAAGCTCAAGACCACTGTGCAGATGGTGGCGATTCCGCTGTTGCTGTTCAGCGACCGGCTGTTCGGCTTCGACGCCCATCTGCTGGGCACCTGGATGATCTACGTGGCGGCGGTGCTGACGCTGTGGTCGATGATTTACTACATGAAGCTGGCGTGGCCGCAGATCCGCGAACGCAGCAGTGTGGTCGCGCGAGCCGGCGCGCCGAAGTGAAAAGAAAATTCGAGAAAGTGGTTGACGGGGAGGGCAGTTCTTTGCATAATCTCATTCTCGTTGCTGACGACGCAAGCGAAAGCAGCGAGATAAGGTGGGTTTGGCGCAAGATGTTGTGAGATATCGGCGTATTGCAGCATAAAACACCTTTATTTGATTTCGGTAGTGCCCTGCGGGAGTAGCTCAGTTGGTAGAGCGCAACCTTGCCAAGGTTGAGGTCGCGAGTTCGAGACTCGTCTCCCGCTCCAGGTCAAAAGAAGTCCGGCAGCGCGATCATCGCGGTGCGGGGCTGGCAGTCAAAGTTGTATGCGGGAGTAGCTCAGTTGGTAGAGCGCAACCTTGCCAAGGTTGAGGTCGCGAGTTCGAGACTCGTCTCCCGCTCCAATCCCCAAAGGGAAGCAACGCTTCCCTTTTTGTTTGGGTTGAATCGCCGCGCCGCGGCATGCTGCATCCATGTGCTGCGGCAGCCTGGGCGGAATGCGGATACAATCCAGCAGCACGTCACCTGGCGGGGTGGCAGAGTGGTTATGCAGCGGCCTGCAAAGCCGTGTACGCCGGTTCGATTCCGACCTCCGCCTCCAGTTGCAAGCAGAACGGCGCCTTAAGGCGCCGTTTTTGTTTTCCCCGGACCGGCTGCCCCGCCCATGCGTGGCGGGCATGTTACATTACTCCTGTCGTACGCTTTTCGGGGGGCTCCGCGGCCGGGTTCGCGGGGCAGCAAGTCAATCGCCATCCCCGATCCGTGACGCGCCGCCGGCGTGTCCGGGGCCGCTGCGGCACTTCCCGTTCTTCCCCGTTCCGATGCTGCTGCCCAGGGTTGCGGCGACTGTCCCGCGCTGACCGCTGGTGCGCGCCGGATGCGCTGTGCCACTTGCCAGGCAAGGGAGCGGGTTAGCGTTCAGCCCCTGACACGAGGAATCCCGCACGCATGCATCACGCCACCCCGCTTATCAGTACCATCGTCGGCGGTATCGTCCTGGCCTTTATCCTTGGCGCGGTCGCCAGTCGGCTGCGCTTGCCGCCGTTGATCGGCTACCTGTGCGCGGGCATCGTGGTGGGACCGCATACGCCCGGCTACACCGCCGACCAGGCACTGGCGCCCGAACTCGCCGAACTGGGCGTGATCCTGCTGATGTTCGGCGTGGGCCTGCATTTCTCGATCAAGGACCTGATGGCGGTCAAGCGCATCGCCATTCCGGGCGCTGTGGTGCAGATCGGCATCGCCACGCTGATGGGGATGCTGGTGTCCTGGGGCTTCGGCTGGTCGTGGGGCCAGGGGCTGGTGTACGGGCTGGCCCTGTCGGTGGCCAGCACCGTGGTGCTGCTCAAGGCCCTGCAGGAGCGCAACCTGGTCGAGTCGCCGCAAGGGCGGATTGCCGTCGGCTGGCTGATCGTCGAAGACCTGGCGATGGTGCTGGCGCTGGTGCTGCTGCCGGCGATGGCGGGCCTGCTGGCCGGCGCCGGCGCGGCTTCCGGCGATGCCGGCCCGGGCACGGGCGAGGTGGTGCTGGCGATCTTCGCCACGCTCGGCAAGGTGGCGGCGTTCGTCGCGGTGATGCTGGTGATCGGCCGCCGCTTTATCCCGTGGATGCTCGAACGCATCGTCTGGACCGGCAATCGCGAGATGTTCCGCCTGGGCGTGCTGGCGACCGCGCTGGGCGTGGCCTATGGCGCTTACGCACTGTTCGGCGTGTCGTTCGCGCTGGGCGCGTTTTTTGCCGGCATGGTGCTGGCGGAGTCCGAGTTCAGCCATCGCGCGGCCGAGGAATCTCTGCCGCTGCGCGACGCGTTCGCGGTGCTGTTCTTCGTTTCCGTCGGCATGCTGTTCGACCCGATGGTGCTGGTCAACGACCCCTGGGGCGTGCTGGCGACCGTGTTTATCATCGTGGTCGGCAAGTCGCTGGCGGCGCTGGGGATCGTGCGTGCCTTCGGGCATTCGGGGCAGACCGGCATGACCATTGCCGTCAGCCTGGCGCAGATCGGCGAGTTCTCGTTCATCCTTGCCAGCCTGGGCGTCTATCTGAAGATCCTGCCCGAACGGGGCCAGGCGCTGATCCTGGCCGGCGCGCTGCTGTCGATCATGCTCAATCCCGTGCTGTTCCACATGCTGGACCTGTACACCGCGCGCCGCAGCCGCGGCGCGGATCCCCAGCCGGCCTGACCCGCGGGGCGCGGTGAAGACGCCGGGCACCCTCCCGGCGCCGCCCGGTTCAGGCGCCAATACGCGGCGCCATGGTGCGCAGGTATTCGGTGAACGCCAGCAGCCCCTGGGTCGGAAATTTGTCCTGGTGGACGACCAGCTGCAACGGACGCACGATGCGCGGCAGGCCGTCGCGGATCGCCACCAGCGTGCCGCGCTCCAGTTCGTCGCGCACCACATGCAGCGACAGGCAGCTGACGCCGAAGCCGCTCATCACCGCGCGCTTGATGGCCTCGGCATTGCCCAGTTCCAGTGCGAAGCGCAATTCGCCCAGCAGCGGCACCAGCCGCTCTTCGATGACCTCGCGCGTGCCCGATCCAGGCTCGCGCACGATCCACTCGGCATCGCGCAGCGCCACCAGGTCATGGGGTGCCGCCGCAAGCGGGTGGGAGGGGCCGACGATCACGACCATCTCGTCGTCGCACCAGCGCACGCTGCGCAGGTCGCGCTCATGGCTGGCACCCTCGACCAGACCGATATCGGCTTCGAACTGAAGCAGCGACTGCAGCACTTCGCGGGTATTGCCGATGCGCAGGTCCAGCGTGCATGGGCCGCTGCGCGAATGGCGGAATCCCGCCAGCAGGGGCGGAAGCATATAGCTGCCGATGGTGTTGCTGGCAGCGATGCGCAGCTGGACGCCAGTCTGGCCGGCAAAGCGCTCCAGTTCCTGGGCCTGATCCAGCAGCGACAGCGCGCGCGGAAAAAACTGTCGCCCGGTTTCATTGATGCTGAGACGGCGGGCGATGCGGTCGAACAGCGGGCTGTCCAGTGCGCGCTCCAGCTCCGCCAGCGACGCGCTGACCGCTGACTGCGACATCGCCAGCGCCTGAGCCGCCGCCATGGTGCTGCCATGCTGGGCTACCGCGACAAAGACGGACAACTGGCGCAGCGTCAGGCGCAGCGGGCGCTGCTCTGGCCGAGGGGTGGCTGGCGGGTGGGGGTGGTGGTCCATATCGAAAATATCAATAACGCATAACGATATTACCCGTTTTACGGGTTAGGCGGGCGCCATTACGCTGGAGTCACTAAAGCACACCACCCGAGCCTGCCATGTCTTCCGTCTCCAGCCCCCGCACCACTCCGGTCACCGCGCCAGCCGCCGCGCCGGCCTTGCCGCCGCCCTGGTCGCAGCGCCTGCTGACGCTGCTCCCGCTGGGCGGCATCGCGTGGCTGGCGATCGCGCTGGCCGAGCATCCGGCGGTTTCGCGCTACGGGCTCAGCGCGCTGACGCTGGCCATGTGCGCCGGCATGGTCGCGGCCAATACGCTGCCGCGCCATTGGCTGGCGCCGCTGGCGCCGGGCATGCAGGTTGCACGGCATTACCTGCTGCGTCTGGGCGTGGCACTGTACGGGCTGCGCCTGACCTTCGCCTCCATCGTTGCGCTGGGGCTGCCCGGCATCGCCGTGCCCCTGACCATGCTGGTGGCCACGCTGCTGTTCGGCACCTGGGTCGGCACAAGTTTCTTCGGCCTGAGCCGCCGCGAGGCGATCCTGGTCAGTTCCGGCAGTGCCATCTGCGGCGCGGCCGCGGCGATTGCGGTGTCGTCGGTGGTGCGCACCGACGACAAGCAGACCGCCGTGGCGGTGGCGACCGTGGTGCTGTTCGGCACCGTCGGCATGCTGCTCTATCCCTACCTGTACGAACTGGCCACCGGCCACTGGCACTGGGCCGTGAGCGAGCGCATGTTCGGCATCTTTACCGGGGCGACGCTGCACGAGGTGGCGCAGGTGATCGCCGCCGGCAAGATGATCAGCGAGCCGACCGCCGATGCCGCCGTGGTCGCCAAGATGGTGCGCGTGCTGGCCCTGGGCCCGCTGCTGCTGGTGATGGCGCTGTGGCCGCAGGGCGGCTCGCAAGCGGGCGCGTCCGGCGCCGGAACCGGACGCCTGCGTGGCATCATGAAGTCGGTGCCGTGGTTTGCGGTGGGCTTTGTCGCGGTGATGGCGGTCAACTCGGCCGGCGCCGTGCCGGCTGCCTGGAAGGCGCCGCTGATTGCGCTGGACAACTGGCTGCTCGCCTGCGCCATGCTGGCGATCGGCCTGCATACCCGCATCGGCGATCTGGTGCGTGCCGGGCGCAAGCCGCTGGCGCTGGCCGGGGTGCTGTTCGTGTTCCTGATGGGGGTCGGTGCGCTGATGTGTTACGCGATGGCGTAACGGTACGGTCGGAAGTCAGCGAAAAAGGGGGCAATCGCCCCCTTTAGTTTTTGCAGCACCGCTGGCAGCGGTCATCAGCACTGGCCGGCGGCCGGCCGGATGTCGCCGCCATGCCAATGGCGGCAGCCGGGAATTGGTGCCCGAGGCCGGAATCGAACCGGCACGCCTTGCGGCGAGGGATTTTCTTCCCACTTCGGCTTTCGCCGCCAGCGCGGGGCTGTTCGTGGGCTGGAGCACGCCTTCACCATAGCCTTGCGGCCGTAGGTGCCCGCCGTCTGCTCTCTACACCTTCCCGGCCATGGCGGTCGGGCTTGGCTCGGCGTTGGCTCGGATGCCGTGGCATCCAGGGCGTTCGCCGACTTTGACGGGCGTCACTTCGGGCGTTTCCCCCCGAAGGCTCAAATTTTCAAGTCCCTTGTGTCTACCGATTTCACCACTCGGGCGCGAGCGCTGCAGAGGTTTTTCGATCGGCGCCAGGCCGGCTCCGGTCACCGCAGCGCGCGGCAAGCCCGATATTGTGGTGGCTCCGCATCCCGGATGCAAGCTGCGGCTGAGGCGGCAGCACGGGACGCCGGCACTTCGGGTCCCGAAAAGTGACGACACTGTTACGGCTGGTAACAATGTCGTGTGCGCCGTTGCACCTTGAAATTTCCGAACCCCTACAATACCAGTTACGAGACATCCCACTTTGAGAGGCGGATATGAAACGTTGGTGGCTTGCAGCATTCGGTATTGCCGCCGGGTTGGCGTCTGGCGCCGCCATGGCCCATGTGAGTGTCGGCGTATCCGTCGGCGTTCCGGGCGTGGTGATCGGTGCGCCGGCGTATTATCCGCCCGCTCCGGCTTATTACGGCCCGCCGCCGGTGGTGGTGGCACCCGCTCCGGTCTATTACGGCCCGCCGCCGGTGGTAGTTCGCCCCCGTCCGGTCTACTACGGTCCCGGCTATTACGGCCCGCCGCGCTATTACGGTGGTCACCGCGGCTACTATGGCCCGCCCGGCTATCACCGTGGCCATGGGCATGGCCACGGGCACGGCAGGTGGCGCGACTAAGCGCGGTCCTCGATCCGGCTTTCCCCTGAAAGGGCCCCATCGCGGGCCCTTTCGCTTTGGGGCTGCGATGCGACATGACCGGGCGTGGCTGGTTCCGGACGACGTGGCGTAATTTGACGGGGGTCAAAATATTTGAACAGACTGCTCAAAGCGTCACCTGCAACTGAATAAGGGTTTTCCCTAAACTACTTGTGTGACATCGCGATGACGCCGGCCTGCCTGGCTTTGCGATGCCGTGACCAACCAAGAAGCAAGGGGAATCTCATGAAGATCAAACAAGCCGTGATTGCCGCCGCCGCGCTGGCGCTGCTGGGCACCGCGTCCACCGCCTCGTTCGCCGCGGTCGGCAAGGTCGACCCTTATCTGGACGGCGCCAAGATCGGCGCAGTGGACCCGTACACCGATGGCGCCAAGGTCGGCAAGCCGGATCCGTTCACGGATGGCGCGCGTGTCGGCAAGACCGACCCGTTCACCGACGGTGCCCGCGTGGGCAAGCCCGATCCGTTCACCGACGGCGCCTGATCGCACCGCCGCAGTCCATCGCATCGACAATGGCCCGCTCGCGGGCCATTTTGTCGTGGTGAGCATCGCCGGGCGGGGGCACGGGGCAGTCCCCCTTGCCATGACGGTGGCGCAGGTGCGGCGCTATACTTCGGCCTCTATCCAAATCAATGACCAGGAGAGTGGCATGCAGCAAAAGACGGTTCTGACGGCAGACGACGTGAAGAAGATCATGGCCGCAGCGGAAACCGAGGCAAAGAACCATCACTGGGCCGTGTCGATCGTCGTGGTCGACGACGGCGGCCATATGCTGGCCATGCAGCGCCTGGACGGCGCCGCGCCGATCTCGGCCTATATCGCCGGCGAGAAGGCACGTACCTCGGCGCTGGGCCGCCGTGAGTCGAAGATCTACGAAGACATGATCAACAACGGCCGCTACTCGTTCATGACGGCCCCCGTGCTGCAGGGCATGCTGGAGGGCGGCGTGCCCATCGTCTGCAACGAGCAGGTGGTGGGCGCCGTCGGCGTGTCGGGCGTGAAGTCGACCGAAGACGCGCAGGTTGCGCGTGCCGGCATCGCCGCGCTGGGCCTGTAAGGCGATCGCGCCGGCGCTGCGCCGGTGCATCAAAACATGCCCCGCAGGCACGGCCTGCGGGGCGGCATAAAAGAGGGCATGGCTGGGTACGGCCGGCATGGCGTGGGGTCTGACTCCCGCCTGCGGCATGCTTACCTGGCTACTGCCCAACACCTCGTTCCGAGGTGGTCCCCACAAAAGTCATTGCCGCCACGTTCGTGGTATCCGCGCCTGGCGCGGATTTCGAATCGCTTCCCCCGGCTGCCTTCCTGCGGAATCGCCGCGGGGCCGCATTATTTCGTCAGAATCAGCTTGCCGTAGCGCGTCACGCGCAGTGTGTAGACCTCGCCGTTGTGCAGGATCGGCAGCGTGCTGGCCCCGCGCATGATGGCATCCAGCGCCACCGGCTCGCCGGCAGGCGCCGAGCTCAGGCTGTCGCGCACCAGCGCTTCCAGGCGCGCGGGCAGGGCGGCCACGGCCGACTTGACCGAAGCGATCGCCGACGGGGTGGTCTTCGCGCTGGCGTCCCGGCGCGGCTGCCCGGCCACGTCGACGCGGCGCAGCGACAGGCGGCGGCGGGTGACTTCACGGGGTTGCGACAGCGGCAGGGAAAGTGTGCTCATGATCTGGCTCCGTTCAGCGATAGGAGAGTAAGGGGAGTGCGATCCGGGGCGGCCGTGCCGCGCCTGGCGCAGTCAATGGAACGATCTTAAATGAGAATTGTTATCATTACAATAGTCTCTCGCTAAGATTGGGACAACGACTACGCACGCTGCGATGGTGCGAGCGGGCAGCCATGTGCACGCGCGAGGGCACCATGAAATAAGGGCACCCGAAGGTGCCCTGTGTCGTGCCGCGAGCGCTGCAGGCGCGCAGTCTA
The DNA here is from genome assembly GCF_000069785.1 of Cupriavidus taiwanensis LMG 19424. NCBI lineage: Bacteria > Pseudomonadati > Pseudomonadota > Betaproteobacteria > Burkholderiales > Burkholderiaceae > Cupriavidus > Cupriavidus taiwanensis. The sequence continues at coordinate 2,163,011 of NC_010528.1, read as the reverse complement.
CTGCTTGGGTTCGGTGATGAAACCGATCTTGCCCAGGCCGCCGTGCTGCGCGGCGGCCATGACCTCGGCCACGCGCTCGTAGCGTACTTCGCGGTCCGCGCGCAGATGCAGTTCCGGCTGCGGCTGCTGCTGCGCGGCCAGCGCGATATTGCTTTCCAGCGTGGCCTGGTCCACTTCCACCTGGTTCCAGAAGACCTTGCCGCTTGCATCGATGGACACGTTGATGTTCTGCGGCTTCGGGTCGTTCGGCGTGTTGGTGGCGCGCGGCAGGTCGATCTTTACCGCGTGGTTGATCACCGGGATGGTGATGATGAAGATGATCAGCAGCACCAGCATGACGTCGACCAGCGGCGTCATGTTGATCTCGCTCATCACCTCGTCGTCGTCCCCTTCGAGAGTGCCGAATGCCATGATGACTTCCTTGCTAGCGGTTTAGCGCTGTGCCGTGGCCAGGCGCACGGTGCCGTCCTCGGCGCGGGCACCGGTGGGGCGCACGCGCGCGCCGGTGACGAAGTAGGCGTGCAGGTCGTGGGCAAAGCGGTTGAGTTTCGAGATCACCGACTTGTTGCCGCGGGTGAGGGCGTTATAGCCCAGCACGGCGGGAATTGCCACGGCCAGGCCGAAGGCGGTCATGATCAGCGCCTCGCCCACCGGGCCGGCAACCTTGTCGATGGTCGGCACGCCCGAGGCGCCGATGCCGATCAGCGCGTGGTAGATGCCCCACACGGTGCCGAACAGGCCGACGAACGGCGCGGTCGAGCCCACCGATGCCAGCACGGCCAGGCCCGACTGCATGCGCGCCACCGATTCATCGATGGAGCTCTTCAGCGAGCGGGTCAGCCAGTCGGAGATATCCATCACGTCGTGCAGCTGCGGCTGGCTGGCGCGGTGGTGCTGGGCGGCTTCCTTGCCGGCGATGGCCAGCGTGCGGAAGGGGTTGGAATCGCCGGCGCCCAGCGTTTCCAGGGCGTGGTCGAAATCGTCCGAGTGCCAGAAGCGCTTTTCCGCGCCCTGCGCCATCTTCTTCAGGCGCACCAGATCCCACGCCTTGGTCAGGATCACGATCCATGAGGCGAGCGACATGATCAGCAGAATGATGGCGGTCGCACGCATGACGAAGTCGCCTTGCGACCAGAGGTGGGTGAGTCCGAGGTCCTGCATGTGTTGGTTTCCTGGTGAGTTCGCTTGGTTTAGGTCAGATCAAGATCAGAGATCGGAAATCCGGGGCGGTCAGTTCAGCTCGAAGCCGATCGGCTGCTGCGCCGTGACGGCGACGGCGCGGCCGTTGTCCATATAGGGTTTGCAGCGCATGGCCTGCACGGCTTCCACCGCGGCCTGGTCAAGCCGCGACGAGCCGCTCGACGACACCACGGCAGTCTTCACGACCTTGCCGCTTTCGTCGGTGGTCAGCCGCACCACGGCCTTGCCGGTCTCGCCCATGCGGCGCGACTGGGAAGGATACTTCGGTTGCGGCGGCGTGCACTGGATCTCGCCGATGCCGACGGCACGCGGCGCGGCCGATACCGGTGCCGGCGCGGGCTCAGGCGGTGCCGGAGGCGCTGGCGGGGCCGCCGGCGCTTCGGGCGCCGAAGGCGTCGGCGGCAGGTCGGCCACCGGCTGCGGCGCCGGCTTGGGCTGCGGCGGCGTGGGCTTGGGCGTGGTCACCTTGACCTGCTTGGGCGGGGTCTCCTGCTTGGGCTTCGGCTTGGGCGGCTCGGGCGGGGCTTCCTGCCTGGGAGGCTCGAGCGGAATGATGCGCGCGATGATTTCCGGCGCGATCACGGCCTCGGTGAGCTTGCGGGCCAGGCCGCTCTGGATCAGGTAAAGCAGGCCGGCGTGGAACAGCAGGACGGCGAGCGTAATCTTTAAGAAGCGTTGGTCGAACATGTGTCAACAACAAAAGTCTGCCGGCGGCGACACCTTGGCGGCCGTGCGCCGTCACTTGCGGTAGAACAGGATCAGCGAGATGCCGCAACCGACCAGCAGGCTAAGCAGCAATTCCATGATAAACGCTCCTTCAACTGGGTTGCCGTGGGAGCGCCACTCTGGGGTAGCGTGTCAGCTGCCGAGTATAAACGATAATGATTCTTATTTGTTGTGATTTGTGCGCCGCAGCTGGAATTTTCTGCCCTCTCGCGTTATACCGGCAAGTCCTGGCAGCAAACCGGGAGGGGCAATACGGTTGAATCATGCGCGCTGGCACGCCGTCGCACGGTGCCGCGCTACGGTGCCCCAGGCCACCATGGCGGGCGCCGGAAGCGCACGGGTGCGCCCGCACGGCGGGAAAGCGCGCTAGCATAGAAAGACACTGCAGACGTGGCGTGCGCCGGTCGCGGCCCGCCATTGCGCATCGCGCGCTCGGGGACCCGTCCATGGACTTCACACGTTTTCCTGAAGAAGACCGATCGACGCTGCTGCGCTCCATGCCTGGCGCATCGTCCAGCTCGGCGCTGGACTGGATGTGCGCGCAGTTTGCGTTGCGCGTGGTCTGCGCGCTCGGGCCGCGCTTCAACCTGCGCAGCAATATCAACGATGTCCTGACCGTCAGCGCGCAAGAGATGGTGTGGCCCTACGGCGTGGTGCTGCGCGTGCAGCGCTTCCTGGCCGCGCGCTGCGCCGACATGCCCGCCTGGAAGGGCGCGGCGCGCCTGACGCCGGAGGAATTCCTCGACCGCCACGGCCAGTGGAACAGCGCCTTCGACGAAAGCGCGCTGTTCTACTACCTCGACGAGTACGTCAAGCACCACGCCAAGGACATGTTCGCCGTGTTCGACGCGTCGGCGGCGGCGATCGCGCAGCGGCTCGAAGGCGAGCGCGTGCTGCTGGTGCGCAATATCGACATGCTCAGCCACGTGCTGGACCTGCCCGACCACGAGCGCAAGCTGCTGCTGTACGCGGCGCTGGCCAAGTACAAGCGCGACCTGCGCGCGGTGATGGTCGACTGCAAGGTGGCGCACAGCCAGGAGGCCTTCCAGATCCTGGCCGGCCTGACCGGCGCCGGCGCGGCCGACGTGGCGGCGTCGCTGCGGCCCGGCTCGCGGCTGGAGACGCTGAACCTGATCGAGCAGCCGCTGCCGGAAAACAGCGTGACCGACCTGGGCGACCTGATGCGGCTGTCGGACCGGCTGCTGCACGTGCTGCTCGGCAACTACGCCAACGAGGCCGAGATGATGGCGGTCTTCACGCGACCGGCCGCGCCGCCGACGCTGACCACCGCCGACTATCCGCATGTTGAGACCGACGCGCGCTACCTGCGCGCGCTGCTGGCCAATGCCACGCGCCAGCACGCCAGCGGCGTCAATGTGCTGATCTACGGCCCGCCCGGCACCGGCAAGACGGAATTCGCGCGGCTGCTGGCGCGCGAGGCCGGCTGCGAACTGTATGAGGTCGATTGTCTGGATCGCGACGGCAACAGCCTGTCGGGCAAGGACCGCTACCGCTCGCTGCAGGTGTCGCAGGCGTTCCTGCGCGGGCGCGCCCATACCGCGCTGCTGTTCGATGAAGTCGAAGACGTCTTTCCGGGCAGCGCGCGCGAGCTGATGAGCCTGTTCGGCCAGGAGGACACGCGCGCCTCGGTCAACGGCAAGGCCTGGGTCAACCAGACGCTGGAGCAGAACCCGGTGCCGGTGATCTGGATTTCCAATTCGATCCGGCAGATCGACCCGGCCTACCTGCGCCGCTTCCAGTTCCACCTCGAACTGAAGATCCCGCCGCCGCTGGTGCGCGAGAACATCATCCGCAAGCACCTGGGCGGGCTGGATGTCAGCGATGCCTTTATCACCGGGCTGGCCGGGCGCAAGACGCTGACGCCGGCGCAGGTGCAGTCGGCGGCGCGCTTTGTCGAACTGGCGCGGCCGAATCTGGAAGACCCGGTGAAAGAACCGGTGGAGGCGCTGATCCTGCGCCAGCTCGAACATGCCGACCGCGCCATGGGCCTGCGCCCCGAGGCCGAGGCGCGCCCGGTGGTCACGCACTACCGGCTGGAGAACCTGCACCTAGAGACCCGCTACGACGTGGTCAAGATTGTCGACGCGCTGCGCGTGCGCCAGCGCGGCACGCTGTGCTTCTATGGCCCGCCCGGCACCGGGAAAACCGCGCTGGCCGAGCACATCGCTGCCGAGCTGGACCTGCCGCTGATGATCCGGCGCGCGTCCGACCTGATGAGCAAGTATGTGGGCGAGACCGAGCAGCAGATCGCCGCGATGTTCGCGCGCGCCGAAGAGGACGGCGCGGTGCTGCTGCTGGACGAGGCCGACAGCTTTATGCAGAGCCGTCAGCAGGCGGTGCGCAATTACGAGATCTCCGAGGTCAACGAGATGCTGCAGGGGATGGAGCGCTTCAACGGCATCTTTATCTGCACCACCAACCTGTTCGACCGCATCGACGAGGCCGCGCTGCGCCGCTTCTCGTTCAAGATCCGTTTCCTCGCGCTCAAGCCGGCGCAACGCGTGGCGATGTTCGTCGACGAGGCGCTCGACGGCGATCCCGCCGGCCTGACCGACGCCATGCGCGCTGACCTGGATGCGATGGATTGCCTGACGCCCGGCGACTTTGCCACGGTCAAGCGGCAGTGCGTGCTGTTGGGCGAGGCGTTGACGCCGGATGAATTCCTGGCCCAGTTGCGGCAGGAACACGCGATCAAGCCCGAGGTGCGCGAGCACCGGCCGCTGGGCTTCCTGCGCTGACCGAAGGGGTGACCGAGGGCGCCGGTCAGAACGCCGGCGCCGGCTCGATCACCACGGTCTCCGCATCGGCTTGCCGCTGCAGCAGCGCGGCCACCATCGCGCGCAGGTGCGCGGCGTCCTTGGTCGAGAGAAAGCGATCATGCCCCGCGGCACCGGGCAGCGCGGCCAGCGCATGCTCGTCGAGCTTGCGCGCCAGCTGGCGCGCGACCGCAATGCCGGTATCGACCAGCGCCAGCCGATCGCCGGCGATGGCGCGGATCGCGCCTTCCAGGAAAGGGTAGTGGGTGCAGCCCAGCACCAGGGTATCGGCGCCGGCGTCGAGCATCGGCTTGAGATAGGCCTCCAGGCGCTCGCGCACGGCGGGTCCGTCGAGCTGGCCTTGTTCGACCAGCGTCACCAGTCCCAGCCCCGCCTGGCACAGGAAGCGGCTTTCGCCGTCCAGCGATGCCAGCAGCCGCGCGAATTTCGCACTCTTGAGCGTATTGGCGGTCGCCAGCACGCCCACCACCTTGCTGATGCTGGCCGCGGCGGCGGGCTTCAGGCCGGGTTCGACCCCGATGATCGGCACCGGCAGGCGCTCACGCAGCAACGCCACGGCATGGCCGGTGGCGGTATTGCAGGCGATCACCAGCGCCTTGCAGCCCTGGCCGATCATCCACTCGCAGGCCTGCAGCGTGCGGGCTTCGACGAAGTGCTCAGGTTTTTCGCCGTAGGGCGCGTACTTCGAGTCGGCCAGGTACAGCAGCGGCTCGTGCGGCAGCAGGGCGCGGATCTCGCGCAGCACCGACAGGCCGCCGAGGCCGGAATCGAAGACGCCGATGGGTGCGAGGTTCACGGGGTGGAGGATAGGAGGGTTTGCTCCGCTCTCCCGCTAGGCGGGAGAGGGGCCGGGGGAGAGGGCGGGAGCCTCGACGAAGTCAAGGCCGTCGCCTCTGCCTGCGCCGGCCCTCTCCCCCAACCCCTCTCCCGCAAGCGGGAGAGGGGAGTACTGCTTGCGGTCGGTTAAAGCGGTGAATTACAGCGCGGCGACCGGAATCTTGCCGATCTTGGCCTGCCATTCCGCCGGGCCGGTCTTGTGCACCGAGGTGCCTTCGCTGTCCACGGCCACCGTCACCGGCATGTCCTTGACCTCGAACTCGTAGATCGCTTCCATGCCGAGGTCTTCGAAGCCGACCACCCTGGCTTGCTTGATCGCCTTGGCCACGAGGTAGGCGGCGCCGCCCACGGCCATCAGGTAGGCCGACTTGTGCTTCTTGATGGCCTCGATGGCCACCGGGCCGCGCTCGGCCTTGCCGATCATCGAGATCAGGCCGGTCTCGGCCAGCATCATCTCGGTGAACTTGTCCATGCGGGTGGCGGTGGTGGGGCCGGCGGGGCCGACGGCTTCGTCGCGCACCGGATCGACCGGGCCGACGTAGTAGATCACGCGGTTCTTGAAGTCCACCGGCAGCTTCTCGCCCTTGGCCAGCATGTCGGCGATGCGCTTGTGCGCGGCGTCGCGGCCGGTCAGCATCTTGCCGTTGAGCAGCAGGGTCTGGCCCGGCTTCCACGAGGCGACTTCTTCCGGCGTCAGCGTGTCCAGGTCGACGCGCTTGGAGGTCTCGGTGTTCGGCGCCCACTCGACCTTCGGCCATTGCGACAGGTCCGGCGCCTCCAGCTTGGCCGGGCCGCTGCCGTCCAGCGTGAAATGCACGTGGCGGGTGGCGGCGCAGTTCGGGATCATCGCGACCGGCTTGGACGCGGCGTGCGTCGGGCAGGCCATGATCTTGACGTCCAGCACGGTGGCCAGGCCGCCCAGGCCCTGGGCGCCGATTCCGAGCGCGTTGACCTTCTCGTACAGCTCGACGCGCAGTTCCTCGACCCAGCCCTTCGGGCCGCGGGCGATGATGTCCTGGATGTCGATGGATTCCATCAGCGATTCCTTGGCCATCACCATCGCCTTCTCGGCGGTGCCGCCGATGCCGATGCCCAGCATGCCCGGCGGGCACCAGCCGGCGCCCATGGTCGGCACGGTCTTCAGCACCCAGTCGACGATCGAGTCCGACGGGTTCAGCATCACGAACTTGGACTTGTTCTCCGAGCCGCCGCCCTTGGCCGCGACCTGGATGTCGACGGTGTTGCCCGGCACCACTTCATAGTGGATCACGGCCGGGGTGTTGTCCTTGGTGTTCTTGCGGCCGCCTTCGGGCGGGCTGACGATCGAGGCGCGCAGCACGTTGTCGGGGTGCGTGTAGCCGCGGCGCACACCCTCGTTGATCATGTCGGTCAGGCCCATGGTGGCGCCGTCCCAGCGCACGTCCATGCCCACCTTGACGAAGACCGTGACGATGCCGGTGTCCTGGCAGATCGGGCGCTTGCCTTCCGCGCACATGCGGCTGTTGGTCAGGATCTGCGCGATCGCGTCCTTGGCCGCCGGGCTCTGCTCCAGCTCATAGGCGCGGCCCAGGCTGGTGATGTAGTCCATCGGATGGTAGTAGCTGATGTACTGCAGGGAGTCGGCGACGCTCTGGATGAGGTCTTCTTGCTTGATGACGGTCATTTTGTGGGGGTGGGCAGCGGTGAAACACAGCCCGAAATCATACACTGAGCGGCGGCGCTCTGCCCGGCTGCATACAGCCGTCCACAGCCGTTAATGTGCGGCAAACGCCGCTGTCAGCGACTGCGCCGGACTAAAAGCAAAAACCGCGGCACATGGCCGCGGTCAGATCGAAGCAGGCGGGTTGGCCATGCAAGCCGCTGTCAATGCTTGGCGGGGGCGCCGGCGGGGTGGGTCACCATGCGGTCGACCCATGCCATTGCCACGGCCGACAGCAGAAACGCCAGGTGGATCGCCACCTGCCACATGATGGTGTGGGTGGTGCGCTGCTCGGCGTCGATAAAGGTCTTGAGCAGGTGGATCGAAGAAATCCCGATCAATGCCATCGACAGCTTGACCTTCAGCACGCCTGCGTTGACATGGTCGAGCCATTCGGGCTCGTCGGGATGGTTGTCGATGCCAAGCCGCGAGACGAAGGTCTCGTAGCCGCCGACGATCACCATGATCAGCAGGTTGGAGATCATCACCACGTCGATCAGACCCAGCACCACCAGCATGATCTTGTTCTCGTCGAACTCGGTCACATGCGCGAGCAGGTGCCAGACCTCGATCAGGAAGTGGTAGACGTAGACACCCTGGGCGACTATCAGGCCCAGGTACAGCGGCAGTTGCAGCCAGCGCGACGCAAAGATGATGCTCGGGATCGGCCGCAGGGTCTGGGGCTGCTGCTCGGGAATCGGGTTGGAAGCCATGGCGGGGCGGGTCGGCGAGTTGAAAATCGGCGTGGATTGTACCAAGCAGCCATGGCACCGCTGTGTTACCAGCGGTAACCGCCGTAACGCCAGGTCGCTCAGGCCCGCGCCCCCGGCTCGGCCTTGGCGCGCCACGCGCGGCGCGTGATCTGCCCCGGCCAGCTGGCCAGCACGATCCCCGCCAGCACGCAGGCCAGCGCCACGCCGTGCGGCCAGCCCGGCTGTTCGCCCAGGAAGACGATGCCGTAGGTGGCCGCGGCCACCGGCAGCACCGAGGTGAAGACCCCGGCCAGCTGCGCCGGCACATGGCGGATGCCCTTCATCCACAGCCAGAACGAGAACACGCTGGCCGACAGCGCATACCACAGCACCATCAGCCAGGTCTGCCCCGGCACCGCGGCGGCGTCGAAGTTCAGCAGCGGGACCAGTCCCAGCGGCAGCATCAGCAGTCCGCCGATCAGGTGCGTGTAGGCGCAGATCTCGATCGCTGCCAGCGTCTGCGTGAGCCGGCGCGACAGGATCACGTAGATCGACTCGCACACTACCGCGCCCATGATCATCAGGTTGCCCAGCCAGGCCTGGCTGCCTGCGCCGGCGCCGTGGGAATCGCCGCGCGCGATGTTGAGCACCGCGATCCCGGCCACTGCCAGCAGCACCGACACCACCGTGCGCCGCGACAGCCGTTCGCGCAGCAGCAGCCACGACAGCAGCGCCACGGTGGCCGGGATAGTGCTGGTGATCACGCCCGCGGCCATGGCGCTGGTCAGCCGCACGCCGTTGAGCATCAGCAGCGTAAACAGGAAGGTGCCGAAGAACGCCTGCAGGAACAGGTTCAGCCATTCGCCGCGCGAGACGCGGCGCATGCGCGCGGGCCGGTACCAGGGCGCCAGGCAGACGATGGCGATGACAAAGCGCAGCAGCGCGAACAGCAGCACCGGCACATGCGCGATGATCGACTTGCCGAGTCCGACGTTGCTGCCGACCAGCGCCATCGAGGCAATCAGGAACAGCACGTAGACGGGAGCGAAGACAGGAGCGTTGGCGGGCACGGGCAGCTTGCCTTGGATGTTCCGGTCGACGGCCGGCGGGATGCACGGGCAAGTGTCCGCGCTGGTCGGTGCGGCAACGCGCGGCAATGGCCGCCGCCGCATTCAGGTATCAGGCTCGCGGCATTATAGCTGTGCTAGCCTAATGGAGAAGGCTGCACTTTCGCGGCGCGCCCCCCGATTTGTCCCGCTGCATTGCAACACGTTGCAGTGCCTGCGCCTGCCGGCCGCGGGGATTTATCGTCAGGTTTAAGTAAGCCGTCGGGCGTAACGTGGCAGCCAAAGCCAGTCCAAAATCAGGAGACGAGTCCATGTCCGCCATCGAATCGGTGATGCAGGAGCATCGCGTGTTCAACCCGCCCGAGGCGTTTGCCAGCCAGGCCGCCATCCCCAGCATGGACGCCTACCGCGCGCTGTGCGACGAGGCCGAGCGCGACTACGAGGGCTTCTGGGCCCGCTACGCCCGCGAGCTGCTGCACTGGAACAAGCCCTTCACCAAGGTGCTGGACGAGAGCAACGCGCCGTTCTACAAGTGGTTCGAGGACGGCGAGCTCAACGCCTCGTACAACTGCCTGGACCGCAACCTGCAGAACGGCAACGCCGACAAGGTCGCGATCGTGTTCGAGGCCGACGACGGCACCGTGACGCGCGTCACCTACCGCGAGCTGCATGCCAAGGTGTGCCGCCTGGCCAACGGCCTGAAGACGCTCGGCATCAGGAAGGGCGACCGCGTCGTGATCTACATGCCGATGTCGGTCGAGGGCGTGGCCGCGATGCAGGCCTGCGCGCGCCTGGGCGCGACGCACTCGGTGGTGTTCGGCGGCTTCTCCGCCAAGTCGCTGCAGGAGCGGCTGGTCGACGTGGGCGCGGTGGCGCTGATTACCGCGGACGAGCAGATGCGCGGCGGCAAGGCGCTGCCGCTGAAGGCGATTGCCGACGACGCGCTCGCGCTGGGCGGCTGTGAGGCCGTCAAGAACGTGATCGTCTATCGCCGCACCGGCGGCAATGTCGGCTGGACCGAGGGCCGCGACCGCTGGCTCGACGATGTCTGCGCCAACCAGCCCGACACCTGCGAAGCCGAGCCCGTCGGCGCCGAGCACCCGCTGTTCGTGCTGTACACCTCCGGCTCCACCGGCAAGCCCAAGGGCGTGCAGCACAGCACCGGCGGCTACCTGCTGTGGGCGCTGATGACGATGAAGTGGACCTTTGACATCAAGCCCGACGACCTGTTCTGGTGTACCGCCGACATCGGCTGGGTCACCGGCCACACCTATATCGCCTACGGCCCGCTGGCCGCCGGCGCGACCCAGGTGGTGTTCGAGGGCGTGCCGACCTACCCGAATGCCGGCCGCTTCTGGGACATGATCGCGCGCCACAAGGTCAGCATCTTCTACACCGCGCCGACCGCGATCCGCTCGCTGATCAAGGCCGCCGAGGCCGACGAGAAAATCCACCCGAAGCAGTACGACCTGTCCAGCCTGCGCCTGCTCGGCACCGTGGGCGAGCCGATCAACCCCGAGGCGTGGATGTGGTACTACAAGAACGTCGGCAATGAGAACTGCCCGATCGTCGATACCTTCTGGCAGACCGAGACCGGCGGCCACATGATCACGCCGCTGCCGGGCGCGACGCCGCTGGTGCCGGGTTCGTGCACGCTGCCGCTGCCCGGCATCATGGCCGCCATCGTCGACGAGACCGGACACGACGTGCCCAACGGCAGCGGCGGCATCCTGGTGGTCAAGCGCCCGTGGCCGGCGATGATCCGCACCATCTGGGGCGATCCCGAGCGCTTCAAGAAGAGCTATTTCCCCGAAGAGCTCGGCGGCAAGCTCTACCTGGCCGGCGATGGCTCGATCCGCGACAAGGACACCGGCTACTTCACCATCATGGGCCGCATCGACGACGTGCTGAATGTGTCGGGCCACCGCATGGGCACGATGGAGATCGAGTCGGCGCTGGTGGCCAACCCGCTGGTGGCCGAAGCCGCGGTGGTCGGGCGCCCGGATGACATGACCGGCGAAGCGATCTGCGCCTTCGTGGTGCTCAAGCGCTCGCGCCCGAGCGGCGAGGAAGCGGCCAAGCTCGCGACCGAACTGCGCAACTGGGTCGGCAAGGAGATCGGCCCGATCGCCAAGCCCAAGGACATCCGCTTTGGCGACAACCTGCCCAAGACGCGCTCGGGCAAGATCATGCGCCGCCTGCTGCGGTCGCTGGCCAAGGGCGAGGAGATCACGCAGGACACTTCGACGCTGGAGAACCCGGCCATCCTCGAGCAGCTCAAGCAGGCGCAGTAATCCGCTGGTGATCCGGCAAGCCGGAGCCCAAACCTGAACCCGCCGCCGCGCATCCGCGCGCCGGCGGGTTTGTTACGATAGCCTCCCACCGACACGGACTGTCCCCTCATGCCCGAAGCCCAGGCGCGCTTTCGCCGGCGGTTGCTGCTCTACTACGGCCTGTTTACCCTGGGGCTGTTCGGCTTCGTGGGCATGATGGGCTTGCTGGAACGCTCCAATGCCGACGCGCTCTGGCTGGGCTACGTCTTCCTGTTCATCACCATCGCGATCTATGCCTGCATCGGGCTGATCTGCCGCACCTCGGACCTCAACGAGTACTACGTCGCGTCGCGGCGCGTGCCGGCCATGTTCAACGGCATGGCGATTGCGGCGGACTGGATGAGCGCGGCATCGTTCATCGGCCTGGCCGGCATCCTGTTTTCCTCTGGCTACGAAGGGCTGGCCTACGTGATGGGGTGGACCGGCGGCTATTGCCTGGTCGCCTTCCTGCTCGCGCCATATCTGCGCAAGTACGGCGGCTACACCATCCCCGACTTCCTCGCCGCGCGCTACGGCAACGGCAAGCCCGGCGGCAACCTGCCGGTGCGCGCGCTCGCGGTGCTGGCCGCCTCCCTTTGCTCCTTCGTCTACCTGGTGGCGCAGATCCAGGGCGTGGGACTGGTGGTGACGCGCTTCATCGGCGTCGAATTTGCCGTCGGCATCTTCTTCGGCCTGGCCGGCATCCTGGTCTGCTCGTTCCTGGGCGGCATGCGCGCGGTCACGTGGACGCAGGTTGCGCAGTACATCATGATGATCGTGGCGTTCCTGGTCACGGTCTCGATGATCGCGTGGAAACATCACCAGGAACCGCTGCCGCAACTCAGCTACGGCACGCTGCTGACGCAGCTGGACGCGCGTGAACGGCAGCTGGAGCGCGAGCCGGCCGAGCAGGCGGTGCGCGACTACTACCGCCAGCAGGCCATCCTGCTGCAGGAGCGCATCGCGCGCTTGCCTGAGTCCTTCGCGCAGGAGCGCGACGCGCTCGATGCGCGCCTTCAGGACCTGCGCACGCGCAACGCGCCGCTGCGCGAAATCAAGGCGCTCGAGCGCGAACGGCTGGAGTTTCCGCGCGATGTCGCGGCCGCGCAGCAGCAATGGCACCAGCAACGCGAAGAGGCGCTGGCCCGCAGCCGCCATTCGATGTCGTCCACCGAACCCTATCCCGCGGCATCCGAGCAGGAGCGCAAGACCAAGCGGCTCAATTTCGTCCTGCTGGTGTTCTGCCTGATGGTGGGCACCGCCAGCCTGCCGCACATCCTGACACGGCTCTACACCACGCCTTCGGTCCGGGAAACGCGCAATTCGGTGGCCTGGGCCGTGTTCTGCATCGCCTTGCTCTATGTCTCGGCACCCACGCTCGCCGCGCTGGTGAAGTACGAGTTCTTCGAGCACCTGGTCGGCACCCCGTATGCCGACCTGCCGCAGTGGGTGGTGCAATGGCGCAAGGTCGACCCACCGGTGTTCGGGATTCGCGACGTCAACGGCGACGGCATCGTGCAATGGGCCGAAATCCTGCTGCAGCCCGACATGATCGTGCTGGCCGCCCCGGAAATTGCCGGCCTGCCATACGTCATCTCCGGGCTGATCGCCGCCGGCGCGCTGGCCGCCGCGCTGTCGACCGCGGACGGGTTGCTGCTGACCATCGCCAACGCGCTGTCGCACGACGTCTTCTATCACATGGTCGACCGCCAGGCGAGCCACCAGCGGCGCGTCACCACCGCCAAGATCGTGCTGCTGGCGGTGGCGCTGTTCGCCTCGTACGTCACATCGTTGCGCCCCGGCAATATCCTGTTCCTGGTCGGCGCCGCCTTCTCGCTGGCGGCCTCCAGCTTCTTCCCGGTGCTGATCCTCGGCATCTTCTGGCGCCGCACCACCGCCGCCGGCGCCTTCGCCGGCATGGTCGCCGGGCTCGGCGTGGCGGTGTACTACATCTTCGTCAACTATCCCTTCTTCACCCGCATGACCGGCATCTTCGGCAACCGCTGGTTCGGCGTCGACCCCATCGCCTCCGGCGCCTTCGGTGTCCCGGCCGGCTTCGCGGTAGCGATCGTGGTCAGCCTGCTGACGCCCCGCAACGCGCCCGTGATCGACAAGCTGGTGACCTACCTGCGCAAGGGCTAGGGAAGGGTGGCGACGAGATACTGGATTCGACGGGCAACTCTGCTATAATCTCGGACTTCCCGGAGAGATGGATGAGTGGTTTAAGTCGCACGCCTGGAAAGCGTGTATGGGTTAATAGCCCATCGGGGGTTCGAATCCCCCTCTCTCCGCCAGTATTCTGTGAGGCTTTGCGGGTTCGGTTCTAACCGCAGGGTCAACAAAGGGCCGGGGTCATTGACCCCGGCCCTTTTTGTTTGCCTGAGCTCGGCTGCGACCCTGCCTTGTGACGGCAGGCCTGGTCTGCTGGCCGAATGGAATCGGCCGTTGTGTCATGGGGCGTTGGTATCCGCGCTGACCTGGACGGCGGCGTCAGTAGGCCTGCAAGGGCCGACTCGGCGCATGGCGCTCCGCAATCTCTCCACAAAACTCCCGGATCGCGTCGATCATCTGGCTCAATCCAGGCTGCTCGATTGGAAAATGTCCCGCGTTTTCTAACATCACGATCCTTATGGGGACATGGCTGACACGCCTGAGGAACGGCTCACTCAGGCGCAAGGGCGTCCAATGATCCTGCGCGGGCTGCGTCAGCAGGATCGGACAGACATCGAAATCGTCCGGCTCTACCGCGGGCACGTAGCGCATGTAGCTGGCCATGAATGCCATCGTGATCCACTTGCCCGCGGAGGTTTTATCCGCCAGAAGCACTTTCAAGGCTGCCTTGTCGTTCACCAGCTCCCGCATTTTGATCAGCGCGGCAGCGGGCAGGCGAAACCCGCCGAAAGGCGTGCGCGCGGTCCATTGTGCAAGCGGACTTCCCAGCCGGCTCATGAGCAGGTTGAACGCGGCCTGGTCCCGCACCGCCTGCAGCCGCGGATCGAAAAAGCCCATGCCGATGATGCCCTTCACCTTTCGGTTCTTCGCAGCAATGTGGAACGTTTCCAGTCCGCCAGCGCTGAAGCCGTACAGCACGATGGGACGATCGTCCTGCTTTGCTTCCAGATCGACGAGGTCGCTGCCGGCCTGAACCCAGTCGTCATACGTTACTGGTTTGCCGGGGCCCACCTCCGTCAGTCCATACTCGGGCATGTCGACAGCGATGGTTTCAAAGCCGGCGCGAGCCAGCGGCGCTCCTACGATCACGGACAGTTGCCGGCCATTGGTACCCAGGCCGTGCAGGAGAATGACCTTGAGCCTTGCGGAGGCAATGCGATAGCAATCGAGGTGGACGCGGTGTTGCTGCCACTGCCACCATGTCTCCTGCGGTGCTTCCTCGTCGGTCAATTGCAAGTCGGCGGGCAGGAAATTCTGGATTGCGCGCCAGTTCGGCTGCTGTGCATACGTTGTCACTTGGCTGCCTCCGGGTTTCCGACGCTGTAAGAGCTAAGATAGCAGCCCGCTGACGGAAATTCGCGCTTTGACCTGGATGAGTTACGTCCGTCGGCTGTCTTGCCTGCATGCCTGGCGGCCAGTCCGATGCTTCGGGCAAGTTTGCACCAGCATTGGCGATGCATCTCCGCTGGCGGTTATGCTCTCGGCCATGCAAAAACTCATCAGCACATTCGAAATCCGCCCCGCCTTGCCCTCAGACGCGCAAGCGGTGGAAGCCATCCTGATCGACACCTACCTCGGCACATGGAAGCCGCAACTGACGCCGGCGGCCGCTGCCGCCTTCGAGCAGCAAGGCAAGACCCGCAGCTACGTTGAAGCACGTTTGCAGGAATTCCATGTTGCCTGCGTGAACGGGGTGCCGGCCGCGATGGTGGATTGGGAAAACAATTTCATCTGGGCGCTGCATGTTGGCCGGACCTGGCAGCGGATGGGGCTGGGCGGGGCGCTGCTGGCGCATGCGGAGGCCGCGGTGGCCCGCGCCGGGCATCGCGAGGTGCGGCTGGAGACGGATACGTTCAACCAGCAGAGCCGCGCCTTCTATCGGCGCCAGGGCTATGCCGAGATCGATTTCTATGCCGACGAAAGCTGGGATAGCGGCTTCACCACGGTGCTGCTGTCCAAAGCGCTGGCGCCAGTCTGAGCACAAGCGAAGGGCGCACGCCTCGCCGTGTTCATGCGTAGATTGCATGACCTTGCCGGGCCGGCCGTGAAAGAATCCGGCATCTCTTTCGAACGGCCCCGATGCATCCCATGTCCGACCCCATCGTCCACCTCAACGGCACCCTGACTCCGCTCTCCGAGGCCCGCATCCCTGTGCTGGACCGCGGTTTTATCTTTGGCGACGGCATTTATGAGGTGATCCCGTACTACCACGGCAAGCCGTTCCGCGGCGCGCAGCACCTTGCGCGCCTGCACCGGAGCCTGGAGGGCATCGGTATTCCCGACCCGTATAGCGCCGCGCAGTGGCTGGAGCGGGTCGACGAGGTGGTCAAGGCTAACGGCCTGTCGGATCAGCTGGTCTATATCCAGGTGACGCGTGGCGTGGCCCGGCGCACGCATGCGTTCCCGAAGGAGGTGGTGCCGACGGTTTTGATCATGACCAATCCGATGGCGCTGCCGTCGGCGCAGATGGTGGAGCAGGGCGTTGCGTGCGTGACGATGGAGGACCGGCGCTGGCTGAATTGCCAGATCAAGTCGATCTCGCTGCTCGGCAACGTGCTGGCGGCGCAGCATGCGGTGGAGCAGGGGGTGACCGAGGCGATCCAGTTCCGCGACGGCTGGCTGACCGAGGCGTCGGCGTCCAACGTGTGGGTGGTGCGCGATGGCCGCGTGTCGGCGCCGCCCAAGGACAACCTGATCCTGGAGGGCATCCGCTACGGCTTCATGGAGGAAATCTGCGCTGCGATGGGGATTGTGCTGGAATCGCGCCGGATCGCCAGGGACGAGGTGTTTGCCGCCGACGAGGTGCTGCTGTCGTCCGCCAGCAAGGAGTTGCTGCCGGTGGTCAGCATCGATGGCCGTCAGATCGGCGCGGGCGCGCCGGGGCCCGTGTTCACGCGCCTGTACGCGGCTTACCAGGCGGCCAAGGCCGCGCTGTAGGCGCCTCCGGTCCCTGACGCGCGTGCTAGGATGCGTTGGGATTCAGCCAGGAGTCAGTCATGGCCAAGCGTGAGCGTGGCCGGCGTGCCCTGCAGGACGAGGTCAGCCGGCGTATCCAGCAGATCGATGAAATCGGCGAAGACGGTGCCCGCATCCGCGTGCCGGCACCGCAGCCTCATCCGCGCGATGCGCGCGGCCGCAACTGGGACATGGCCTTCGACAACCTGCACGGTTATGCGGCCAGCGTGCGTGCGGTGGTCGACAAGGTGCGCGACGAGTTCGACCTGAACGATTCGCTCGAGAACCGTGCGCCCAATCCCTTCGACGACTGAGCGGGCGCGCTAGTCTACCGAAACGATGATGGCGACGCGCCGGTTCTCGGCGCGTCCAGCGGCGGTACGGTTGTCCGCCACCGGACGGGACTTGCCTAGCCCGCGGACTTCGATGTTGTCGCGGGTAAAGCCGGCATCGGCCAGCAGCCTGGCCACGGCTTCGGCGCGCCGCACCGACAGCGACTGGTTGTATTCCGCCGAGCCGGCATCATCGGTATGGCCGTCCACGCGCAGGCGCTCGATGCCCACGCCGCTCAGCGCCCGGCCAATGCGCAGCACGTTGGCGGCGCGGTCCCCTTCGATCAGGTCCTCGTTGAAGCCGAACAGCACCTTGTCGGTGAGGCCTAGTTCCCAGCCTTCCCCGGTCAGCGTGAAACCCTCCTGCTGCAGCACCGCGAGCTGCGCCGGCGACAGCCGGCCTTCGCGCGGCGCGGTCTGGCAGCCGGCCAGCGCCAGGCCGGCCAGCATGACGGCGGCCAGCCAGGATTGCCAGCGAATTCGGTGATCGGTCAGGAAGCGGCTTGCATGCATGTGGTTTCTCACTGCGTGACGTCCAGGCGCGGCTCGGCGCTTTGCCAGATGCCGCCGGAGCGGCGCTTGGCGCCGTACATGGCGGCATCGGCGGCATGCAGCAGCGCCTGGCTGCCTTGCGCGTGGACAGGGAAGACGGCGAGTCCGATGCTGAGCGAGGCCTGCACCGAGCCGCCGTCCGGCAGGTCGATGGGGTGGGCCATTGCCTGCAGGATATGTTCGGCGATCTGGATCGCATCGCGCGGCGCGCGCAGCGCGGTGGCCAGCACCGCGAATTCGTCGCCGCCGATGCGCGCCACGGTGTCTCGGCCACGCAGGCTGGCACGGATGCGCTGGGCCACCGCGACCAGTACCGCGTCGCCGGCGGCATGGCCGTGGCGATCGTTGACGTGCTTGAAATCGTCGCTGTCCAGATACAGCACCGCGGCATACTCATCGTTGGCGGCGGCGTGGCGCACGGCGTGCTCCAGCGCTTCGACGAAGGCGGCGCGGTTCAGCAGTCCGGTCAGGGCATCGTGGTTGGCGCGGTGGGCGAGCGAGCGGTTCTCGTGCTGCATCTGGTTCTGCCAGGTCTGCAGCTCGTCGAGCAGGCCGTTGAAGTCCTCGCTGAGGGCATTGAGCTCGGCGATGCTGGCAGGCGGCGTGCGCTGCGCGAAATCGCGCTGGGAACGGACCGCGTGGGCCACCCGCATCAGGTTGCGCAACGGCTCGATGATCTGTACCAGCAGCCGGCTGGCCAGGTAGTGGGCGCCCACGGCGGTCAGCAGCAGGCAGGCCAGCAGCCCCAGCGCGCCACGCAGCAGGAAGTGCAGCAAGTTGCGCGGATCGCCGCTGACGCGCAGCATGCCCACCTGCTGCGCCTGGTGCAGGATGGGCTGCTCGACGGCATCGGTGCCGAGCCATTCGACCACCGCATGGCGCAGGCCCGTCAGCGGTGTATCGCCGGGCCGCTGCCATACCGCCAGGACGTGGTGGTCGCGGTCATAGACGGTGGCCCGGGCGATGTCTTCCGAGGCCGCGATCGCGGCCAGCGTTTCCGCGGTGGCCGCCTGGTCGCGGAACACCACCGGCGCTTCCAGCGTGTAGGCGATGGAGCGCGCCACCAGCCGCGCGTTGTGGTCGGCGTAGACACGCAGCGCGGTCACGCCGATCGCGGTCAGCGCCAGGCCGGCGGTGCATACCGCGATCAGTGCCACGCCCAGGTGGATGCGGCGCAGGACGCTGTACAGGGTGGGGCGCGCGCGATGCCCGCGCACCGGCTGGCGCTGGCTCATGACGGCGCTCCCTTGCGGCGGCCGAGCTGCAGCACGCCGGGATGCATGTGCACGCCGCTGCGGGCGAGGGCGTCGAGGTTGACGCGGAACGAGACCTGGTTGTCGCGGATATTGAGGCAGAACATGCTGCCCACCTCGCACTCGAAGTCTTCCTCGGCGATGACCAGCACCGGGCGGCCGGTCAGTTCGGCCGACAGCCGTTTGCGGCGCGGCTCGTTCATGGTCCCGACGTAGAGCGCATCGCACGCCGGATGCAGCATGTCGGCCAGCACGTCGACCTGTCGGGTCTGCACGGTGCGGCCATTGGCGAGCGTGCCGCCTTCCTTCAGCCGCGCCGCATAGCGGCTGGCGTGATCCACGCACAGGCGCACGGGATCGCGCTCCACCGGCCAGCGCGCATAGCCGAGCAGGCTGATGACCACGCGCGCAACCAGGTCGGCCCGCTGCGGGGCAGGCTGCGCAGTGACCGCGGGCGGCAGCATGGCCGGCAGCACCGCCAGCGTCACAGCGAGCAGTAGCGCGGTCAGGCCGCGGCGCAGCCGCGTCCGTGCACGGGAAGCGGGCGCGGTCGGAGGGAGGCTGGCTGGGGCAGGCGCCATGGTCTGGAGTGAAGGGGGCGGAGCGGCCGGTTGCGTGGTTGTGGTCTGGCCGCGCGTATTGTCTGGGGCCGGGTTCCGGACGGTCAAGCGTCCGGCCTCGCGGTGAATCTGGCGAAAACAGCCAGCGCGAGCGGTAAATTCCTAGGCCTGGCTCGTGGCGCGGCGTGATACGAGAATGTTTATCGGCCCGGTGTTGCTTTCCTGAAGCCCGCCTTGACCGCGGACGCATGCTTGCCGGTTTCGCCGTGGCGGGCACAACACTTAGAATGAGGTCATTGCCCCAACGCGCCCTGGCGCCTGCCATCATGACCGCCGATCCCCTTTTGCGCTTGCTGCACCTGACCGGCGTCGCGGTCTGGGTCGGCGGCATGTTCTTCGCTTACCTGTGCCTGCGGCCGGTGGCCGGCAGCCTGCTGGAGCCGCCGCCGCGGCTGCGCCTGTGGCGCGGCGTGTTTGGCCGCTTCTTTCCATGGGTGTGGGCGTCGGTGGCGGCGATCCTGCTGAGCGGCGGCGCGATGATGACGGCCGTGGGCATGGCGGGGGCGCCGCGCAACTGGCACATGATGCTGGGCATCGGCGTGGTCATGGCGGGCATTTTTTGCTACGTGTGGTTCGGCCCCTACCGTGTGCTGGGCCGCGCCGTGGAGGCGCAGGACTGGCCAGCCGCCGGTGCCGCGCTGAACCGCATCCGGCAGGCGGTAGGAACGAACCTGGTGCTGGGGCTGGTCAATATCGTGGTGGCGACGCTGGGCCGCTGGCTCGCCTGAGCGGCCCGGCGCAAGGCCCGGGGGGCGGGCTCATCTTGTCACGATCACGCAAACGGAGAGCTGCTATGCGTGTCCTTGCCTGTGTTGCCGTCGCCGGACTGGCCGTGACGGCCATCCCGCTTGCCGCCGCGCAGAACGGCGGCCTGAGCGCCGACTATGAGCGCTGCACCGGCAAGGCCGTGTCGACCGCGGACATGCTCGGCTGCGCCGCCCAGGAGATGCGCGTCCAGGACGCGGCGCTGAACGGCGCCTACCAGTCGCTGCTGCGGCGGCTGGAAGCGCCGCGCACGGGGCAGTTGCGGGTGGCGCAGCGGGTGTGGCTGGAATACCGTCAGGCAAATTGCGCTTTTGTATCCAATCCGGGCGGCGGCAGCGCCGCGCGCCTGGCCGGCGCGAGCTGCATGCTCGAGATGACGGCCGCGCGGGTGCGCGAATTGCGTGGCTTCACCACCGAGGCCGGCGGCCGGTGAGCCCGCGGGCCTTGTGCTAGAGTTGCCTGACCCCCTGTGCTGCGGCACGTCCGAACCGGAGATGGATCATGGCCAATGAATCGCGCCACAACCTGAAGGCTTTCGTGCAGACCGCCCCCCAGGCGGGGCGCTACGTGTGGGTCATCGCGCTGGTGGATTTCGGCGCGCAACAGGTCAGGCGCGCCATCGTGTCGGACGATACCTTTACCACCTCGGATGCCGCGCGCGTTGCCGGCGAGGCGCAGCTCAAGGCGATGGCCGAGGATCACTAGGGCCGCCTGCGCGCAAGCCGGCTTGCGCGACAGTGTTGCGCGCCGGCATCCGTGGCCGGCCGATAGCGATTCTTGCCTTGCCTGAGGCTCGCGGAGCACTAGACTATGGGCATGTTCCTCCACAAGAAAGGACTCCCATGACGGATTGCGTGCTTCGCCCGGCCAGGGCCCTGCTGCTGGCCGCGTTGCTTGGTTCGGGCCTGACGCTCAGCGCGGCGTCGATGGCCCAGGTCTCGGTCAACATTGCCATTGGTGTCCCGCCGCCGGCGCCGATCTACGAGGCCGTGCCCGCACCGCGCAGTGGCTATGTCTGGGTGCCTGGCTACTGGGACTGGGACGATCACCACCGCAAGCATGACTGGAAGAAGGGCCGCTGGGAGCGCGAGCGGCCCGGCTATGTCTATGAGTCGCCGCGCTGGATCCAGGCGCGCGACGGCTGGGTGCTGGTGCCGGGACGCTGGGACCCGGGCGGGTACAAGGGCAAGGGCAAGGGCAACGACAAGGGCTACCATTGCCCGCCCGGCCATGCCAAGAAGGGCGAGTGCTGACGCGCCCGCCACCCGGCGCCGCACGGTGACGCCGGGCGGCCTTGCCATGCTACGATCCCCGCCATGACACCCGCGCCCGCGCGGCGCATTGGCAGCGGATTCCGGAGGTAGCGATGGCAAGGCACGTCTTCACGCGCGCGCAGTATCTCGACATCCTCAACGACAGCCTGCGCAAGCATCCCGGCTGGCAGCCGGGCATGGCCTTTGTGTTCCTGCCGCCCGGCGCCGATGCCAGCCAGGCCACGGCGGTGGGCTGCACCGGCCCGATGGACGCCATACCGGTCTATGCCGAAATCCAGCGGGTGGCGGCCGAGCTGATCGAAGTCAGCGACGAATAGGCGCTCACTAACCATCCAGCACCCCGCAACGCCACCGCAGCCCCGACAGGCGGGTGCCGAGGACTGCGTACAATACCGCCCTCTACAGACTTTCGGAAATTGCCGTGAAGAAAACGGACCTGGAAAAAAACAAGGGCCTGAAGATCGCCAACAGCCTGAAGCAGGCGGCGGCAGCGCGGGGCGGCATTCCCGCTGCCGCGCCGCGACTGGACCGGCGCGAGCAGCGCCGGCTGGACCAGGAGCAGGGTCTGGTGCCGTTCGCGTGCAAGCTCGACGGCACGCTGGTGAAGCGCCTGCAGGCGCTTGCCGCCGATCACCCGGGCGGCATGACCGGGTTGCTCAATGAAGTGCTGGCCGGCGCGCTGCCGCCGGAACCGGGCCAGGCCTGAACATCGTGCGTCGCCGCGCCGAGGCCGGCGCGGGCGTCGCCCCGGTGACCTGCCTCAGTCCTCTTCCTCGTCGTCGAGGAACTCGCGGCGCAGCATCCAGTTGGCGATGGCTTCGTCGCAGATGCGTTTGAATTTCTGCTTGTCCGGCATCTTGTCGAACAGCTGGAAATTGACCAGCGCCATGCCGGCATCGGTGATGTAGAACATGCGGCTCGGGTCGTCGTCGTGGACGATGCGGCCGTCGATGGCGTCTTCTTCGCTTTCGGCCGGCATGTCCTCCAGCTCGACCACGCGGCAGGTGAAGCGCGGGCTGCGGGTGTGGGTCAGGTACTCGAATTCATCGTGCATGACCTCGCCGCCCTTGCCCGCGATCACGGCGAAGCCCCAGATAAAGCGGGGCATCGGCAGATCGGACAGATCTTCAATCTCGTCCATGGTGTTCTCCCTGATTCAATCCCCGCATTATCGCCCGGAACGCCGCGGCTTCCAAAGGTGGCGCGGTGCGACCGTGCCGCTACCGTGCCAGTCATGGCGCGGCGTGGCAGTTTGCCAGCGCCGGCGGGGCGTTCTCCGCCTGCATCAGGTCGCGCAGCGTGCCTGACTCGCCCTTGGTCCACCATTCGTAGCGGCCGCCGACATAGCGCGCGCCGGACGCCGACACCGTGCTGACCGCCAGCACCGGCTTGCCTTCGATGCGGAACACCGCGGCCTGGTTGTCCGGGCTGTTGAAATAGCGCACCGTCAGCGCCTTGCCGCCATCGCACTGGTAGCGCACGGTGCGCACTTCGGGAAAGCGTACGCCGTCGATGCCGGGCGCGCGGGCGGCCTGGGCCGGGGCGCTGGCGCACAGGGCGGCCAGGGCGGCCAGCAGGGCAACGATGGGCAGGCGGGACAGCATCGGTCGATCGGGCATGGCGTGGTCTGGTCGAAGGTTGGTGTTCGGGTGGATGGCGCAGGATCCCGGCGGCACCGGCCCGGCAAGCGTTCAGCCCAGCATGTAGCCGGCGGCGAGCGCGCGGAAGCTCTCCACCTCGCGTGCCTGCCAGGCGTCATCTTCGCCGAGTTCTTCGGCCAGGACCGCCGCCACCGCCGGTGCCGCCTCGACCGCCGCGCGGGCGTCCAGGAACAGCGCGCGGTTGCGCCGTGCCAGCACGTCCTCGACCCGGCGCGCCAGTTCATGCCGGGCGGCAAAGCGTACATGGGCCTCGGTCAGCCCCGATGCGCCCGCGAGCATCCGGTCGTGCCCCGGCAGCGCGCGCAGCAGCCCGAGCTCGTTGCCGTAGTAGCGGTCCGGCGAACCGGAATCCGGCGGCGGCAGGTCGGTGGGCAATCCGGCGGCGCCGTGCAGCGGCAGCTCCGCCGTCATGCACGGCGCCGCGCGCACCATCTGGCGCTGGATCGCGGTCTCGATCACGTCTTCGGCCATCTTGCGGTAGGTGGTCCATTTGCCGCCGGTGACGGTGATCAGCCCGGCCCTGGACACCAGGATCGTATGCTCGCGCGACAGCGAAGCGGTCGAGGCCTCGCCAGTCGCCCGCACCAGCGGCCGCAGGCCGGCCCAGACGCTGGTGACGTCGGCGCGGGTGGGGTCCCTGGCCAGGTAGCGCGACGCCGTTTCGAGGATGAAATCGACATCGTCGGCGCCGGCATCGGGCTCCAGCGGCAGGTCGCGGCGCGGCGTGTCGGTGGTGCCGACGATGGTGTGCCCGTTCCACGGCACCACGAAGAGCACGCGCCCGTCGTCGGTCTTGGGGATCAGGATGGCACGCTCGCCCGGCAGGAAACTGCGCGGCAGCGTCAGGTGCACGCCCTGGCTGGGCGCGACCATGGTGCGCGCATGCCCGTCTTCCATCTGGCGGATGGCATCGACCCACACGCCGGTGGCGTTGATCACGCAGTCGGCGCGCAGCCGGTAGGTGCCGCCGCCGAGCACGTCCTGCACCGTCACGCCGCTGATCACGCCGCCTTGCTGGCTCAGCCCGGTCGCGCGCAGGTAGTTGAGCGCGGTGCCGCCGACGTCGAACAGCGTCCGCATCAGTGCCACCGCCAGCCGCGCATCGTCGAACTGGCCGTCGAAGTAAAGGTTGCCGCCGCGCAGCGGGCGCCCGCCGACATGTTCGGCCAGGTTGGGCGCGGCGGCCAGCACCTCGCGGTGGTTCAGCCAGCGGCTGCCGGACAGGTTGAGGCTGCCGGCCAGCATGTCGTAGAGCTTGAGGCCGATGCCGTAGAAGGGCTGGTCGAACATCTGGTAGGCCGGCACCACGAAGCCCAGCGGCCACACCAGGTGCGGCGCGTTGCGGGCCAGCAGGCCGCGCTCGTGCAGCGCCTCGCGCACCAGGCTGATATTGCCCTGGGCCAGGTAGCGCACGCCGCCGTGCACCAGCTTGGTCGCCTTGCTCGAGGTGCCCTTGGCAAAGTCCGCGGCTTCGACCAGCAGCGTGCGGTACCCGCGCGAGGCGGCATCGACCGCCGTGCCCAGGCCGGTGGCGCCGCCGCCGATGACGATCACGTCCCAGCGCGGCTCGCGCTCAAGGGTGGCGAGCAGGGCGGCGCGGCTGGGCGGCTGGATCGGGGTGGGAAGGCTGTGCATGACGCTGGTTTCTGGTGTGTGCTGGCTAAGGTGTCGAGGTGGCCCGCGCGGTGCACGGGGCGGGTTTGACGGGCCGCGGTCAGCCGGGGCCGGCGCCGGCATCGTCCTCGCGGGCCCAGTCGCGCGCGCGCGCGACGGCCCGGTGCCAGCGCGCGAGCCGGTGGCCGCGCTCGTCGGCCGACAGGTTGGGCTCGAAGCGCCGCTCCACCTGCCATTGCTGCGCGATCTGCACCGGATCGCTCCAGTAGCCGGTGGCCAGGCCGGCCAGGTAAGCGGCGCCCAGCGCCGTGGTCTCGGTCACGCGCGGCCGTACCACCGGGGTGCCGAGCAGGTCGGCCTGCATCTGCATCAGCAGGTCGCTGCGCGACGCGCCGCCGTCCACGCGCAGCTCGGCCAGCGCGATGCCCGCGTCCTTCTGCATGGCCTCGAGCACGTCCACGCTTTGCAGCGCGATCGATTCCAGCGCCGCCCGCGCGATCTGCGGCCGGCCGGTGCCGCGCGTCATGCCGACCAGCGTGCCGCGCGCAAAGGCGTCCCAGTGCGGCGCGCCCAGCCCGGCAAAGGCCGGCACCAGCACCACGCCGCCGCTGTCGTCGCACTGGCGCGCCAGCGCCTCGGCCTCGGGCGCGCTCTGGATGATCTTCAGGCCGTCGCGCAGCCACTGGATGGTGGCGCCGCCCATGAACACGCCGCCCTCCAGGCAATACTGGGTCTGGCCGCGGTACTGCCAGCCGATGGTGGTCAGCAGCCGGTTGCGCGACGTGACCGGCTGCGCGCCGGTATTCATCAGCAGGAAGCAGCCGGTGCCGTAGGTGTTCTTGGCCATGCCCGGCACCAGGCAGGCCTGGCCGAAGGTGGCGGCCTGCTGGTCGCCGGCGATGCCGGCGATCGGGATCGGCATGCCGAACAGCCGCGCCGAGGTCCGCGCGACCTCGCCGCTGGAGGCGACCACTTCGGGCAGCAGCGCGTGCGGGATGTCGAGCAGCGCCAGCAGCGCGTCGTCCCATTCGAAGCTGTGGATGTTGAACAGCATCGTGCGCGAGGCATTGGAGACATCGGTGACATGGCGCGCGCCGTCGGTCAGTTGCCAGATCAGCCAGCTGTCGACGGTGCCGAAGGCCAGTTCGCCGCGCTGCGCGCGCTCCCGCGCGCCTTCGATGTTGTCCAGCATCCAGCGCAGCTTGGTGCCGGAAAAATAGGCGTCGATGACCAGGCCGGTCTTCTCGCGGAACAGCTCGCCGTGGCCGGCGGCCTGCAGCGCCTCGCACATCGGCGCGGTGCGGCGGTCCTGCCAGACCAGCGCGCGGCCGACCGGCTCGCCGGTCTTGCGGTCCCACAGCACGGTGGTCTCGCGCTGGTTGGTGATGCCGATGGCGCGCACCTGCGACGCGCTGATGCCGGCTTCGGCCAGCACCGTGTGCGCCACCGCCAGCTGCGACTGCCAGATCTCGTAGGGATCGTGCTCGACGTGGCCGGGATGTGGGTAATATTGGCGGAACTCGCGCTGCGCCAGGCGCACCACGTTGCCGGCATGGTCGAACAGGATGGCCCGCGAGCTGCTGGTGCCCTGGTCGAGCGCCAGCACGTATTGGGGCTTGGCGGGAAGCTGGGACGGGGCAGGGCGCTGGTCCTGCGCGGCTGGCTGGTTCATGCGATCGATCCTGACAATGACAAGGCGCGCCGGCGCGGCCGGTGCATGGAATCCTGATGGCTGCAATGTTCTCTTTGCCGGCCGCCGATGCCGGCGGCAACTCCGCCGCCGATGCCGCGGCACGGATCGCCGCCTCGCTGGCGGCGCGCAGCGGCTTCGATGCCGCCGCCAAGCTGCGCCTGATGGCGGACGGCCGGCAGGTCGGCTGGCTGCCGCGCGCGCATGCTGCAATCCTGCGCGGCTTCGGCGCCGTGCTCGGGCCGGAGCGGCCGCTCGCCGACGGCTCCGTGGCGGTGGTCTTGCTGCCCGGCCGCGACGATTTCGACGCGCGCAGTGCCGCGCTGCAAACGCTGTCGCGCCAGCTCGCCGATGCCGGCCATGTGCGCGGCTGGCGCGACGAACTGTTCGCGGTCACCGCCGCGCTGAACGCGCCCGCGGTCGCGGTGGTGGAGCGCGCCGCGGCGCGCTTCCTCGGGCTGCTGACCTTTGCCTCGCACATGAACGGCATCGTCGATGGCGCTGCGGGCGGCCAGCCGGCCCTGTGGATCTCGCGCCGCAGCCCGGCAAAAGCCATCGATCCCGGCATGTGGGACAACCTGGTCGCCGGCGGCATGCCGCACGGCAGCGATCCTCTGGCAACGCTGGTGCGCGAGTGCGAGGAGGAGTCCGGCATCCCGCCCGCGCTGGCGCGGGGCGTGCAGGCGCACGGCATGATCGAGGTGCTGCGCGACCTGCCCGAAGGCGTGCAGTGGGAGCAGGTCTACGTCTACGACCTGCTGCTGCCGCCGGGCTTCATCCCGCACAACCAGGACGGCGAGGTCAGCGAGCACCGGCGCGTCGAGGTGGCACCATTGCTTGCTATCATGTCGGCCGGCGCCATGACGGTCGATGCGACACTGGTGACGCTGGATGCCCTTGGGCGGCGGGGCTGGTTCCGCGCCGGCCGCCACGAATGAGCTGTCGCGGCGTCCATCGCGGCTTGCCGCGGTAGCAGTAGTGTCCGCCCCATTGCCTGCATGACTGACCGAGCCCCCCTGGCTTCCCCGGCCCTGCGCCGCGCCACCCCGACACAACCACACACCATGAGCACCACCGGATTCATCCTGACCCTCTCGTGCCCGGACCAGCCGGGCATCGTCCACGCTGTCTCGGGCCTGCTGTTCCAGCACGGCTGCAATATCGTCGATTCCGACCAGTACGGCGACGAGTTCGCCGGCCGCTTCTTCATGCGCGTGCATTTCACCCCGGCCGCCGGTGGTCCTGACCTTGGCACGCTGAAGGCCGCGTTCGCGCCGGTGGGCGACCAGTTCGGCATGCAGTGGGAGCTGAACGATGCCACGGTGAAGCCGCGCGTGATGATCATGGTGTCGAAGATCGGCCACTGCCTGAACGACCTGCTGTTCCGCGCCAAGGCGGGCGGGCTGCCGGTGGAGATCGCGGCCATCGTCTCGAACCACCGCGACTTCTACCAGCTGGCGGCGTCGTACGACGTGCCGTTCTTCCATCTGCCCCTGATGAACGCTTCGGCGGAGCAGAAGGCCGCGCAGGAAGCGCGCGTGTTCGACGTGGTGCAGGAGCAGAAGATCGACCTGGTGGTGCTGGCGCGCTACATGCAGGTGCTGTCCGACGACCTGTGCCGCAAGCTGGCCGGCCGCGCCATCAATATCCATCATTCGTTCCTGCCCAGCTTCAAGGGCGCCAAGCCGTACTACCAGGCGCACGACCGCGGCGTGAAGCTGATCGGCGCCACCGCGCACTACGTGACCGCCGACCTGGACGAAGGCCCGATCATCGAGCAGGAGATCGAACGCGTTGACCACAGCATGGACCCCGACCAGCTCACCGCCGTCGGCCGCGACGTGGAATGCGTGGCGCTGGCGCGCGCGGTCAAGTGGCATGCCGAACACCGCATCCTGCTGAACGGCCACAAGACCGTGGTGTTCAAGTAAAGGCAAGCCTTTCTTCCGCTGCCGGCTTGCTTCCCTCTCCCGCGCGCGGGAGAGGGGCAGGGTGTGAGGGCAGGCGTGTGCCATGACCAACGCGCCACGCGCCGCCCGCACACCCGGCATTACCACCAGCCCCACCGCCCAAGCGGCAGGAGCGGGCCGGCCAACTCCGCGCTCACTCCCGCTCCGCCACCACACACTTCACCCCACTGTCGGCCAGGATCTGGTCGAACGGCGCCGCCAGCGGCGCGTCGGTAAACAGCCGGTCCACCTGCGACACATGCGCCAGCTCCACCATGGCCTGGCGGTTGAACTTGCTGGCATCCGCCGCCAGCCAGACCTCGCGTGAATGCTCGATGATGGTCCGCGCCACCTTGACCTCGCGGAAGTCATAGTCGCGCAGCGTGCCGTCGGCCTCGATGCCAGAGATGCCGATCAGGCCGATATCGACCTTGAACTGCCGGATGAATTCCACCGTGGCCTCGCCGACGATGCCGCGGTCGCGCGAGCGCAGCACGCCGCCGGCGACGATGACTTCGCAATCGGGGTTGTCGGCCAGGATGTTGGCCACGTTCAGGTTGTTGGTGATCACGCGCAGGCCGCGATGGTGCACCAGCCCGCGCGCAATCTCCTCCACCGTGGTGCCGATGTTCAGGATCAGCGAACAGCCTTCGGGCACGGCCGACGCCACCGCGCGCGCGATGCGGGCCTTGCCTTCGGCGTTGAGCACCTGCCGCTGCCGGTAGGCGATGTTCTCGGTGGTGGAGTCTTCCACCCGCACCCCGCCATGGAAGCGCGCCAGCATGCCATTCTCGGCCAGCATGTTGACATCGCGGCGAACCGTCTGGAGCGTGACGCCGAACTTGCGCGCGAGTTCGTCGATGGAGGCAAAGCCCTGGGTGCGGACTTCTTCGAGCAGGGCCGTCTGGCGGGGATTGAGGGTCATGCGGGGATTCTAGTTCAAACACAAACGAAAACAAATGATGCGGTGCACTATTGTTTTCTGTTCGTTTTGTTGCTAAAACGAGCGTGAAGCCAAGATTGGTGCGCCTGCATCGAGCCCGAGTCGTGATGCCGGCAGCATATCGAACATGGAGACCGGATGCAGCTACGTTTGGAAGGCGTCGCACAGCAGGCAGGTTCGCAGGCGTATCTCTATCCGATGACGCTGGCCCCGGTTTCCGGTGCGGTCACCATCCTGCTGGGCGCGACGCAGGCGGGCAAGACTTCGCTGATGCGGGTCATGGCGGGGCTGGACCGGCCCAGCGCCGGGCGCGTGCTCGTCGACGGCGACGACGTCACCGGCATGCCGGTGCGCGAGCGCAATGTGTCGATGGTCTACCAGCAGTTCATCAACTACCCGTCGCTGCGGGTCTTCGACAACATCGCTTCCCCGCTGCGACTGCGGCGCAAGGCGGCGGCCGGCGAGATCGGCGCCCGTGTGCGCGAGCTGGCGGCGCGGCTGCATATCGACCACCTGCTGGACCGCTATCCGGCCGAGCTCTCCGGCGGCCAGCAACAGCGCGTGGCGCTGGCCCGGGCGCTGGCCAAGGAAGCGCCGCTGATGCTGCTGGACGAGCCGCTGGTCAACCTGGACTACAAGCTGCGCGAAGAGCTGCGCGAAGAGCTGACCCAGCTGTTCGCGCACGGCGATGCCACCGTGATCTACGCCACCACCGAGCCCGGCGAGGCCCTGCTGCTCGGTGGCTACACGGCGGTGCTGGACGCGGGCGAGCTGCTGCAGTACGGCCCCACGCCGCAGGTCTTTCACTATCCCGATTCGCTGCGCGTGGCGCGCGCCTTCAACGATCCGCCGATGAACCTGGTCGAGGGCCGGCTGGAGGGCGGTCGGGTCGCGCTGCCCGGCGGCATCGCGGTGCCCGTGCAAGGCGTGGCGGCGCCCGACGGCCCGGTGACGCTGGGCGTGCGCGCCTCGGCCTTGCGCCTGGCAGGCGAACCCGGCGCGGTCGCGGTGCCGGGGCGCGTGGCGCTGGCCGAGCTGTCCGGTTCGGACACCTTTGTCCATGCCGATACCGCGGTCGGCAACCTGGTGGCGCAATTCGCCGGCGTGCTCGACCTGCAGCTGGGCGAGCCGGTGACGCTGCACCTGCTGCCCGACCAGCTCTACCTGTTCGATGCGGACGGGCGCCGCATCCATGCGCCGCGCCGTCCCGGCGGGCTCGCGGCCGAGGTGCCCGGCGGCACCGCGGCGGCAGGAGGCTGACAGATGGCGCGCATCGACCTGGACCTGGCGCACTCGTATGTGCCCCATCCGCGCACCGACGAAGACTACGCGCTGCTGCCGCTGCGCTTCACCTTTGAAGACGGCGGCGCCTACGCGCTGCTGGGCCCGTCCGGCTGCGGCAAGACCACGCTGCTGAACTGCATTTCGGGGCTGCTGCGTCCTTCGCACGGCACCATCGCCTTCGATGGCCGCGACGTCACCGGCGCCACGCCGCAGGCCCGCAATATCGCCCAGGTGTTCCAGTTCCCCGTGATTTACGACACCATGACCGTCGGTGAAAACCTGGCCTTTCCGCTGCGCAACCGCGGCGTGCCGGAAGCGCAGGTGCGCGAGCGGGTCGGGCGGGTTGCCGAGATGCTGGACCTGTCGTCGACGCTCGGGCGCCGCGCCAGCGGCCTGGCCGCCGATGCCAAGCAGAAGATCTCGCTCGGGCGCGGGCTGGTGCGCCAGGACGTGTCGGCGATCCTCTTCGACGAGCCGCTGACGGTGATCGACCCGCAGCTCAAATGGCAGCTGCGGCGCAAGCTGAAGGAGATCCACCACGAGTTTCGCCTGACGCTGATCTACGTGACCCACGACCAGACCGAGGCGCTGACCTTTGCCGACCAGGTGGTGGTGATGTCGCGCGGCAAGGCGGTGCAGGTGGGGCCGGCCGATGCCCTGTTCGAGCGGCCCGCGCATACCTTCGTCGGGCACTTTATCGGCTCGCCGGGCATGAACTTCCTGTCCGGGCAATGGCGCGACGGCGCCATCGACGTGGCCGGGCGTCGCTATATGCCGCCGCTGGCGCCGCCGGTGGAAGCGGCGCTGCGCGCGGCCGGCAGCTTCCGCATCGGGGTGCGCCCGGAATACCTGCAACTGGCGCCGGAGCGCGACGCGCAGGCGGTGCCGGTGCAGGTACAGCGCGCGCAGGACATCGGCACCTACTGGATGCTGACCGGCACGGTGCAGGAGGCGGGCGCGCAGGCCGGCACGCTGCGCGCGCGGCTGGGTGCCGAGGCGGCCGGCCTGCGGGCGGGCGACACGGCATGGCTGTCGGTGTTCAACCGGCATACCTGCTACTACGTCAACGAGGAGCTGGTGTCATGAAGCCCGTCAACCAGAAGGCCTGGCTGCTGGTGCTGCCGGTGGTGGTGTGCGTGGCGTTCTCCGCCATCCTGCCGCTGATGACCATCGTCAACTACTCGGTGCAGGACATCATTTCGCCCGAACGGCGCGTGTTCGTCGGTACCGAATGGTTCCGCACGGTGCTGCGCGACGGCGAGCTGCACGACGCGCTGCTGCGCCAGCTGGGCTTCTCGCTGGCGGTGCTGCTGGTGGAGATCCCGCTGGGCATCCTGCTGGCGTTGTCGATGCCGGCCCGGGGCTGGAAGGCGTCGGCGGTGCTGGTGATCATCGCGCTGTCGCTGCTGATTCCATGGAATGTGGTCGGCACCATCTGGCAGATCTTCGGCCGCACCGACATCGGCCTGCTGGGCGCCGCGCTCGAAGGGCTGGGCTTCGACTACAACTACACCGGCAGCGCCTTCGATGCCTGGATCACCGTGCTGGTGATGGACGTCTGGCACTGGACGCCGCTGGTGGCGCTGCTGTGCTATGCCGGCCTGCGCGCCATCCCCGACGCCTACTACCAGGCCGCGCAGATCGACGGCGCCTCGCGCCTGGCGGTGTTCCGCTATATCCAGCTGCCCAAGCTGCGCGGCGTGCTGATGATCGCGGTGCTGCTGCGCTTCATGGACAGCTTCATGATCTACACCGAGCCGTTCGTGCTGACCGGCGGCGGACCCGGCAACGCCACCACGTTCCTGTCGCAATACCTGACCCAGAAGGCCGTCGGCCAGTTCGACCTGGGTCCGGCGGCGGCGTTTTCCATCGTCTATTTCCTGATCATCCTGCTCATGTGTTTCATCCTCTACAACTGGATGCAGCGCGCGGGCACCGCCGGCAGCGAGGACATGCCCCATGGCTGAGATCTCTTCGGCAGTCCCCGCCGTGATTCCCACCGCGATCCCGGCAAAGGCCAACCGCGCCGCCTGGTGGCGCGCCGGCTTCCTGCTGGCCTACCTGGTGTTCGCGATCGTGCCGATCTACTGGATGGTCAACATGTCGTTCAAGACCAACGAGGAGATCGTCTCCACGCTGTCGCTGTGGCCGGGCCAGTTCACGCTGGAGCACTACAAGACCATCTTCACCGATCCGTCCTGGTATTCGGGCTACGTCAACTCGATGATCTACGTGGCGCTGAACACGGTGATCTCGATCGGCGTGGCGCTGCCGGCCGCCTACGCCTTCTCGCGCTACCAGTTCATCGGCGACAAGCACGTGTTCTTCTGGCTGCTGACCAACCGCATGACACCGCCGGCGGTGTTCCTGCTGCCGTTCTTCCAGCTCTACAGCACCATCGGGCTGATGGATACGCACCTGGGCGTGGCGCTGGCGCACCTGGTCTTCAACGTGCCGCTGGCGGTGTGGATCCTGGAGGGCTTCATGTCGGGCGTGCCGCGCGAGATCGACGAGACTGCCTATGTCGACGGCTACTCGTTCCCGCGCTTCTTCCTGACCATCTTCCTGCCGCTGATCAAGGCCGGCGTTGGCGTGGCCGCGTTCTTCTGCTTCATGTTCAGCTGGGTCGAACTGCTGCTGGCGCGCACGCTGACCTCGGTCAACGCCAAGCCCATCGTCGCCACCATGACGCGCACGGTGTCGGCATCGGGCATGGACTGGGGCGTGCTGGCCGCGGCCGGCGTGCTGACCATCGTGCCCGGCGGCATCGTGATCTGGTTCGTGCGGCACTACATCGCGAAGGGCTTCGCGATGGGCCGGGTTTAACGCAGGCCTTCGCAAGGAGACGGCGCCAATGCTGAGCTGGATGGTATGGACCACACCGGTGGCGGTGTTCTTTGGCTGCATCGTGGTGATGCTGATCGGCATGACGATCCTGGAAATCCGCTCGCCGTCGGTGCTGCGCAAGGGCTTCCTGCCGGTCGCCACCACCCGCGGCGACCGGCTCTTCATCGGCCTGATGTGCGCGGCGTGGATCAACCTGGCATGGGTCGGGCTTGGCGAGAAGGTTGCCGCATGGCTGGCGCTGCCGGAAGAGCCGTCGGTGTGGATCAGCTTCGCGGCATCGATGCTGGTGCTGGCGCTGATCCTGCGCAAGGGCTAGCGCCGCGCCGGCCGGGATCCACGCATGAACGGGAAACGCGGCTTGTCCCCACCCCGGGGCCGCCACCCAGACCATAACCGGGGCAGGGGATTCTTGAGGAGACACCGATGAAAGTGCAAGTGACGTTGGGGATGTCAGCCCTTGCCTGCGCGGCCGCGCTCGCTTGCGGCACCGCCTGGGCGGGTGAAGCGGAAGCGAAGAAGTGGATCGACAACGAATTCCAGCCCTCGTCGCTGTCCAAGGACAAGCAGGCTGCGGAGATGAAGTGGTTTATCGATGCCGCCGCCCGGCTCAAGGCCAAGGGCGTCACGCAGATCAATGTGGTGTCGGAGACCATCACCACGCACGAGTACGAATCCAAGACCCTGGCCAAGGCGTTCGAGGAAATCACCGGCATCAAGGTCAACCATGACCTGATCCAGGAAGGCGACGTGGTGGAGAAGCTGCAGACGTCGATGCAGTCCGGCAAGTCGATCTACGATGGCTGGATCTCCGACTCCGACCTGATCGGCACGCACTACCGCTATGGCTCGATCCTGCCGCTGACCGACTACATGAACGGCGCCGGCAAGGAGTGGACCAACCCCGGGCTCGATGTGAAGGACTTCATCGGCACCAAGTTCACCACCGCGCCCGATGGCAAGCTGTACCAGCTGCCCGACCAGCAGTTCGCCAACCTGTACTGGTTCCGCGCCGACTGGTTCGCGCGCAAGGACCTGCAGGACAAGTTCAGGGCCAAGTACGGCTATGACCTGGGGGTGCCGACCAACTGGTCCGCCTATGAGGACATCGCCAACTTCTTCACCAACGATGTGAAGGAAATCGACGGCAAGAAGGTCTACGGCCACATGGATTATGGCAAGAAAGACCCGTCGCTGGGATGGCGCTTCACCGACGCCTGGCTGTCGATGGCCGGCACCGCCGACAAGGGCCTGCCCAACGGCATGCCGGTGGACGAGTGGGGCATCCGCGTGGCCGAGGACAAGTGCACGCCGGTCGGCGCCTCGGTGGCGCGCGGCGGCGCCACCAACAGCCCGGCCGCGGTCTATGCGCTGACCAAGTACATCGACTGGATGAAGAAGTACGCCCCGCCGCAAGCGATGGGCATGACCTTCTCCGAGGCTGGCCCGGTGCCCGCGCAGGGGCAGGTGGCGCAGCAGATCTTCTGGTACACGGCCTTTACCGCCGACATGACCAAGAAGGGCCTGCCGGTCGTCAACGCCGACGGCTCGCCCAAGTGGCGCATGGCGCCGTCGCCGTATGGCCCCTACTGGAAACAGGGCATGCAGAACGGCTACCAGGATGTGGGCTCGTGGACCTTCTTCAAGAACACCGATCCCAACAAGCTGGCCGGCGCGTGGCTGTACGCGCAGTTCGTGACCTCGAAGACGGTCTCGCTGAAGAAGTCGCTGACCGGGCTGACCTTTATCCGCGACAGCGACATCCATCACGACTACCTGACCAAGAACGCGGCCAAGTATGGCGGCCTGGTCGAGTTCTATCGCAGCCCCGCGCGTGTGGCGTGGACCCCGACCGGCACCAACGTGCCGGATTATCCGAAGCTGGCGCAGCTGTGGTGGAAAAACGTGGCCACCGCGGTAACCGGCGAGAAGACGCCGCAAGCCGCGATGGACACGCTGGCCGAAGAGATGGACCAGGTCATGGCGCGCCTGCAGCGCGCCGGCATGAGCAACTGTGCGCCCAAGCTGAACGCGAAGGGCGATCCGGCCAAGTGGCTGTCGAACGACCATGCGCCGTGGAAGAAGCTCGCCAACGAGAAACCCACGGGCGAGACCATTCCGTACGACAAGCTGCTGCAGGCGTGGAAGGAAGGCAAGGTGCGCTGAGGTCTTCGAGACCGCGGCAATGAATGAAAGCCGCGGTTTCGCTCTTCTCTCCCGCTCGCGGGAGAGGAGAGTTCGCAACGGGCCATTGGGGGCCCGACGTCGGCGCTAGCCCGCTGGCGAGACCACGTTGGACGGCTCTGCCGCGTGCGCCGCCTGCGCGGCGTGGCGCGCCTTGCCATGCCGCTTGGCCTGATAGAGCGCCATGTCGGCGTGCAGGAACAGCTCGCTCACGGTCATGGCGTGTCGCGCCTCGTGGAGCGCCGAGCCGACGCTGGCCGATGCCGCCAGCGTATGGCCGTCGATCACGAAAGGTATGCGCGCGGCCTGCACGATGGTGTCGGCCACCGATGCCATCGCGTGGCGGTCCGCGATACCTTCCAGGATCACCGCGAATTCGTCGCCGCCGATGCGCGCGACGGCATCGCCCTTGCGCACGCAGGCACGCAGGCGCTGCGCGAATGTCACCAGCAGCTGGTCGCCGATGGGGTGGCCATAAGTGTCGTTGACCGCCTTGAAGTCGTCCAGGTCCACCAGCAGCAGCGCCAGCGGGCAGGCGCTGGCGCCGGCGCGTGCCATGGCTTCGGCCAGGCGCCGGTCGAAGCCCTTGCGGTTGAGCAGGCCGGTCAGGTAGTCCGAGACAGTCTGGGCTTCCAGGCTGCGCAGCTTTTCGCGCTCGTGCGTGACATTGCGACCGAACATGTGCAGGCCCACCACGGTGTCCTGGGCATCGTTCCACGCCGGCTGACAGGTGATTTCGATGCACTCGGTGCCGTCGGCGCTTTCGCGGGTAAAGGTCACGGCCTGGCCGGTGCCGGCTTGCTGCAGATAGGGCTGGCAGGCCAGGTATTCCTGCGTGCCCCACAGCTCGCGCAGCGACAGGCCCACGATCTGCTGCGCCGGCAAGCCGTACCGCCGTGCATAAGCCTCGTTGACGAAGACGTAGCGCTGCTGCGTGTCGATGAACGAAATAAAGTCCGGCACATGGTTGGCAATTGCTTCGATGCGCTTTTCGCTGGCGGCGGCACGGTCCTTGGCGGCCTGCAGCGCAGCCTCGCGCTCCGACAGCTGGGCTACGACGCCGGCGAAGGTTGCCGCCAGCTCGCCGATCTCGTCCGCGTGCCCGACCGGCAATTCCGCCAACGCTCCGGGGTTGCTGCCGAGCTGGCGCACCGCGCGATGCAGCCGCTGCAGCGGCGCCAGCAGCCGCCACATCACCAGCCACATCAGCCCGCCCGCGATCACCATGGTGATCGCCCCCATCACGAGCGTCCGCTGGCGTACGGTGATCAGCGGCGCATAGGCTTCGGCCGCCGGCAGGACCGCAACCACTTCCCAGCCGTTGGATGCCAGCAGGTAGCGTGCAACGATCGGCTGGGTCGGCGTCAGGACTTCCAGCAGGCTGGGCGCCTGCTCGGCGCCGCAGGCCTCGCCGATAGCACGCGCCGGCGTCAGCACGCGCGACAGGTCCGCATGCATCGCATAGCGGGGCTGGGTGCCGGCGGACACCAGGCAAAAGCTGCCGGTGGTGCCCACCCGGCTATGCGCCAGCTCGCGCAGGAAGTTGCTGTCCGCCAGGTTGAGCACGCCGCCGACCACGCCGCGCAATTCGCCGGCGGGCCCCCGCATGGGTACCGCCAGCACCACGCCCGGCGCGTTGGTCTGCTTGCCCTGGATCAGGTCCGACACCGCGAATGACTGGCCGTGCAGGACGTCGCGGAAATAGTCGCGGTCGTTCACGCGCAGGTGCACCCCATCCGGCACGGCGGTGCTGAAGGTCAGTTCGCCGTCGGGCGAGGCGAGGAAGACGGCATTGAAAGTGTCCGGGATATCCACCAGGGCCTCGGCCGCACGGCGCAAGTCGGCCGGCCTGGCGGCATGCATGGCGGAAAACTGGCGCGCCATCCGATGCAGCACGGCGGCGCGGCCCTGCAGCTTTTCATCGAGCTGCTCGCCGACCATCTCGACCAGCGTGTCCTGCTGGGACTGCAGCAGGTTCTTCAGGCTGTCATAGGCGTAATACTGGGCGTAGAGCGCGCGCAGCACGATGATCAGCGTCACCACCCCCGCCGTGGCTAGCGCCATCCGATACTTCAAAGAGTGCTGCATGATTAACTTCTTTCTTGTGCGCACTGACCCGTTTCCCGTTCGCGCTGGCCGCCCAGGGCTGGCGATGGTGTGTTGAGAAGGTTAGCAGAAGTCAAGGGGGATTTAGAAACTGTTTGCAACAAAGTCCGCGCTGGCGCTTGCGGGGGCCTTCACTCGGCCGGAGCTGCGCAGGCAAACGTTGCCGTCACCCGTTAGGATGCTGGCTGCCCGCACTTCCACGCGGGCCGATCCCCGCAGACAACCAGGTCCATCGCCCATGACGACACCCATGATCACGCCCACTACACTGCTCGACCTCGCCGGAGCCAGCCGCATTCCTTCGGCCTGGGATGCCTCTGTCCTGATCCTGATCGACCATCAGCGCGAGTACGTCGATGGTCGCCTGCCTCTGGCCGGCATGCCGGCCGCCGTGGCTGCCTGCGCGGACTTGCTGGCGCTGGCGCGCGCGCACGGCACGCCCGTGATCCATGTGGCGCACCATGGCCGGCCGGGCAGTCTGGCCTTCGATCCGACCGGCCCGTATGCGGCCTTTATCGAAGGGGTGGGGCCGGACGGTGGCGAAATCACGGTCACCAAAGGTTTGCCCAACAGCTTCGCCGGCACCACGCTGGCCGATGAGCTGTCGCGGCTTGGCCGCAAGGAGTTGATCGTCGCCGGCTTTCAGACTCATATGTGCGTCAGCGCCACGGTCCGGGCGGCGCTCGACCACGGCTTTCGCAGCACCGTCGTGGCCGCGGCCTGCGCCACGCGCGACCTGCCGGATCCGCTGGGCGGGCCGGCAGTGCCAGCGGCTGATCTGCATCGCAGCACGCTCGCCGCGCTGAACGACCGGTTTGCCACGGTTGTTGCCGACGCAGGTGCCTGGCGGTCCTGACCGCCAGGGCATCCGTATCGGCTGGCGTGCGGCTGGTCGCTGGCAAGGTAACCCCCGGCGGTGGCCGGGGCCTTGCGGTGCCGGTCGCACGCAGGTCCAGAAATAAGGCGAATCTTGCCCCGGGAGCGGAGTAGTTTCGCGAGTGCCGGGAGAGGGCGTGCCGAAATGAAAAAAGCCAGCGCGAGGCTGGCTTTCCTGAATCTGGTGGGTGGTACAGGGATTGAACCTGTGACCCCTGCCGTGTGAAGGCAGTGCTCTACCGCTGAGCTAACCACCCCTGTCTGCGTCGTCGTTGCCGTCGTGCAGCAGAGAAGTGAGATTATGCAGAGGTTCTTGTATCTTGTAAAGCCCTTTTTTGAATTTTTGTTACGCGGCCAGCGTTCCCGGGCCTTCCGCCGGCTCTTCCTGCCATACCGTCTTGCCGCCGCTGGCCTTGTCGAGACCCTTCAGCAGGGCAAGGTGGGCCTGCTGTTCCTCGTCCGTGGCGCGCAGTACGGGCAAGGTCAGCCTCGAAAGGTCGGCGGTGGTGACCACGCCGTCCTGGCCGCTGCCGCCGTCGAGCGTGTCAATCACCAGCGAATCCTGGCCGCGCGTCATGGCCAGGTAGACCTCGGCCAGCAATTCGGCGTCCAGCAGCGCGCCGTGCAGCTTGCGGTGGGCGTTGCTGATGCCAAGGCGTTCGCACAGGGCATCCAGCGAATTGCGCTTGCCCGGGAACATCTGGCGGGCTTCGCGCAGGGTATCGATCACGTTGCCGACATGCTGGCGAAACGGCGGCAGGCCCAGCAGCTGGAATTCCATGTCGAGGAAGCCCAGGTCGAACTGCGCGTTGTGGATGATCAGCTCGGCGTCCTGGACGAACTCGCGGATGTCGTGGACGACCTCGGCGAAGCGGGGCTTGTCGGCCAGGAACTCGACGGTGATGCCGTGAACGGCGATCGCGCCCTCATCGATATCGCGCTCCGGGTTGACGTAGAAGTGCAGGTGGCGCCCCGTCAGCCGGCGGTTCATCAGCTCGACGCAGCCGATTTCGATCAGGCGGTCGCCGGTGGCGGCATTCAGGCCGGTGGTTTCGGTATCGAGAACGATTTGTCGCATGGCGGGCATTCTAGCGGAGCGGGGCGGGCGTTCCGCGCTTGTTGTCAGCGGTGTTGCGAAACCCGGTCAGCGGCCGATCGATTCGACGCCGCGGTTGGCCAGCGCGTCGGCGCGCTCGTTGCCGGGGTGGCCGTTGTGGCCGCGTACCCAGTGCCAGGAGATCTGGTGCGCTTGCGCCAAGGTGTCCAGCGCCTGCCACAGGTCGGCATTCTTGACTGGCTTCTTGTCGGCGGTCTTCCAGCCGCGCGCCTTCCAGCCGGGCAGCCATTCGCTGATGCCCTTTTGCACGTACTGGGAGTCGGTATAGACGCGCACCACGCAGGGCCGCTTGAGCGCGCGCAGCGCTTCGATCACGGCGGTCATTTCCATGCGGTTGTTGGTGGTGTTCGGTTCGCCGCCGAACAGCTCTTTCTCGCTGGTGCCGGCGACGAGCACCGCGCCCCAGCCGCCGCGGCCGGGATTGCCCTTGCAGGCGCCGTCGGAGTAGATCGTGACTTCTTGCATGTGATTCCGTGGTGGCCACCCGCGGATCGGATGGCGCATTGAGAGCGGGTAGGGCGGATAAGGCGGATAAGGCGCCGGGCGCGCAAAGCCGGGTCGCGTCAGCGCTCCTTGCCTGGGGTCTTGCCATGCGTGCCGGTGGGGGTGGCCACGGGTGCGGACACCGGCGCCAGCGCCGGCTTGCTCTTCCAGGCCGGCCCGACCAGGCGGATATTGCGCACGCGCTTGATCGCCGAAATCATATAGACCGCGCCGAAGATCGGCCACCAGCGGTCGCCGGCCTTCTCCATGAAGGCGGTGCGCTGCAGCCAGCGGTCGGTGCGATACGGCGGGCAATAGCAGCCGAAGCGGCCGCGGATGATATCGAAGCCAAGCAGCTTGAGCCAGTCCTTGATGCGCACGAAGCCGATCTGCTGCGCGTCTGTCGGCAGGAACGGCGTGGCGCCGAGCCGGTTCATGCCCTGGCGCGCGCCCCACAGGCTCACCGGGTTGAAGCAGGTGACCACCACGCGGCCCTCGGGCATCAGCACCCGCGAGACTTCGCGCAGCACTTCATGCGGGTCTTCGGCAAACTCCAGGATGTGGGGCAGGGTGACCAGGTCGATGCTCTGGGTGTCGAACGGCAGTTCGTCGAAACGGCACAGCAGCTGGCGTGCATCCGGATGTGCGGCACGGGGCCCGTGCGGGCCGCTGGACGGGTCCAGCGCCAGCGCCGAGAACGGCATCCGGTTCTCGCGCAGGGTATCGATATAGGGCAGTCCCAGCTGGACCGCGTGATAGCCGAAGATGTCGGCCACGGTCCGGTCGTACTGCTGCGCCTCCCAGCGCAGCATGTACTCGCCGGGCGGCGAGGCCAGCCAGTCTTCCCAGCTTACAATCGGGTGATTGGGACGATTGGACATAGGAGCATGCGCATGTTGAAGGTTGAGCCGATCCCGGCGTTCCAGGATAACTATATCTGGGCCATCCACGACGGGCACTGCGCCGCCGTGGTCGATCCTGGCGAGGCCGCGCCGGTGGAGCGCTTCCTGGCGCAAAGCGGTCTGGCTCTGGGCGCTATTGTAATCACCCATCACCACGGCGATCACCAGGGCGGGGTGGCCGGGTTGCTGGCCGCGCATCCGCGTGCACCTTCGGGCGGTCCGCTGCCGGTGCTGGGGCCGGCGGGCGAGCGTATCGGCGGACGTACCCAGGCGCTGCGCGAGGGCGACGTGGCGACGCTCGAGGCGCCGGCTCTGACACTGCGCGTGCTGGACGTGCCCGGCCACACCGCCGGCCACATCGCTTATGTTGCGGACCTGGGCGAAGCCGGGCCCGCGCTGTTCTGCGGCGATACCCTGTTTGCCAGCGGCTGCGGGCGACTGTTCGAAGGCACGCCGGCGCAGATGCTGGCCTCGCTGGACAAGCTGGCGGCACTGCCCGGCGACACCCGCGTTTATTGCGCCCACGAATACACCCGCAGCAATGTTCGCTTCGCGCGCGCGGTCGAGCCCGGCAATGCCGCACTGGCGGCGTGGGAGGCGCGGGTCGAGGCACTGCGCGCCACGAACCAGCCGACGCTGCCGACCACCATCGCCCACGAGCGCCAGGTGAACCCGTTCCTGCGCTCGCGCGAGCCGGCGGTGCGTGCCGCGGTGTCGGCCCACGGCGGGACTGCCGCCGACGATGCTCAGAACTTCGGCGCGCTGCGCGGCTGGAAAGACAATTTCCGCTGACCCCCGGCCAGGCCGCCGGCCTTGCGCCGCAAGGCCTGGCGGCAGCCGGCCGGATAGCGGCTATATGGAAAATCTGATTGACGCGATACGCGGTTTTTTTTAGCATCACGCAACCTTTTAGCGCCACGATTTGAGAACTTAATGAAAATTGGTCGATTACTGGCGGTGGTCGCGTGCGCCGCGCTGCTTGCAGCGTGCGCCAGCACCCCCACGCCGCCTGAAGGCGCCGACGGTGCCGCGACCGCCCAGACTGCCAAGCGGGACCCGCTCAACACCCTCAGCGACAAGTCCGCGCTCTCTTCCACTTCCACCATCAATGTCGACCAGGGCGGCCTGGACTGGCTGCGCGGCCCGTCCAACGACATCTGGGACCGCATCCGTCGCGGCTTCGCCATGACGG
Organism: Cupriavidus taiwanensis LMG 19424; assembly: GCF_000069785.1. Lineage (NCBI taxonomy): Bacteria > Pseudomonadati > Pseudomonadota > Betaproteobacteria > Burkholderiales > Burkholderiaceae > Cupriavidus > Cupriavidus taiwanensis. The sequence goes on along the minus strand of NC_010528.1, from coordinate 2,120,912 downwards.
ACCTGGAGGGCACGCTGGTCGACGACCGCACCCAGTGGTATGCGCAGCGGCCGGAGTACATGGAACGGATGGTCGGGCGCTCGAGCCGCTACCTCTATCACATCGTCGAGGAGCTGGAACAGCGCAAGATGCCGACCGAGCTGGCGCTGCTGCCCTTTGTCGAGAGCGCGTTCAATCCGCAGGCGCAGTCCACCGCCAAGGCGGCCGGGATGTGGCAGTTCATCCCCAGCACGGGCAAGTCCTACAACCTGAAGCAGAACATGTTCCGCGACGAGCGCCGCGACGTGCTGGCCTCGACCGACGCCGCGCTCGACTACCTGGCGCGGCTCTACGACATGTTCGGCGACTGGCACCTGGCACTGGCCGCGTACAACTGGGGCGAGGGCGCCGTGTCGCGGGCGATCGCGCGCAACCAGGCGCGCGGGCTGCCGACCGACTATGCCAGCCTGCCGATGCCCAACGAGACGCGCTATTACGTGCCGAAGCTGCAGGCGGTCAAGAACATCATCGCCAACCCGGCTGCGTACGGCGTCAAGCTGCCCGAGATCCCGGACCACCCGTACTTCGTCACGGTGACCACCTCGCGCGACATCGACGTGAACCTTGCGGCCAAGCTGGCGGACATGTCGGTGGAGGAGTTCAAGGCACTGAACCCGTCGTTCAACCGGCCGGTGATCCTGGGCGCGTCGAACCCGCAGATCCTGCTGCCGTTCGATAACGCCGAGCGCTTCCAGTACAACCTGAACACCTATCGCGGCGGGCTGTCGAGTTGGGCCGCGGTGACCGTGGACAGCCGCGAGCGCGTCGAGTCCCTCGCGGCGCGCCTGAATGTCGATGCCGACACGCTGCGAGAGATCAACAGCATCCCCAAGGGCATGCGCCTGAAGGCGGGCTCGACCGTGATGATCCCGCGCTCGGGCCGGCATGACCAGGACATCAGCGCCACCCTTGCCGACAGCGCCATGCTGGCGATGGAGCCCGACCTGCCCGATGCCCGCCGCGTGGTGGTGCGCGCCAGCCGTCGCGATACCGTGGCCTCGGTGGCGCGCCGCTACGGCGTCTCGGCGGGGCAGGTGCAGTCTTGGAACAAGCTCTCGGGCACCAAGCTGGTGGCAGGGCAGAGCCTGGTGCTGATGGTGCCGGTGCGCGGCGCCGGCGCCGTGCGCGCGGCCCGTGCCGAACGCGCCGACCGGGCCGACCGGGCCGAACGCGCGGACCGGTCCGAGCGTAGCGAACAGGCCAGCCGCAAGGAATCCACCGGCAAGGGCGGCAAGGGCGCCAGGGTGGTCCGGGTCTCCGCCAAGGGCGAGGCGCGCCAGCGTGCGGTGGTCGAGGCCTCGCCGCGACGCGGGGGCAAGGCGCCGGCCGTCGCCAAGGTGTCGGCCAAGACCACCACCAAGGCCAGCGGGAAAGGCGTCAAGGCGCGCTGACGTGATCGCGCCGGCGCGACGCCGGGACAGCAAAAGGGGCGATGCCGTCGGCACGCCCCTTTTTTCATGTGCCGCTGCCGTCCCGTGCGCCAGCGCGCTGAAAGCGTGGCCACGGGTGCCCGGGCCGGTGGCAAACTACGGGCATATCAACAACCACCGCAACAAGCGGAGGAGACAGACATGACGGCAAGCCATGCCGTGCATGCCCGTTCGCTGGCCGATCCCGAGGGGTTCTGGGCCGAACAGGCTGCGCGCATCGACTGGGAAACCCCGTTCAGCCAGGTGCTCGACAACAGCCGCGCGCCCTTTACGCGCTGGTTCGTGGGCGGGCGCACCAACCTGTGCCACAACGCGGTGGATCGCCACCTGGTGGCCCGCGCGGGCCAGCCGGCGCTGCACTGGGTCTCGACCGAGACCGACCAGGCCCGCAGCTTTACCTACGCTGAGCTGCACGATGAGGTCAGCCGCATGGCCGCGATCCTGCAGCGACTGGGCGTGCAGCGGGGCGACCGCGTGCTGGTCTATATGCCGATGATTCCGGAAGCCGCGTTCGCGATGCTGGCGTGCGCGCGCATCGGCGCCATCCATTCGGTGGTGTTCGGCGGCTTTGCCTCGGTCAGCCTGGCCGCTCGCATCGAGGATGCCCGGCCGCGCGTGGTGATCAGCGCCGACGCCGGTTCGCGCGCGGGCAAGGTGGTGCCGTACAAGCCGCTGCTCGACGAAGCCATCCGGCTGTCCTCGCACCAGCCCGAGAAGGTGCTGCTGGTGGACCGGCAACTGGCGGACATGCCGCGCACCGAGGGCCGCGATGAAGACTATGCCGCGTGGCGGGAGCGCGTCGGCGGCGTGCAGGTGCCATGCGTGTGGCTGGAGTCGGGCGAGCCGTCCTATGTGCTCTATACCTCGGGCACCACCGGCAAGCCCAAGGGCGTGCAGCGCGATACCGGCGGCTATGCCGTGGCGCTGGCCACCTCGATGGAGTACATCTTCTGCGGCAAGGCTGGCGACACCATGTTCACCGCGTCGGACATCGGCTGGGTGGTCGGGCACAGCTATATCGTCTATGGCCCGCTGCTGGCCGGCATGGCCACGCTGATGTACGAAGGTACGCCGATCCGGCCCGATGGCGGCATCCTGTGGCGCCTGGTCGAGCAATACCGGGTCAACCTGATGTTCAGCGCCCCCACCGCGATCCGCGTGCTGAAGAAGCAGGATCCGGCATGGCTGACACGTTACGACCTGTCCAGCCTGCGCCTGCTGTTCCTGGCCGGCGAGCCGCTGGACGAACCGACCGCCCGCTGGATCCAGGACGGCCTGGGCAAGCCCGTGGTCGACAACTACTGGCAGACCGAATCCGGCTGGCCCATCATCGCCATCCAGCGCGGCATCGAGGCGCTGCCGCCCAAGCTGGGTTCGCCCGGCGTGCCGGCCTACGGCTATGACCTGAAGATCGTCGACGAGACTACCGGCGAGGAATGCCCGCCCGGACAGAAGGGCGTGGTCGCGATCGACGGCCCGCTGCCGCCGGGGTGCATGAGCACGGTCTGGGGCGACGACGACCGCTTCGTGCGCACCTACTGGCAGGCGGTGCCGAACCGCCTGTGCTATTCCACCTTTGACTGGGGTGTGCGCGATGCCGACGGCTATGTCTTTATCCTGGGACGCACAGACGATGTGATCAACGTCGCGGGCCACCGGCTGGGCACGCGCGAGATCGAGGAAAGCCTGTCGTCGAGCGCCGCGGTGGCCGAGGTGGCCGTGGTTGGCGTGCAGGACGCGCTCAAGGGGCAGGTGGCGATGGCCTTCTGCATCGCCCGCGATCCCGCGCGCACGGCCACGCCCGAGGCGCGGCTGGCGCTGGAGGGCGAGTTGATGAAGACGGTCGAGCAGCAACTGGGCGCGGTGGCCCGGCCTGCGCGCGTGCTGTTCGTCAATGCGCTGCCGAAGACGCGTTCCGGCAAACTGCTGCGGCGCGCCATGCAGGCCGTGGCAGAGGGCCGCGACCCCGGCGACCTGACCACCATCGAGGATCCGGGGGCACTGGAGCAGCTGCAGGCCGCGTTGAAGGGCTAGCGGAGCAGGGCGATGCGGTGTTGCGCACGGCACACCGCATCGGCACCTTGCCATCGGTCGTGATGCAGTCTAATATTTGAAGCATAAAATATTTAATCTTGATCTAGATGGCGGTGTAGTCCGGGAACGGCGTGCGATATGCGGCGCGCCCGGCACAGCCGGCAGGAGGCAACAGATGCGCGTGCTTTGTATTGGCGGAGGCCCCGCCGGCCTGTACTTCGGCCTGCTGATGAAACTGCAGAATCCGGCCAACGAGGTCATCGTGGTAGAGCGCAACCGGCCGTACGACACCTTCGGCTGGGGCGTGGTGTTCTCCGACGCCACCATGGACAACCTGAAGCAAGCCGATCCGGCCAGCTCCAGCGAGATCAACGCCGCGTTCAATCACTGGGACGACATCGACATCCATATCGGCGGGCGTACCATCCGCTCGGGCGGGCATGGCTTTATCGGCATCGGCCGCAAGCGCCTGCTGAACATCCTGCAGGCGCGCTGCGAGGCGCTCGGGGTGAAGCTGGTGTTCGAGACCGATGTGTCCGACGACCAGGCGCTGGCGATGCAATACCAGGCCGACCTGGTGATCGCCTCCGACGGCCTGAACAGCCGCATCCGCACGCGCTATGCCGACACCTTCCGGCCGGATATCGATACGCGCCAGTGCCGCTTTGTCTGGCTGGGCACGCACAAGCTGTTCGACGCCTTCACCTTTGCCTTTGAGAAGACCGAGCACGGCTGGTTCCAGGCCCATGCCTACCGCTTCGACGACAACACCTCGACCTTTATCGTCGAAACGCCGGAAGCGGTCTGGCGCGCGGCCGGCATCGAGCAGATGAGCCAGGAAGAGGGCGTGGCGTATTGCGAGAAGCTGTTCGCGCGCTACCTCGACGGCAACAAGCTGATCAGCAATGCGGCGCACCTGCGCGGCTCGGCGATCTGGATCCGCTTCCCGCGCGTGATCTGCCGGCAATGGGTGCACTGGAACACCTTGCCCGATGGCCGCCGCGTGCCCGTGGTGCTGATGGGCGACGCCGCGCACACGGCGCATTTCTCGATCGGCTCGGGTACCAAGCTGGCGCTCGAGGATGCCATCGACCTGGCCGAAGAGATCCGTGGCAGCGGCCACGACGGCCTGCCCGATGCGCTGGCGCGCTATGAAGCCACGCGCGGCGTCGAAGTGCTGAAGATCCAGAACGCGGCGCGCAACTCGACCGAATGGTTCGAGAACGTCGAACGCTATGCCGGCAGCCTGCCGCCGGAGCAGTTCGCCTATTCGCTGCTGACGCGCTCGCAACGGATCTCGCATGAAAACCTGCGCGTGCGCGATGCCGGCTATGTCGCGCAGTTCGAGCACTGGCTGGCGCAGCAGGCCGGGGTGCCGGCCGACAGCCTGAAGCTGCGGGCGCACCAGCCGCTGCCGCCGATGTTCACGCCGTTCCGCGTGCGCGGCGTCACGCTGAAGAACCGCGTGGTGGTGTCGCCGATGGCGATGTATTCCTGCACCGACGGCGTGCCGGGCGACTTCCATCTGGTCCACCTGGGCTCGCGTGCGCTCGGCGGCGCCGGCATGGTGGTCGCGGAAATGACCTGTGTCTCGCCCGATGCCCGCATCACGCCGGGTTGCCCCGGCTTGTGGAACGATGCGCAGCGCGACGCCTGGCGGCGCATCGTCGATTTCGTGCATGCCAACAGCGATGCGCGCATTGCCATGCAGATTGGCCACGCGGGCCGCAAGGGCTCGACGCAGCTCGGCTGGGAAGCGATGGACCATCCGCTGCCGCAGGGCAACTGGCCGGTGATCTCGGCCTCGCCGCTGCCGTACCTGCCCGGCGAATCGCAGACCCCGCGCGAAATGACGCGCGCCGACATGGACCGCGTGCGCGACGACTTCGTCGCCAGCGCGCGGCGCGCGGCCGAGGCCGGCTTCGACTGGCTCGAGCTGCACTGCGCGCACGGCTACCTGCTGTCGAGTTTTATCTCGCCGCTGACCAATACGCGCGACGACGAATACGGCGGTTCGCTCGCCGCGCGGCTGCGCTATCCGCTCGAAGTGTTTGCCGCGGTGCGCGCGGTGTGGCCGCAGGACAAGCCCATGTCGGTGCGCATTTCCGCGCATGACTGGGTCGAGGGCGGCATCACGCCCGATGACGCGGTGGAGATCGCGCGTGCGTTCAAGGCCGCGGGCGCCGACATGATCGACTGCTCGTCGGGCCAGGTCAGCCCCGACCAGGCACCGGTCTACGGACGCATGTACCAGACGCCGTTCGCGGACCGCATCCGCAACGAGGCCGGCATTGCCACCATCGCGGTGGGTGCGATTTTCGAGGCGGACCACGTCGACTCGATCATCGCCGCCGGCCGCGCCGACCTGTGCGCGATCGCGCGGCCGCATCTGGCCAACCCGGCGTGGACGCTGCAGGAAGCCGCGCGCATCGGCTATCGCGACATCGCCTGGCCCAAACAGTACCTGGCGGGCAAGCGGCAGCTGGAAACCAATCTCGAACGCGCCGCGGCGCAGGAGAAGCAGGCATGACCCGCAGCACGGCAACACTGGCCGGCCGGCACGCGCTGGTGACGGGCGGCGGGCGCGGCATCGGCGCGGCAATCTCGCGGCGGCTGCTGGCCGATGGCGCCAGCGTCACGCTGCTGGGGCGCGCTGCCGGCACGCTGCAAGCGACGGTGCAAGTCCTGCGCGAGCAGGCACCGGCAGGTGCCATCGTTTCTTTCGTCACGGCCGATATCGCCGATGCCGACAGCGTAGCGCGCGCCTTTGCCGAGGCAACGGAGCAGGGGGGGCCGGTATCGATGCTGGTCAACAACGCCGGGCAGGCGCACAGCGCCCCCTTCATGAAGACCGATGCCGCGCTGTGGCAGCGCATGCTCGACGTCAACCTGACCGGCACCTTCCTGTGCACGCAGGCCGCACTGCCGGCGATGCTCGAGGCCGGCTGGGGGCGCATCGTCAACGTGGCCAGCACCGCCGGGCTGATCGGCTACGGCTACGTCAGCGCCTATTGCGCGGCCAAGCATGGCGTGATCGGACTGACGCGCGCGCTGGCACTGGAGACCGCGGCCAGGGGCGTGACCGTCAACGCGGTTTGCCCGGGCTACACCGAGACCGATATCGTGCGCGACGCCGTCGCCAACATCGTCGGCAAGACCGGCCGCAGCGAGGACCAGGCGCGCGCCGAACTGGCCGCGCGCAATCCGCAGCGCCGTCTGGTGCAGCCCGAGGAAGTGGCCGACGCCGTGGCGTGGCTGTGCCAGCCGTCCGCCGGCGCGATCACCGGACAGGCAATTCCGGTGGCCGGCGGCGAAGTGATGGCGGGCTGAGGACAAGACAAAGACCTGAGAGAGAACCATGACTGACATCGCACTCGACATGCGCCACCACAAGCGCAGCTTCGCCGGCTACGAACCGCGGCACTTCCTGTGGTCGGTGTCCGGCGACGGCAAGGTCGGCACCATCACGCTGAACCGGCCGGAACGCAAGAACCCGCTGACCTTCGACTCCTATGCCGAGCTGCGCGACCTGTTCCGCGGCCTGTGCTACGCCAGCGACATCAAGGCGGTGGTCGTGACCGGCGCCGGCGGCAACTACTGCTCGGGCGGCGACGTGCACGAGATCATCGGCCCGCTGACGCGCATGTCGATGCCGGAGCTGCTCGACTTCACGCGCATGACCGGCGACCTGGTCAAGGCGATGCGCGCGTGCCCGCAGCCCGTGATCAGCGCGGTCGACGGCATCTGTGCCGGCGCGGGCGCGATGATGGCACTGGCTTCCGACATGCGCCTCGGCACGGCACAGGCGAAGACCGCCTTCCTGTTCGTGCGCGTGGGCCTGGCCGGCGCCGACATGGGCGCGTGCTCGCTGCTGCCGCGCGTGATCGGGCAGGGGCGCGCCAGCGAGCTGCTCTACACCGGCCGCTCGATGAGCGCGGAGGAAGGGCTGCAGTGGGGCTTCTTCAACGCGCTGCACCCGTCCGAAGCGGTGCTGGCACAGGCGCAGGCGCTGGCCGCGCAACTGGCCACCGGCCCGACGTTTGCCCATGGCGTGACCAAGAAGCTGTTGCACCAGGAGTGGAACATGGGCCTGGACGAGGCCATCGAGGCCGAGGCCGAGGCGCAGGCGCTCTGCATGCAGACGCGCGATTTCCGCCGCGCCTACGAGGCCTTCGTCGCCAAGACCAAGCCCGTCTTCGAAGGGGACTGAGCCGCCATGTCCGACAAGACCTACCTGGATCTGCCGCTGTTCGACGATACCCACCGCACGCTGGAGCGCGAACTCGACGCCTGGTGCGCGCAGCACCTGCACGTAGACCACAGCGATACGGACGCCGCGTGCCGCGCGCTGGTGCGGCAGCTGGGCGAGGCGGGCTGGCTGCGCTACTGCGTGCCGGCCGCGCATGGCGGTGCGCTGCGGGCGCTGGATTCGCGCTCGCTGTGCCTGCTGCGCGAGACGCTCGCGCGCCATGACGGCCTGGCCGATTTTGCCTTTGCCATGCAGGGGCTGGGTTCTGGCGCGATCACGCTGGCGGGCAGCGACGCGCTGCGCGCGCATTACCTGCCGCGCGTGGCCCGCGGCGAGGCGATCGCCGCGTTCGCGCTGTCGGAGCCCGACGCCGGCTCGGATGTCGCCGCGATGCAATGCAGCGCGAAGCTGTCGGAAGACGGCAGCCACTATGTGATCGATGGCGCCAAGACCTGGATTTCCAACGGCGGCATTGCTGACTTCTACTGCGTGTTCGTGCGCACAGGCGAGGCGCCGGGCGCGCGCGGCATCACCGCGCTGGTGGTCGACGCCGATACGCCCGGCCTGACCATCGCCGAGCGCATCGACGTGATGGCGCCGCATCCGCTGGCCACGCTGCGCTTCGACCAGTGCCGCGTGCCGGTGGGCAACCGGCTCGGCGAGGCGGGGCAGGGCTTCAAGGTGGCGATGATGACGCTCGACATCTTCCGCGCTTCGGTCGCCGCGGCGGCGCTGGGCTTCGGCCGCGCGGCGCTGGACGATGCGCTGGCGCGCGCCCGCGCGCGGCCGATGTTCGGCGGCGTGCTGGCCGACCTGCAGCTGACCCAGGCCGCCATCGGCGACATGGCCACTGCCATCGACGCCGCGGCGCTGCTGACCTACCGCGCCGCCTGGCTGCGCGACGTCAAGGGACAGCGCACCACGCGCGAGGCGGCCATGGCCAAGATGGTCGCCACCGAAAACGCGCAGCAGGTGATCGACCGCGCGGTGCAGATGTTCGGCGGCCTGGGCGTCCGGGTCGGCACGCGCGTGGAAAGCCTGTACCGCGAGATCCGCTCGCTGCGCATCTATGAAGGCGCCACCGAAGTGCAGAAGCTGATCATCGCGCGCGAGACGCTGGCCGGCCACCAGGCCTGACATCGGACCTTGCGCCCCACGAACTGCCGTACCGATACAGAGCAGACAGGAGACAAGCCATGGCGACCACAGCCCACCTCGACACCTTCGCGCGCGACCGCCTGCCGCCGCAGGACCAGTGGCCGGTGTTCCGCTTCAATGCCGACACCGACTACCCCGAGCGGATCAATGCCGCGGCGGAGCTGGTCGACCGCCACGTGCGGGAAGGGCGCGGCGAGCGCATCGCCATCCGCCATCGCCGCGACGGCCGCATCGAGACAGTCACCTATGCACAGCTCGCGGCGCTGGTGAACCGCATTGCCCATGTGCTGGTCGAGGACATGCGGCTGGTGCCCGGCAACCGCGTGCTGCTGCGCGGTCCCAACAACCTGATGATGGCGGCCAGCTGGCTGGCCACGCTGAAGGCAGGGCTGGTGGCGGTGCCGACCATGCCGCTGCTGCGCGCGCGGGAGCTCAAGCAGATCATCGACAAGGCGCAGGTCAGCGCCGCGCTGTGCGATGCGCGGCTGCGCGAGGAACTCGACGCCAACCAGCAGGCCGGTGGCGAATACCATTGCCCGAGCCTGGCGCAAACGCTGTATTTCAACGGCGAAGGCAAGGGCTCGCTGGAAGCGGCGCTGGCCGGCAAGCCGGAGACCTTCGATGCCTGCGACACCGCTCGCGACGATGTCTGCCTGATCGCCTTCACCAGCGGCACCACTGGCCAGCCCAAGGGCACCATGCATTTCCACCGCGACGTGCTGGCCATGTGCGACCTGTTCCCGCGCCATGTGCTGCGCTCCGTGCCGGACGATATCTTTTGCGGCACGCCGCCGATCGCCTTCACCTTCGGGCTGGGCGGCATGCTGTGCTTCCCGTTGCGCATCGGCGCGAGCACGGTGCTGGCGGAGAAGCTCACGCCCGAGGCGCTGCTCGAACTGATCCACGACTTCCGCGCCACCATCGTCTTCACCGCGCCCACGTTCTACCGGCAGATGGCGGCGCTGGCGCCGCGCTTCGACATCTCCAGCCTGCGGCATAGCGTGTCCGCCGGCGAGGCGCTGCCGGACGCGACGCGGCAGAGCTGGAAGGCCGCCACCGGCATCGAGATGACCGATGGCATCGGCGGCACCGAGATGATGCATATCTTTATCTCCAGCGCCGGCGCAGAGGTCAGGCCGGGCGCGATCGGCAAGGTGGTGCCCGGCTACGTGGCGCAGATCGTCGACGACGAGATGCGGCCGCTGCCGCCGGGCCAGGTCGGTAAGCTGGCGGTGCAGGGCCCGACCGGCTGCCGCTACCTGGACGATCCGCGCCAGGCCAATTACGTGAAGGCGGGCTGGAACCTGCCGGGCGATACCTTCACGGTCGACGCCGACGGCTATTACTTCTACCAGGCGCGCTCCGACGACATGATCATCTCGGCCGGCTACAACATCGCCGGGCCCGAGGTGGAAAGCGCGCTGATGCAGCACGAGGCGGTGGCCGAATGCGGCGTGGTCGGCGCGCCGGACGACGGGCGCGGCCAGGTAGTGATGGCCTACGTGGTGCTGCGCGAGGGCGTTGCGGCCGACGACGCCACCCGCACCGCGCTGCAGGACCACGTCAAGCGCCAGATCGCCCCGTACAAATACCCGCGCCGCATCGAATTCGTGCCGGCGCTGCCGCGCACCGAGACCGGCAAGCTGCAGCGCTTCCGGCTGCGCCAGATGGCGGAGCAGGGGCCGGGCGCAGGCAATGGCGGCAAGACGCAGCAGGGGCAGCCATGAGCGACGTGTTCCGCAACACCGTGCTGGTGCGCTTCAAGCACTGCGACGCCGCCGGCATCGTGTTCTACCCGCGCTACTTCGAGATGCTCAACGACCTGATCGAGGACTGGTTCGGCGAGGCGCTGGGCTGGCCGTTCGATGTCATGCATGGCGAGGGCCGCGCCGGCGTGCCGACGGCTGAGCTGGAGTGCCGCTTCCTGGCGCCGAGCCGGCTGGGCGAGGTGCTGACGCGCGAATTGCGCGTGCTGAAGCTGGGCCAGTCCAGCTTCACGCTGGCGATCCGCTTTGCCGGCCCGCACGACGATACCCGCATGGAAGTGACGCAACGGCTGGTCTGCGTCGATACCGGCGCGATCGCGCCCCAGCCGCTGCCCGAATCCGTGCGCGAGGCCATGGCGCGCTATCTGGTCGCGGCGGCCTGAACAGAATTTCCATCCACCCATACCAAGCAACCACAGGGACACGACATGAAGATCCTGCAGCCGCCCGACTGGGCGCCGCCGCGCGGCTACGCCAACGGCATGATGACCGAGATGCAGGCCGGCAGCCGGCTGCTGTTCGTCAGCGGCCAGATCGGCTGGAACAGCCAGTGTGAATTCGAGACCGACGATTTCGGCCTGCAAGTGGCGCAGGCGCTGCGCAACGTCGTCGCAGTGCTGGCGGCCGGCGAAGCGCGGCCGGAACATATCGCGCGCATGACGTGGTATGTGAAGGACAAGGCCGAATATGTCGGCGCCTATGGGGCGATCGGCGAACATTACCGGGCCATCATCGGCCGCCACTTCCCGGCGATGACGGCAGTCGAGGTCGCCGACCTGGTCGAGCCGCGCGCCAAGGTGGAAATCGAGGTCACGGCGGTGGTGCCGCCGCCGCGGTAATCCGGCGTCCGGGGGTGCAACCCGGACCGCGGGCGCGGGCAGCGGGGCGGCCTCCGGCGCGGCGGGATTGCCGCGTGCCGCGCGCAAGTCCTTGAAAACTTGAGAAATTGGGTAGCTCGGGATATAATTCGAAAGTTTCGCTTTCAGAACCCTTCACCCTAGCGCCTACCGCTTTCCACCTTCCGCCGCCCCCATCCGCGCCGCCGTTGTCGTCTGCATCAGATGTGACGCAATGAGCATGCTGCGACCGGATCCGACCGCATCGGCGCAATGCCGCTGCCGCCGTCGCGGATCCAGCCTGGGAGGCACGAGGCGTCGATTGGTCGGTCACGGGGTGAGTCCAGCAGGAGCCTACCCGTGTTACCGTCTTTCCCGTCCGCCATTCTCGCGCTAGCAGACGGCACGGTCTTTCGTGGCTATTCCATCGGCGCTTCCGGCCATACCATCGGCGAAGTGGTGTTCAACACCGCCATCACCGGTTACCAGGAAATTCTCACCGACCCGAGCTATTCGCGGCAGATCGTCACGCTGACGTATCCGCATATCGGCAACTACGGTGTCAATCCTGAGGATGTCGAAGCCACGAAAGTCCATGCCGCCGGCCTGATCATCAAGGATCTGCCGGTCCTGGCCTCCAATTTCCGCAAGGAGCATACCCTTGCCCACTACCTGAAGCAGGAGAAGGTGGTGGCCATCGCCGGCATCGATACGCGCAAGCTGACGCGTATCCTGCGCGAAAAGGGCGCCCAGAACGGCTGCATCCTGGCCGGCGAGGACAACGTCCAGAAGGCCATCGACCTGGCCCGCTCGTTCCCCGGCCTGGCCGGCATGGACCTGGCCAAGGTGGTGTCGGTCAAGGAACCGTACCAATGGACCCAGTCCGAATGGAAGCTGGGCGAGGGCTACGGCAAGCAGCAGCAGCCGCAGTTCCACGTGGTCGCCTATGACTACGGCGTCAAGTACAACATCCTGCGCATGCTGGCCGAGCGCGGCTGCAAGGTCACGGTGCTGCCGGCCCAGGCCAGCGCCGCCGACGCGCTGGCGCTGAATCCGGACGGCGTGTTCCTGTCCAACGGCCCCGGCGATCCCGAGCCGTGCGACTACGCCATCGCCGCCACGCGCGAGTTCATCGAGCGCGGCATCCCGACCTTCGGCATCTGCCTGGGCCACCAGATCATGGCCCTGGCAGTCGGTGCCAAGACCCTGAAGATGAAGTTCGGCCACCACGGCGCCAACCATCCGGTCAAGGACCTGGACGACGGCCGCGTGGTGATCACGTCGCAGAACCACGGTTTCGCAGTGGACGCCGACACGCTGCCGTCCAACGTGCGCGTCACGCACAAGTCGCTGTTCGACGGTTCGCTGCAGGGTTTCGCACTGACCGACAAGCCGGCGTTCTGCTTCCAGGGCCACCCGGAAGCCTCGCCCGGCCCGAACGACGTGGCTTACCTGTTCGACCGCTTCATCCAGCTGATGACCGACGCGCGCAAGTAAGCGGGCGAATAGGCGCGCTGGCACAGCAAGAGAGACACCGGGACATCCCATGAACGCCTTCATGCATACCGCTTTCGGCATCACCGACTTCTGGACCTATGTGCTGGGCACGATCTTTATCGTGCTGCTGCCGGGGCCGAACTCGATGTACGTGCTGTCGGTGGCGGCGCAGCGCGGCGTGCGCGCCGGCTACAAGGGCGCGTGCGGGGTGTTCCTGGGCGACGCGGTGCTGATGGTGCTGTCGGCGGCGGGCGTGGCCTCGCTGCTCAAGGCCAGCCCGGCGCTGTTCTACGTGGTGAAGTACGTCGGCGCGGCCTACCTAGCGTGGATCGGCTTCAACATGCTGCGCGGCGCGCTGCGCAGCTGGGCCGCGCGCGGCGATGCCGCCGGCGCGGCGGCGGTGCCGGCGGCCACGACGGACCAGTCCGACCCGTTCCGCAAGGCGTTGCTGATCAGCCTGCTGAACCCGAAGGCGATCCTGTTCTTCATCTCGTTCTTCATCCAGTTCGTCGACCCGGCCTTTGCTTACCCGGTGCTGTCGTTCGGGGTGCTGGGGCTGGTGTGCCAGATCTGCAGCTTTGCCTACCTGACCACGATCATCTTCGTGGGCGCGAAGCTGGCCGAGGCGTTCCGGCGCCGCCGCCGGCTGTCGGCCGGCATGGCCAGCGGGGTAGGGGCGATGTTCATCGGCTTCGGCGCCAAGCTGGCGACCGCCACGATGAACTGAGCCAGACCACATTTTCGAATCCGGACGGATTCCCTGATTACCGGCGCGGTCCGCAGGCAAGGCGGGCCGGCCCATAAAGAGAGCGTGCAATGCCAAAACGCACAGACATCAAGAGCATCCTGATCATCGGCGCGGGCCCCATCATCATCGGCCAGGCGTGCGAGTTCGACTATTCCGGCGCCCAGGCCTGCAAGGCCCTGCGCGAGGAAGGCTTCAAGGTCATCCTGGTCAACTCCAACCCGGCGACCATCATGACCGATCCGGCCACGGCCGATGTGACCTACATCGAGCCGATCACCTGGGAAGTGGTCGAGCGCATCATCGAGAAGGAGCGCCCGGATGCGATCCTGCCGACCATGGGCGGCCAGACCGCGCTGAACTGCGCGCTGGACCTGCACCGCCATGGCGTGCTGGACAAGTACAAGGTGGAACTGATCGGCGCGTCGCCGGAAGCCATCGACAAGGCCGAGGACCGCCAGAAGTTCAAGGACGCGATGACCAAGATCGGCCTGGGTTCGGCCAAGTCCGGCATCGCCCACTCGATGGACGAGGCCGTGGCCGTGCAGGCCCGCATCGCCCAGGACACCGGCACCAGCGGCTACCCGATCGTGATCCGCCCGTCGTTCACGCTGGGCGGCACCGGCGGCGGCATCGCCTACAACCGCGAAGAGTTCGAAGAGATCTGCAAGCGCGGCCTGGACCTGTCGCCGACGCGCGAGCTGCTGATCGAGGAATCGCTGCTGGGCTGGAAAGAGTATGAGATGGAAGTGGTCCGCGACAAGCAGGACAACTGCATCATCATCTGCTCGATCGAGAACCTGGACCCGATGGGCATCCACACCGGCGACTCGATCACCGTGGCCCCGGCCCAGACCCTGACCGACAAGGAATACCAGATCCTGCGCAACGCCTCGCTGGCCGTGCTGCGCGAGATCGGCGTCGATACCGGCGGCTCCAACGTGCAGTTCTCGATCAACCCGAAGGACGGTCGCATGATCGTCATCGAGATGAACCCGCGCGTGTCGCGTTCGTCGGCGCTGGCGTCCAAGGCCACCGGCTTCCCGATCGCCAAGGTCGCGGCCAAGCTGGCGGTCGGCTACACGCTGGACGAGCTGAAGAACGAGATCACCGGCGGCGCCACCCCGGCCTCGTTCGAACCCTCGATCGACTACGTGGTCACCAAGGTGCCGCGCTTTGCCTTCGAGAAATTCCCCCAGGCCGACAGCCACCTGACCACCCAGATGAAGTCGGTCGGTGAAGTGATGGCGATGGGCCGTACCTTCCAGGAATCGTTCCAGAAGGCGCTGCGCGGCCTGGAAGTCGGCGTCGACGGCCTGGACGAGAAGTCCACCGACCGCGACGAGATCGTCGAGGAGATCGGCGAGCCGGGTCCGGACCGCATCTGGTACGTCGGCGACGCGTTCCGCCTGGGCATGTCGCTGGAAGAGGTCTATCACGAGACCGCCATCGACCCGTGGTTCCTGGCCCAGATCGAAGACATCGTCAAGACCGAAGGTCTGGTGAAGTCGCGCACGCTCGACAGCCTGTCGACCGCCGAACTGCGCTTCCTGAAGCAGAAGGGCTTCTCGGACCGCCGCCTGGCCAGGCTGCTGAAGACCGACGCCAAGGCCGTGCGCGCGGCGCGCATCGCCCAGAATGTGCGCCCGGTCTACAAGCGCGTCGACACCTGCGCGGCCGAGTTCGCCACCAACACCGCCTACATGTACTCGACCTACGAGGCCGAGCATGGCGAGTGCGAGGCCAACCCGACCGACAAAAAGAAGATCATGGTGCTGGGCGGCGGCCCGAACCGGATCGGCCAGGGCATCGAGTTCGACTACTGCTGTGTGCACGCCGCGCTGGCGCTGCGCGAAGACGGGTACGAGACCATCATGGTCAACTGCAACCCGGAAACCGTGTCGACCGACTATGACACCTCGGACCGCCTGTACTTCGAGCCGCTGACGCTGGAAGACGTGCTCGAGATCGTCGACAAGGAAAAGCCGGTCGGCGTGATCGTGCAGTACGGCGGCCAGACCCCGCTGAAGCTGGCGCTGGACCTGGAGCGCAACGGCGTGCCCATCATCGGCACCAGCCCCGACATGATCGACGCGGCCGAAGACCGCGAGCGCTTCCAGAAGCTGCTGCAGGACCTGGGCCTGCGCCAGCCGCCCAACCGCACCGCGCGTGCCGAGGACGAAGCGCTGCGCCTGGCCGAGGAAATCGGCTACCCGCTGGTGGTGCGCCCGTCGTACGTGCTCGGCGGCCGCGCCATGGAAATCGTGCATGAGCCGCGCGACCTCGAGCGCTACATGCGCGAGGCGGTCAAGGTCTCCAACGATTCCCCGGTGCTGCTCGACCGCTTCCTCAACGACGCCATCGAGTGCGATGTCGACGCCCTGTGCGACGGCAAGCGCGTCTTCATCGGCGGCGTGATGGAGCACATCGAGCAGGCCGGCGTGCACTCGGGCGACTCCGCCTGCTCGCTGCCGCCGTACTCGCTGTCGGCCGAGACCGTGGCCGAACTGAAGCGCCAGACCGCGGCCATGGCAAAGGCCCTGAACGTGGTCGGCCTGATGAACGTGCAGTTCGCGATCCAGCAGAACAACGGTGTCGACACCGTCTACGTGCTGGAAGTGAACCCGCGCGCCTCGCGCACCGTGCCGTACGTGTCCAAGGCCACCGGCATGCAGCTGGCCAAGATCGCCGCACGTTGCATGGCCGGCCAGTCGCTGGACGAGCAGGGCATTGCCGACGAGGTCATCCCGCCGTACTACAGCGTCAAGGAAGCGGTGTTCCCGTTCAACAAGTTCCCGGGCGTCGATCCGGTCCTCGGACCTGAAATGCGCTCCACCGGTGAAGTGATGGGCGTGGGCAAGAGCTTCGGCGAGGCCTTGTTCAAGAGCCAGCTGGCCGCGGGCTCGCGCCTGCCGGAAAAGGGCGCCGTGCTGATCACCGTGAAGGACAGCGACAAGCCGCGCGCGGTGGCCGTGGCCCGCATGCTGCACGACATGGGCTACCCCATCGTCGCCACGCGCGGCACCGCGTCGGCGATCGAGGCCGCCGGCATCCCGGTCAAGGTGGTAAACAAGGTCAAGGACGGGCGCCCGCATATCGTCGACATGATCAAGAACGGCGAACTGGCGCTGGTGTTCACCACCGTCGACGAAACCCGCGGCGCGATCGCCGATTCGCGCTCGATCCGTATCTCGGCGCTGGCGCACCGCATTCCTTACTACACCACCATCGCCGGCGCGCGCGCCGCGGTGGAAGGCCTGAAGCATATGCAGAGCCTGGAGGTCTACGACCTGCAGGGCCTGCATGCCTCGCTGGCCTGATGCCGTCAAGGTAAGTCAGCAACACATTGCAAAAGGGCCGGCCGCGTTGCGGCCGCCCGCCCAGGAAGCCCGCCGGAGTTGCTGCCGGCGGGCTTCCTGGCCTAAACTACGTCAAATTCGTCGATCGAACCGGCTTGCCCGCGTTCGATCCTGTCTGAAAGCCGCGGTTGAGCGGAAGTGCCCTGGCGGAGGTTGCCAGGGATGGCTCCAGCTCCGCTGCGGCTCATTTTTTTGTTGAACGAAGACATGAGCACCATTCCGATTACCAAGCGTGGCGCAGAGCTCCTGAAGGAGGAGCTGCAGCGCCTGAAGGCTGTCGAGCGTCCGGCGGTGATCAATGCCATCTCGGAAGCGCGCGCCCAGGGCGACCTGTCTGAAAACGCCGAGTACGATGCCGCCAAGGAAAAGCAGGCCTTTATCGAGGGCCGCATCCTGGAAGTGGAGGCCAAGCTGTCGGCCGCGCAGATCATCGACCCGACCCAGCTCGATACCGATGGCCGCATCGTCTTCGGCGCGACGGTCGACCTGGAAGACCTGGAGTCCGGCAGTCCCGTCAGCTACCAGATCGTCGGCGATGACGAGGCCGATCTGGAGGCCGGCAAGATTTCGGTGAGCTCGCCCATCGCGCGCGCGCTGATCGGCAAGTTCGAAGGCGACGTCGCCACCGTGCTGGCCCCCGGCGGCGAGCGCGAGTACGAAGTCATTACGGTTCGCTATATCTGATGCCGGCCCGGCCGGCGGCGCTTGCGCCTGTGCCGGCCACCGGAAAGGCCGGCTTGTGTTCTCCAGTTCCTATAACAACCTGCCGCCGCTGCCGCACCGCCTCTTCCTGCTGCTGACGGTGGTGTGGGCAGGCGGCCTGTGGACCGTGGGCTACATGGTGGCGCCGACGCTGTTTTCGGTGCTGCCCAGCCGCGAGATGGCGGGCATGATCGCCGGGCACCTGTTCCATACCGAAGCCATCGTCGGCGTGACCATCGGCGTGCTGCAGCTGGTGCTGTGCAACGTGATGATCCGGCGCGGCGCCCAGCGTTATCGCGGCCTGCGCTGGCTGGTGCTGGGCATGCTCTGCTGCGTGCTGGTGGGCTACTTCGGGATCCAGCCGTTTATGGGCAGCCTGAAGGAAAAGGCGCTGGCGCTGGGCGTGGGAGTGTCGGAATCGCCATACAAGGCGCAGTTCGGCATGCTGCACGGCGTCTCGAGCGCCTTCTACCTGCTGCAAAGCCTGCTGGCGCTGGTGCTGGTGTGGCGCGCTTCGGCGCCGCGCTCGGCCGGGGAGTGAGAGTCCGGCCGCCGGCCCGGCCGCGAAGGCGGCGTACCGGCAGCGGGGCACCTGGCGGTGCCCCTCGGGTACTGCCCGGGCGGTCTTAGCCCAGGGACTTCTTCTTCTGGCTGGTCGGGCGTGCGCGCGCGCGCTTCACATTGCCGCCGGCAGTGACGCGCTCGTTGCCGAGCACCGTAACTTCCTTGCGGGTGGGGCGGCGGTTCGGCGCGGCGCTGGGCTTCTTCACCGTGACCGTGCGCGGGGCGGCGCCGCCGCGGCGGGCGGGCGTGTGCCGGCCGAGGTCGTCGGCCTGGTTTTCTTTCAGGCGGGCTTCGCCCGGACGCCAGACCACCAGCAGCTTGCCGATATGCTGGATCGGCGCGGCGCTGAGCTGGTCGCAGATTTCTTCGTAGATGGCGATGCGCGCTTCGCGGTCGTCGCCGAACACGCGGATCTTGATCAGGTCGTGGGCCGCCAGGCTGCGGTCGATCTCGGCCAGCACGGCGCGGGTCAGGCCTTCGGCGCCGACCATCACGACCGGGTTCAGGGCATGGGCGCGGGAGCGCAGGTCAGAGCGCTGGGCAGGGACTAGTTGTAGAGCAGGCATAAGTTGGCGCTGAATAAGGCGCTTGAAATAGTGATAGCGCGCTTGGCGCTGGTAATCGGGCGCTGCAGTCCCGCCGGTCGTGACACGGCGGGGGATACAGGCAGCCGACGGCCACCGGGGGTGGCAAGCCGGGATGCGGATTGGCGCGTATTATCCGTCAATCCGGCACTGTCGGGCAGCAAAATCATCAAAACAGTAGGAAAACCTTCGCCGCCGGCCCGACCAGCGCGCGCGGGCAGGCAACAGGCTGGTATCTGGTATGGCAAAGAACAAGTTCAACCATTCGTGGCTGCATGACCACATCAACGATCCGTACGTCAAAATGGCGCAGCGCGAGGGCTATCGCGCGCGCGCGGCATACAAGCTCAAGGAGATCGACGAGCAGGACAAGCTGATCCGCCCGGGCCAGGTCATTGTCGACCTGGGCGCGGCGCCCGGCAGCTGGAGCCAGTACGCGCGCAACAAGCTGGCGGACTCGCCGCGGGCCAGGGATGGGAGGATCGACGGCGCGGTCGTGGCGATCGACCTGCTGCCCATGGAACCTGTCGCGGACGTCACGTTTATCCAGGGCGACTTCCGCGAGGAATCGGTCTTCCGTGAACTTGAAAGTGTGGTTCTCGACGCCTCCGGCGGCAACAAGATCGATCTTGTTTTGTCCGACATGGCCCCCAATTTGTCCGGTGTGGCCTCCGCCGACGCCGCCCGGATCGAGTACCTGTGCGACCTGGCGCTTGAATTTGCGCAGGCCCACCTGAAGCCGGAGGGAGCATTGCTGGTAAAGTGTTTCCACGGGAGCGGCTACAGCCAGATCGTGGAAAAGTTCAAACGGCAGTTCAAAGTGGTCGCGAAGCGCAAGCCCAAGGCGTCGCGCGACAAGTCTTCCGAAACCTTTATCCTTGGGCGCTACCTGAAGACAGTGGATTGACCGATCTCGATACGAGCCAGGGCGGAATAAGAAATGTAGAGGGAAATACCCTCACCCGGTGCTATCGGCATCATAGTTTCTCTGTTTCCCCTCGAGGGCGGGGGCTGCATTACAATGCAGCTATCCGTTGGCAAGGCAATTGCAAAGGAGTTCGGCCTTGAATAACAACCTGTTTCAAAAGGCGGCAATCTGGCTCGTGATCGCGCTGGTGTTGTTTACCGTCTTCAAGCAGTTCGACAAGCCCCGTGCGCAGGACAGCGTCACCTATTCGCAGTTCATGGATGACGCCAAGAACGGCAAGGTGTCGCGTGTCGACGTGCAGGGCCGCAACCTGGTGGTCTCGCCCAAGGAAGGGGCCAAGTACACCATCATCTCGCCGGGCGACATCTGGATGGTCGGCGACCTGATGAAGTACGGCGTGCAGGTCACCGGCAAGGCGGACGACGAACCCAACGTGCTGGTCCAGGCCTTGTATTACCTCGGGCCGACCCTGCTGATCATCGTGTTCTGGTTCTACATGATGCGTCAGATGCAGGGTGGCGGAAAAGGCGGCGCATTCTCATTCGGCAAGTCACGCGCGCGCCTGATCGACGAAAACCAGAACGCCGTCACGTTCCAGGACGTGGCCGGTTGCGACGAGTCCAAGGAAGAAGTGGTCGAACTGGTCGACTTCCTCAAGGACCCGCAGAAATTCCAGAAGCTGGGCGGCCGCATTCCGCGCGGCGTGCTGCTGGTCGGCCCTCCGGGTACCGGCAAGACGCTGCTGGCGCGTGCCATCGCCGGCGAGGCCAAGGTGCCGTTCTTCAGCATCTCCGGTTCGGACTTCGTTGAAATGTTCGTCGGCGTGGGCGCGGCGCGTGTGCGCGACATGTTCGAGAACGCCAAGAAGCAGGCGCCCTGCATCGTGTTCATCGATGAAATCGACGCGGTCGGCCGCCATCGTGGCGCCGGCATGGGCGGCGGCAACGACGAGCGCGAGCAGACCCTGAACCAGATGCTGGTCGAGATGGACGGCTTCGAGGCCAACTCCGGCGTGATCGTGATTGCCGCGACCAACCGTGCCGACGTGCTGGACAAGGCGCTGCTGCGTCCGGGCCGTTTCGACCGCCAGGTCTACGTGGGCCTGCCGGATATCCGCGGCCGCGAGCAGATCCTGAAGGTCCATATGCGCAAGGTGCCGATCGGCAACGATGTCGACGCGTCGGTGATCGCGCGCGGCACCCCGGGCTTCTCGGGCGCCGACCTGGCCAACCTGGTCAACGAGGCCGCGCTGTTCGCCGCCCGCCGCAACAAGCGTGTGGTGGACATGCAGGACTTCGAGGACGCGAAGGACAAGATCTACATGGGTCCGGAGCGCAAGTCGACGGTGATGCGCGAGGAAGAGCGCCGCGCCACGGCTTACCACGAGTCTGGCCACGCGGTGGTGGCCAAGCTGCTGCCGAAGGCCGACCCGGTGCACAAGGTCACCATCATGCCGCGTGGCTGGGCGCTGGGCGTGACCTGGCAGCTGCCGGAGCATGACAAGTATTCGAAGTACAAGGACAGCATGCTCGAAGAGGTGGCCATCCTCTTCGGCGGCCGCGCGGCGGAAGAGGTTTTCCTCAACGCCATGAGCACAGGTGCTTCCAACGACTTCGAGCGTGCCACCAAGATCGCGCGCGACATGGTGACCCGCTTCGGCATGAGCGATTCGCTGGGTGCGATGGTCTACGTCGATACCGAGCAGGACGGCATGTTCGGCAAGCTGTCGTCGAAGACCGTGTCGGAAGCCACGCAGCAGAAGGTCGACGCCGAGATCCGCCGCATCATCGACGAGCAATACGCGCTGGCCAAGCGCCTGCTCGAAGAGAACCGCGACAAGGTCGAGGCCATGACCAACGCGCTGATGGAATGGGAAACCATCGACGCCGACCAGGTCAACGACATCATGGCCGGCAAGCCGCCGCGTCCGCCGCGCAGCGCGTCGGGCCCGAACGGTGGCGGCAGCACGCCCTCGGGCGGCTCGCCGGTGGCGCCGACCAACGCGCCCGCCACGGCCTGATCCGGCGCTCGTCCCGCTGACGACGCTGTAGCGATGGCTGTGTAGTAGCTCCCTGAAGCCGGTGCCTGGCGCACCGGCTTTTCCTTTTTGCGCGGCGAACCCGCGCGACTCGCCAAAGCCTTCCTACCTTGCAGCAGACCACTCAGACCCGGCACTTCCAGTGCGGCCGTTTCCGCTTTGCCCTGGACCAGCGTCCGCTGGTGATGGGCATCCTCAACGTCACGCCCGACTCCTTTTCCGACGGCGGCCAGCACGCCAGCCGCGACGCGGCGCTGCGCCATGCCGAGCAGATGATCGCCGAGGGCGTCGACATCATCGATATCGGCGGAGAATCGAGCCGGCCGGGTTCGGCGGCGCTGCCGCTGGCGGATGAGCTGGCGCGCGTGATTCCCGTGGTGGAAGCGCTGCGCGACTGCGGCAAGCCGCTGTCGATCGACACCTACAAGCCCGAGGTCATGCGCGCCGCGCTTGCGGCCGGAGCCGATCTCATCAACGATATCTGGGGCCTGCGCATGCCAGGCGCGGTCGAGGCGGTGGCGGCCGGACAGGCGGGCTTGTGCGTGATGCACATGCAGCGCGATCCGCAGACCATGCAGGAAGACCCGCACTACGACGATGTGGTGGCCGAAGTGGCGCAGTTTCTCGCCGAGCGCGTCGCCGTGCTGCGCGCGGCGGGGATCGACGAGGCCCGGATCTGCCTCGATCCGGGATTTGGCTTCGGCAAGACACCGGATCATAATTTGCGCCTGCTCGGGCAATTGCCGAAGCTGGCGCTGGACGGCCTGCCGGTGCTGGCGGGCATCTCGCGCAAATCCACGCTGGGCGCCATCCTGGGCGGCCGGCCACCGCAGCAGCGCATTGCCGCCAGCATTGCCGCGGCCGTATGTGCGGTGGAGCGCGGTGCGTTGATCGTGCGCGTGCATGATGTGCAGCAGACCGTCGACGCTGTAAAGACCTGGTGGGCCGTGCGCAACGAATCCGTTAGCGCCGGCTGAGCCGGGCGCTGGCGCCGGCCAGCGCCACCAAGACAGAACACAGAAGAGAAAGGGAAACAGCGAATGACACGCAAGTATTTCGGGACAGATGGCGTGCGGGGCAAGGTCGGCGATGCGCCGATCACGCCGGACTTCGTGATGCGGCTGGGCCATGCCGCGGGCAAGGTGCTGGCGCATGGCGCCAGGACCGGGCAGGGCAAGCCCACCGTGCTGATCGGCAAGGACACGCGCATTTCCGGCTACATGCTGGAAGCCGCGCTGGAAGCCGGTTTTACCTCGGCTGGCGTGCACGTGCTGCTGACCGGCCCGCTGCCGACCCCCGGCATCGCTTACCTGACGCGGGCGTTGCGGCTGTCGGCCGGCGTGGTGATTTCGGCCAGCCATAATCCGTACTACGACAACGGCATCAAGTTCTTCTCGGCCAGCGGCGACAAGCTGCCGGATGCGGTCGAGGCGGCGATCGAAGCGGCCCTCGACGAGCCCATGGTGTGCGCCCCGTCCGACGACCTGGGACGCGCCCGCCGCATCGACGATGCGGCCGGCCGCTATATCGAATTCTGCAAGAGCACCTTCCCGTACGAGCAGGACCTGCATGGCCTGAAGCTGGTGGTCGACTGCGCCCATGGCGCGGCCTATCACATTGCGCCGCCGGTGTTCCATGAACTGGGCGCCGACGTGGTCGCCATCGGCAACCAGCCAAATGGCCGCAATATCAACGCCGGCTACGGCGCCACCGCGCCGGAAAAGCTGATCGAGGCGGTCAAGGCCAACGGCGCGGACCTGGGCCTGGCCTTCGACGGCGACGCGGACCGGCTGCAGGTGGTGGACGCGGATGGCCGCCTCTACAACGGCGACGAACTGCTGTATCTGATCGTGCGCGACCGCCAGGCCGCAGGCCAGGCGGTGCCCGGTGCCGTCGGCACGCTGATGACCAATATGGCGGTGGAACTGGCGCTCAAGCGCGAGGGCGTCGACTTCGTGCGCGCCAAGGTGGGCGACCGCTATGTGCTTGAGGAGCTGAACAAGCGCAAATGGACCCTGGGCGGCGAGGGCTCGGGCCATCTGTTGTGCCTGGATCGCCACAGCACCGGCGACGGCATCGTCTCCGCATTGCAGGTGCTGGGCGCACTGCGCCGCAGTGGCAAGACGCTGGCGCAGCTGCTCGACGGCGTGAAGCTGTTCCCGCAGACGCTGATCAATGTGCGCGTGCAGAAGGGTTTCGACTGGCAGACCCATGCCGGCCTGCAGGCGGCACGCGCGGCGGTGGAACCCGAACTCGAAGGCCGCGGTCGGGTGCTGATCCGTGCCTCCGGCACCGAGCCCGTGGTGCGCGTGATGGTCGAGGCGGAGCAGGCCGAGATGGCAGAGCGCGCGGCCAGGAAGCTGGCGGACGCGCTGGGTGCGTGATAGCGCTCATGCCAGAAAGAAAACGCCGGGTTCACCCGGCGTTTTTTTATCTCATAACGCAATTAACCGCCGTCATATTTCCCACACCGCAGGGCGGGACTATCCCGTCATTACCTTGCTGCAGGCCAGTTTCAAGAAGATTTGAAGATGTCACGGAATTGTCATACAGGCAGCATACAGTTCGTCTTGTCAAAAATTTGTCATTCCCAACCATGTTCTCTGGAGGACATATGAAGCTGGTCAAGACTGCCGTGGCAGGCATCGTTTCGATGGTGGTAGCGGGTACTGCGTTCGCGGCGGAAATTACCGGTGCAGGCGCTTCCTTCCCGGCGCCCGTGTATTCCAAGTGGGCCGACGCATATAACAAGGCAACGGGCAACAAGGTCAACTATCAATCCATCGGCTCGTCGGGCGGCATCAAGCAGATTGGCGCCAAGACGGTCGATTTCGGCGCCTCGGACGCGCCGCTGAAGGACGAGGACCTGAACAAGCAGGGCCTGGTCCAGTTCCCGACGGTGATCGGCGGCGTGGTGCCGGTGATCAACCTGCAGGGCGTGAAGCCGGGCGAGCTGACCATCACCGGCGAAGTGCTGGCCAACATCTACCTGGGCAAGATCAAGAAGTGGGATGATCCCGCGATCAAGGCGCTGAACCCGCAAGCCAAGCTGCCGAACCAGGACATCTTGCCGGTGCGCCGCGCCGACGGTTCGGGCACCACGTTCATCTTCACCAACTACCTGTCCAAGGTCAGCCCGGACTGGAAGAGCTCGGTGGGCGAGGGCACCACGGTCAACTGGCCGGGCGGCGGCACCGGCGGCAAGGGCAACGAGGGCGTGGCCGCCTTCGTGCAGCGCCTGAACGGCGCCATCGGCTATGTCGAGTATGCCTACGCCAAGCAGAACAAGATGACCCACGTGAACATGAAGAACGCGTCGGGTGCGGTGGTCAAGCCGGGTGACGACGCCTTCAAGGCCGCCGCCGCCGGCGCGGACTGGAGCAAGAGCTACTACCAGATCCTGACCAACCAGCCGGGCAAGGACGCCTGGCCGATCGCCGGCGCCACCTTCATCCTGGTCCACAAGAACCAGGAAAAGCCGGCGCAGGGCGCGGAAGTGCTGAAGTTCTTCGACTGGGCCTACAAGAGCGGCGCCAGCATGGCCGCAGATCTGGACTACGTGCCGCTGCCGGAAAACGTGGTCAACCAGATCCGTTCGACCTGGAAGACCAGCGTCAAGGACGCTTCGGGCAAGGCGCTGTACTGATCTGACGGCATCGCCGGCCGCGCATGAGCGCGGCGGCGGTGGCCGGGCAGCCCGAAACCGGCCCGGCCACCGCGCTCCTGCCCAGGCGCGAGCGGCGATCCACCCTGAATTCCCGACATGGCGACTACCCCCTCCGAGTTCCGCAACGTCCAGCCCCCGAGCCGCATGGGCGACATCCTGTTCGGCGGCCTGACGCGCGGCGCCGCCATCGTGACGCTGCTGCTGCTGGGCGGCATCATCGTCTCGCTGGCGATCAGCGCCTGGCCCTCGATCGAGGCCTTCGGCGCGCGCTTCCTGTGGTCCGCGGAGTGGGATCCTCCCGCCGATGTCTACGGCGCGCTGGTGCCCATCTACGGCACCATCGTGACCTCGCTGATCGCGCTGATCATCGCGGTGCCGGTGAGCTTCGGCATCGCCCTGTTCCTGACCGAGCTGTCGCCGGCCTGGCTGCGCCGACCGCTCGGCACCGCCATCGAGCTGCTCGCCGCGGTGCCGTCGATCGTCTACGGCATGTGGGGCCTGCTCGTGTTCGCGCCGATCTTCGGCGAGTATTTCCAGAAGCCCCTGGCCGCCACGGTCGGCCAGCTGCCGGTGATCGGCAAGCTGTTCCAGGGCGCGCCGCTGGGCATTGGCCTGCTGTGCGCGGGCGTGATCCTGGCGATCATGATCATTCCGTACATCGCCTCGGTGATGCGCGATGTGTTCGAAGTCACCCCGGTGCTGCTCAAGGAATCCGCCTACGGCGTGGGTTGCACCACCTGGGAAGTGATGTGGAACGTGGTACTGCCCTATACCCGCGCCGGCGTGATCGGCGGCGTGATGCTGGGCCTGGGTCGCGCGCTGGGCGAGACCATGGCCGTCACCTTCGTGATCGGCAACACCAACCTGCTGGACAGCGCCTCGCTGTTCTCGCCGGGCAACAGCATCACCTCGGCGCTCGCCAACGAGTTCGCCGAAGCCGGCGCCGGCCTGCATACGGCCGCGCTGATGGAGCTGGGCCTGATCCTGTTCTTCATCACCTTCGTGGTACTGGCGCTGTCCAAGCTGTTGTTGCTGCGCCTGGCCAAGAATGAGGGCGCAAAGTGAGCCAAATGACCCAAGCGAGCCAGGCCATGTCTTCCGTCTCGATTCCCGCTGTCCGTCCCGATGCCGATGCCGTGCGCGCGCGCCTGCAGGGCCGCCGCCGCCGCGTCAACCTGTACGCGCTGACCGCCTCGCTGGTCGCCATGGGCTTCGGCCTGTTCTGGCTGGCGTGGATCCTGTGGACCACCGTCACGCTGGGCGTGGGCGGGCTGTCGCTGGACCTGTTCACGCAGATGACGCCGGCCCCCAACACCGCTGGCGGCGGCCTCGCCAACGCCATCTTCGGCAGCTTCGTGATGGTCGGCATGGCCACGCTGTTCGGCACGCCGCTGGGCATCCTGGCGGGCATCTACCTGGCCGAGTACGGCAAGAGCTCGCCGCTGGCCAGCCTGATCCGCTTTATCAACGACATCCTGCTGTCGGCGCCGTCGATCGTGATCGGCCTGTTCGTCTACGCGCTGGTGGTGACCCGCATGGGCCACTTCTCGGGCTGGGCCGGCATTTGCGCGCTGGCGCTGCTGCAGGTGCCGATCGTCGTGCGCACCACCGAAAACATGCTGAACCTGGTGCCCAACGCACTGCGCGAGGCCGCCTTCGCGCTGGGCACGCCCAAGTGGAAGATGGTGCTGTCGATCACGGTGAAGTCATCGTACGCCGGCATTGTGACGGGCGTATTGCTGGCCGTGGCCCGTATCGCCGGCGAAACCGCGCCGCTGCTGTTCACCGCGCTGTCCAACCAGTTCTGGACCACCGACCTGAACAAGCCGATGGCCAACCTGCCGGTGACGATCTTCCGCTTCGCCATGAGCCCGTTCACCGAGTGGCAGCAACTGGCCTGGGCGGGTGTGTTCCTGATTACGATCGGCGTGCTGGCCCTGAATATCCTGGCGCGCATCCTGTTCAAGAAATAAGCGGCGCGCCCGTAAGGCGGACCGCCCCAAGACTGCAAGCGAGAAAACGCAATGACCTCCACCGTCATCGACATTCCCGATTCGGTTCGCGCCAAGATCGACGTGCGCAACCTGAACTTCTACTACGGCCAGTTTCATGCCCTGAAGAACATCAACATGTCGATCCCCGACCGCAAGGTCACGGCCTTCATCGGCCCCTCGGGCTGCGGCAAGTCGACGCTGCTGCGCACCTTCAACAAGATGTACGCGCTCTATCCCGAGCAGCGCGCCGAGGGCGAGATCAACATGGACGGCGACAACCTGCTGACCGCCAAGCAGGACATCGCGCTCTTGCGCGCCAAGGTCGGCATGGTGTTCCAGAAGCCGACGCCGTTCCCGATGTCGATCTATGACAACATCGCCTTCGGCGTGCGCCTGTTCGAGAAGCTGTCGCGCTCCGAGATGGACGACCGCGTGGAATGGGCGCTGACCAAGGCGGCGCTGTGGAACGAGGCCAAGGACAAGCTGCACCAGTCGGGCTACGGCCTGTCCGGCGGCCAGCAGCAGCGTCTGTGCATCGCGCGCGGCATCGCCATCCGTCCCGAAGTGCTGCTGCTGGACGAGCCGTGCTCCGCGCTCGACCCGATTTCCACCGGCCGCATCGAAGAGCTGATCGCCGAGCTGAAGGACGAGTACACCGTGGTGATCGTCACGCACAACATGCAGCAGGCGGCGCGCTGCTCGGACTACACCGCCTACATGTACCTGGGCGAACTGATCGAGTTCGGCGAGACCGAGAAGATCTTCATCAAGCCGCACCGGAAGGAAACGGAAGACTACATTACCGGCCGCTTCGGCTGACGGGCAGGGCAGGGACTAGCATATCCATAAGCGGCCAGGAGAATCCCATGACTGACAAGCACCTGTCGACCCAGTTCGACGCAGACCTTAACGCCATCAACACCAAGCTGCTGCAGATGGGCGGCCTGGTGGAGTCCCAGATCGAGCTGGCCATGCGCGCGCTGACCGACTTCGACGCCGAGATCGCCGACCAGGTGATCGCCCGGGAGATCCAGCTCAATGCGCTGGAAGTCGAGATCGATGCCGATTGCGGCAACATCATCGCCCGGCGCCAGCCGACCGCGCGCGACCTGCGCCTGGTGATGGCCATCTCCAAGACCATCACCAACCTGGAGCGCGCCGGCGACGAAGCCGAGAAGATCGCCAAGCGCACCAAGCACATCATGGAAGACGCGTCGGCGCACAGCATCAACTACGCCGAGGTCAAGCTGTCGGGCGAGATGGCGATCTCGCTGCTGCGCCAGGCGCTCGACGCCTTTGCCCGGCTGGACACCGTCGCGGCGGCGCGCATCGTCAAGGACGACAAGGCCATCGACGAGGAATTCCGCGGCTTCGTGCGCAAGCTGATCACGTACATGATGGAAGACCCGCGCACGATCTCGGTCGCGCTGGATTTCCTGTTCATCGCCAAGGCCGTCGAGCGCATCGGCGATCACGCCAAGAACATTGCGGAATTTATCATTTACATTGTCAAGGGGACGGACGTCCGCCATGCCTCGCGCGAGGACATGGAGCGCGAAGCGCTGAGCTGAGGTCAGCCGCCCACGGAGAACCATACACATGCCAAGCAGTATTCTGGTTGTCGAAGACGAACCGGCGATCGCCGAACTGATCGCCGTGAACCTGCAGCACGCGGGGCATTATCCGATCCGGGCCTATAACGCCGAGCAGG
The DNA here is from genome assembly GCF_000069785.1 of Cupriavidus taiwanensis LMG 19424. Classification (NCBI taxonomy): domain Bacteria; kingdom Pseudomonadati; phylum Pseudomonadota; class Betaproteobacteria; order Burkholderiales; family Burkholderiaceae; genus Cupriavidus; species Cupriavidus taiwanensis. Next base: position 2,091,611 of record NC_010528.1, on the reverse strand, counting down.
CGCTGTCGCTGATGAGCGATGTGCTGCCCGACCTGGTGCTGCTCGACTGGATGCTTCCGGGCAAGTCGGGCGCGAACTTCGCCAAGGAGTTGCGCGCCAATGACCGTACCCGCCAGATTCCCATCATCATGCTGACCGCCCGCGGCGAGGAGCAGGACAAGGTGATGGGGCTGGAGGCCGGTGCCGACGACTATGTCACCAAGCCGTTCTCGCCCAAGGAACTGCTGGCGCGAATCAAGGCTGTGCTGCGCCGCCGCGCGCCGCAACTGACCGACGACGTGGTGGCGATCAACGGCCTGCGCCTCGACCCGGCCACGCACCGCGTGACCGGCCAGGACGAGAGCGGCCCGATTAAGCTGGACCTGGGCCCCACCGAGTTCCGCCTGCTGCACTTCCTGATGACGCACCCGGAGCGCGTGCACAGCCGTTCGCAATTGCTCGACCAGGTCTGGGGCGACCATGTCTTCGTCGAGGAACGCACCGTCGACGTCCATATCAAGCGCCTGCGTGCCGCACTGACGCCGGGCGGCTACAGCAACATGATCGAAACCGTGCGTGGCAGCGGCTACCGGCTGGCGCGCACCCCTGGCGCCTGAACCGCCGCACGGGTCTCAAGCCGCTGGCAGGGCGCGGCGAAATCGTGGCACACTCCGTCGCAACCCTGCAGGCAGCCGTTTTCGCGGCTGCCTGCGAGCCTGAACCCTGCGCATGAATGTCATCTGGGCCCGTTCCGCGGCCATCCTGATCAGCCTGCTGGTGCTGTCCGCCGGCGTTTACCTGGTGACCGGCCCGGTGCCGGCGCTGGCGCTGGCATGCGTGTCGCTGCTTGGCCTGCTGTTCTATTACCTGTACCAGATCAACCGGCTGTGGAAGGTGCTGGACGCGCCGGTCTACGGCGAGATCCCCAGCGCGCTCGGCCTGTGGGGCGAGGTGTATTACCGCCTGCACCGGCTGGTCAAGCGCTGGCGCACTCAGGTGCTGCAGGTGGAGCAGCAGCACACCCGCTTTATCCAGGCCATCCAGGCCTCGCCCAACGGCGTGCTGATGCTCGATGACGCCGACCAGATCGAGTGGTGCAACGACGTCGCCGAGCAGCATTTCGGCTTGAACGCGCGGCGCGACGTGCGCCAGCGCATTACCCACCTGATCCGCCGTCCGGAGTTTGTCCACTACCTGACACGGCAGCAGTTCGACGACCCGCTGGTGATGCGCGACATGGGCGAGCACAAGCACAGCGTGATCGCGGTGCAGATCCTGCCGTATGGCGACAACCGCAAGCTGGTCATCACGCAGGACATCACCAAGCTGGAAAACACCGAGGCGATGCGGCGCGACTTCGTCGCCAATGTCTCGCACGAACTGAAGACCCCGCTGACCGTCATGACCGGCTTTCTCGAGACCGTGCGCGACCTGCCGGTGTCCGAGGAAGACCGGCGCCGCTATATCGACATGATGCTGGCGCAGTCGGTGCGCATGCAGAGCATCGTCGAAGACCTGCTGGCGCTCGCCAAGCTGGAAAGCGACGCCCAGCCGCCGGGCCATGACGTGGTGCCGATCCGCGCCATGGTGGCGCACCTGATGCACGATGCCGAGGCGCTGTCGCAAGGGCGGCATCATGTCAGTGCCGAGATCGATCCCACCGTGGCCATGCGCGGCGCCGAGACCGAGCTGATGTCGGCACTGGGCAACCTGGTATCGAACGCGGTGCGCTACACGCCGGAGGGCGGGCGCATTACCATGCGGCTGGCCTGGGAAGACGGCCATGCGGTGTTTTCGGTGGCCGATACGGGCCTGGGCATCGCGGCCGAGCATATTCCCCGGCTGACCGAGCGCTTTTACCGCGTCGACCGCAGCCGCTCGCGCGACACCGGGGGTACCGGCCTGGGCCTGGCCATCGTCAAGCACGTGCTGTCGCGCCACCATGCGGAGCTGCGCGTCACCAGCGAAGAGGGCCGGGGCAGCGTATTCCGCGTGGTGTTTCCGCTGGAGCGCAGCGTGCGTACCGCCGCCGACAGCGCGGAACCCACGGTGCCGGGTGCCGGCCCGACGCTCACGCCGCAGTCGCCGGACAATTCCCGGCGCGCAGCCTGATCGCAAAGAAAAACCCGCCGCGGCGGGTTTTTCTTTGCCTGTGCGCCGCTCAGGGGGTGCCGCCGAACATCACCAGCAGATCGTTCTGGCTGATATGCGGATGCTTGGAACGCGTCTGGCTGCGCACGTAATTGCCGTCAGACTGCATGATCCACGCCGAGGCATTGTCGCGCAGGTGGACCTGCAGGCTCTCCTTGATGACGCGCGCCTTGAGCGCCTTGTCCAGGACCGGGAATGCGACTTCCACGCGGCGGAACAGGTTGCGGTCCATCCAGTCTGCGCTGGAAAGATAGAGCACCTCTGCGCCGGCCGCCTGGAAGTAATAGACGCGGTGGTGTTCGAGGAAACGCCCGATGATCGAGCGCACCGTGATGTTCTCGGACATGCCCGGCACGCCCGGCATCAGCGCGCACACGCCCCGCACGATCAGGTCGATCTTCACGCCGGCGCGCGAGGCCTTGTACAGCTCGTCGATGATCGACGGTTCCAGCAGCGCGTTCATCTTGGCGATGATGCGCGCCGGCTTGCCCGCGCGCGCGTTGCGGGCCTCGGCGCGGATATGGTCGACCAGGTTGCTCTGCATGGTGAACGGCGACTGCCACAGGTGGTTCAGCCGGATCGTGCCGGCCGTGCCGGTCAGCAGCTGGAACACATGGTGCACGTCTTCGCAGATCGCCTCGTCGGCGGTCAGCAGCCCGAAGTCGGTATAAAGCCTGGCCGTGCGCGGATGGTAATTGCCTGTGCCCAGGTGGGCATAGCGGCGCAGCTTGACCTGCTTGGCCTTCGGTCCGGCGGGCTCGCGCCGGACGATCAGCAGCATCTTGGCGTGGCACTTGTGCCCGACCACGCCGTAGATCACGTGCGCGCCGGCGGACTCGAGCCGCTCGGCCCAGTTGATATTGGTTTCCTCGTCGAAGCGCGCCAGCAGTTCCACCACCACCGTCACTTCCTTGCCGTTGCGCGCGGCGGTCATCAGCGCTTCCATCACCAGCGATTCATTGCCGGTGCGATAGACCGTCTGCTTGATCGCCACCACGTTGGGATCGGCGGCGGCCAGTTGCAGCAGATCCAGCACGGAGCTGAAGCTTTCGTACGGATGGTGCAGCAGCACGTCTTGCTGGCGCATTACGTCGAACATCGACGCACCGCCCGCAAAGGCCTTGACCGGCGCCGGCACGTAAGGCGGGAACTTGAGCGCCGGCCGGTCGACCATGTCGGGGATCTGCATCAGCCGCACCAGGTTCACCGGGCCGGATACGCGGTACAGGTCCTGTTCGGCCAGCCCCGATTCCAGCAGCAGCCGGCGCGCCAGCGGGGCAGGTGTATCGGACGAGATTTCCAGCCGCACCGTGTCGCCGAAATGGCGCGCGGGGAGTTCGCCCTGCAGCGCTTCGCGCAGGTCGGTGATGTCGTCTTCCGAGACGAACAGGTCCGAGTTGCGCGTGACGCGGAACTGGTAGCAGCCATGCACGGTGATGGCAGGGAACAGCTCGTGCACGAAGCCCTGCATGAACGACGACAGCATGACAAAGCCGTACGGATAGCCCGACAGCTTCTCCGGCATCTTCACCACGCGCGGCAGCGCGCGCGGCGCCTGCACGATGGCGAGATCGGCGTCGCGCCCGAAGGCATCCTTGCCGGACAGCTCCACCACGAAATTCAGGCTCTTGTTGAGCACGCGGGGAAAGGGGTGGGCCGGGTCCAGCGCGATCGGGGTCAGCACCGGCGCCAGCTCGCGCTGGAAGAACTCCCGCGCCCACTCACGCTGGGCGTCGGTCCAGGTGGTGGTCAGGTGGAAAAAGACCCCTTCTTTTTCAAGTAGTGGAAAAATGGTGTTCTGCAGCATGTCATACTGCGAGGCCACAAGCCGTTGCGTGCGCTCGGTGACAAGCTGGTAGGTCTGCTGGAAGGAAAGGCCATCCGGCGTCAGGCCCGAGGCATTGTCGCGCATCTGTTCCTTCAGGCCCGCCATGCGGATTTCAAAGAACTCGTCCAGGTTGCTGGACACGATGCAGATGAACTTGAGCCGTTCGAGCAGCGGGACTTTCGGGTCCGCGGCTTGCGCCAGCACGCGGGCATTGAATTCCAGGATGCCCAGTTCGCGATTGAGCAGCGTACTGGACGGAGTCGTCGACATGGTCATGACCTTCTTTTGGTAATGTGGCGACTTTTTCATAGAATCGTGTCACTTTCATGACAGTTTGATTTTGTCATGATGCGGACATGACCACGACATATTTTTCCCGGGCGCGAATCGCGGCAGGTCCAGGCGCCAGCGTGTCCCTGCCGTGCTTCGCAACGCCAATGCGAACTTGCCCTCCGAGCACACGATGAACAACACTCCACGCCTGCTGGCCGCCGTCGACATGGGCTCGAACAGCTTCCGCCTGATGATCGGGCGAGTGGACGAGACTCCAACGGCCAACGGCCCCGCCAGCCAGATCTTCCAGGTGGACGCGCTGCGCGAACCGGTGCGGCTGGCGGCCGGGCTGACGCCCGACAAATACCTGGACCAGCCCGCGCGGCGGCGCGGCATCGATGCGCTGCGGCGTTTCGGCGATCGCCTGCGCGAGTTCGCGCCGGGCCAGGTGCGCGCCGTTGCCACCAATACGCTGCGGGTGGCAAAGAACGCGTCCGAGTTCCTGATCGAGGCCGAAGGGGCCCTGGGCTTTCCGATCGAAGTGATCGCCGGGCGCGAGGAGGCGCGGCTGATCTATCTGGGCGCCTCGCACGATGCGCCGGCCTGCCAGGGCAACCGCCTGGTGGTCGATATCGGCGGCGGCTCGACCGAATTCATCATCGGCAACGGCTACCAGTCCAAGCTGATGGAAAGCCTGTATATCGGCTGCGTGTCGCACAGCCGCCAGTTCTTTCCCAGCGGCAATGTCGACGAATACGCGATGAAGCAGGCCGAGCTGGCCGCGCGCCGCGAAATCCAGGTGCTGGTGCGCCAGTACCGTGCCGCGGGCTGGGAACAGGCGGTGGGCTCTTCGGGCACCGCGCGCGCGCTGGCCGAGCTGATCGAGCTCAATGGCATGAACGACAGCAATGCCGAGCACGGCATCACGCGCGAGGGGCTGGAGCGCCTGAAGCGGGCGCTGATCAAGGCCGAGAACACCAACCGCGTCAAGCTGACCGGGCTCAAGCCGGATCGCATCCCGGTGCTGCCGGGCGGCTTGTCGATCATGCTGGGCGTGTTCGCCGAGCTCGATATCGAGCGCATGGACGTGACCGACGGCGCGCTGCGGCTGGGCGTGCTGTACGACCTGCTCGGACGCAGCCACCACGAGGACATGCGCACGGTCACGGTGGACCAGTTCATGCGCCGCTACGGCGTCGACCGCGCCCAGGCCAGCCGCGTGCGGCGCACCGCGCAGACGCTGCTGTCACAGTTCCCGGAACCGGCCAATGAACGGCGCGAGGACAACCTGGCGCTGCTGGGCTGGGCGGCCAGCCTGCATGAGATCGGCATGTCGATCTCGCACAGCGGCTACCACAAGCATTCTGCCTATATCGCCACGCATGCAGACATGCCGGGCTTTTCCAAGACCGACCAGGCGCGGCTGGCGACGCTGCTGCTGGGCCATGCGGGCAAGCTCGGCAAGTTGTCGGGCAGCGGCAAGTTCGTCGACTGGCGCATGCTGTTCAGCCTGCGCCTGGCCTTCGTGCTGTGCCGGCGCCGCTCGGACGTGGCGCTGCCGGACATCCGCGTCAAGCAGCTGGCCGAAGCGCTGGACGAAGGCTTTACCGTGCGGCTGCCGAAGGCGTGGATCGACGCCAATCCGCTGATCGAATACAGCCTGGCGCAGGAAGCCGACGAATGGCAGCGCATCGGCAAGCGCTACAAGGTGGTCTACGACTGAATGTGAAGCGGTCGACCGGCCGCCGATGGGGCGGCCGGGACCGGTGGGCCCGGTGGGCCCGGTGGCGGGGCGCCGCTCAGGCGGCGTTGTTCAGGCCGAGGAAGTGGCGGGCGTAGCGCGGGTTCATGTCGTTCACGCGCAGCAGCGTGAGGAAGTCCGCCACGTTGAAGTCCGGGTCCCACGCGGGCTGGCCGCAGATCTTCGCGCCCAGGCGCAGGTAGCCCTTGATCAGCGCGGGCGGCTCGACCTCGAGCTGCTGGTTCAGGTCTTCCACCGGCAGCGGCAGGCGCGGGAAGGCGTGATACTCGATCGGCGCCAGCGAGCGCTCGGTGAACAGACGGTGCAGGCTGGCCGCGTAATGCCCGCCGTCGCTCATCGGCACGCTCGCGCAGCCCAGCATCGACTCGATGCCCCAGCGCTGCAGGTACTCGCCCAGTCCGCCCCACAGGGCCATGATGACGCTGCCCGAGCGGTAGTCGCGGTGCACGCACGAGCGGCCCAGTTCCAGCATCTTGGGCCGCAGGTGCGACAGCCGCACCAGGTCGAATTCCGACTCGGCGTACAGGCAGCCCAGGCGCTTGGCCTGATGCGGCGGCAGCACGCGGTAGGTGCCGACCACGCGCAGCGTGGCCATGTCGCGCACGATCAGGTGGTCGCAGTAGGCATCGAACATGTCGATGTCCAGTTCGGGCGCCGAAGACGTCAGGCGCGCGCCCATTTCCTCGGCAAAGACCTTGTAGCGCAGGCGCTGGGCCTCGACTACTTCATCCTGGTGGCGCGCCCACGCCACGCTGAGAACAGGCGACTCATGTGCCGGTGTATCCGATGGGCGATGAAGACGCCTCCGCGCCGTCTGGCCGAGGCCATTGGGCAGAGAGTCGAAGAGCGGCTGGGTAGGCGTCGGCAGATCTCGCATCAGTATGTCCCTTTGGTGACGAAACTGTTGCGATGCAATGTAGTGAGGGCCGGTGACAGTGCCGTGACCCGGCGATGACGGTTGCGTGACGGCGATGACAGGCTCGGTCATGGAATCTCCGGTGACAGTTGCAAGTGGCGGGATAGGGCGCCAATGCACTTTAGGGACGGGAGATTCCGCCTGCCATGAGGCAATTCTGATTTTTTGCCGGAGTTGGTGCCGGCAGCGCGCAGCCTGTCCCTGAACAGGCTCAGAGGAATTCGGGATTGATGACCGCGCGCAGCACCGTCTGGGCCTCGCTCTCCCGGGTACGGCCGGTCAGCCACCAGACACCGGCCTTGCGCACGCTCCAGTCCATTTCGGTGCCCGCCAGCAGCAGGCTGGCAACGCGGCCGATCCAGGGCTGGTGGCCGACCACTACCACGTGCTCGGCGCGTTCCGGCCATTTGACCGCGGCCAGCACGGCGCTGACGTCGGCGCCCGGCGCCAGCGCATCAAGGATCTCCGGCTCGCCGCTGAGCGCTGCGGCGGTTTCACGCGCGCGCACCGCGGGACTGCACAGGACGCGGGTATCGGCGGGCAGATGGGCGCGCAGCCACCTGGCCGAGGCCTCGGCCTGCTTGCGGCCGCGGCGCGTCAGCGGGCGCTGCAGGTCTGCCGTACGGCTAAGACTGAGAGCGTCGGGCAGGTCTTCGGCTTCGGCATGGCGCCACAGGATCAGGTTCATGTCGGACGGGGCAATGAGCTTGCTTCGAGTATGGTGAAGCGGCCCGACCGGCGCAAGCGCGGCGCAAACAAAAGCGGGCTGCCGGTCAGGGCAGCCCGCAAGTGTCTCCGGGCGCGGTGTCAGCGGCGTGACAGCGCGTCGGCGCGAAACATGCGGCGGCGCCGATGGCAGTGCGTTGCCATCGGCGCCGTGGGGAAACTCAGGACTTGTGGCGGAAGTTGATGCGACCCTTGGTCAGGTCGTAGGGCGACATTTCCAGGGTCACGCGGTCACCGGCCAGGATGCGGATGCGGTGCTTCTGCATCTTGCCCGAAGCGTATGCCCAGATTTCAACGCCGTTTTCCAGCGTGACACGATAGCGGTTGTCAGGCAGGGCTTCCGACACCACGCCGCCAAATTCAATGAGTTCTTCCTTAGCCAATCTGTCTTCCTTTTCCGCAGCCCGCGAAGGCTGCATGGTTACGTTTCAAAAATCCTGTTCGGTTCGCCCGAAGCGGCGCGTACCGCGGCACATGACGTCCGTGCGGCCAACCGCACCTGCTGGGATGGTTCGGGGCAGGGTGCGTATGCCGCGGCGGCTGGCGTCCGCATGACCGGTTCAGTCGGCGGCGTCAGCGGTGTTGCCCTGCGGGCGCGGATGGCTTGGGCGAAAACCTGGTCGCTGACAGCCGGAGGGGCCATGTGCTTCGCGGAGCAGGCGGGCAGGTGTACCCGGTGGTTCGCCAGTTCGGTGTCGTCGCGGAAAGTCCGCGCCGGCGGCTGCTGTCGCTCGCAAGAGCGCGCTGGTGAGAACGCCCGGTTACAGGGATGCTCGGACACCCCGGGGGCTACTGCGACATTGTATCACGTACGCAGATGCAGCATGACTGTCCCATCGCCGGGATCCGCCCGGAGCGCATCGCGATAAAATGGCGATAAAGGCGCATATCGCATCGCGAACGGCTTGGTATTTGAGCCATATGAGCTAGAACTAACGCGTACGGCCGCGCCGGGCCGGATCTCGCGAGGAGACTGCCATGGAACTCCATCTGGAATCGCATCGCTACGTCCGTTGCCGTCCCGACTGGCGCGCCGCGGTGCTGGCGGGGCTGATTGCCGGCGCGGTCTACATGGTGCTGGAGCTGCTGACCGCACGTTTCCTGCTGTACCAGGGCGCCTGGGGCACCGTGAAGATGGTCGCCGCCATCCTGCTCGGCCGCGAGGCGCTGTCGGCCGATGCCTTTAACTGGACCATCGTGCTGGCCGCGGGGACGGTGCATTTCGCCTTGTCGATCATCCTGGCGGCGGCACTGGCGCTGATCCTGTCGTCGTTCCGGCTCGACACCAGCCTGGGCCTGGCCTCGGTCGTCGGCATCGTGTTCGGCGTGGTGGTGTACCTGGTCAACTTCTATGTGTTTGCGCGCTATATGAACTGGTTCGACGAAGCGCGCGGCTGGGAGTCTCTGTTCGCGCATGCGCTGTTCGGGCTGGTCGCCGCCGATGTGTACTGCAACCTCGAGCGGCGGCGCGCCGCGCCGGACGCCCCGCCCCCCGCCTGAACCGTGTAGCCCATCTGGCTGATATGACCAGTAACGCGCTCGCACTACGCTAGAGGAAGAACAACCATAGCGGCTGGCGCTTACCACGCCCGCGTACAGCCACCCCGGAGTGCCCATGCGGGTCGCAATCGTCAGTACCGAAACCACCGGGCTCACGCCAGCGGATGAGCCCGTCAGCATCGGCTTGCTGCTGGTCGAGGTGTCGCCGCGCGCCGGAGGCCTGTTGCGCGAAGTCGCGGAGTATTACGGCTCACAGGAGCCCACCGTGCCAATCAGCGCGGCGGCCACCGATACCCACGGCCTGACCGCCGACATGCTGCGCGGACGTCGCTTCGACCTCGGCGCCATCCGCGCCATCATCGACGATGCCGACGTGCTGGTGGCCCATGGGGCCGCGTTCAACGCCAGGATGCTGGAGAAGGTGTTGCCCGGCATCCGGGACAAGCGCTGGCGCTGCTCGGTGCGGCAGGTGCGCTGGTCCCAGTATTTCCACGCCGCCAACCACAAGCTCGATACCCTGTGCGAGCAACTGCATATCTTCCGTCCGCGGCCGCAAGTGGCTTTGGATGATTGCCTGGCGCTGTCCAAGCTGCTGTTCCGGCCCATCAGCGCCACCCAGCAGGCCACACCGATGGGCTTCCTGCTGGCCGAAGCCGATTTCGCGATGAGTGCCGCCCCGCCTGCCGGCAGCTCGCCGGCTCCGCCACCCGCAGCGCCGCCCCCGGAGGCCGCGACTTCATGGCTGCCGCAAGTCGAAGCCAGCCAGCATGGCCCCGGAAGGGGGTTGGTGATGGCGGCGGTGATACTGATGCTTTTTGCTGGCGCGGTGATCTGGCCGGACTTGTTCCCGTGGTGACAGGGTGTTGCATGCGCCGCATGCCGCACGGCATGGCTGCCTGGTGCAGACGCGACGGAAAACGCGGAGAACCCAAAGAAAAACGGCCTGGATCTTGCGATCCAGGCCGTTGTTTGGGTATTTCTGGTCGGAGCGATAGGATTCGAACCTACGACCCTCTGATCCCAAATCAGATGCGCTACCAGGCTGCGCTACGCTCCGAAGCCGGCCATTGTAGCCGCGTGGGCGCGTTACGGTCAATGCGCGTCGACGCAGGCGGCCACCGGGCCGGGCGGGCCCGCCGCGCTGCTCCCCCTTCTGGCGGGGGCGCTTTGTCTTGACTTGGGTTTGCGCGCTGCGATAATCCGCACACCGCTCCAGTCCGACCGGCGTGCTGTTGGAACGCCCGGTTTTGCGTATTTCCTTCCGGACTGACCTGATCACCAGAACAAGAACGGCGCTCCCGCCCTGGGCGAGCGGCTCGGTTTGCCCGCGTTTGCCGCATGGCTGCACGGGCGGCCTGACACAGGAAGTGCGGCATTCGATAACAACGATCCGGCACAGGATCGGCAAAGAAGCAGGCAAGAGCGGCGGCATGCGGAGCACCGCTCGTTGCCTTGGACGGGAATAAAGATGTTTCAGTCGCACGTGGTTGTGCTCATCGCGGGGCTCTTTGCCTTGCAGATGGCGGTGGTATGCGTGGTGTTGCGCCGGTCGTCGGGCATGGACCGCAGCGGCCTGACATCCTGGGCCCTGGGCAGCGTGCTGGCGGCGTTTGCCGCGGCGCTCGCGGCGGTGCAGGTATTACGGCCGATGTGGCTGGTGCCGGAGTCGACCGACCTGGCGCTGCTCGCCGCGCTTTCCGTGATGGCGGTAGGCGCGCGGCACTTTGCGCAACGGCCCGGCCGTGCCACAGGCTTGCTGGCGCTGAACCTCGCCGCCGCGGCGGCGGTGGCCTGGGGCGACCTGGCGCCGCGATTTCTGGCCAACGCCGTGGCGCTGCCCGAGCTGGCGCCGGTCCTGAGCGCTTGCCATATTGTGCTGCTGCTGGACCTGGCCCGCAGCGTGGTGCCATCGGTGCCGGCCACGCGTGGCACCGGGCGGCTGGCGGCGTGGTCGCTGGCGGTGATCGTGATTGCCGCCGCCGCCATCAATGCCTGGACCATGCTTGGGCCGCTGGCGGCGATGTCGCAGGGCGCCGCCTGGCCGCGGCCGCTGCCGTGGGATGGCGAGCTGGCGATATTCAATGTCTTTGCCCTGGTCGGGGTCTCGGTGAGCTTTGCGCTGATGGCGCACGACCGGCTGCGGCGCATGCTGGAGCGGCGCGCGCGGCATGACGACCTGACCGATGTACTGCTGCGCGGCGCCTTCTGGGAGGAGCTGGAGGGCGCTTGCCTGCAGGCCGAGCGGCAGCGCAAGCCGATGACGGTCGCGTTTGTCGACCTCGACCACTTCAAGGCCATCAACGATGTCTACGGCCATCTGGCGGGAGACAGCGTGTTGCGGCACTTTGCCGGCCTGCTGCGCAAGACGCTCGGCCAGGGGCACCTGGCAGGGCGGCTGGGCGGCGAAGAATTTGCCATCGTGATGCCGGATACCGCGCTGGAGACCGGACGGCTGGCCTGCCTGCGTCTGGCGACGGCGGTGCGCGCGACGCCGTGCCCGTCCGAACCCGATCCGATCGCCTATACCGTCAGCATCGGCGTGGCGGCGCGGCAGCCCGGCGAGGGCGCCGATGCGCTGATGCGCCGCGCTGATCGTGCCCTCTATGACGCCAAGCTGAAAGGGCGCAATTGCGTGTCGCTGCACCCCGCCGGCGGCGATGCCGCGGACATGGCCGACGTCGCAGGCGCCGGACGCTTCGTCACGCGCAGCCAGCCGCGCGTCGCGTCGTGACGTGCAGGGCTTGTCACCGCGGCCGGGCGCTGCGGTAGAATGCACGCCTTCGCGTCCTTAGCTCAGTTGGATAGAGCACTCGCCTTCTAAGCGAGCGGTCAGAGGTTCGAATCCTCTAGGACGCGCCAGCAGGCCGCATGGATTCGCACCGCCGAATCGCCCGGGCCGCTCCTGCCGCTGCGCCGGCATCTTCCGGCGCCATTTCGCGGTGTCCCCATGGCGGTCCAATGGCCACCCGGTCGCAGAGCCATGCGCCAGGCACTGATGCCCATGTAGCGATAAGCACACCTTTTGAGGTTGTGCCGGCTCCACCCCTCATCTAGACTGGATTTCATCCGTCCAAGCGGTCAGTACATAACCTGGCCTGCCGAATGCGCGACGGCGGGGTTGCCGGTCCTGGGTCTTGGTAGTGATCTGCAGGGAGACAAGCGATGATGCCTACGCCAATTTCGGAGCGCGTGCTGTCGCGCGGCCTACTCGATGTGCTGATCCGCGCGGGGCTGATCGCGGTGCTGGCGATCTTCTGCTTCCAGATATTCCGGCCCTTTCTCGATCTCATTGTCTGGTCGGTGATACTCGCCGTGACCATCTATCCCTTGCAGGTCCGCCTCAGGCGCAAGCTCGGCAACAAGGACGGACGCGCCGCCACGCTCATCGTCCTGGCCGCCATTGCCATCATCGCGCTGCCGGCATACCTGCTGGGCGCGGCCATGGTCGACTCCGTGGCCAATGCGATGGCCGTGATCCGAAAAGAGGGCTTGCATATTCCGCCGCCGGCCGAGTCAGTCGCCAGCTGGCCGCTGGTGGGCCAACGCCTGTACGACGTCTGGCTGCAGGCCGCCTCCGACCTGACCGGCGTCATCCAGGCCCATGCGCCCCAGGTGCGGGAAATCAGCCTGGCTGTGCTGGGCACCGCCGCGGGCATCGGCAAGGGGCTGCTGATCTTTGTCTTCGCGTTGATTATCGGCGGCATCTTCATGGCGTACGGCGAGGCCGGCAACCGCAGCGCCGTGCAGATTGCCGCGCGCGTGTTTGGCCCGGAACGCGGCCAGCGCATCGCCTCGCTGTGCACGGCGACCATTCGCGCGGTGGCCCAGGGCGTGGTCGGCATCGCCTTTATCCAGATGCTGCTGATCGGCGTTGCCTTTGTGATCAAGGGGGTCCCGGCCGCTGGCGTGCTGGCCATGGCGGTGCTGCTGCTGGGCATCGCGCAGCTGCCGGCCACGCTGATCACCGTGCCGGTGATCATCTATGTATTTGCCAGCGAAGGGGCCAGCGTGGCTACCATCGTCTTCTCCATCTATGTCTTCGTGGCCGGGCTGGCCGATAACGTGCTCAAGCCGCTGTTGCTCGGCCGCGGCGTCGACGTGCCGATGCCGGTGGTGTTGATCGGCGCGCTCGGTGGAATGGTGACCGGCGGCGTGATCGGCCTGTTCATCGGCCCGGTGGTGCTGGCGGTCGGCTATCAGCTGTTCTGGCAATGGGTCGAGGATCCGCCGTCGCAGACCGAGCCCGGCAACCAGCAGCAGACCTGAAGCCATCCGGGCCGCCCATGCCGCGCGGGAACCGTCCTCTGCGCGCATTGCTGGCCGCCGCCTGCTGCGTGGGGGGATGCGCGCGCCTGGGGCCGGATTTCCAGCCACAGCAGGAACCGTGGACGCAGCAGTGGCACACCCCGGCGCTCGGGCAGGCGACCGTGCAGCGGGCGCAGCCTGACCTCCGCGAGTGGTGGCAGGTCTTCGGCGACCCGGCGCTCGAACGGCTGATTGCCGAAGCCGATGCGCACAACGCCGGCCTGAAGATCGCCGGCCTGCGCGTGATGGAAGCGCGCGCCCAACTGGGCATTGCGCGCAGCGGACGCTTCCCGCAATTGCAGCAGGCGAGCGCCGATGTCCTGTACACGGAGCGCCGGCAGTCCGGTGGCCGCAACCCGCAGAACAGTCGCTTCTGGCAATACAGCGCCGGGTTCGACATCGGCTGGGAGCTGGATTTCTGGGGGCGCTTCAGCCGCGCCATAGAATCCGCCGATGCCGCCTACTTTGCGGCCAGCGCCAACCGCGACGATGTGCTGGTGCTGCTGCGCGCCCAGGTGGCGGAGACCTACTTTGCCTTGCGCACGGCCGAGGCGCGCCTGGGCATCGCCCGCGGCAACGCGGCGCTGCAGCGGCGCAGCCTGGAAATCACCGAGCGCCTGTTCAAGAGCGGCGAGACCGACGAGCTGGACCTGCAACAAGCGAAGACCCAGTACCTGGGCACCCTCAGCACCATCCCGGAATTTGAAAGCCAGATCACGCGCACCCGCAATGCCCTGGCGGTGCTGATCGGCCGTCCGCCCGGAGCCTTGCCGGATTTGCCGGAGCTGGCTGGCAAGGAAGGCGTGATTCCGCTGATCGATCGCGCCGTGCTGCAGGACGTGCCGGCCAGCCTGTTGCAGCGCCGTCCGGATATCCGCGCCGCCGAGCTGCAGATCGCCGCGCAGTCGGCGCTGATCGGCGTGGCAGAGGCCGATCTGTATCCGTCGGTGACGCTGCTGGGTAGCATCGTCTGGTCCGCCAGCACGCTGGCGGGCACGCCCAACAGCCTGGCGCTGGCCGGCGGGCCGGCCTTGCGCTGGAACGTATTCGACTATGGCCGCATCAAGAACACCGTGCGCGTGCAGGATGCCCGCCTGCAGCAACTGATCGTTGCCTACCAGGATGCCGTGCGGCAGGCGGCGCGTGAAGCCGACGATGCTGCGAGCGCGCTGATCAAGGCGCTGGAGCGCGAGGAGATCCTGCGCGACAGCGCGCTGGCCGCGCAGCGTTCGCTGACCCTGGCCAACGCGCTTTACCGCGAGGGCTACTCGGACTTCCAGCGCGTGCTGGATTCACAGCGCGCGCTGGCGGCCCAGCAGGACGCCTACGTGGTCAACCGCAGCAACGCGGTCAGCGACCTGATCGCCGTGTACAAGGCGCTCGGGGGTGGATGGTCCAGCGAGCAGCCGCTGCTCGACACCGCCACGCGCGAGCAGATGCGGCAACGTACTGACTGGGGCACCTTGCTGGACGAGCCAGGGCCCGCGCCGGTTTCCCCGTCAGCCCACCGTAACCCCTGAGCGAGTGCCGATGAACGACACCCCGCAGCCCTCCGCGGCACCGACAGTGACGCCGCCCCCCGCGCCGCCGCCGCCCACGGCCGATACGTCAAAGAAGGGCGTGCGCTGGGTGCTGCTGCTGATCGTGGTCAGCCTCGCCTGGTATCTGCTGGCCGACCGCCTGACGCCATACACGCAACAGGCGCGGATCCAGGCCTTCGTGGTGCCGGTGGCCGCGGAAGTGTCCGGCCGCGTGATCAAGGTGCATGTGCGCAACAACCAGGACGTTGCGGCGGGCACGGTGCTGTTCGAGGTGGATCCCCAGCAGTACCGCATCGCCGTGGACCGCGCCCGTGCCGAACTGGAGTCGACGCGCCGGCAGATCGGGGCCAGCACGGCAGGCATCGAGTCGGCGCAGGCATCGTTGCGCGCGGCCCGTGCCAACGAAGTCAAGGCGCGGCAGGATAGCGAGCGTCTCGAGCGGCTGTACAGCGAGGACCCCGGCACCATTTCGCTGCGGCGCCTGGAAGTGGCGCGGGCCAGTTTGGAGCAGGCCGTCAGCCAGGTCGCCGCCGCCAGGGCCGAGGTCCAGCGTGCGCGCGAGCAGGAGGGCGGCAGCGACGAAGACAACGCCAAGCTGCGCAGCGCCGCCTCGGCGCTGGAAAAAGCCGAACTGGACCTGGCCAACACGCAGGTGCGGGCGCGCGCCGCCGGGCTGGTCACCGACCTGCGCACCGATGTCGGCCAGTTTGCCGCGGCCGGCAACCCGGTCATGACGCTGATCCCCATCCACGACGTGTGGATCAACGCCGAAATGACCGAAAACAACCTCGGCCGCGTCGAGCCCGGCACGCCGGTTGCGATCGTGCTGGATGCCTTGCCGGGCAGGGTCTTCGAAGGCCGGGTGCGCAGCGTCGGCTACGGCGTCAACGTCGGGCCGGGCACGCCGCCGGGCAGCCTGCCGACGGTACAGAACAGTCGTGACTGGCTGCGCCCGGCGCAACGCTTCCCGGTCATTGTCGAGTTCGACCGCGGCGAGCTTGCGCCGCTGCGCGGCATTCGCGTGGGCGGGCAGGCCGAGGTCATGGCATTTCCCACCGAAGGCAACCCGCTCAATCCGCTTGGCCGGTTGTTCCTGTACCTGATGAGCTGGCTTTCCTATGTCTACTGACGGCCAGGCGCCGCCATGGCCCCCGCGCGACCCACGCAGCCGGCGTTGCCTGCGCCTGGCCAGCGGCACCGCGCTGTGCCTGGCGACCAGCTTCGGACTGGCGCTGCCGGTCCCCATGGTCGCGCCGGTGCTGGGCGTGTTCCTGCTGGCGACGCTCAACCGGCCGATGTCGCCCCGGACGGGACTGGGCCTGGCGCTGGTGGTGATGCTGACCACGGGCACCGGCCTGCTGCTGATCCCCCTGCTGCGCTATTACCCCGCCAGTGGTGTGCTGCTGGTCGGCCTGTGCCTGTTCCTGGCCTTTCGCTACGGCTTGCGCGGCGGCAACGGGCTGGTGTCGACGTTCCTGGTGGTCGGCCTGACCATGATTTCGGCGGCAGGCACCTTTGATTTCGGACTGGCGGTCACGGTGATCGAGGCGCTGGTCAAGGGCTTGCTCGTCGCCCTGGTGGCGCTGGGGATTGGCCACTGGCTGTTTCCCGAGCCCGTTGGCGCAGGTACCCCGTCCGCACCCGCGGAGCTGCCGGAAGACCAGGCCGCCCGGGTCGCGCTGCGCGCCGCGCTGGTGGTCATGCCGGCATTCCTGCTCGCGCTGAACGATCCGGCGGCGTACCTGCCGGTCATCATGAAGGCGGCCACTCTGGGCCGGCAAACCTGCACCACCTCGGCACGCGGCGCGGGGCGCGAACTGCTGGGCTCGACCCTGCTTGGCGGTGTGCTGGCGATCCTGTTCTGGGGCGCGCTCAGCCTGTTCGTGCATTTGTGGATGTACTTCCTTTGGATGCTGCTGTTCGGCCTGCTGGTGGGGCGCAAGCTGTATGGCCTGAGCCCGTCGCGGTACCCGCCAGGCTTCTGGGTCAATACCCTCGTGACGCTGATTATCCTGCTGGGCCAGTCGGTGCAGGACAGCGCCGCCGGGAAGGACGTCTATACCGCCTTTGCCGTGCGCATGGGCTTGTTTGTCGGCGTCACGCTGTATGCCTGGCTGATGGTCGCATGGCTCGATCAGCCCCGCGGCGCGCGGCAACTGTCTGGATGAGGGGGCGACCATGCTGCGCAACCTGGCGATCGGCCTTCCCGTGATGCTGGTCTGCCTGCTGTTGCAGGCGGTGTTTGTGGCCGTATGCCTGCGCTACTACGCTCGCTTCAAGCATGCGCGGCACGGTGGCATGTCGCTGGGCCAGGAGATCCTGCTGCTGTCGGTGGTGATGGTGCTGACGCTGATCGGCAATTTCGTCCAGATGGCGATCTGGGCCATCCTCTTCATGCTGCTGGGCGAGTTCGCCGATTTAGCGACCGCGCTGTATCACTCGGGCGTCAACTTTGCCACGCTGGGCTATGGCGATATCGTCATGTCGCCTGCGTGGCGCCTGCTGGGTCCGCTGGAGGCGGCCAACGGCATCCTGATGTTCGGCGTCTCCAGTTCCGTGATGACGGCGGCGGTGCTGGAGGTGATCAAGCACAACCTGGCCCGCCTGGGCGAAGACGTCGAGCCATAGCGCGGGAGTGCCGAGGGAAGGGTGGCGCCGGCAGGATTCGCGTTTTTGCCGCACAATACGGCCTGCGCGCCGCACAGGAGCACGCTGGATCGATCAGAGGCGAGGGCAAGACCTCGCCCGGCAGCGGGCGGCATATCGTCGAACCCCCTGCAAATCCTGTACATGCCCGCCCCACATGCCCCATCCGCCGCGGATTCCGACCGCGGTCCCCACGACGTTTCCCTGTCTTCCCGCGACCGCCAGTCGTCCGGCCGGCTGCCGCTGCTGGCGCTCGGCGTCGGCAGCTTCGGCATCGGCACCGGCGAGTTCGTCATCATGGGCCTGCTGCCCGATGCCGCCACCGACCTCGGCATCTCGATCCCGCAAGCCGGCCACCTGATCAGCGCCTATGCGCTCGGCGTGGTCGTCGGCGCGCCGTTGCTGGCGGTGCTCGGCGCGCGCTGGCCGCGGCGCAACCTGCTGATTGCACTGATGGCGGTGTTTGCCGCCGGCAATATCGCCAGCGCGCTGGCGCCGACATACCTGTCGATGATGGTGGCGCGCCTGCTCACGGGTTTTCCGCACGGTACCTACTTCGGCGTCGCGGCGCTGGTCGCGGCCAGCCTGGTTGCGCGCGAGCGGCGCGCGCAGGCGGTGGGATTGGTGATGCTGGGCCTGACCACTGCCACGCTGGTCGGCGTGCCGATCGCCGCCGCGGTGGGCACCTGGCTGGGCTGGCGCTCGGCCTTCGTCATCGTTGGCGCGCTCGGCGCGCTGACCGCGCTGCTGGTATGGCGCTGGGTGCCGTTCGTGCCGGCTGACCGGCATGCCAGTCCGCTGCGCGAGTTGTCAGCGCTCGGGCGCAAGCAGGTCTGGCTGACGCTGGGCATCGGCGCGATCGGGTTTGGCGGCATGTTCTCGGTGTTCAGCTATGTCAAGCCAACCATGCTGGAACTGGCGCATATGCCCGCGGCAGGCATCCCGGTGGTGCTGGCGCTGTTCGGCGTCGGCATGGTGGTGGGCAACCTGGCCGGGGCCAGGCTGGCCGACAAGGCGCTGATGCCGACGGTGGGCGGCGTTCTGGTCTGGACCGCGCTGGTGCTGGGCGCCTTTACCTTTACCGCGCCGCACGCGTGGCTGGCAGCCTTCAATGTGCTGCTGGTCGGCACCGCCGTGGCGCTGGGACCGGCGCTGCAGATCCGGCTGATGGACGTCGCCGGCGATGCCCAGACGCTGGCGGCGGCGCTCAACCACTCGGCCTTCAACCTGGCCAATGCGCTCGGCGCGTGGCTGGGTGGGCTGACCATTGCCGCCGGCTTTGGCTGGGAATCGACCGGCTGGGTCGGCCTGCTGCTGGCGCTTGGCGGGCTGGTGATCTATGCGTGGTCGATGCTGAGCATGGAGCGGCGCGTCCCCGCCGCGGCGTAGCACGCTGGCGTGCGCGCAGCGCCAGCGCCGGAATCCCGAAGCAAAAAGGGGTGCCATAACGGCACCCCCTTTTTTATCACGCGCGTTGCTGGCGCCGGATTTACTCCGCGTCGGCGACGCTTGCGCCGACCACGTTGAAGCCGCCGTCGACATAGGTGATTTCACCCGTCACGCCGCTGGCGAGGTCCGACAGCAGGAAGGCGGCGACGTTGCCGACTTCCTCGATGGTGACGTTGCGGCGCAGCGGCGCGGCTTCCTCGAAGTGGCCGAGCAGCTTGCCGAAGCCCTTGATGCCCGACGCGGCCAGGGTCTTGATCGGGCCAGCCGAGATGCCGTTGGCGCGGATGCCGCGCGGGCCGACCGAGGCGGCCAGGTAGCGCACGCTGGCTTCCAGCGACGCCTTGGCCAGGCCCATGGTGTTGTAGTTGGGGACGACGCGCTCGGCGCCCAGGTAAGTCAGCGTCAGCAGCGAGGCCTTGTCCGACAGCAGCGGCAGGGCGGCCTTGGCCAGCGCCGGGAAGCTGTACGCGGAAATGTCGTGGGCGATGCGGAAGCCTTCGCGCGACAGGCCGTCGAGGAAATCGCCGGCAATCGCTTCACGCGGCGCGAAGCCGATCGAATGCACCAGGCCGTCGAACTTTTCCCAGCGCTGGCCCAGCGCGGTGAAGGTGGCGGCGATCTGCTCGTCGCTGCCGACGTCGCATTCGAATACCAGGTCGCTGCCGAATTCCTTGGCAAAGTCGCTGATCCGGTCCTTGAACCGTTCGCCGACGTAGGTGAAGGCCAGTTCGGCGCCTTCGCGCTTGCACGCCGAGGCAATGCCATAGGCGATCGAGCGGTTCGAAAGCAAGCCGGTGATCAGGATCCGCTTACCTGCCAGAAATCCCATAAATTCTCCAAGGTGGTGTATCAGGCACGCTTCGTGCGTCCGCCGTGCGGCGGTGCGGGTGCCGGGCTGTCCTGCGGCCCTTTTATTGCGCCGCGCAGAGGGAATGTCCGGATGGCTGGGGCCACCCCGGACGCATGTAAAATTGTCTCATACTTGGCCCGGCCGCAGAACGCCGGGCCCCACAGGTGACAGTGGAGGAATCCAACAGGATGCCTATTCAAGCACGTTGGCCGCTTCAGGCGGCATGGCAGTGCTTCCGGCGGGATGCAGTACTGCGTGGTTGGGCGGCAATGAAGCTGGCGCTGACGCTGGTGGCGGGGGTCTCGCTCTTTTCTGATCCGGCATGGGCGGCGCATGGCTTTGCGCTGCATGGGGACCTCAAGTACCCGGCAAATTTCGCGCACTTCAACTACGTCAATCCCGACGCCCCGGTCGGCGGCACGCTGACGCTCGCCAATCCTGACCGGCGCACCAGTTTCGACAAGTTCAATCCGTTCACGCTGAAGGGCACCTCGGCCCCGGGCCTGAACGCGCTGATGTTCGAGTCGCTGCTGATCAGCAGCGCCGACGAAAGCGCCAGCGCCTACGGCCTGCTGGCCGAGGACGTCACGGTGGCGCCTGACGAGTTGTCGGTCACCTTCACGATCCGCCCGCAGGCGCGTTTTTCCAATGGCGACCCGGTGCTGGCCTCGGACGTCAAGTACTCCTACGACATGCTGATGAGCAAGGCGTCGAGCCCCGGCTATCGCAGCATGTGCACCGACGTGAAGGCGGTGGTCGTGACCGGCGAGCGCACCGTGCGCTTCGATTTCAAGCAGCGCAACCGCGAACTGCCGCTGATCGTCGGCTCGCTGCCGGTGTTCTCGCGCAAATGGACCGCCAAGGTTCCGTTCGAGAAACTGACCTTCGAGCCGCCGGTGACCAGCGGCCCTTACCTGATCGAGCGCTTCGACGCCGGCCGCGGCATCATCTTCCAGCGCGACCCGAAATACTGGGGCAAGGACCTCGCGGTGCGGCGCGGCACCTTCAATTTCGCGCGCGTGGTCTACCGCCTGTACAAGGACGAGACCGCGCGGCTCGAGGCCTTCAAGGCCGGCGAGTTCGACGCCATTGTCGAATACAAGGCCAAGAACTGGGCCAAGAGCTACCAGGGCACGCGCTTTCGCAACGGCGAGCTGCTCAAGACCGAGTTTCCGCATCGCAACGGCGCCGGCATGCAGGGCTATGTCATGAACCTGCGCAAGCCGGTGTTCCAGGACGTGCGCGTACGCCAGGCGCTGATCCTTGCGCTGGATTTCGAATGGCTCAACCGGCAGCTGTTCTACGGCGCCTACAAGCGCCTGGACAGCTGGTTCTCCAACAGCGAACTGTCGGCCAGCTCCACCTTCGACGGGCGTCCCGGTCCTGGTGAACTGCAACTACTCGAACCGCTGCGCGCGCAACTGCCGCCGGAAGTGTTCGGCCCCGACGTGGTCCAGCCCAGCACCGCACCGCCGCGCTCGCTGCGCGACAACCTGCGCCTGGCGCGGCGCCTGCTGGCCCAGGCCGGCTGGACCTATACCGACGGCGCGCTGCGCAACGCCAAGGGCGAGCCGCTGGTGTTCGAGTTTCTCGACGACGGCGGCGCCATGAGCCGGGTGATCACCACCTACGTGCGCAACCTCGAGAAGCTCGGCATCCAGGTGCACCAGCGCACCACGGATTTCGCGCTGTACCAGAAGCGGCTCGAAGACTTCGACTTCGACATGGTGTCGATCCGCTTCCCCGATTCGCAAAGCCCGGGCAATGAATTACGCGACCGCTTCTCCAGCGAGGCCGCGACCACGCCGGGCTCGGACAACCTGTTCGGGCTGAAGTCGCCGGCGGTCGACAAGCTGGTGGACAACGTGCTGCGCGCCGATACCCGGCAGGAACTGGTCACGGCCGGTCGGGCGCTGGACCGGGTGCTGATGCACGGCTATTACATCGTGCCGAACTGGTACAGCGCGTCGCACCGGGTCGCCTACCGCAAGACGCTGGCATATCCGGAGCGGCTTCCGTATTTCTACACGGCGGAAGGCTGGATCCTCAGCCACTGGTGGCGCACCGACATGCAGGCGCAAGCCCGCTGAGGCGCTCGGGCGCTGACCGGTTCAGCGCGGACAAAGAAAGAGACGGCCCCAATGCTCGCCTATCTGCTCAAACGCATCCTGCTGATGATTCCGACGCTGGTCGGGGTCATCACGCTGACCTTTGTCGTGATCCAGTTCGTGCCGGGCGGCCCGGTCGAACAGATGATGATGGAGCTGAAAGGGCGGGGCGGCGCCGGCGAAGCCAGCGGCGGCGGCGCCGAATACCGCGGGCGGCGCGGCGTCGATCCCGACAAGATCAAGGAGATCCAGGCCCTCTACGGCTTCGACAAGCCGCCGCTGGAGCGCTACTTCCTGATGCTCAAGCGCTTTGCCCAGTTCGACCTGGGACAGAGCTATTTCCAGCACCGCAGCGTGTGGGAGTTGGTCAAGTCCAAGCTGCCGGTATCGGTCAGCCTGGGCTTGTGGACCTTTTTCCTGACCTACCTGATATCGGTGCCGCTCGGCATCTCCAAGGCGATCCGCGCGGGCAGCCGCTTCGACGTGGTGACCAGCATCATCGTGCTGGTCGGCTATGCCATTCCCGGCTTCGTGCTGGGCGTGCTGCTGCTGGTGGTATTCGGCGGCGGCACCTTCGTGCAGTGGTTTCCGCTGCGCGGGCTGACGTCCGACAACTGGGAGCAGCTGTCGCTGATGGGCAAGGTGATGGACTACCTGTGGCATCTGGTGCTGCCGATCACGGCGTCGGTGGTGGGCAGTTTCGCGGTCGTGACCATGCTGACCAAGAACGCCTTCCTCGAGGAAATCCGCAAGCAGTACGTGCTGACCGCGCGCGCCAAGGGCCTGGGCGAGCGCCGCGTGCTATGGAAGCACGTGTTCCGCAATGCCCTGATCCCGCTGGTGACCGGCTTCCCGGCGGCGTTCATCGGCGCTTTCTTCACCGGCTCGCTGCTGATCGAGACGCTGTTCTCGCTCGACGGGCTGGGCCTGCTGTCGTATGAGGCGGTGCTGCGGCGCGACTACCCGGTGGTGCTCGGCACGCTCTACCTGTTTACGCTGATCGGGCTGGTCACGCGCCTGATCTCCGACGTCTGCTACGTGCTGGTGGATCCGCGCATCCATTTCGAGGGCCTGCACCGATGAAACCATTCTCGCACGCGGCGCCCAACGGCCTGCCGCATTCGCCTTCGCCGCGCCAGCGCGCCTGGCAGCGTTTTCGCCGCAACCGGCGCGGCTACTGGAGCCTGGTGATCTTCGTCTTCATCTTCGTGCTCAGCCTGGGCGCCGAACTGCTGTCGAGCAACCGGCCGCTGGTGGTGCACTACAAGGGCGAATGGTATTTCCCCATCGTCAAGGTCTATCCGGAAACCACCTTCGACGGCGATTTCCCCACGCCGGCCGACTACCTGGACCCGTATATCCGCGACCGCATCACGACCAACGGCAATTTCGCGGTGTTTCCGCTGAACCGGTATTCGTACGATTCGCTCAACTACTTCGCCAAGGAACCGAACCCGGCGCCGCCCTCGGCCGAGAACTGGCTTGGCACTGACGACCGCGGCCGCGACGTGCTGGCGCGGCTGCTGTACGGCTTCCGGGTGTCGGTGCTGTTCGCGCTGGCGCTGACCGTGATCGGGGTGCTGGTCGGCACGCTGACGGGGGCGCTGATGGGCTTCTTCGGGGGGCGCTTCGACCTGTTCTCGCAACGCGCCATCGAGATCTGGAGCTCAATGCCGGAGCTGTACCTGCTGATCATCTTCGCCTCCATCTTCGAGCCCAGCCTGGCGCTGCTGATCATCCTGCTGTCTTTGTTCGGCTGGATGGGTCTGTCCGACTACGTGCGCGCCGAGTTCTACCGCAACCGCTCGCTCGACTACGTCAAGGCCGCGCGCGCCCTGGGACTGTCCAACGTGCAGATCATGTGGCGCCATATCCTGCCCAACAGCCTGACACCGGTGATCACCTTCCTGCCATTCCGCATGAGCGCGGCCATCCTGGCGCTGACCAGCCTGGACTTCCTCGGCCTTGGCGTGCCGCCCACCACCCCCAGCCTGGGCGAACTGCTGGCCCAGGGCAAGGCCAACCTCGACGCGTGGTGGATCTCGCTGTCGACCTTCGCCGTGCTGGTGGTGACGCTGCTGCTGCTGACCTTCATGGGCGACGCGCTGCGCGATGCCTTCGATACCCGGCTGGGCCTGGCCGCGCTGCGCGGCCGCGTCGAGCCCAAGGTTCCCGCCGGCGCGCCCACCGGCGCGGCTCCGGAGGCCACGCCATGACCGCGGTGTCCCAGATCACCGTGCCGGAGGTGGAGCCGGCGCCGATGCCCACGCCCGGATCCATGCTGATGTGCGTGGACAAGCTGTCGGTCACTTTCGGCCATGGCGAGCATGCCACCCGCGCCGTGCGCGATGTCAGCTTCGACCTGCGCGCCGGCGAGCGCTATGCGCTGGTGGGCGAGTCGGGTTCGGGCAAGACCGTGACCGCGCTGGCCATGCTGCGGCTGGTGGAGGACGCCTACTACGATGGCGCGATCCGTTTCGAGGGCAAGAACCTGCTGGAGGTCTCCGACCGCGAGATGCGCGCGATCCGCGGCGCCGAGATCGCGATGATCTTCCAGGAGCCGATGACCGCGCTGAACCCGCTGTACACCATTGGCAATCAGATCGTCGAGACCCTGGCGCTGCACGAAGGCCTGGACCGCCGCGCCGCGCGCGAGCGCGCCATCGCGCTGCTGGAACGCACCGGCATCAGCGACGCCGCGCATCGCTTCGACAGCTTCCCGCACCAGCTTTCGGGCGGCCAGCGCCAGCGCGCCATGATCGCCATGGCGCTGGCGTGCCGGCCCAAGCTGCTGCTGGCCGATGAGCCGACCACGGCGCTGGATGTCACCATCCGCGCGCAGATCATGGATCTGCTGCGCGACCTGCAGGCCGAGTTCGGCATGGCGGTGATGCTCATCACGCATGACCTCAACCTGGTGCGCTCCTTTGCGCAGCGCGTGGGCGTGATGGAGAAGGGCGTGCTGGTCGAGACCGGCGACACCGCCAGCGTATTCGCATCGCCCCAGCACCCCTACACCCGCAAGCTGATCGACAGCCGCCCGCGACGCGAGGTGCTGCCGCTGGTGCCGCTGGCGCCGGTGCTGCTCGAGGCGAACAAGCTCGGCGTCAGCTATGCGCGCAAGCGCCGCGGCCTGGCCGGGTGGTTCGGCAAGGACCAGTTCGCGGCGGTCAAGGATGTCGATTTCCAGCTGCGCGAGGGCGAGACCCTGGGCATCGTCGGCGAATCGGGCTCGGGCAAGACCACGCTGGCGCATACCGTGCTGGCGCTGCAGCGCAAGAGCGCGGGCACCATCCATTTCCTGGGCCGCAGCTTCGATACCGCCACCCGCGACGACCGCCGCAAGCTGCGCGCGCGCATGCAGGTGGTGTTCCAGGACCCGTTCGGCTCGCTGGCGCCGCGCATGACCATCGAGCAGATCGTCGGCGAAGGGCTGGCACTGCACCAGCCCGGGCTGTCGCGCGAGGCCTTGCGCCAGCGCGTGATCGAGGCGCTGCGCGAGGTCGGCCTGGACCGTACCGCGCTGGGTCGCTACCCGCACGAGTTCTCGGGCGGGCAGCGCCAGCGCATTGCCATCGCCCGCGTGCTGATCCTCAAGCCGCAGGTGCTGGTGCTGGACGAGCCGACCTCGGCGCTGGACGTGTCGATCCAGCAGCAGGTGCTGGCGCTGCTGTCCCAGTTGCAGCACAAGTACAACCTCAGCTACCTGTTTATCAGCCACGACCTGGCGGTGATCCGCGCCATGGCGCACCGGGTCATCGTGATGAAGGCGGGCGAGGTGGTCGAGTCCGGCGACACCGAAGTGGTGCTGGGGGCGCCGCAGCATCCCTATACGCGCAAGCTGATGGCGGCCGCGCAGGTTGGCGCAGCGTAGCCGGCGGCGCGGTTTGTTGCGCTGCGGCGCCGCTGCCGCCCGGCGCCGGCTAGCATCGAACCTTCTGATTAATCCGATAAAGAAGATGCGAAAACCGGTCTATATCGTTGATTCGGAAGCCAAATTCGTCGAATTTGTAACGAACTTTGACATGTGGATGACAACCCTTTACCATCCCGCCAGAACTAGTTTTGGGGGTGGTCCGTTCGGCGCATTCGCATATGCCATGCACTGGCGCGGTGCGGCTGCCGGCACGACGGCCTGGCGTGAAGCTTGCGTAGGGTCATGCCCCATAGTTCACCCGAGGATCGCCCGACGTCATTGAAACGTTCGCGCGACCTCCGCTCAATACCCAGCTGCCCCGGACTTTGTGCCGGGGCTTGCTTTGGAACGATCAACAGGAGAACCAATGCAGCGATCGGTGCTTCATTCCCTGGCGCGCGCCGCCGTCGGATTTGCCCTTGCCTGCGGTGCGACTGTGTCGAATGGAGTGCTGGCGGATACGGTGTTCAAGGATGCCGACACCCGTATCGAGTCCGCGGCCCCGGCCATGGATTCGCATGCGGAAGGCAAGCGCGGCTTGCTGTCGTCGGTGGTGAATTCCACCAGCAACGTTGCCAGCAAGGCTGGCGATCTGGTCATGAACGCGCTGGGCCTGATCGGCGTGCGTTACCGCTTCGGCGGCAACACGCCCGAATCCGGCCTCGATTGCAGCGGCTTCGTCCGCTACGTGTTCCACGACACCTTCGGCTTCATGCTGCCGCGCCGCTCCGTCGAAATCAGCCGCGTCGGCACCACCGTGGCCACCAGCGACCTGCGTCCGGGCGACCTCGTGTTCTTCAACACCATGCGCCAGACCTTCTCGCACGTCGGCATCTATATCGGCGACAACAAGTTCGTGCATGCGCCGTCCACCGGCAGCAAGATCCGGGTCGACGACATGCGCGCGGCGTACTGGGTGACCCGCTACAACGGTGCCCGCCGCATCGACGAAGGCAACGAGCGCAGCACCGAGAGCCTCGGCGACATGGTCGAGACGCTCAAGCGCTACGATCCCAAGGCTGCCCGCGCGTCGATGTACGGCGGCTGAGGCTTCGCGACGCTTCCAGCAAAAAAGGACTGCCACGGCAGTCCTTTTTTGCTTGGGCGCTACTGCGCCGCGACCTTGCCGGCCGGCGCCAGCCGGGCCTGTTCCAGCCGCTGCCGCAATGTTGCCATGACAGCGGCGGTTGCCTGTTCGCCCGCCAGCACGGCGCGGTTGCGCGCATTGAAGTCGCTGCCCCCCATGTCGGGCAGCTCGGGCCGGATCACCACGTCGGCACGCGCCAGCGCCATCTTGTTGATCGACTGGCCCATGATCGCGGTGGTCTGCAGCAGCACGCCGCTCTGGCCGGCGTGCTGCTGCGCCGACGGGTCGGCCGAAATATTGACCGCGATGACGAAGTCCGCGCCCATGCTGCGCGCGGAATCCACCGGCACCGGCTCGACCAGGCCGCCGTCGACATAGTCGTGGCCCTGGATCGATACCGGCTGGAACACGCCGGGCACGCTGCTGGAAGCGCGCACGGCCTGGCCCGTGTTGCCGCGCCGGAACAGGATCTTCTCGCCGCTCTTGAGGTCGGTGGCGACGATGCCCAGCGGCAGCTTCATGGCTTCGATGGTGCGGTTCTGCACCAGCCGGTTGACGTAGTTCTGCAGGGCCTCGCCCTTGAGCCAGCCGCCGAAGCGCGTGCCGAACGGCAGGGCCCAGTCGGCGATGGCGGCCTCGTCCATGGTCAGGGCAAGCTTGTTCAGCTGGAAGCCATTGAGCCCGCTGGCGTACAGCGCCGCCACGACCGCGCCGGCGCTGGTGCCGGTCACCAGGTCGGCGTGGATGCCCTGGGCCTCGAGCGCCTTGATCACGCCGATATGGGCAAAGCCGCGCGCCGCGCCGCCGCCCAGCGCCAGGCCGATCTTGACGGGCCGCGGGGCGGGTGGCGTGGCTGCGACCGGTGGCGCGGGGCGCGGGCCAAAGGCGCAGCCCGCCAGCAGGGCGGCGGCGGAAATGCCGAGGAAATGACGTCGTTGCATGCAGCGGGGAATGGGTAACGAGATGAGGCCGGCGGCGGCGGCGAGGCGGTGCGGGTGCTGCTTCGGGCATGTTCGCATCGCACGGCCTGGCTGCCAGCCACAGCTCAGACCGGCGCAAGCATAAATGATTCCGCCCGGCGCCGGTGCGTGCCGCGGGTCAGGCGAGGGTTGCGAAGCCGGGCAATACGCGTTGGTATAATGCAGGGCCCGCACATACACCAGCCTGCGCGCCGCCGCGCGCGGGCTTTCTTGTTTTTCCCCTGATCATGACCCAACGCGTCCGCACCCGTTTTGCGCCGAGCCCGACCGGCTTCATCCATCTCGGCAACATCCGCTCCGCGCTCTATCCCTGGGCCTTCGCCCGCCGCATGCAAGGCGACTTCATCCTGCGCATCGAGGACACCGACGTCGAGCGTTCGTCGCAGGAAGCGGTCGACGTGATCCTCGAGAGCATGGCCTGGCTGGAGCTGGATATCGACGAAGGGCCGTTCTACCAGATGCAGCGCATGGACCGCTATCGCGAGGTGGTGGCCCAGATGGTCGAGGCCGGGCTGGCCTACCGTTGCTACATGAGCACGGCAGAGCTGGACGCGTTGCGTGAAGCGCAGCGCGAGCGCGGCGAGAAGCCGCGCTATAACGGCTTCTGGCGCCCGGAGCCGGGCAAGGTCCTGCCCGAACCGCCGGCCGGCGTGGACCCGGTGATTCGCTTCAAGAACCCGATCGGCGGCAGCGTGGTGTGGGACGACGCGGTCAAGGGCCGCATCGAGATTTCCAACGACGAGCTTGACGACCTTGTGATCGCGCGCCCCGACGGCACGCCCACCTACAACTTCTGCGTGGTGGTGGACGACCTGGACATGCGCATCACGCACGTGATCCGCGGCGACGACCATGTCAACAACACGCCGCGCCAGATCAACATCATCCGCGCGCTGGGCGGCACGCCGCCGGTCTATGCGCACCTGCCGACCGTGCTCAACGAGCAGGGCGAGAAGATGAGCAAGCGCCATGGCGCGATGAGCGTGACCGGGTACCGTGACGAGGGCTACCTGCCGGAGGCGGTGCTGAACTACCTGGCGCGGCTGGGCTGGGCCCACGGCGATGCCGAGATCTTCTCGCGCGAACAGTTCGTCGAGTGGTTCGACCTCGAGCACCTGGGCAAGTCGCCTGCCCAGTACAACCCGGAGAAGCTGGCCTGGCTCAACAACCACTACATCAAGGTGGGCGACAACCAGCGCCTGGCCACGCTGACGCAGCCGTTCATCGAGGCGCTGGGCGGCAAGGTGGAGGGCGCGGACCTGGTCGGCGTGATCGCGCTGGTGAAGGACCGTGCCAACACGCTGAAGGAAGTCGCGCAGGCAGCGTTGCTGTTCTATCGCGGCGAGCCGCAGGCCGATGCCGCGCTCAAGGCCGAACACCTGACACCGGAAATCCAGCCTGCGCTGGCCGCGCTGTCGGCCCGGCTGGGCGCGTTGCCGTCGTGGACGCGAGAGGAGATCAGCGCCACCTTCAAGGCCGTGCTGGCCGAGTTCGGACTGAAGATGCCCAAGCTGGCCATGCCGGTGCGCCTGCTGGTGGCGGGGCAGCTGCAGACGCCGAGCATCGACGCGGTACTGGAACTGTTCGGACGCGACACGGTGTTGCGCCGCCTGGCTGCCGCTGCCTGATCGAACAACCAAGCGAGCAACCAGCGAGCAACCGAGGCGCCACCGGGCGCCTCCCAAAAAGACGCAAAAAAGTCCGCGCCGGGGCTTGCGCTTCGGCGGGGACTTGCGCATAATCTCGTTCTCCCTGCAGCGCGGTCAACGACCAAGCGGGCCGGCGGATCCGGAAGGATCCTCGTCAGTTCTGTACGGATTATCAAAGTGCAGGCAGGCGAAAAAAGCTGAAACGGGAGCTTGCAAAGATTAATGATTCATATATAATCTTGGCTTCGCTTGAAACGGTAGTTAATTCAAGCGAAAATGCAGCAAGTGGCAGTAAATAGAAGTACCATGGGGCTATAGCTCAGCTGGGAGAGCGCTTGCATGGCATGCAAGAGGTCAGCGGTTCGATCCCGCTTAGCTCCACCAAGATTCAGGCGCCAGCCATGCAGTATCGGTTGGTGCCAGACGGAACGTGTTGAAAGACAAGTTTCTGTCCCCTTCGTCTAGAGGCCTAGGACATCACCCTTTCACGGTGAGTACAGGGGTTCGAATCCCCTAGGGGACGCCAAAACAGCCGGGCGTAATCAGACGTCCAGCATGTCGTCTCGAGCGATAGCTTGAGGTGGCAGCCGACTAAGGAGTGGTAGTTCAGTCGGTTAGAATACCGGCCTGTCACGCCGGGGGTCGCGGGTTCGAGTCCCGTCCACTCCGCCAAAACTAAACCCGCATGGTGTTTGCACCATGCGGGTTTTTCTTTTGGGTGAGGGATTATGTTGTGAATCGCGGTAAATGCAATAAAATATGTTGCATTCGTTGTCAAAATCGCTATATAATCCTGTCTTCGCTGCAAACGCTGCGCAAGCTGCGGCGGCAGAAGAATCCAGCAGTAACCGTCCAGAGTACCGGATACGGGGCTATAGCTCAGCTGGGAGAGCGCTTGCATGGCATGCAAGAGGTCAGCGGTTCGATCCCGCTTAGCTCCACCAGAATCTGGGAAGCGTCTGAAAAGAGGCTTCCCAAGCGCGAAAAAGACTGCTATGATGGCGGACTTTCCAGCGCAAGGCAGAAAACGCGTTGAACAACAAGTTTCTGTCCCCTTCGTCTAGAGGCCTAGGACATCACCCTTTCACGGTGAGTACAGGGGTTCGAATCCCCTAGGGGACGCCAAAACAGCCGGGCGTAATCAGACGTCCAGCATGTCGTCTCAAGCAATAGCTTGAGGCGGCAGCCGACTAAGGAGTGGTAGTTCAGTCGGTTAGAATACCGGCCTGTCACGCCGGGGGTCGCGGGTTCGAGTCCCGTCCACTCCGCCAATTTTGAAAAGCCCGCGCAAGCGGGCTTTTTCTTTTGTACGCATCGAAACTGCTGGCCGCCTGCTTGGGGCGACCTTGTGAGCGATTCAGTTTTCCGGATCCTTGCTGACCCGGCTGAAATACCGCACCAGCAGCACGCCCGCCAGGGCCAGGCTCAGGCTGTTGGCCAGCCAGAAGCCGCTCGCGCCGCGCGTGAAGGCGGGCAGGCCGTCGATCAGGCCAAAGCCCAGCACGTAGCCGCCACCCAGTCCAATGCCCCAGAGCGAGCCGGCGTAGATCACCGTCGGGATCAGCGCGATCTTGTATGCGCGCAGGATAAAGGCCGTCATCACCTGCACCGCGTCGAAGGCCTGGTAGAACGCCACGAACAGCACCAGCGGCAGCGCCGCAGCGACCACCGCGGGATCGCTGGCATAGGCGTCCAGCACCGGCTTGCGCAGCAGCCACAGCAGGGCGCCGGTCAGCACCGCGAGCAGCACCGCCATGCGGATGCCGCGCCAGGCGAGGCGGCTGGCGCCGGCCCGGTCACGCGCGCCGAGATGCTGCGCCACCAGCGTCGAGGTGGCGATCCCCAGCGACAGCGGCAGCATGTAGGCTACCGCCCCCAGGTTGGCGATGATCTGGTGGCCGGCGAGCGTGACCGTGCCCAGGCGCGTGATGAAGATAGACATCAGCGTGAACGACGTGATCTCGATCAGGTAGGTCAGCCCCATCGGCACGCCCAGCCGCAACAGTGCGCGCAGCGGCGCGGCGGCGGGCCAGCTCCAGGTATCGAAGATGCGCAGCGCATGATAGGCGCTGCCATACCGCAGGATCAGCACCCCCGCAATGCACCAGGTCCAGCTGATCAGCGTCGAGGCCAGGCCGCAACCGGGGCCGCCCATCTCGGGCACGCCCAGGCCGCCATGGATGAACCAGGCATTGAGCGGCACCTTCAGCGCCAGCCCGCCGACCTGCAGCACCGTCACCATGATCGGCCGGGACAGCGCGTTGTTCAGCGCCGAGTAGATGCGGAAGGCCAGGGCCGCCGGCAAGCCGAAGGCGCCGAAATGCAGGTAAGCGGTAGCCTTTTCCACCAGCTCGGGCGGGGCCTTGGCGAAGGCGAGCAAGGGGCCGGGAAAAGCCAGCAGCAGCACGCCGGGCACCGCCAGCGCCAGCCCAAGCCATGCCGCCTGCCGGACTTCCGCGCCGATGGCTTCGAGGCGGCCGGCGCCATAGAGCTGGCCGGCGATGGGCGACAGCGCCTGCAACACGCCCATCAGGCTGATATAGATGGTCACGTAGATCGATCCGCCCAGCCCTACGGCAGCGAGGTCGGTGGCGGACGCGCGTCCGGCCATCACGGTATCGATCACGCCGAAGGCGATCACGGCGAGTTGCCCGGCCAGCACGGGGGCGGCCAGGGCGGCAATGCGGCGAAGGTCTTGGAACAATGTCATTCAAGGCTCGGCAGGGGGCGGGCTGGCAGTCCAGCCCCGCAGCCGCCTGCGGCCGGAATGGTTCGGGGGCGCGTCAGGCGCTGCGGTGTATCGGGGGTGGCGACCTTGACGGCCACCTGCGGCTACCGGCGGACCTGGCCCGCCTCAAGGCTGGCGCGGCAGGCGGCGTCGCGGCAGGTCCGGACGCGGGTGGACTGCGCGTGCGGTATCGACCAGGCGATACATGCGGAAGCGCTCGTCGCGGTCGGCCGGGCGCCGGCCTTCCCAGATCAGCCGCCACTCGAAGTGCGAGATATTGCCCGGCTCGCCGTAGTCGACCGAATCGTGGCGCAGCAGCACGTCGCAGCCGTCGTTGGGCCCGCCGAAGCGGATATGGCCGAAGTACGCGAACGACGCCAGCTGCGCATCGCCCATGCGGATCGGCTGCACGCACTGGTAGGCCGCGGGCAGCGCCATCGACGCCGCCTGGGCCACGTCGCGATAGGTCTTGCCGTAGTTGATCGACGGCAGCCACAGCGTCATCGCCATCACCCACATCAGCGTGGTGCCGGCCGCGGAAATCACCACCGGGCGCCAGATCTGCTTTGGCGCGCGCGACAGGCGCCAGCGCACGATCAGAACCCAGGCGACCGTCGCCGCCAGCGCAAACATCACCGCGGCGACGGTGAATTCATGCTGGTAGCCCGGCAGCTGGCGAAACACATTGCGCGCGATGCGCGGCGGCCAGCCGGTAGTCTTGGCGATCCACATGAACCACACGGTGCCGCCGAAGATAGTGAAAAACAGCAGCGCGAACCAGTCGATGGCGTTGATCACGCCGCGCGCCAGCGTCGGCAGGGCAAAGGCGGCCAGCACAGCCATCGGCGGCAGCAGCAGGATGAACTGCACGTCGCCGGCACTGCGTTGCAGGAACAGCAGGATCAGCACCGGCAGCAGCAGCGCCAGCGGCGCCGCGACATGGGGCGCGCGGCGCATCCCGGTCCAGGCGATCCAGGCCCAGCCAGCGATCGGCCACACCGGCCACGTGTACAGGAACAGGTTGCGCATGTTGAAGCCGAACGTCGCCATATTGGGCGAGCCGTAGCTGCGGCGGTCATAGCGCGACCATTCGCGGATAAACGTGACGGCCTCGTTGCGGTCGGCCGCGCCGAAATACGCGGCCGCCAGCCATGCGGCCACGACCAGCAGGCCCAGCGGAATCGCGACGGCGGCAAGCCGCCGCCATGGCAGCGGCCTGCACACCAGCGCGCAGACTGCCGTGCCCAGCAGCAGCGCCAGCGCCAGCAGCGGCCCGCTGGCAAGGGTCAGGCCGCCCAGCGCGGCGCCATAGATCAGGCTGCCCTGGGTCGGCTTGTCGAGACTGCGCACCATGCCGTACAGCGCCAGCGCGATGAACGCGACCTGGCCAACCTGCGGCGTGGTCTCGTGCCCGCGCATGGCCAGGCCCACGCAGGCGAGGAAGATCAGCAGCGCGCCGTCGGCGAGCGTGCGGCCGTAGTCGCGCGCATTGGGCTGGCCGCCGAAAGCGTAGGCAAAGGGCTGGACCTCATCGCGCCGGCCCAGCAGGTAGGTGGTGTACCAGATGCAGGCGCAGGTCGCGAAGAAGAACAGCGCGGTTGCCAGCCGCGCCGCGTCGGTCGCGCCCAGCCAGCCGCCAAAGCCGCGGATCATCAGCGCGCCGATCCAGAACACCAGCGGGCCGTCCTCGCTGTACGGGCGGCCGACGATGTTCGGCATCAGCCAGTCGTGCGTGCTGCCGGTGGCCAGCTGCCACATCACGCCGAAGCCCGCGGCGTCCTCGTTCTTCCAAGGGTCGCGCCCGAACAGGCCGACCAGGCCGTAGATGATGCAGATGGCCAGCAGCAGCGCGCGCGGCAGGGCGCCGGTGGCGGCTGCGGTCAACTGGACGGGTGAGGTGTTGGCTTGACGCATCGATGCTCAGGTCGGGCCGTGGCGCCATGGCGCGAAGGCCACAGTATCGCGCATGCGGCGGCCGCGTGGCCGTGGCATGGCGTGGAAGCCTCACGGAATGTGGGGGTAAGCCCTGATGGCGGGCCGTGCCGGCCAACCGCTCCGGCACAAAAGCAAAGAGGCAGCCGATGCTGCCTCTGTGCTGGTTCGCGCGTGCCCGGAGCCTGTCCGCGGCATGCGCGATGCGGGGTCGCTGAACGCGATTACTTCGCAGCCTTGCCCAGCTTGTTGCCGAACTTCTGGCGGAACTTTTCCACGCGGCCGGCGGTGTCCATGATCTTCTGGGTGCCGGTGTAGAAGGGGTGCGATTCCGACGAGACTTCGATCTTGGCCAGCGGGTATTCCTTGCCGTCCTTCACGATCGTGTCCTTGGTCTGGATGGTCGAGCGGGTAATGAAGCTGAAGTCGCTGGACATGTCCTGGAACACGACTTCGCGGTAATTCGGGTGAATGCCTTCTTTCATGATGAGTCCTTTCTGGTTGGGTAGCCAGTCCGTTGCAATCCGCAGTTCTCCGCCAGGGGAGAAGGCATGGCGCGGCGACGAACGAACCACTTGCCGATTACGGGCAAACCGGGATTATGGCAGAAAAACAAATACTTGGGGAAGGGTGTACGGGGCATCGGACCAACAAAGTGTTGCGCAGAAAAAGCGCCTCATATTTCACATCGTGGCCGGATCCTGCCGATAGAACGCCGCCAGCGACTGGTAAACCACGGGCCAGTGCCGCGCCAGTCCGACCGGCTCGACAAAAAATGCCTCCGAGGTCACTGCAAAGAATTCGCTGGGCGCCTCGCTGCCGTAGGGGTCGATGATGCGCAGTGCCGCCGGCAGGCGCTCCGGGTGCTCCCAGTCGGCCTCGTCGCGCGCGTCCCAGGCTTCGGCAAAGCGATCGTACTCGGTCAGGAAGGCCTCGGCCCAGGCCTCGGCGTCGACGTCCGGATGCAGCACGCGCGAGAACGCCGGCACGCCGTCGGGCTCGCCGTCGAGCATGTCGAGCTTGTGGGCGAATTCGTGGATGACCACGTTGTAGGTATCCGCCGGCAATTCATGATCGGTGTCGAGGCCCGCGCCGGGGCTGTGCACGTCGGGCCAGGACAGGATCACCGGCCCATGCTCCCAGGCTTCGCCGCTGGCTTCCTCGACCACGCCATGGACCAGGCCGATCTCGTCCTGCACGGTTCGCCGGATGATGAACTCGCCCGGATAGAGCACGATGCCATGCCAGCCGCGATACCACGGCAGCCCCAGTTTCAGGATCGGCACGCAGGCCTGCACGGCGACGCTTACCACCATGTCGTCGGCGAGCGGCAAGTCATGCGCGGTGGAGTATTCCTTCTCGGCGATAAACAGCGTTGCCAGCTCGCGCAGCGCCGCCAGGTCCGCGCTGCCATAGCGCTGCACGAACGGCAGCGTGGCCACGGTGCGCGACCATAGCGCGTCGGGAATGGCGTAGTGCTCCAGCTTGCGGGCGCGCGAGCGCGAGCGCAGGAATGCGGTCAGTTTGCCAAGCATGACATCGTCGAAAAACAAAAAAGGCGTGCCGCGGCACGCCCTTGTGTCTGCGTTGCGGCACGGCCGCAGCGAGGCTTAGCCGCCTCGGCGCATCATATCGAAAAACTCGGCGTTGTTCTTGGTGGCCTTCATCTTGTCCATGATGAATTCCATCGCCTGCACTTCGTCCATGTCGGAGATGAACTTGCGCAGCACCCAGATCTTCTGCAGGATGTCCGGCTTGATCAGCAGTTCTTCGCGGCGCGTGCCGGACTTGTTCAGGTTGATCGAAGGGTAGACGCGCTTTTCGGCCAGGCGGCGTTCCAGGTGCACTTCCATGTTGCCGGTGCCCTTGAACTCTTCGTAGATCACGTCGTCCATGCGGCTGCCGGTCTCGATCAGCGCGGTGGCGATGATGGTCAGCGAGCCGCCTTCCTCCAGGTTGCGCGCGGCGCCGAAGAAGCGCTTGGGGCGCTGCAGCGCGTTGGCGTCGACACCGCCGGTCAGCACCTTGCCCGAGGCCGGCACCACCGTGTTGTAGGCGCGCGCCAGGCGGGTGATCGAGTCCAGCAGGATCACCACATCGCGCTTCAGCTCGACCAGGCGCTTGGCTTTCTCGATCACCATCTCGGCGACCTGGACGTGGCGGATGGCCGGTTCGTCGAAGGTGGAGGCGACCACCTCGCCGCGCACCGAGCGCTGCATCTCGGTCACTTCTTCCGGACGCTCGTCGATCAGCAGCACGAACAGGTCGGCTTCCGGATGATTGTTGGCGATCGCGTGCGCAATATGCTGCAGCATCACGGTCTTGCCGGACTTGGGCGACGCCACCAGCAGCGCGCGCTGGCCGCGGCCGATCGGCGCGATCATGTCGATGATGCGGCCGGTGATGTTCTCTTCGGCCTTGATGTCACGTTCGAGCGTGAGCGGCCGGTTCGGATGCAGCGGCGTCAGGTTCTCGAACATGATGCGGTTCTTGACCGCTTCGGGCGCCTGGCCGTTGACCTTGTCCACCTTCACCAGCGCGAAATAGCGTTCGCCGTCCTTGGGCGTGCGCACCTCGCCCTCGATCGAATCGCCGGTGTGCAGGTTGAAGCGGCGGATCTGCGACGGGCTGATGTAGATGTCGTCCGTGCTGGCCAGGTAGGAGGTCTCGGGCGAGCGCAGGAAACCGAAGCCGTCAGGCAGAACTTCCAGGGTGCCGTCTCCGTAGATGGTTTCGCCCATCTTGGCGCGCTTCTTCAGGATCGCAAACATCAGTTCTTGTTTGCGCATCCGCTGTGCGTTGTCGATCTCGAGCGTAGCCGCCATTTCGAGAAGCGCAGACACGTGAAGCGATTTGAGTTCTGTCAGGTGCATAGACGAGGGGTACAGATGGGCCCGGACGGGCGAGACCTAAAGGAAGGGGGAGAAATGAGCGAACGCTCGGGGAGTTGTTGGTGGCATCTTAGCACAATCCGACCGGCGCGCCAGGGTGTGGCGCACGCACGTCGGATCGTGACGAAACCGGGACCGTGGGTCGGGTCCCGGCGCGCAGCTTACAGGTTGCCGTCGAGGAAGGCAGTCAGTTGCGACTTCGACAGCGCGCCGACCTTCTGGGCCGCGACCGCGCCGTTCTTGAACAGGATCAGCGTCGGGATGCCGCGGATGCCGAACTTGGCCGGCACTTGCTGGTTTTCATCGACATTGATCTTGGCGATCTGCAGCTTGTCGCCGTAGTCCTTGGCGACTTCGTCCAGAATCGGCGCGATCATCTTGCAGGGGCCGCACCATTCCGCCCAGAAATCGAGCAGGACGGGCTTGTCGGACTGGAGGACGTCAGCGTCGAACGAGGCGTCGCTCACATACTTGATTTGTTCGCTCATGGCGGAAAACCTCTGGTTTCGCTCTGTTTATGTTGAAGGCTGGACGGCCGAACCGTTACCTTACACGAGATTGCGCGGACCCGTCGGGCCGCCTCTTTGCGCCTGAAGCAGGCGGTGGAGGCCGCTACCGCGCCCGGTGCTGACGATATGTTACCAGTTTGCCGATTTTCAAGACCGGCCGCCGGCACATCCGGCAAGCCCGGGCAAAACATGGGAGTTCGGGCCCGCAAACAATGCCGTCATTCTGGTGCAAAGGTTTAATTCATTGAAATGCTTATTTTCAATGGCGGCGAGAGTTTTACCCAATCGCCGAGGTCAGGAGGCGGGGGGTGTCATAGAATGCACTTATGCGCGCCGCGGTGCCGGACGCGTACCGCGTGCGCGTAGAATAGAAGCGGTTCGCACGGCGCCCGGTGGGCGACTCGCGGCGCACCATCCATGCACCCTGCGCCCCTGACTAGGTCATCGACATGAACACCGATCCCCGCAAGCCTTCGCAGCCCGAGCCCGGCCAGGCGCCGGACGTCGACCACCTGAGCGATGCGCTGGACCATCTCAGCAGCGCCGTGGAGACCAACAGCATTGCCAGCGGCGCCGCCCGCGGCCTGGTCTACAGCATCATCGAAACGCTCGGCACGCTGGTGGGCGATCCCGACCTGCCCGAACATGCGCGCTCCGGCTACGAAGGGCTGCTCGAAACCGCGCGCGAAATCCGCGCCCGCCTGGAAGGCGGTTCTGACTGAAGCGGCGGGGCTGTTCCCGTACCGCGGTGCCCCCGCCGCCGGACGCGCCGGCTGGCGGCGCCGCGCCATTGTTGCCTTGCTTCCTGATGCGTTTCCGATCGACGCCGTTCCGCAGCCTTGCGGCCAACGCCTCAATGACGGCCCATGACGTCGCTTAGTTTTCGCCCCGGCCCTGATTTTCTCGAGCAGGCGGCCACGGCTGCCTGGTATTTCCTCGACCGCTGCGGCGCGCCCGAGGCGGGCGCGCACGTGGTCGTGCCGACTGCCGCGCAGATTCCTGGCGGGCGCCAGGCGCTGGACGCCGCGGCCCGGGCGGCCGGGCGCCCGCGGCTGTTGCCGCGTGTGCTGACGCTGGGCCACTGGCTGCTCGACCTGCCGCCCGAAGGCGCCCCGGTGCGCAGCCCGGCTGCGCGCCTGCTCGCCGTGCAGCAGGCGGTGCGCGGCCAGGACTGGCTGCGCCGCGCCTTCGGCGCGCAGAACGAAACCGCGGCATGGGGCCTGTCGCAGACACTGCTGGCGATCTGCGACGAGCTCAGCGCGCGCTGGCTCGAAGACGCCGCCATCCGCGACGACGACGAGATCGACGGCGACGATCGCGCGGGACTGCTGCAAGGCGCGCTGGCGCGGACCTATTCGCATCTGTCGGAGCGTTTCCTCGGCGAAGAGGCGCGCATCGTGCTGGCGTTCTGGCAGGCGCTGTCCGGGCCCGACGATCCGCTGCCGGCCAGGCGCCGCGCGCTGCGCGAACTGTCGCAGCAATTGCGCGGTCCGGTGATCTGGATCGCGCCGACGCCGCCCACGCCGCTCGAAGCCGCGTTCCTGCGCGATGCCGCCGAACTGGTGCCGGTGCTTCGCGTCGGCTATGACTGGAGTGGTCAGGACGACGGCGATGCCGGTTGGTACCACGCGCTGCTGGCGCTGTGGCCGGAAGCCAGGATTGCCGGCGACGACGAATCGGCGGTCCAGGCGGCGCCGCCAGCGATGCCCGCGCTGCCGCCGCGGCGTCCGTCGGTCCGCGTGATTGGCTGTGCCCGCTTCGAGGATGAAGCTGCCGCCGCGGCGGCGCAGCTGGTGCAGTGGCTCAATGCGGGCCGCCGCCAGGTGGCGCTGGTCGCGCACGATCGCGTGGTGGCGCGCCGCGCGCGCGCGCTGCTGGCCCGCGCCGGCGCGCCGGTGCGCGACGAGACCGGCTGGAAGCTCTCCACGACGCGCGCCGCCGCGGCGCTGATGCGCTGGTTCGACCTGCTGCTGCGCGATGGCGATACCGCGGCGTTGCTCGACCTGCTCAAGAGCCCGTTCTGCCTGCCCGATGTCGCCGCGCGCGGCGCGGCCATCGCGCTGCTCGAGCACCAGGTGCGGCGCGAGGGCATTACCGGGGGCTGGGCCAGGCTGCGCCAGCTGTTCGCGCACGCGCCGGCAAGCACGCTGCAGGACGCCGGCGACGGCGAGGATGCCGACCAGGCGCCGCGCCGCGCGGCCCATGGCCTGATCACCGTGCTCGCCGACGAGGCCGCGCGCTGGCCGCGCGGTTTCGCCCAGCATCCGCTGGCGACGTGGCTGGAGCGGCTCGACGGCATGCTGGATGGCCTCGGCATGCGCGCCGCGCTGGCCGCCGACGACGCCGGCAGCCAGCTGCTCGATGCACTGGCGCGGCTGCAGGAGCTGCCGCGCGACGAGACCGGCGGCCACGCCACGCTGTCGCAGGGCGAGTTCCGCGCGATGCTGTCGGCGCTGCTGGAGTCGGTCGCCTACAAGGAGCCCTCGGCCAGCGGGCCCGCGCGCATCACCATCCTGCCGCTGAACGGCGCGCGCATGCGACGCTTCGAGGGCGTGGTGATTGTCGGCTGCGACGACGCCCAGTTGCCGTCCAGTGCCGCCGAGCTGATGTTCTTCTCCAACCAGATGCGGCGCGAGCTCGACCTGGAAGACCGCGAGGCACGCTTCGCGCAACAGGCGCGCGACCTGGCCGAGGTGCTGCTGAACAACGACGACGTGGTGCTGACCTGGCAGCGCTACGGCAGCCGCGGCGAGCCGCACCACGTGTCGGGCTGGATCGAGCGGCTGGCGGCGTGCTGCGCGCGCGCCGGGGTCAGCATCGAAGGCGCCGCCACGCCGCAGGCGCACGAGACCTTCGCCGATGTGCGCGGCATGCCGGCCCCGGCGGCCGAACCCGCACTGGTGCCCGTGCGCTGGAGCGCGCAGGCGTACAACATGCTGCGCCGCTGCCCCTACCAGTTCTTCGCCGGCCGCATGCTGGGGCTGGCCGGGCTGGAGACGGTCAGCGACGAGCTGGAGAAGCGCGATATCGGCGAGACCCTTCATCGCGTGCTGCTGACCTACCACAAGGAACTGCACGCGCGGCGCGAGCGCGGCGAGACGCTGTCCGACGACCAGCGCTTGGCGCGCCTGGGCGAGATCTCCGACGAGGTCTTCGGCGCGCTGATGGCCGAGGACGGCAACGCCATTGCCTACTACCGGCGCTGGCGCGAGGTGCTGCCGTCGTATGTCGCGTGGCAGTCCGCGCGCGAGGCCGAGGGCTGGTTCTGGCGTGGCGGCGAAATCGACGCCGGCATCGACCTGCCGATGCCGGACGGCCAGCCGCTGCGCCTGACCGGGCGCATCGACCGGCTCGACCAGGGTCCCGGCGGCGCGCATGCCGTGCTGGACTACAAGACCCAGAGCGCCACTCGCCTGAAGCGCAAGCTGGCCGAGGTCGAGGAAGACTGCCAGCTGCCGTTCTACGGCCTGCTGCGCGCCGATGCCGCGGCCGGCAGCTGGGTCTCGCTGGAAGGCGCGCGCGAGGGCGCGCCGGCGGCGCAGCGCGAGGTCGGGCTGCCCGACTTCGAGGCCGCGGTCACCTGGCTGGAACGCCAGATGCGCGACGACGTCATGCGGCTGCGCCAGGGCGCCAGGCTGCCGGCCTTCGGCGATGCCTCGGCCTGCGTGTATTGCACCGCCCGCGGCCTGTGCCGCAAGGGCTTCTGGGACTCCACCGCCGTGCCGGCGCTGACATCATGACGCCTCACGATCTGCACGACGTCCAGCCTTACCAGCGCGA
Source organism: Cupriavidus taiwanensis LMG 19424 (assembly GCF_000069785.1). NCBI lineage: Bacteria > Pseudomonadati > Pseudomonadota > Betaproteobacteria > Burkholderiales > Burkholderiaceae > Cupriavidus > Cupriavidus taiwanensis. Next base: position 2,050,105 of record NC_010528.1, on the reverse strand, counting down.
TGGCGCGCCGGTTTCCGAAGCGGAATTCACGCGCGCGGCCTGCGATCCGGCGCGTTCGGTGGTCGTTGAAGCCTGCGCCGGCAGCGGCAAGACCTGGCTGCTGGTGGCGCGCCTGGTGCGCCTGCTGCTGGCCGGCGCGGCACCGCACGAAATCCTGGCGATCACCTTTACGCGCAAGGCCGCCGAAGAAATGCGCGACCGCCTGCTCGAAGTGCTGGCGCAGTTGGCGCGCGACAGCGACGACGACGTGATCGCAGCGCTGGTGCAGCGCGGCCTCTGCGCTGATGCCGCGCGCGAGGCGCTGCCGCGCGCGCGGCGGCTGCATGCGCAGGTGCTGGCCGCGCCGGGGCGCATGGCGATCGACACCTTCCACGGCTGGTTCGGCACGCTGCTGCGCGGCGCGCCGCTGGCGTCTGGCATCGTGCCGGGCGCGGCGCTGCGCGAAGACGCGCTGCGCATGAAGCGCGAGGCCTGGGCGCCGGTGTGGCGCGCGCTGGCCACGCCGCCTTACGCCGAGCTGCGCGCCGCATGGGAAACGCTGGTCGATACCGTGGGCGATTTCCAGGCGCGCGCGCTGCTCGACGCGATGTTCCACGCCCGCAGCGAATGGTGGGCGATGCGCGAGGGCGGCGACCCGCTGCAGGCGCTGTCCGATTGCCTGGGCGAGGACGCGCAGGGCGACGTGCTGCTGCAGGCGCTGGCCGATGAAGGCTGGCGCGATGCGTGCGAAGCGCTGGCGGCGCGGCTGGGCGCGGCGGGCAGGAGCGAGCAGGCCCATGCCGGCCGCATCACCGAGGCGCTGATGGCGATCGCCGCCTGGCGCGAAGCCGGCGCCGTGCCGGGCAAGCCAGCTGAACGCGTGTTCGCGCAGTTGCGCGCCGCGTTCTTCACTACCACCGGCGGGCCGCGCTCGCTGCGGCGCACCGCGGCACTGGCCAGGGCCGCGGGCGGCGAGGGCATGGTCGATGCGCTGCTGGACGAGCATGCCGCGATCTGCGCGATGCTCGACGAGATCAGCGCGCGCTGCTGCGAAGCCGCGGTGCTGGCGATCAACCAGGCCCTGTTCCGCATCGGCGATGCGCTGCTGACGCGCTACCAGCAGCACAAGGACGAGCAGCGCGCGATGGATTTCGCCGACCTCGAATGGCAGGCCGCGCGGCTGATGTCGGACGAGGAAACCGCCACCTACCTGCAGGTGCGGCTCGACGCGCGCTACCGCCACCTGCTGCTCGACGAGTTCCAGGACACCAACCCGCTGCAATGGCGCATCCTGCAGGGCTGGCTGGCCGGCTATGCGGGGCTCGGCGAGCGCCCGACGGTGTTCCTGGTGGGCGATCCCAAGCAATCGATCTACCGCTTCCGCCGCGCCGACGCCAGGCTCTTTGGCGCCGCCGGCGAGATGCTGCGCGATGCCTTCGGCGCCACCGTGCTGCGCACCAACCGGACCCGGCGCAATCGCGCCGAGGTGCTGGACTGGGTCAACGCCGTGTTCGACAGCGCGCGCGCCGAGGGCCGCTATCCGCTGTACTCGACCCAGACCACGGCACTGGGCGGCTGCGGCGGGCCGGTGTGGTTGCTGCCGCTGGTGGAGCCCGATGAAGCCGATGACGCCGATGACGCCGATCACGCTGATCATGCCGATGAGAGCGTGGCGGCGGATGCCAATGGCGAACCGGCCAACGCCGACTCCGCGCATCGCGACACGCTGCTGCAGCCGCGCCGGCAGGCTGGCGATTCGCTGCGGCTCGAAGAAGGGCGGCGCGTGGCGGCGTGGCTGCGGCTGGTGCGCGATACCGTGCCGGTACACGAAGGCAGCACGCAGCGGCCCGCGCGCTGGAGCGACATGCACTTGCTGGTGCGCCGCAAGACCCATCTGGCCGACTACGAGCGCGCCCTGCGCGAGGCCGGCATCCCGTGCCTGAGCCCGCGCCGCGGCGGCCTGCTGGCCACGCTCGAGGCGCTGGACCTGTCGGCGTTGCTGGCGTTCCTGATGACGCCCGAGTCGGACCTGGACCTGGCGCACGTACTGAAAAGCCCGCTGGTGGGCGCCACTGACGATGACCTGCTGGCCCTCGCGCAAATGGAGGGCGAGGGCGGCTGGTGGGCGCGCATCGAGGCCGCCGGGCTGCCGGCGCAGGTTTCCGACGCGCTGCGCGAAGGCGTGCCGCGGCTGCGGCAGTGGCTGCGGGTCGCGCCGCACCAGCCGGTGCATGACCTGATCGACCAGATCTTCCACGGCGGCGAGGTGCGGCGCCGCTACGCCGAGGCCGCGCCGCCGGATATCCGCGAACAGGTGCTGGCCAACCTCGATGCCTTCCTCAAGCTGTCGCTGGACCTCGACGGCGGGCGTTATCCGAGCCTGCCCAAGTTTATCGACGAGCTGCAGGAAATCCGTCGCGGCGACGAAGGCGAGAGTCCCGACGAAGGCGGCATGGGCGATCACGCCGAAGACCTCGAGCCGGCCGGGGACGATCCGGCCTACGCCGGCCTCGATGCGGTCCATATCCTGACCGTGCATGCCGCCAAGGGACTGGAAGCGCCGTTCGTGGTGCTGCTCGATGCCAACCACAGCGAGCCGGCCGCGGACCGCGGCGGCATCCTGGTCGACTGGCCGCCGTCGTCGCCGGTGCCGCGCCATTTCTCCGCGTACGGCAAGCGCAGCGAGCGCGGGCTGGCGCGCGCGCCGCTGTTCGAAGCCGAGGCGGCGCTGGGCGAGCGCGAGAACTGGAACCTGCTGTACGTGGCCATGACGCGCGCGCAGCAGGGCCTGCTGGTCAGCGGCGTCAAGGGGCGTGCCAGCCGCGGCAGCGCCGGCGAAGGCAATGCCGAGATCGCCGGCAGCTGGTATGTGCGGCTGCAGGCCGCGGGCGTCGGCGAAATGGTGCCGGCCTATCCCGATGCCCGGGGCGATGCGGCCGATGCGCAAGCATTGCTTCCCGCGCGACTCAGCGAGCCGGTGCGCTTCACCGACTTCCGGCTGCGCTACCGCGACGCCATCGACGATGCGCGGCAGGCCGGCATTGCCGACGACGACGCGCAAGCTCCGGACGACTCCGACGGCATCGTCTTCAACGCCGCCGCGGCCCGCCATGGCGAACTGGTGCACGCGCTGCTGGAGCGGCTGACGCGCTATCCCGGGGCCTTTGCCGGCGTGCCTGCGATCGATACCGTATTGCGGTGGTTCCCCCTGACTGGCGCGCACACCACGGCGGCCCGTTCGGCCTGGCGGCAGCAAGTGGAAGAGGCGCTGGCGGCAGTGGCCACGATGCTGCGCGCGCCGGTGCTGGCGCCGCTATTGGCCGCGGGGGATGCGTGCAGCGCGCGCAACGAGGTCGAACTGTATGACGCGCGTGGCCGGCTGTTGCGTATCGACCGGCTGGTCGAATTCGACGAGCGCGTCGTCATCATCGACTACAAGCTGCGCTTGCTGCCGCAGGAGCACGCGGCCTATCGCGCGCAGCTGGGACGCTACGCGGCGGCGATCGCGCCGATGTTCCCGGGCAAGCGCGTCGAGGCGGGCGTGGCCACCGCAGAGGGCGAATGGATTCCCGCCGAGCGCCTGGCTCCGCCGGTTCCGCAACAGGGTTCGCTGTTCTGAAGGCTGGCGCGACGCGCCGGCAAGGGCAGCGGAATCGGCGCAAAATGGGGCGCATGGCGCGCGCGGTGGCGGCCTGGCTGTACTAAAGTGACAGGGACTGCGCTGCGGGCCGCTGGCGCGAGTGACAGACAGGCTGCAGGGAAGCGGAAGGGGTACAGCGGAAAGGGATACTGCGGAAGGGAAGTGTAAGGTGGACGAGCCTGACCCTCGGCACTGGCGGAAAACGGCTGTGGCTGCTTCGTTCCCGACCTGACCAGGTTGACCGCGCCACCATGCGAGGAGGCCCGTCCGAGCGGCATTGTACCCCAGAGCGCGGGCGCGCGCAGAATTTGCATCGAATGCCCTTGGCGGGCGCGGGTCATTGCCCGCGCCATGGCGCCGGGTTGATCTGGCGCAGGCAATGCGTGCCGCGCTGGCCCGACCATTCACCAACCCGCACACGTGGTGAGCCAATACATGAACGCAAACGACCAGATCATTCGCGGCGCGCTGGCGCCGCAGGAAATCTCCACCGAAGTCCTGCTCGAGAAATACGCCAAGGGCGAAGAGCGCAGCATTGCCGATGTCAGGCAGCGCGTGGCGCGCGCGCTGGCGCAGGCCGAGCCCGAGGACCAGCGCGAGGCCTGGAGCGCGCGCTTCCTGTGGGCCCAGGAAAACGGCTTCGTGCCGGCCGGGCGCATCAATTCGGCAGCGGGCACCGGCATCCAGGCGACGCTGATCAACTGCTTCGTGCAGCCGGTGGGCGATTCGGTGTCGGAGCCGCGCGATGGGCGCCCCAGCATCTACACCGCCGTGGCGCAAGCCGCCGAAACCATGCGCCGCGGCGGCGGCGTGGGCTATGACTTCTCGGCGATCCGCCCGGCCGGGGCGCTGGTGCGGGCCACGCATTCGCGCGCGTCGGGGCCGGTGTCGTTCATGAAGGTGTTCGACGCCTCGTGCGCCACGGTGGAATCAGCGGGCGCGCGCCGCGGTGCGCAGATGGGCGTACTGCGCTGCGACCATCCCGATATCGAGAGCTTCATCCACGCCAAGGACAAGGGCGAGCTCAGCAACTTCAACATCTCCATCGGCGTCACTGACGACTTCATGCAGGCGGTGCAGGCCGACGCCGAGGTCGAGCTGGTGCACGAGGCCGAGCCGGGCGCGGACATGATCGCCGCCGGCGCGTACCGCCGCGACGACGGGCAGTGGGTGTACCGGCGCGTGCCGGCGCGCAACCTGTGGGACCAGGTCATGCAGGCCACCTATGATCATGCGGAGCCGGGCATCCTGTTCCTGTCGCAGATCAACGCGGACAACAACCTCTATTACTGCGAGCGCATCGAGGCCACCAACCCGTGCGCCGAGCAGCCGCTGCCATCCTATGGCTGCTGCTGCCTGGGTTCGATCAACCTGACCCGCTTCGTGCGCCAGCCGTTCACGCCGCAGGCGGCGTTCGACTTCGACGCCTTCGCCGAGGTGGTGCGCGTGGCGACGCGCATGCTCGACAACGTGCTCGACGTGACCTTCTGGCCGTTGCCCGAACAGCAGGCCGAGGCCCACGCCAAGCGCCGCGTCGGGCTGGGCTTCCTGGGGCTGGGCAGCGCGCTGGTGATGCTGGGGCTGCGCTACGACACCGAGCCGGCGCGGCAGCTGGCGGCGCGGATCTCGGAACGCATGCGCGACGAGGCCTACCTGGCATCGACCGAACTGGCGACGCAGAAGGGCGCCTTCCCCTTGTTCGATGCCGAGGCCTACCTGCGCAGCGGCTTCGCCAGCCGGCTGCCGCAGACCGTGCGCGAGGCCATCGGCCGCCATGGGCTGCGCAACTCCCACCTGCTGTCGATCGCGCCCACCGGCACCATCACGCTGGCCTTTGCCGACAATGCGTCGAACGGCATCGAACCCGCCTTCTCGTGGACCTACAACCGCAGGAAGCGCATGCCGGACAACAGCTATCGCAGCTTCGAGGTGGCGGACCATGCCTGGCGGCTCTACCGTCACATGGGGGCCGACATGGCGCAGTTGCCGGAGGCGTTCGTCACCGCGCTGCAGATGTCGGCGCTGGACCATATGCGGATGCTCGAAGCGGTGCAGCCGTATATCGACACCAGCATCAGCAAGACTGTCAACGTGCCGGAGGACTATCCGTACGAAGCCTTCCGCAACCTGTACCTGGAAGCCTGGAAGGCCGGGCTGAAGGGGCTGGCGACCTACCGGCCGAACTCGGTCCTGGGGGCCGTGCTGTCGGTGGAGGCACCCGCCGCGCCGGCGGCGCCTGCGGCCGACGACAACCCGCTGGTGCGCCCGTTCGGCAGCCGGCCGGTGGGCGACCTGGAGGGAGTGACGTCCAAGGTCGAATACCTGACCTACGAGGGCCACAAGACCGTCTACCTGACCGTGAACTTCATGCGCGTCGCCGGCGTGGTCGAAGGCAAGCCGGTGGAGATCGAGCGCCCGGTGGAGTTCTTCATGCCGGCGGGGCAGCGCAGCGAGGGCCAGCAATGGATCACCTCGACCATGCGGCTGTTGTCGATGGTGGCGCGCTCGGGCGGTTCGGTGGCCAAGGCGCTGGCCGACATGCGCAATGTGGTGTGGGACAAGGGCACGGTGCGCTACGGCACGCTGGTGCGCCAGGACGGCACCGAGGTGCCGCGCTTCCATGACTCCGAGGTGGCGGCGCTGGGCTATGCGCTGCAGCGGATCCTGATCAAGCGCGGCTTCCTGGACGCCGACGGCGGCCAGGTGCCGGTGGCGGCGCTGGCCGCGCGGCTGGCGCAGCGCGACGGCGGCGGAGCGGCGCTGGTGGCCGGCGAGGAGCTTGCCGGCATCGCCAGCGCGCCACCCGGCGCGCCCGGCGTGGGCACCGGCAAGCCCTGCCCGGAGTGTGGCGCGCACGCCCTGCACAAGGTCGACGGCTGCGCCAAATGCGCCAATTGCGGTTACGTCGGCGAGTGCGGCTGAACCGTGCCGCGGGCGGCCGGCGGCCACCGGCGCGGGCCGCCGGCGCCGGGCCCGGATCAGGACGTCGGGGCCGGCAACGGGCCGGCCGGAGCGGGGCCGCCTTTTGCTACAATCGCCGCCATGAGTTATCAAGTTCTAGCGCGCAAATGGCGCCCCAGGGATTTCACCACGCTGGTCGGCCAGGAGCACGTGGTCCGCGCGCTCACGCACGCGCTGGAACAACAGCGGCTGCACCACGCCTACCTGTTCACCGGCACGCGCGGCGTCGGCAAGACCACGCTGTCGCGGATCCTGGCCAAGGCCCTGAACTGCACCGGCCCTGACGGCAGCGGCGGCATCACCGCCGAGCCGTGCGGGCAGTGCAAGGCCTGCCAGGAAATCGACAGCGGACGCTTCGTCGACTACATCGAGATGGATGCCGCGTCCAACCGCGGTGTCGACGAGATGGCGCAGCTGCTCGACAAGGCCGTCTACGCTCCCACCGCCGGGCGCTTCAAGGTCTACATGATCGACGAAGTGCACATGCTGACCAACCACGCCTTCAACGCCATGCTGAAGACGCTGGAAGAGCCGCCGGGGCACGTCAAGTTCATCCTCGCCACCACCGACCCGCAGAAGATCCCGGTCACGGTGCTGTCGCGCTGCCTGCAGTTCAACCTGAAGCAGATGCCGCCGGGACATATCGTCTCGCACCTGGACCATATCCTGGCGCAGGAAGGCATCGCCCACGACGGCAACGCGCTGCGGCTGCTGGCGCAGGCCGCGCATGGCTCGATGCGCGATGCACTGTCGCTGACCGACCAGGCCATCGCCTACAGCGCGGGGCAGGTGTCGGAGGAAGCCGTGCGCGGCATGCTGGGCGCGATCGACCAGGGTTACCTGGTGCAGTTGCTCGATGCGCTGGCCGCCGAGGACGGCGCCGCCATGCTGGCGATCGCCGATGCCATGGCCGATCGCAGCTTGTCGTTCGCCGGCGCGCTGCAGGACCTGGGTTCGCTGCTGCACAAGGTGGCGCTGGCGCAGGCCGTGCCGGCGTCGGTGCAGGACGAATGGCCCGAAGCCGACGAGGTGCGGCGCCTGGCCGGCGTGTTCGACGCGCAGGAAGTGCAGCTGTTCTACCAGATCGCCAACCTTGGCCGCAGCGAGCTGGCGCTGGCCCCTGATGAGTACGCCGGCTTCACCATGACGCTGCTGCGCATGCTGGCGTTCCGGCCGTCGTCCGAGCCGGCTGCCACGACGGGGCAGGGCGGCGGTGCGGCGCCCGCGCGTCCGCGCCATGCCGGCATGCCGACGGCGGCGCGACCGGCCGAGGCACGCCAGGCGGCGACTGCTGCCGCCGTGCCGGCTGCCCCCGCTGCCTCCATTACCGATTCCACTCGGGTGCCAGCCGCGGTGCCGCCCACGGCTGCGCCAGCCGCGCCCGTGGCCGAGCCTGCCGCCGCGCCGGCGCAGCCAGCCGCGGCCGAGCCCGCGCGCGCGGCAGGCGGCGCCATGTCACCCGCGGCCGCGGCGCTGGCCGCCGCGCGCCAGGCTTCGGCGGCCCGCGGCGGCGCCCGCAAGGCGCCGGCACCGGCCATGCCCGCCGCGCCGGCCGCGGCACAGCGGCCGCCGGCGCAACCGTTGCGGGCGCCCGCGGCCGTGGCCGCGAGCCGGCCCGCTGCCAATCCGGCCCCGGCGGCAAGGCCGGCGGCGCAGCGGCCGCCCCAGCCTCCGGCGCTGGCGGCAGCGCCCGCGGCAGCGAGGCCCCAGCCCGAATCCGTGCCGCCCTGGGAAGTCGCCGGGGGCAGCGACGTGCCGCCGTGGGAAGAACTGCCGCCCGACTTGCCGGTGATCGGCCCCTATGACACCGATCCGGGCTACAACGACTACGGCTTCAGCGAACCCGCACCGCGCGCCGCGGCACCGCGCCACGGTGCCGCGCGCCAGGCATCGGCCCCGGCGCGCGAGGCCGAGCCGGCCCGCGCTGCCGTGCCGACCGCGCCGGCGTCTGCGGAATCCGCCAGGCTCGTCGCACCGCGCCCGCCCGCCGCCGGCGAGGATGGCACGCCGCCGGTCTTCACCGGCGAGTGGCCGGTGCTGGCCGCTGGCCTGCCGCTGAAAGGCCTGGCGCAGCAGCTGGCCTACCAGAGCGAACTGACGCAGGTGGTCGGGCGAACCTTCCACCTGCGCATCCCGGTCGCGGCGCTGGGCGAGAACGGCGTCGCCGAGCGGTTGCAGCAGGCGCTGTGCGACCACTTCGGCGAGCCGGTGCGCGTGGTCTGCGAAGTCGGCGGGGTCACGGTCACCGCCGCCGCCGCCGACGCCGAGGCCCGTGCCGAACGCCAGCGCCAGGCCGAGGCCGCGATCGAGGCCGATCCCTTCGTGCAGGGGCTGCTGCGCGACTTCGGCGGCCAGATCGTGCCAGGCTCGATCCAGCCGCGCGCCGCCTGAGCGGCGCCTGGTGTTACCGAATTTCCGTCCCCGAACTCTTACCGAATCCAGGAGCATTCCATCATGATGAAAGGTCAACTCGCCGGGCTGATGAAGCAGGCCCAGCAGATGCAGGAAAACATGAAGAAGATGCAGGAGCAGCTGGCCCAGATCGAGGTCGAGGGCCAGTCCGGCGCCGGTCTCGTCAAGGTGGTCATGACCTGCAAGAACGACGTCAAGCGCGTCACCATCGATCCCAGCCTGCTGGCCGAGGGCGAGGACAAGGACCTGCTCGAGGACCTGGTCGCCGCGGCCTTCAACGACGCCGTGCGCAAGGCCGAGGCCACCACGCAGGAAAAGATGGGCTCGATGACCTCCGGCCTGCCGCTGCCGCCGGGCTTCAAGCTGCCGTTCTAAGGCCATTGTGAAAGCGTCGTCGCCGACTTCGCTGCAGGCGCTGGTCGAGGCGCTGCGGGTGCTGCCCGGCGTCGGGCCCAAGTCCGCCCAGCGCATGGCCTACCACCTGCTGCAGCACGACCGCGAGGGCGCGCGCAAGCTGGGCGACGCGCTGCGCGGCGCGGCGGACCATATCCGCCACTGCCAGCGCTGCAATACCTTCACCGAGCAGGAGATCTGCGAGACCTGCCTGGACGACCGACGCGACGCGTCGGTGCTGTGCGTGGTCGAAACGCCGGCCGACCAGGTCATGATCGAGCAGACGCTGACCTACCGCGGCAAGTATTTCGTGCTGATGGGCCGGCTTTCGCCGCTGGACGGCATCGGCCCGCGCGAGATCCACCTGGACCGGCTTTTGGCGCGCGCCACCGAGCCTGAGCTGGGCGGCCCGGTCGGCGAAGTCATCGTCGCCACCAATTTCACCAGCGAAGGCGAGGCCACCGCGCACTACATCGGCGAGATGCTCAAGGCGCGCGGGCTCAAGGTGTCGCGCCTGGCGCGCGGCGTGCCGGTGGGCGGCGAGCTGGAGTATGTCGACGCCGGCACCATCGCGCGCGCGGTGATGGACCGCCGCAACCTCTGAACGCCGTCGCGACGGCCGGCGTGGCTGCCCCGGCCACCGCCACCGGCGCGCTTCCATTTCCTGTCCGCCCCATGAACCTGGCCCGCTTCGATCTCGTCACGCTTGGCTTGTTCGTTGCCGTGGCCCGGCAGGGCAGCATCTCGGCCGGCGCGCGCCAGTCGCACCTGGCCGTGGCGGCGGCGAGCAAGCGCATTTCGGACCTGGAAACCGCGGTCGGCGCGCCGCTGTTCTTTCGCCATGCCGCCGGCGTGCAGCTGACCGAGGCCGGCCAGGCCTGCTTCCACCATGCGCTGACCATCCTGCAGGATGTCGAGCGCATGGCCGGCGTGATGTCGGACTATGCCTCGGGCGTGCGCGGGCAGGTGCGGGTGTGCGCCAACACCTCGGCGATCACGCAGTTCCTGCCGGATGACCTGGCCTCGTTCATGCAGCGCCACCCGACCATCCGCATCGAGCTGGAAGAGCAGAACTCGCGCGACATCGTTGCCGCGCTGGTCGAGAACCGTGCCGACGTCGGCATCTTTGCCGACCGCACGCCCGCCGCCGGCCTGATGACGGTCGAATACCGCCAGGACGAGCTGGTCATCATCACCCCGCCCAATCATCCGCTGGCCGCGCGCGGCCCGGTGCACTACGCCGACACGCTCGAATTCGACTTTGTCAGCCTGCCGCAGGAAACCTCGCTGGCGGCGCGCCTGCTGGAGGAGAGCAGCCGGCTGGACCGGCCGTTCCGGCTGCGCATCCAGGTGCGCAGCTTCGACGCCATGTGCCGCATGGTGATGGCCGGGCTGGGCGTAGGCGTGCTGCCGCGCATCGCGGCCGAGCCGCACGTCAAGTCGATGGGGCTGTCGCTGGTGACGCTGCAGGATGCCTGGGCGCGGCGCTCGCTGCTGATCGGGCTGCGCGATCCGGCCGGCCTGACGGTGTCGGCGCGGCTGCTGATCACCCATCTGTGCGGAGACCGGGCGCCGTTCTAGGGCGTCCATGCGGAAGCTCGACGCGGCCTTTCGCGTTCCGAGAAAGCCCGCTTCTCCGATTGCCGATTCCTGGCAGGCCCCGCGCTGGGGCAAACTCCGTCCGAACGCAATGTATGGCAAGCCAGTCAATGGCGCTGCCGCACTGCAACAAGACTGCCGCACCGCACGGAGACAACCATGGCGCAACAGATCCTTGAGGGCATTCGCGTCCTCGAACTCGGACAACTCATCGCCGGCCCCTTTGCCGCCAAGACCCTGGCCGACTTTGGCGCCCACATCATCAAGGTCGAGCCGCCCGGGCAGGGCGACCCGCTGCGCAAATGGCGCATGCTGCATGAGGGCACCTCGGTGTGGTGGGAGGCGCAGTCGCGCAACAAGGAATCGGTCTGCATCGACCTGCGCCAGCCGGAAGGCCAGGCGCTGGTGCGCAAGTTGGCCGCCGAGGCCGATGTGTTGATCGAGAATTTCCGCCCCGGCACCATGGAGAAGTGGGGCCTGGGCTGGGACGTGCTGCATGCCGACAACCCGCGCCTGATCATGCTGCGCGTGTCGGGCTACGGCCAGACCGGCCCGAAGAAGGACGAGCCCGGCTTTGCCGCCGTGGCCGAGGCCATGGCCGGCCTGCGCCACCTGACCGGCGAGCCCGGCCGCGCGCCGGTGCGCGCTGGCCTGTCGCTGGGCGACACCATCGCCGGCCTGCACGGCGCCATGGGCGTGCTGCTGGCGCTGTACCAGCGCGATGCGCGCGGCGGCGAAGGGCAGGTGATCGACGTGGCGCTGTACGAGTCGCTGTTCAACCTGAGCGAGAGCCTGCTGCCGGAATACTCGGCGTTCGGCGCGGTGCGCCAGCCCGCCGGCGGCGCGCTGCCCGGGATCGCGCCGTCCAACGCCTATCCCTGTGCCAGCGGCGAATACGTGCTGGTGGCGGCCAACGGCGACGCCATCTTCAAGCGCATGATGCTTGCCATCGGCCGCGCCGACCTGGCCGACGATCCCGCGCTGGAGCGCAACGACGGCCGCGTCGCGCGGGTCGACGAGATCGATGCCGCGATCGCCGACTGGACCCGCACGCAGACGGTGGAGTCGGCGCTGGCGGTGCTGCGCGACGCGCAGGTGCCGTCGGGCCGCATCTATACCGTCAAGGACATCGCCGAAGACCCGCACTACCGCGCCCGCGGCGTGATCGAGTCGGTGACCTCGGCCGGCGGCCTGACCGTGGAAGTGCCGGGCGTGGTGCCCAAGCTGTCGGCCAGCCCCGGCGCCATCCATGACCGCGCGCCGGCGCTGGGCGAGCATACCGATGCGGTGCTGAAGCAGGCCGGCTTCGACGACGCCGCCATCGCCGACCTGCGCGCGCGCAAGGTGATCGCATGAGCGCCGCCGCCAGCCCGCTGCGCGGCCCGGCCCGCGTCGAAATCAATGAAGTTGCGCCGCGCGACGGCCTGCAGATCGAACCGGTGGTGGTGCCGACCGATGCCAAGGTGGCCTTTGTCGATGCGCTGTCGGCCTGCGGCTTCGCGCGCATCGAGGCCACCTCGTTCACCTCGGCCCGCGCCATTCCCGCGCTGGCCGACGCCGAGGCGCTGATGCACCGCATGCGGCGCCAGCCGGGCGTGCGCTACACCGCGCTGGTGCCCAACCTGCGCGGGCTTGAGCGCGCGCTGTCGTGCCGGCCCGACGAGGTCAACCTGGTGATGTCGGCCAGCGAGACCCACAATCGCGCCAACCTGCGCATGACGCGCGCGCAGTCGCGGCAGCAGCTGCTGGCGATGATTGCCGAGGCACGCCCGGCCGGCGTACCGGTCAACGTGTCGCTGTCGACGGTATTCGGCTGCCCGTTCGAGGGCGAGGTCGATGCCGCCGAGGTGATGGCGCTGGCCAGCGCCTTCGCCGACGCCGGCGCGGCCGGCATCACGCTGTGCGACACCACCGGCATGGCCTATCCGAACCAGGTCGCGGCGCTGTGCGAAGCCTTCCAGGCCGCGCTGCCCGACACCGGCCTGACCATCCACCTGCACAACACCCGCGGCATGGGCCTGGCCAATGCCGTGGCCGCCTGGCAAACCGGCGTGACGCGCTTCGACGCGGCCGCCGGCGGTCTGGGCGGATGCCCCTACGCGCCCGGTGCCAGCGGCAACGTCAGCACCGAAGACCTGGTCCACATGTTCGACTGCATGGGCGTGCAGACCGGCGTCGACCTCGGCGCGCTGCTCGATGTGGTGGCCGGCATGCCGGAGCTGGTCGGCCGCGACCTGCGTAGCCAGCTGCTGAGCGCCGGTCCGCGCCTGCGCACGCACCAGGCGCCGGCCTGGCTGGCCGAACATTTTGCCGGGCAGGCGTAGCCCTGCGCGCGCATAACAACAACGTATCCACAAGACCAAACGGAGACCCTCATGAAGGAAGCCCCTCAGCACCAGCCCGCCATGCGCGCACGACGCAAGGCAATTGTCTCGACGCTTGCGGCGATCGGCGCGGCGTGGTTCGCGCCCGCTGCACTGGCACAGGACGGCAGCTATCCCACCCGGCCGGTCACGCTGGTGGTATCGGCCGCGGCCGGCGGCACCACCGACCTCGCCGCCCGGATGATTGCCGAGCCGCTGTCCAAGGCGCTCGGCCAGCCGGTGGTGGTCGACAACCGTCCCGGAGGCAACGGCGGCATCGCCGCGAGCCTGGTGGCGCGCGCCAAGCCCGATGGCTACACGCTGATGCTGCAATACTCGGGCTTCCACGTGATCACGCCGCTGCTGGTGAAGAACCTGTCGTGGGACCCGGTCAAGGACTTTGCCCCGGTGGCCAATATCCTGTCGGCGCCGCAGGTGCTGGTGGTGCGCCCGAGCCTGCCGGTGAAGTCGCTGAAGGAACTGGTGGCCTACGCCAAGGCCAACCCGGACAAGCTCAACTACGCCTCGTCGGGCAACGGCTCGCTGCAGCACGTGTCGACCGAGTTGCTGAACCAGATGGCCGGCACCAGGATCACCCACGTGCCGTACAAGGGCACCGGCCCGGCCATGACCGACCTGCTGGGCGGCTCGGTCGACCTGACCATCACCACGCCGCCGCCGCTGATGGGCCATATCGCCGCCGGCAAGCTGCGTCCGCTGGTGGTGACCAGCAAGACCCGCCTGCCCAGCCTGAAGGACGTGCCGTCGGCGCCCGAGGCCGGCTACCCCGACCTCGACGTGTCGTCGTGGTTTGCGATGTACGCGCCGGCGGGCACGCCCAAGCCGGTGGTCGACAAGCTGACCGGCGAGATCGACAAGATCATGCGCACCGAGGCCTTCCGCAAGAAGGCCGAGGAACTGGGCGCCGAGGCCAAGTACATGAATCCGCAGCAGCTGGCGCAATACCAGAAGGCCGAGCTGGCGCGCTGGGCCAAGGTGATCAAGTCCGCCGACATCCACGCCGAATGACGCCAGCGCTGCGGCAAGGTGATCGAAAGGTAAGGGCGCTAAGCTGGCTGGTTTGCTAGGTATAGATACCGATGCGGTGCACCGCGCCGCCCGGTAGCATGGCAATTTGCCGCACCGCGGCGCCCCCCTTCAAGCGCTCGTTGCCGCGGCGCCAGTCCACACGGGTAGGAGATCTCGCATGTATAACAAGAAATTCTGGAAGCAATTCCTGATTGCGCTGGCGCTGTTCCTGGCCGGCTGGTTCACGTTCGGGCAGGCTCAGGCGCAGGGCAAGCCCGAAAAGACCAAGGTCACCATCGCGGTGGGCGGCAAGAACCTGTTCTATTACCTGCCGCTGACCATCGCCGAGCGCCTCGGCTACTTCAAGGAAGAAGGGCTGGACGTCGAGATCGTCGACTTCGCCGGCGGCGCCAAGGCGCTGCAGGCGGTGGTTGGCGGCAGCGCCGACGTGGTCTCGGGCGCCTACGAGCACACCATCAACCTGCAGGCCAAGGGCCAGCGCTACCAGGAGTTCGTGCTGCAGGGCCGCGCCCCGCAGATCGTGCTGGTGGTATCGAACAAGACCATGCCCAACTTCAAGTCGATCGCCGACCTGAAGGGCAAGAAGATCGGCGTGACCGCGCCGGGCTCGTCGACCAACATGATGGCCAACTTCGTGCTGGCCAAGGCCGGCCTGAAGCCCTCGGACGTGTCGTTCATCGGCGTGGGCGCCAGCGCCGGCGCGGTGGCGGCGATGCGTTCGGGCCAGATCGACGCCATGGCCAACCTCGACCCGGTGGTGTCGATGCTGACGCAGAAGAACGAGGTGCGTATTGCCTCGGACACCCGCACGCTCAAGGACACCCAGGCGGTGTTCGGCGGCAACATGCCGTCGGGCTGCCTGTATGCGTCGCAGGCCTTCATCCAGCAGAACCCGAACACCACGCAGGCGCTCACCAACGCCATGGTGCGCGCGCTCAAGTGGCTGCAGAAGGCGGGCCCGTCCGACATCGTCAAGACCGTGCCGGAAAGCTACCTGCTGGGCGACCGCGCGCTGTATCTGGCCGCGTGGGAAAAGGTCAAGGAAGCGATCTCGCCGGACGGCACCATGCCGGCCGACGGCCCGCGCACCGCGCTCAACGCGCTGGGCCAGTTCGATGCCGAACTGAAGGGCAAGTCGATCAGGCTGGAAGAGACCTACACCAACGCCTTCGTGCAGAAGGCCAACGCCAAGTACAAGTAATTTTCCTGCCGTCGACGCCATCGGCCCGCTGCCCGCAGCGGGCCTTTGCTTTGCGGCAGCGACGGCCCCTCCATCATCACTCGCCCGCGCCGCGTCCCGCGCCGCCAGGGCGGGTCCGAGACGGTTCATCATGAGCATTCCCGCACTTTCACTCGACCAGGTCACCTGCACCTTCGTCTCGCGCGATGACCGCAGCCAGCGCTATACCGCGGTCAGGGACGTCACGCTGTCGATCCAGCCCGGCGAATTCGTATCGGTGGTGGGTCCCACCGGCTGCGGCAAGTCCACGCTGCTGAATGTCGGCGCCGGCCTGCTGGAGCCTTCCAGCGGCGAGGTGCGCGTGTTCGGCGAGCCGCTGCGCGGCATCAACCGGCGCGCCGGCTACATGTTCCAGACCGAGGCGCTGATGCCGTGGCGCAGCGCGCTCGACAACGTCGTTGCCGGCCTGGAATTCCGCGGCACCGCGCGCGCCGAGGCGGTGCGGCAGGGCGAGGAATGGCTGCGCCGCGTCGGCCTGGGCGGGTTTGGCGACCGCTACCCGCACCAGCTCTCGGGCGGCATGCGCAAGCGCGTGGCGCTGGCGCAGACGCTGGTGCTGGACCCGGACATCATCCTGATGGACGAGCCGTTCTCCGCGCTCGACATCCAGACCCGCCAGCTGATGGAGAACGAAGTGCTGGAGCTGTGGGCCGCCAAGCGCAAGGCCGTGCTCTTCATCACCCACGACCTGGACGAGGCCATTGCCATGAGCGACCGCGTGGTGGTGCTGTCGGCCGGCCCCGGCACGCACCCGATCGGCGAATTCGCGATCGACCTGCCGCGCCCGCGCGACGTCGCCGAGATCCGCAACCACCCGCGCTTTGTCGAGCTGCACGCCGCGATCTGGGACGTGCTGCGCGAGGAAGTGCTCAAGGGCTACGCCCAGCAGCGCAAGGTGGCCTGACCGGCCCTGCGTCCAACTCATAACAAGAACTGAATCCCGATGGCATTCCGTACTGATTCCAAGGGCATGCTGCGCGTGTGGCAGCTGCTCGTCCTGGTAGTGATCCTCGGCGTGTGGCACGCCGCCACGCGCTCGCAGCAGGTCGCGTTTTTCTTTGGCGAGCCGCTGATGGTGGCGCAACGCATCTGGAACTGGTTTATCGTCGAGCGCGATATCTACCTGCACCTGGGCGTGACGCTGATCGAGACCGTGCTGGCCTTCGGCATCGGTACGGTGGCGGGGCTGGGCGTGGGCCTGTGGCTGGCGCTGAGCCCGATGACCTCCGCCATCCTCGATCCTTACGTCAAGGCCATGAACTCGATGCCGCGCGTGATCCTGGCGCCGATCTTCGCGGTCTGGTTCGGCCTGGGCATCTGGTCGAAGGTGGCGCTGGCGGTGACGCTGGTGTTCTTCATCGTCTTCTTCAACGTCTACCAGGGCGTCAAGGAAGTGAGCCCGGTGGTGCTGGCCAATGCGCGCATGCTGGGCGCCAATCAGAAGCAGCTGCTGCGCCACGTCTACCTGCCGAGCGCGACCAGCTGGGTGTTCTCGTCGCTGCATACCTCGGTGGGCCTGGCCTTCGTCGGCGCGGTGGTGGGCGAATACCTGGGCTCGGCGCGCGGCGTGGGCTACCTGATCCTGCAGGCCGAGGGCACCTTCGACATCAATACCGTGTTCGCCGGCATCGTGGTGCTGACCGCGTTTGCGCTGGTGCTGGACTGGATGGTCGGCATCGGCGAGAAGCGGCTGATGAAGTGGCAGCCGAAGAGCGGGGAGACGGAGAAGCTCTGACTGTTGCTTCGGCGACGGTTTGCGCCCTCTCCCGCAAGCGGGAGAGGGCGTGCCCAAGCGGTTATGGACATGCCTCGATGCTGTCGTCGACAGCGCCGAATTGCACTGACACCGTCAATCCGCCTCCCGGCGTTTCGCCAAGCACTACCGTCGCGCCATGCAGCCGCGCGATCTCCCGCACGATCGACAAGCCCAGGCCGCTGCCTTCCACCGCCTGCCCGCTGGCGCCGCGATAGAAGCGCCGGAACACCGCCTCGCGTTCATCCGGCGCAATACCGGGGCCGTTGTCGATCACCTGCAACCGCGGCACGCCGCCATCCGCCGCCACGCGCACCGTCACCACCGCGCCACGGCCCGCATAGCGGATCGCGTTGTCGATCAGGTTGCCTGTCAGTTCCTGCAGCAGCTCAGCCTGGCCAGTGACTTCCACCGGGCCTTCGTGCTCATATCCCAGATCGACCCCACTGCCACGCGCCACCGGCGCCCAGTCCAGCGCCACGCCTTGCGCCAGCGTGTCGAGCCGCAGCGGCCTCAGCGCGGGCATGTAGCCCGCATCGGGCTCCAGCCGCGACAGCGACAACAACTGCTGCACGCCCCTGGAGGCGTGGCGCACGGTGCCGTGCAGCTGCCGCATATGCTCGCGCACGCGTTCGCCGTCGCGTTCGCGCAGCGCCAGTTCGGACTGCGCCTGGATGATCGCCAGCGGTGTCTTGAGCTGGTGCGCGGCATCGGCGAAGAAGCGCTTGCGCGCCAGCACCATGCCGTGGAGCCGCGCCATGTACTGGTTCAGCGCTTGCACCAGCGGCTTCATCTCGGCGGGCAGGTCTTTCTGCTCGATCGGGGCCAGCTGCGTGCCGCGCCGCGCTACCGTGTCGGACAGCCGGTGCAGCGGCCGCAGCCCGCGCCGCACGCCGAGCCAGACGATGCCAAGCGCCAGCGTCACCAGCATCAGCTCCTGCAGCAGCGAGCCGATCAGGATGTCGCGCGCCAGCAGCTGGCGCGGCTCGATGGTCTCGCCCACCAGCACCCACACCAGCCGCGTGCGCGCCGAGCCGACGTCGCGCACCGGCAGCGGCTGCGCCGCCATGCGCAAGGGCTGGTCGCGGAACCGGGTGTCGTAGAACACGGTGCGGTACAGCTGCAGGGGCGCGTCGGGCGGCATCGGCAGGTCGTCGTAGCCGGTGACGGTGGCGCCGTCTTCGGCGCGGATGCGGTAGAAGATGCGCGGGCCGGCCTGGCCGTCGAACAGCTCGAGCGCGAGGTTGGGCAGTTCGACCGCGAGCCGTCCCTCGTGCAGGCGGATGCCTTCGCGCATGGCGCGCAGCGACGCCTCCAGCGTGCGGTCGAAGGCGGTATGCGCGGCCGACATCGCGCGCTGGTAGGTCAGCCAGGCGTCGAAGGCAAGCAGGCCCATCAGCGGCAGCAGCAGCCACAGCGACAGCTGCAGCCGCAGGCTGGGAGCCTGGCGCGGCCGCTTCATGCCGCCGGCCGCGCTTCAAGCAGGTAGCCCAGGCCGCGCAGCGTGACGATGGCCACGCCGCTGCCGTCAAGCTTCTTGCGCAGCCTGTGCACGTAGATCTCGATCGCGTCCGGATTGACCGATTCGTCGATGCCGAAGATCTTCTCCGACAGTGCCCCCTTGTTGACGGCGCGGCCATCGCGCAGCAGCAGTACCTCGAGCACGGCGCGCTCGCGCCCGGTCAGCGGCAGCAACTGTCCATGCAGCAGGAAGGCGCGGCTGACGCTGTCGTAATGCAGCGGTCCGAAGGCGATCTGCGTGCTGTCATGGCCATGGGCCCGGCGGATCAGCGCGCGGGCCCGCGCTTCCAGCTCGGACAGGTCGAACGGCTTGGCGAGGTAGTCGTCGGCGCCCAGGTCCAGGCCGCGCACGCGGTCCTCGACCGAGCCGTGCGCGGTCAGGATCAGCACCGGCAGCGGATTGCGCCGCTGGCGCAGGCGGCGCAGCACCTCCAGCCCGTCCATGCCTGGCAGGCCGAGATCGAGGATCAGCAGGGCGTAGTCCTGCGTGCTCAGCAGCGTGTCCGCGCTGTGGCCGTCGTGCATGCAGTCCACCGTGAAGCCGGCCTGGTCCAGGGCCTGGCTCAGTGAACTGGCCAGCATCACATTGTCTTCGGCAAGCAGGATACGCATGGGGCAGGGCGGTCAGGCGGCAATGCCGGAACCCGGCCACAGCGATCGGGACGGCCGGAACGGCGAAGGCCAGACAGATACAGCGAACCGCGTCGGCTTTGAAGCTAGGGAAACCACTAACCCCCGCCGTGGCGCCCGGGCCGTGAAAAGCCTGCGATCCGAAAGCGAACTGAAAGTGCGCGTCACCTACCATCCGGCCGCTGACGAATACCACAACAAGCACAAGGAAGGAGATGGCAATGAAGCGTACGGCAATGGCATGCGCCGTGATGGGCCTGGCTGCCGCGGGATCGGCGTCCGCGCAATCGAACGTGACCCTGTACGGGCTGGTGGATGCGGGCATCGAATATGTCAGCCACGCGGGACCGGACGGCTCGGCGGTCAAGCTGACCTCGGGCGGCAAGAACACCTCGCGCTGGGGCATCCGCGGCAGCGAAGACCTGGGCGGCGGCCTGAAGGCGATCTTCAACCTGGAAAGCGGCATCGCCATCGACACCGGCCGGCTCGATACCGACAACACGCTGTTCGACCGGCGCGCCACCGTAGGCCTGTCCAGCCGCTACGGCCAGGTGGTGCTGGGCCGCACCTTCACCACCACCTACGACTTCATGCTGCCATTCGACCCGATGGGCTATGCGCCGGCCTATTCGTGGGCAACGTCGTCGACGGCCACGGGCGGGCGCAAGGACGGCCTGTTCTCGCGCGCCTCGAATGCGATCCGCTACGACGGCAGCTTCGGCGGCCTGAAGCTCGGCGCGACGGTGGCGCTGGGCGAAGTGGCGGGGGACTTCAAGAGCGCGTCCAAGTACGCGCTGGGCGCAGGCTACAACGCCGGCAAGTTCGCCGCGGCCGCCACCTGGGACCGGCAGAACGGCGCCGGCACCAGCACCACGCCTGCCGACAGCACCGACTACATCCAGGGTATCCATGCCGGCGCCAGCTATGACTTCGGCGACCTGAAGCTGTTTGCCGGCTACCGCAACTACAAGCGCGCCTTCACCACCGGCGCGGCCAGCCAACGCAGCGACATGTACTGGGGCGGCGCCAGCTACGCCTTCACGCCGGCGTTCACGCTGTACGGCGCGGTCTACAAGCAGAACATCAAGGGCGGCAACGATGCCGATCCCATCCTGTTCTCGCTGCGCGGGCAGTACGCGCTGTCCAAGCGCACGCTGGCCTATCTGTCAGTCGGCTATGCCAAGGCGCGCAATGGCCAGGACGTCAGCGTGTCGCGCGACCTGGTCGGCTTTGCCAACAACCAGACCGGCGTCATGGCCGGCCTGCAGCATCGCTTCTGACCAGCAGGATTTCCGGAAAACGGCCCGGCCGGGGGCTGGCTGTTTTGGGAACCGCCTGTTGGCCCGCGCAGGGGTGTGCGCATCGGGGGCAACAGGCGGCTTGAGGCGGGTTGCCTCGCACGGCGCAGGGTGTAGCCGCACTGCCTGCGCCGTACTTTTTTTGGGCCGGTCCCAGCGCGTCGGCCGACGCGCCGGGGCCCGGCCATCAAGGCACGATCACGATCTTGCCGGTGACCTTGCGCGCTTCCATGTCCTTGAGCGCCTGCGCGGCCTGTTCCAGCGGGTAGCGCGCCGAGATATGCGGGCGGATCTTGCCTTCCTTCATCCAGCCCAGCATCTGCGCCATGTTGGCCTGGTTGGCCTTCGGCTCGCGCCGCACGAAATCGCCCCAGAACACGCCCACCAGCGAGGCGCCCTTGAGCAGCGCCAGGTTCAGCGGCAGCCTGGGGATCTCGCCGTTGGCGAAGCCCACCACCAGGTAGCGGCCGCGCCAGCCGATCGAGCGGAACGCCGGTTCGGCATAGATGCCGCCGACCGGGTCGTAGATCACGTCCGGACCCTTGCTGTCGGTCAGCGCCTTGATGCGCTCGCGCAGGTCTTCGGTGCTGTAGTTGATGAAGGCGTCGGCGCCGTGCTGCTTGCACACTTCCAGCTTTTCGTCGGTCGACGCGGCCGCGATCACGCGCGCGCCGATGGCCTTGCCGATCTCGATCGCCGCCAGGCCCACGCCGCCGGCCGCGCCCAGCACCAGCATGGTCTGGCCCGCCTTCAGTTCGCCGCGGTCGATCACCGCGTGGTGCGAGGTGCCGTAGGTCAGCGTGAAGGCCGCCGCGGTCTCGAAGTCGATGCCGGGCGGCATCGGCACCACCGACGCCGCCGGCGCCCTGGCCTGGCTGGCGAAGGCGCCATTGCCCAGGTAGGCGATGACGTTGTCGCCGGGCTTGACGTGAGTGACGCCTTCGCCCACCGCGTTGACCACGCCGGCCAGTTCCGAACCCGGCGTGAACGGCAGTTCGGGCTTGGCCTGGTATTTGTTCTGGATGATCAGCACATCCGGGAAGTTGACCGCCGCCGCCTTGACGTCGATGACCACTTCGCCCTTGCCGGGCACCAGGTCGGGCAGGGTTTCCAGGGTCAGCGAATCGGGCGGACCCCAGGCTTTGCACAGTACGGCTTTCATCTTGTCTCCGGTGGTGTGGTTGGCATGCCGCGCCAGTCAAGCTTACGCGGGCCGGCGGGGCAAGTGTAGCGCACGAATAGCACGGTCGTTCTGTTTCATGCGGAAGCCGTTGAGGCGGTCATTTGCGGCCTGCATACTGTGCTGGCGCCGCCGCCGCGGCGGGCCGCATCGGGCGGCGCGCGGGCCGCTTGCGCGCCTGTGCTCAGGTACAATCGCGGCATGCATATCCTTCTCGCCAACGACGACGGTTATCTCGCGCCGGGACTGGCCGTTTTGCATGCTGCGCTCGCGCCGCTGGGCCGGATCACGGTCATCGCGCCGGAGCAGAACCATAGCGGCGCTTCCAATTCCCTGACCCTGCAGCGTCCGCTGTCGGTCTACGAGGCGCGCGAAGGCGTGCAAAAAGGTTTTCGCTTCGTCAATGGCACGCCCACGGACTGCGTGCATATCGCGCTGACCGGCCTGCTCGAGGACAAGCCCGACCTGGTGGTGTCCGGCATCAACCAGGGCCAGAACATGGGCGAGGACGTGCTGTACTCCGGCACCGTCGCCGCCGCCATCGAAGGTTACCTGCTAGGGATTCCCTCGGTGGCCTTCTCGCAGGTGGACAAGGGCTGGGAGCACCTCGATGCCGCCGCGCGCGTGGCGCGTACCGTGGTGGAGCGCATCATCGGCACGCCGCCGGCCGAGCCGTTCCTGCTCAACGTCAATATCCCGAACCTGCCGTTCGAACATATCCGGGGCTATCGCGCCACGCGCCTGGGCAAGCGCCATCCGTCGCAGCCGGTGATCACGCAGGTCAACCCGCGCGGCGATACCAATTACTGGATCGGCCCCGCGGGCGACGCGCGCGATGCCAGCGAGGGCACCGACTTCCACGCGACCGCGCAGGGCTATGTCTCGCTCACGCCGTTGCAGCTGGACCTGACCCACCGCGGGCAGCTCGACGCGCTCGACCAGTGGCTGAAGTAGGGCCGCCGGTCCCGAGCCGCAGAATCGCCGCGCCGCGCCCCCGATGAGTTCCACGCCCCCTCGCAACAAATTCCCGCTGCCGCTGGATGCGGTGGTCGAGCGCAAGCCCGCGCCTGCCCGTACCGCCGGCATGCCGGCGGTAGGCGCGCCGCGCCCGGCCGCGCCCGCGTCCAAGACTGCCACGCCGGCCAAGCCGCGCCTGCCGCGCACGGCGGCGCCCGCGCCCGTGCCGGTGCCTGCCAGCGCGGTCGAACAGCGCGCCTCGGCGGCCACCGCGGGCGGCGGCGGCATGGCCTCGGCGCGTGCCCGCGCGGCACTGGCGGCGCGGCTGCGCGCCGCCGGCATCCGCGACGAGCGCGTGCTGTCGGCCATCGCCACGGTGCCGCGCCACCTGTTCGTCGAGCCGGGGCTGGCGTCGCAGGCGTATGAAGACGCGGCGCTGCCGATCGGCCACCAGCAGACCATTTCCAAGCCGTCGGTGGTGGCGCGCATGATCGAGTTGTTGCGCGCGGGCCTCGGCGCCGATGCGCCGCTGGAGCGCGTGCTCGAGATCGGCACCGGCTGCGGCTACCAGGCCGCGGTGCTGGCCCAGGTGGCGCGCGATGTCTTCTCGATCGAGCGCATCCGGTCGCTGCACGAGCAGGCCAAGGCGAACCTGCGCCCCTTGCGCGTGCCCAATCTGCGCCTGCACTACGGCGACGGCATGCTGGGCCTGCCGCAGGCCGCGCCGTTCTCGGCCATCATCCTCGCCGCGGCCGGCATGGAGGTCCCCGAAGCGCTGCTGGAGCAGCTGGCCATCGGCGGGCGCCTGATCGCCCCGGTGGCGGTGGTGCCGCCGGCGGGCGTGCCCGGCCAGACCGTGACGCAGCAACTGCTGCTGATCGAGCGGCGCAACCGCCATCGCTTTCACCGAACCGCGCTTGAAGCCGTTTTCTTTGTGCCCTTAAAATCGGGCACCATCTGAGTCGAACTATGCACAACACCGTGAAATCGCAAAATTTCGCACGCGCCGGACAACTTCTTGCGGCGACGTCGCTGGCGGCGCTGCTGGCCGCCTGCGCCAATTCGCCGATGCCGGCGCCGGTCGTCGACCGTACCTCCACGTCCGGTACCACGGCGGCGACGCTGGAACCGGCGCCGCCCGGGCACTATCGGGTCAAGCGAGGCGATACCCTTTACCGTATCGCGCTGGAGAACGGCCAGTCGTATCGCGATGTGGCGGCGTGGAACAACCTGACCAACGTGAACCAGATCGAGGTTGGCCAGCTGCTGCGCATCGTGCCGCCGGGTGCCGACGTCAACACTGCGCCGGGCGTGGCGACCATGCCGGTGGCGCCGGGCACCGTGCAGGCCCAGCCGATCGACCAGGCGCGTCCGAACGGCACGCCCGTGTCGCCGCCGGCCACGCCTGCCGCCGCGGCTTCGGCGCCGGCCGCAACCCCCGCCGCGACCGCGCCGGCGTCGGCGCCGGCAGCCGACGGCTCGGTGAAGCTGGCATGGCCCGCGACCGGCCAGATGGTCGGTAAATTCGACGACAAGGGCAATAAAGGCATCGATATTGCGGGCAAGAAGGGCGATTCGGTGCTGGCCGCGGATGACGGTCGGGTGATTCACGTAGGCCCCTTGCGCGGCTACGGGAATCTTGTCATCATCAAACACAACGAGACATTTCTTACCGCTTACGGGCACAACGACAAGGTGCTCGTCGCCGAGCAATCCTCGGTCCGCAAAGGCCAGAAGATTGCAGAGATGGGCAACAGTGATACCGACCGGGTGAAGCTTCACTTCGAAGTTCGCAAGAACGGAAAACCGGTTGATCCGATGCGGTACCTGCCGCCACAGTGAGGGTTCATGCCACGCCAGAAAACTGTCTCCTCCGGAACCGTCAGCAGGGCTCGCCGTCCCAAGCAGCCGGAAGTGAAGGCTGGTGTGGCGCATCCCGACGAACACGCCGATGCCGAGGGCTTCGAGCCGGATCTTGCCGCCGAGATGCTTCCGGTGACCGACGAGCCCATCGCCACGTCCACTGCGGTGGGCCTGCGCGAGGCCGACCTGCTCGGCGACGACAATGAGCGCAACGAGCGCCATCTGCGCGACGACGACGAGGACGATTCGGAAGACGAGGAAGACGACGGCGCGGAAAACGGCACTGAAAGCGCGGCTGCCGAGCATGACGATTTCCGCACGGTGCTGCATACCGAGCTGGCCGCCGACACCGTCCAGCATTACCTGAACCGCATCAGCATCAAGCCGCTGCTGTCGGCGCCGGAAGAACTGCATTTCTCCACGCTGGCCAAGGACGGCGACTTTGCCGCGCGCCAGGTCATGATCGAGCGCAATCTGCGGCTGGTGGTCAGCATCGCCAAGGGCTATCTCAATCGCGGCGTGCCGCTGCTCGATCTGATCGAGGAAGGCAACCTCGGCCTGATGCACGCGATCGAGAAGTTCGATCCCTCGCGCGGCTTCCGCTTCTCGACCTATGCAACGTGGTGGATCCGCCAGAGCATCGAGCGCGCCATCATGAACCAGGCCCGCACCGTCCGCCTGCCGGTGCACGTGATCCGCGAACTCAACCAGGTGCTGCGCGCCAAGCGCCATCTGGAGAAGGGCGGCACCGACGGGCGCGACGCCAGCCTGGAAGACATCGCCCACCTGCTGGGCAAGACGCCGGACGAAGTGCAGGACGTCCTGGCCCTCAACGAACATACCACCTCGCTCGATACGCCGTTCGATCTCGATCCCGGCTCGAGCCTCCTGGATTTCCTCTCCGACGAGCACAACGCCGCCCCCGACCAGGAGGTGGCGCACCGCGAGCTGGAAGGGCTGATGAAGCTCTGGCTGGCGCGCCTGTCGGAAAAGCATCGCTATGTGGTGGAGCGCCGCTTCGGCCTCAACCATATCGAGCCCGCCACGCTGGAAGAGCTTGCCGAGGAGATGGGGCTGACGCGCGAGCGCGTACGCCAGATCCAGCAGGAGGCGCTGGTCAAGCTCAAGCGGCATTTCGCTTCGCAAGGTGTCAGGAAGGACGCCGTTCTATGACCCCTGTGCTGGTATTCGACATCGAGACCATTCCCGATGTCGCCGGCCTGCGCCGTTTGCATGACCATCCCGATGCGATGAGCGACGCCGAAGTCGCCGAGCATGCGTTCTCCGCCCGCCGGGAAAAGACCGGCAGCGATTTCCTGCCGCACTACCTGCAGCGCGTCGCCGCGATTTCCTGCGTGCTGCGGCGCACGCACCGCGACGGCTCGGCCGTGTTCCATGTCGGCTCGCTCGGCACGCCGCAGGACGGCGAAGCCACGCTGATCCAGAAATTCTATGAACTGATCGCGCGCTACAGCCCGCAGCTGGTGTCATGGAACGGCGGCGGATTCGACCTGCCGGTGCTGCATTACCGCGGCCTGGTCAACGGCGTCACCGCACCGCGCTACTGGGAGATGGGCGAGGGCCGCGACGAAGACAGCCGCGACTTCAAGTGGAACAACTACATCAGCCGCTACCACATGCGGCACCTGGATCTGATGGACCTGCTGGCGATGTACCAGCCGCGTGCCAGCGCGCCGTTGGATGACCTCGCCAAGCTATGCGGTTTCCCGGGCAAGATGGGGATGGATGGCAGCAAGGTGTGGCAGGCCTTCCAGGCCGGCCAGCTCGACGAGATCCGCGCCTATTGCGAAACCGATGTCGTCAACACCTACCTGATGTACTGCCGTTTCCAGCTGATGCGCGGCGGCATGTCGCCGCGAGAGTTCGACATGGAGATGGAGCTGGTCCAGGAATCGCTGGCGGAACTGCCCGGCGAACAGTGGATGGAATACCTGCAGGCGTTCCGCCTGCAGCGCCTCACGCCCGAAGCCGAAGACTTCGAGGACTGATGAGCGCGCCAGCGCCCGCCGGCTTGCGACGCGGCCTTACAGGTCCAGCGACAGCAGGATCGGCTGATGGTCCGAGTCGGCGGTATCCGCGTTGACTTCGCAGCGCCGGATACGCGCGGCCAGATTCTCCGTGACGAACATGAAGTCGCAGGCGAACGGCGGCTCGGGCCATTGCTCCTTGTCATGGATGGCGCAGGTCGGCGCGTGCGGCAGGCCCGGATGCGCGTGCAGCCAGGCGTCGCGCCATGGCGTGGTGGTGTCGTCAAACGGCTCGAGCATGCGGCGATAGGCGATGTCGTCGGGTTTGCTGTTGAAGTCGCCGCACAGGATGGCTTCGGCGGGGCGCGGTTCCGGCGTGAACGGGCCGGGCCATTTCTCGCTGCGGCCCGGACGGCTGGCGTGGTCGCACGCCTGGACATGCCAGTCGCGCAGCGCCTCGGCCTGGGCGGCGCGCTGGAGCGCCGAGTAGTACTCCAGGTGCGTGCAGATCACGCGCAGCCGCCGCGGGCCGGCCTCGACGGTCACTTCCAGCGCCACGCGGGGCATCGATGCCACGTGCGGATCCGCGGGCCACGGCAAGGCGTGCCGGAATACCTCGCGTACCGGCAGCCTTGTCGCAACCAGGTTGCCGAACTGCTTGTGCGCGCCATTGCGGTCGCGACGGTCGACGCCTGACGCGAACAGCACGTGATAGCCCGGCAGCAGTGCTGTCAGCTCGGCCACCTGGTCGATCCCCGGCTCGCCGCGCAGTTCCGTGAAGCCACGCGTGACTTCCTGCAGGCAGATGACGTCGGCATCTGCCATCGCGCGCAGCGTGTCCACCTGCCGCGCCAGGTCCACGCGCCCGTCCGCACCGCGGCCCCACTGGATATTCCAGGAAATCAGTTCCATACAAGGCCTCCGTCATCGATCGGACCGGTCTGGCATACAATCGCGCTTTCGTAAAACAATACGTCAGGTTTTCTCTGGTGTCCCAAGCCGTGTCCTCCCCACAAGAAACGCCCGCCGTCGCGCCCGCAGCCGCCGCACCGGGTGCCGCACCCGCCGCAAAAGAGGCCCGTGGCCGCGGCCATGCCAACGGCAATGCGCCCGGCGCCGACCCCGTGGTGTCGATCGACAGCCTCGACATGGAGGCGCGCGGCGTCGGCCGCCTGGTGAACGAGGACGGCACGCCCGGCAAGGTCATCTTCGTCGAAGGCGCGTTGCCCGGCGAGACCGTCAGCTACCGCAGCTACCGGCGCAAGCCCAGCTTCGAGCAGGCGCACCTGGGCGAGGTCCTGCAGGAATCGGTCATGCGCGTGAAGCCGGGATGCCAGCACTTCGGCGTCTGTGGCGGGTGCTCGATGCAGCATCTGGATTCGCGCGCACAGCTTGCCATCAAGCAGCGCGTGCTGGAAGACAACCTGTGGCACCTGTCCAAGGTGAAGCCCGACGTGGTGT
This sequence comes from Cupriavidus taiwanensis LMG 19424, assembly GCF_000069785.1. Taxonomy (NCBI): domain Bacteria; kingdom Pseudomonadati; phylum Pseudomonadota; class Betaproteobacteria; order Burkholderiales; family Burkholderiaceae; genus Cupriavidus; species Cupriavidus taiwanensis. Next base: position 2,021,817 of record NC_010528.1, on the reverse strand, counting down.
TCCGGCCGATCGCCGGCCCGGACTGGGGCTACCGTTACCGTGCCCGCCTGACGGTGCGCCACGTGGTGAAGAAGGGCGGCGTGCTGGTGGGCTTCCATGAGCGCAAGAGCAGCTATGTCGCCGACATGACGCGTTGTGAAATCCTGCCGCCGCACGTTTCGGCCATGCTGGTGCCGCTGCGCGAACTGGTGGCGGGACTGTCGATCCGCGACCGCATGCCGCAGATCGAACTGGCCGTCGGGCATGAAGTGACGGCGCTGGTGCTGCGCATCCTCGAGCCGCTGACCGATGCCGACAAGGACCTGCTGCGCGCCTTTGCCGACCAGTACAAGGTGCAGTTCTGGCTGCAGCCCAAGGGGCCGGACACGGTCTACCCGTTCTATCCGACCGACGTCGAGCTGGCCTATACGCTGCCGGAATTCGGCATCCGCATGCCGTTCAAGCCGACTGACTTCACGCAGGTGAACCACCAGATCAACCGCGTGCTGATCGGCCGCGCGCTGCGCCTGCTCGATGCGCAGCCGGGCGACCGCCTGCTCGACCTGTTCTGCGGCATCGGCAATTTCACGCTGCCGCTGGCCACGCAGGGCAAGTCGGTGATGGGCATCGAAGGCAGCGAGGCGCTGACCACGCGTGCGCTGGCCAATGCCGAATACAACGGGCTGGCCGCCAAGACGGAATTCGCGTGCCGCAACCTGTTCGAAGTCACGGCAGACGACATCGCCGCGCTGGGCCGCTTCGACCGCTGGCTGGTCGATCCGCCGCGCGAAGGCGCGCTGGCGGTGAGCAAGGCGCTCGGCGAGCTGGCGCAGCAGGGCAGCGACGTGCTGCCGCGGCGCATCGTCTATGTGTCGTGCAGCCCCGCCACGCTGGCGCGCGATGCCGGTCTGCTGGTGCACGAGGCCGGCTACCGCCTGAGCGGCGCCGGCGTGGTCAACATGTTCCCGCACACCTCGCACGTCGAGTCGATCGCGGTGTTCGACCGCGACTGATCGCGGCGGAGTGCCCAAAAGAAAAGCCGGCCATTGGCCGGCTTTCGTCATGCTGCGGCGTCCGCCGTCATTCGCGGTTGCCGCCGAAGATGCCCAGCAGCGCCAGCAGGTTGGCGAAGACGTTGTACACGTCGAGGTAGATCGCCAGCGTGGCGGTGATGTAGTTGGTCTCGCCGCCGTTCACCACGCGCTGCACGTCGAACAGGATGTACGCCGAGAAAATACCGATCGCGATCACCGATACCGTGATCATCAGCGCCGGCAGCTGCAGCCAGATATTGGCCACGCTGGCCAGGATCAGCAGGATCACGCCGACGAACAGGAACTTGCCGAGGCCGGAGAAATCACGCTTGCTGACGGTGGCGATCGATGCCATCGCGCCGAACACGGCCGCGGTGCCGCCGAAGGCGTACATGATCAGCGCCGGGCCGTTCGAGAACGACAAGGTGACGCTGATCAGCCGCGACAGCATCAGGCCCATAAAGAAGGTAAAGGCCAGCAGCAGGACCACGCCCATGCTGCTGTTCTTGGTCTTCTCGATGGCGAAGAAGAAGCCGAACGCGATCGCCAGGAACAGGATCAGCGACAGGCCGGGGCTGCCCGCCATGAAGCTGAAGCCGGTGGCCACGCCGATCCACGCACCGAGCACGGTGGGGATCATCGAGAGGGCCAGCAGCCAGTATGTGTTGCGCAAGACCCGGTTGCGAACGACGACGTCAGTGACGGTCGACGCACTGTTGCCGAAACCGTAGGTGTTCAGCTTGTTATCCATGGTGACTCCTGTCTCAAAACGGTGAGGCGCCGGCGTTGCGAGACTTCAAATGCGAAGGCTCGTATGGAAGCCGGACGGAACCATCGTCAATGTGGCATCGGGCAGGCCGGATTGCAAGGGCGCGGTAGACCAATCGTCACCTGGCGCTGGCTCGCGTCCGTTCGACGCCGCTCACATTGGATGTTAGCGGCGGCGCTGCGTTCCGGGGATGACAAGGTTGTAATGTGCTGCTTTTGCAACTTGTGGACGGCGTGTGCATAAGGGGGTGGCGGGCACGCCGGAAGGTCCGCAAGACCCTCGAAACCGTCATAGTCTTCGTGCTAGAATTGCACGTTTAATCCATTTGTAACCCCTTCATTTTTCGGAGTTTTTCATGGCGATCGAACGCACCCTGTCGATTATCAAGCCGGATGCCGTGGCCAAGAACGTCATTGGCCAGATCTACGCCCGTTTCGAGGCCGCCGGCCTGAAGATCGTTGCTGCCAAGATGGTGCACCTGTCGCGCGGCGAAGCCGAGCAGTTCTACGCGGTTCACAAGGAGCGTCCGTTCTTCAAGGACCTGGTCGACTTCATGGTTTCCGGCCCGGTCATGATCCAGGCGCTGGAAGGCGAGAACGCCATTGCCAAGAACCGCGACCTGATGGGCGCCACCGACCCGAAGAAGGCCGAGAAGGGCACCATCCGCGCCGATTTCGCCGACAGCATCGACGCCAACGCCGTGCACGGCTCGGACGCTGCCGAAACCGCCGCCGTGGAAGTGGCCTTCTTCTTCCCGGGCATGAACGTCTACAGCCGCTGATCGGCTGCTGACTGATTACCAAGCCGAGTTTGCCGTCATGAACGATCTCGTCAACCTGCTCGACCTCGACGCGGACGCGCTCACCGCCTATTGCGGCGAGCTCGGCGAGAAGCCGTTCCGTGCGCGGCAACTGCAGCGCTGGATCCACCACTACGGGGCCAGCCGCTTCGACGCCATGTCGGATCTCGCCAAGTCGCTGCGCGAAAAGCTCGCGACCCGGGCCGAGATCCGCGCGCCTGCCGTCATCACCGACAACCTGTCGGCCGACGGCACGCGCAAGTGGCTGCTCGACGTGGGCGAGGGCAACGCAGTGGAGACGGTGTACATCCCCGAGGAAACGCGTGGCACGCTGTGCGTTTCCTCGCAGGCCGGATGCGCCGTCAACTGCCGGTTCTGTTCCACCGGCAAGCAGGGCTTTTCGCGCAACCTCAGCACCGGTGAGATCATCGGCCAGCTGTGGATGGCGGAGTTCGCCATGCGTGAGCAGCTGGGCCGCGGCCCCAAGGATGACCGCGTCATCTCCAACGTGGTGATGATGGGCATGGGCGAGCCGCTGCTGAACTACGACGCCGTCGTGCCGGCCATGCGCCTGATGCTTGACGACAACGCCTACGGCCTGTCGCGCCGCCGCGTGACGCTGTCCACCTCCGGCGTGGTGCCGATGATGGACCGGCTGTCGAAGGACCTGCCGGTGGCCCTCGCCGTGTCGCTGCATGCGTCCAACGACGCCCTGCGCGACGTGCTGGTGCCGCTGAACAAGAAATACCCGCTGGCCGAACTGATGGCGGCATGCCGTCGCTACCTGGAATTCGCGCCGCGCGATTTCATTACTTTCGAATACTGCATGCTGGATGGCGTCAACGACGGCGTCGAGCATGCGCGGGAACTGCTGAAGCTTGTCGCCGACGTGCCGTGCAAGTTCAACCTGATCCCGTTCAATCCCTTCCCCGAATCGGGCCTGAAGCGTTCCAACAACGAGCAGATCCGGCGCTTCGCGCAGGTACTGATGGACGCCGGCGTCGTCACCACCATCCGCAAGACCCGCGGCGACGATATCGATGCCGCCTGCGGCCAGCTGGCCGGGGAAGTGAAGGACCGCACCCGCCTGGCCGAACGCGGCAAGTTCGGCAAGATCACGCCGCTGGTGCCGGTCACTGCGAGCGGCCAGCCACGGGAGGCGCGCCCTGCATGATCCGTCTGATCGCTGCGGCCCTGCTGGGGCTGCTGATGTTGTCCGGGTGCCAGCTGCCGCATGCGCCGGCGCAGGATCTCCAGACCGCTTCCGACCAGACCGAGGCCAGGCGCCGGGCCGGCATCCGGCTGCAACTGGCCACCAATTATCTCGAGGCCGGCCAGACCGCGGTCGCGCTTGACGAGATCAAGCAGGCCATTGCCATCGATCCGTCGCTGGCCGATGCCTACCATGTGCGGGCGCTGATCTACATGAGCATGAACGAGCGGACGCTGGCCGAGGACAGCTTCCGTACCGCGGCATCGATGCGGGCCAATGACGGCGACCTGCTCAACAACTACGGCTGGTTCCTGTGCCAGCAAGGGCGTTACGGCGAGGCCGTGCCCATGCTGCAGCGCGCCGTGTCGGCCCCGTCCGCCGGCGGCCCGGTCAAGCCGCTGATCAGCCTGGGTGCGTGCGAGCTGCGCCAGGGCCATAGCGCCGAGGCGGAGAAGAACCTGAAGGCCGCGCTCGGCTACGACCGCAACAACCCGGTGGCGAACACCAACCTGGCGCTGGTGTTCTACCGGCGCGGCGATTACGTACAGGCGCGGCAGTACGTCCTGCGCGTCAACAACAGCCAATTTGTCACTGCGCAATCCCTCTGGCTGGGAGCGCGCATTGCCCACCGTCAGGGCGACGGCCGCACGCAGGATGCGCTGGGAGCGCAGCTGCGCAGCCGCTTCCCTGACTCGCGCGAGGTGGCCGCCTACGAACAAGGAGCATGGGATGAGTGAGCACGACCGCGCCGCAGGCCAGGCCGTACCGACGCAAGCAGTCGGCGGGGGCGCGCATGAGGGAGAACGTGAAGCCGCGGCGCGGGAGATCGGCGCGGCGCTGGCGCGCGAGCGCGAGGCGCAGCGGATGTCGGTCGAGGACGTCAGCGCACGGCTGAAGGTGGCGGCCAGCAAGCTGCGTGCGATCGAGGCGGCCAACCTGCAGGCGCTGCCCGACGTAACCTTCGCCAAGGGCGTGATGCGCGCCTATGCCCGCATGCTCCACGTCGATATCGACCCGCTGCTGGCGCGCTTCCAGCCGCGCCCGGTGGCGCAGGTGGCGGAAATCGCCCGCCAGCGCGAGGGTGGCATCAATGCGGCCTTCGACGACCGCAACCGCTTCCGCTCCGGCGGCAATGGCGGCCGCTGGATCTGGCTGGCGCTGGTCGCGGTTGGCGTGGCCGCCGGCATCTGGTTCGGGCTGGACCATATCCGCGCGTGGCTGGACGCGCGCAGCAGCGCCGCCGAGACGGTGGCGGCCGAGGCCCCGGCCGCGGATAACGCGGGCACTGAGGCCGGTATCGTGACCGCGGCGCTGCCGCCGGTCATGGCTGCCAGCGACTCGCCGGCACCGTCCGCCGAAACCATTCCCGCCAGCGCGGCGGCGGCGCCGGCAACGCCGGCAGCCACCACGGCTGCTGCTGCATCGGCTCCGGCGGCCCCGACGGCATCTGCCGCGGCAGCGCCGACGGCGCCCGCGGAGGGCGAGCTGCAGATCCGCTTTGCCGCCGATACCTGGTTTGAAATCCGCGACAATAGCGGCAAGGTCGTCATGGGTGGCACCGCCAAGGCCGGGCAGACCATGGCTGGCGGCGGTACGGGTCCGTACCGGGTGGTGATCGGCAACGTCAAGGGCGTCGAATCGTTCACGCGCGGCGGCACGCCGGTCGACCTGAAGGCCGCCAACCGCAACAACGTGGCGCGCCTGACGCTGCCCTGAGCTGGCGCGAGGTGCGGCAAGGTGCGTCTTTGCAAGGTGGTAACGCTATGAACCAACAGCTCTGTCTACCGGTCCTGCCGGGCCCGCTGCCGCGTCGCCAGACCCGCCAGGCGCGGGTCGCGTGGGGCGACAATGTGGTGACCATCGGTGGCGGCGCGCCGGTGCGGGTGCAGTCGATGACCAACACCGACACGGTCGATGCCATCGGCACCGCGATCCAGATCAAGGAACTGGCGCGCGCGGGTTCGGAGATCGTGCGCATCACGGTGAACACGCCCGAGGCCGCGGCGGCGGTGCCGTCGATTCGCGAGCAGCTCGACCGCATGGGTGTCGACGTGCCGCTGGTGGGGGACTTCCACTACAACGGCCACAAGCTGCTGCAGGACTATCCGGCCTGCGCCGAGGCGCTGTCCAAGTACCGCATCAACCCGGGCAACGTCGGCCAGGGCGCCAAGCGCGATACGCAGTTCGCGCAGATGATCGAGATGGCGTGCCGCTACAACAAGCCGGTGCGCATTGGCGTGAACTGGGGCAGCCTGGACCAGGACCTGCTGGCGCGGATCATGGACGAGAACGCCGGGCGCGCCGAGCCGTGGCCGGCGCAGAGCGTGATGATCGAGGCGCTGATCACGTCGGCCATCGATTCGGCCAGGAAGGCCGAGGAAATCGGCCTGCCGGGCAGCCAGATCATCCTGTCGTGCAAGGTCTCGCAGGTGCAGGAGCTGATTGCGGTGTACCGCGAGCTCGCGCGTCGCTGCGACTACGCGCTGCACCTGGGCCTGACCGAGGCCGGCATGGGCAGCAAGGGCATCGTGGCTTCCACGGCGGCGCTGTCGGTGCTGCTGCAGGAAGGCATCGGCGACACCATCCGCATCTCGCTGACGCCGGAGCCCGGCGCGCCGCGCGAGAAAGAGGTGTACGTCGGGCAGGAGATCCTGCAGACCATGGGCCTGCGCAATTTCACCCCGATGGTGATTGCCTGCCCGGGCTGCGGACGCACCACCAGCACGGTGTTCCAGGAACTGGCGGCCAGCATCCAGGCCTACCTGCGCGAGCAGATGCCGCAATGGAAGACCGCCTATCCGGGTGTCGAGGAAATGGACGTGGCCGTGATGGGCTGCATCGTCAACGGCCCCGGCGAAAGCAAGCACGCCAATATCGGCATTTCGCTGCCGGGCTCGGGCGAATCGCCGGCCGCGCCGGTGTTCGTCGACGGCGTCAAGGTGAAGACGCTGCGCGGCGAACGCATTGCAGAAGAATTCCAGGCGATCGTAGACGAATACGTTCGCACGCATTACGGCCCGGGCGCTGCACGGGACGGCAAAGAAGTGGCAGCCTGAGCCGGACCGGCCGGGGCCAGCAGCCTGACTAGAACAGAATGACGCAAACCGAGACCATGGCCGCCGCCGGCGCCGCCAAGACCGAACCCAAGGTACGCCCCGCCAAGGCCCTGCAGGGCGTGAAGGGCATGAACGACATGCTGCCGGCCGACGCGCCGCTGTGGGAGCATTTCGAGAATGCCGCGCGCGCGATGCTGCGCGCCTACGGCTACCAGCAGATTCGCACGCCCATCGTCGAGCATACCCAGCTGTTCGTGCGCGGCATTGGCGAGGTCACCGACATCGTCGAGAAGGAGATGTACTCCTTCACCGATTCGCTCAACGGCGAGCAGCTGACGCTGCGCCCCGAGGGCACCGCCGCGGCCGTGCGCGCCACCATCGAACACAACCTGCTGTACGACGGCCCCAAGCGCCTGTGGTACACCGGCCCGATGTTCCGCCACGAACGTCCGCAGCGCGGCCGCTACCGCCAGTTCCACCAGCTCGGTGCCGAGGCGCTGGGCTTCGCCGGTCCGGACGTGGACGCCGAGATCATCCTGATGTGCCAGCGCCTGTGGGATGACCTGGGGCTGACCGGCGTGCGCCTCGAGATCAATTCGCTGGGGCAGGCCGACGAGCGCGCGGCGCACCGCGAACAGCTGATCAAGTACCTGGAAGGCTTCCAGGACATCCTGGACGACGACAGCAAGCGCCGCCTGTACACCAACCCGCTGCGCGTGCTCGACACCAAGAACCCGGCGCTGCAGGACATGGCGGCCAACGCGCCCAAGCTGATCGACTTCCTGGGCGAAGAGTCGCTGGCGCACTTCGAGGGGGTGCAGCGCCTGCTGAAGGCGAACAACATCCCGTTCAAGATCAACCCGCGCCTGGTGCGCGGCCTCGATTACTACAACCTGACGGTGTTCGAGTGGATCACCGACAAGCTGGGCGCGCAGGGCACCATTGCCGGCGGCGGACGCTATGACCCGCTGATCGCGCAGATGGGCGGCAAGCCCGCGCCGGCTTGCGGCTGGGCCATGGGCATCGAGCGCATCATCGAACTGATCCGCGAAGAGGGCGTGGTGCCCGACGCCGTGGGGTGCGATGTCTACCTCGTGCACCAGGGCGAAGCCGCCGCGCAGCAGGCGATGGTCGCGGCCGAGCGGCTGCGCGACGCCGGCCTCGACGTGGTGCTGCATGCCAGCCCGGACGGCAAGGGCGGCAGCTTCAAGTCGCAGATGAAGCGCGCCGACGCAAGCGGCGCCGCCTATGCCGTTATCATTGGCGACGACGAAGTGGCCGCCGGCGTGGTTCAGGTCAAGGAACTTCGCCAGCGCGAGCAGGCCGAAGGCGGTGGGCAACAGGCCACCGTCCCGGCCGACGGCCTGGTCGATTACCTGATCGACGCCATGGTCGGCGCCAGCGAATAAACGCGCGCCGCTGCCTGACATCACGAGTATCCAACCAACGCAGGTGATTGCCTCGACATGGCTTACGATCTAGAAGAACAGGAACAGCTTGAAAATCTGAAGGCCTGGTGGCGCCAGTACGGCAATGCGCTGACCTGGGCGCTGATCGTCGCGCTGCTGGCGTTTGCCGGCTGGAATGGCTGGAAGTACTGGGAGCGCAAGCAGGCCGGCGAAGCCGCGGTGCTGTACGAGCAGGTGATGAAGGCCGCCGAGGCGCGCGATGCCGAGCGCATCAAGCGCGCCGCGACCGACCTGGAAGGCAAGTACGGCCGTACCGCCTACGGCCAGATGAGCGCACTGGTCGCCAGCCGCGTGCTGTACGATGCGGGCGACCTGAGCGCGGCCAAGAGCCAGCTGCAATGGGCCATCGACCACGGCGACGAAGCGTATTCCCACCTGGCGCGCGTGCGCCTGGCCGGCGTGCTGCTCGACGAGAAGGCCTATGACCAGGGCCTGGCGCTGCTCAAGGATGAGCCGCCGGCCGCGTTCGTGGCGCTGTACGCCGATCGCCGCGGCGACCTGCTTGCCGCGCAGGACAAGCGCGACGATGCCCGCACGGCCTATCGCAAGGCGCTCGACACGCTGGGCCAGGCCGAGGCCGGGATGCGCCAGATCATCCAGTTCAAGCTCGATGCGCTGGGCGCGGCCTGATCCGGCTGCCCGGCGACCCTTGCCATACCGTTGATCCCGCGGATCGAACAACAGGACCGTAAAGTTATGACGTCAGTGCTTTCCCGTGCCGTACATCGCCAGCCCGCCCGCACCCTTTCCCGTGCGCTGGTGGCGGCTGCCTGCCTGGCCACGCTGGGTGGCTGCGCGCTGTTCAGCAAGGAAAACAAGCACCCGCCCGCCGAACTCAAGCCGGTATCGGCCACGCTGGCCGTGCGCCAGGCCTGGAAGGCCGATGTCGGCAAGAGCGGCCCGTATTCGATGCAGCCGGCCGCGGCGGGCAACAATGTCTATGTGTCGTCCAACAACGGCAACGTGATGGCGCTCGAAGGCGCCAGCGGCCGGGTGCTGTGGAAGGCCAAGACCGACGTGGACCTGACCTCGGGGCCGGGCAGCGACGGCTCGGTGACCGCGGTCGCGGGCGAGAAGGGCGCGGTCTATGCCTTCGACGCCAGCGGCAAGCAGATCTGGAAGAAGCAGGTCAACGGCGAGGTCCTGTCGGCGCCGCTGGTCGGCAACGGCCTGGTGGTGGTGCGCACCACCGATACCCGGGTGTTCGGCCTGGATGCCGAGACCGGCGAGCGCCGCTGGATCTACCAGCGTTCGCAGACCCCGCTGAACCTGCGCGCGGCGATGGGCATGGTGTTCGCCGGCGACGGCATCGTGATGGGCTTCCCCGGCGGCAAGCTGGGCGTGCTGACGCCGGGCAATGGCGTGCTGCGCTGGGAAAGCGCGGTTTCCTATCCGAAGGGTGTCTCGGAAATCGAGCGCCTGAACGACGTCACCGGCCTGCCCATGGTCAGCGGCCGCCAGGTCTGCGCCACCACCTTCCAGGGCCGCGTCGCCTGCCTGGAGCTGGCCAGCGGCCAGCCGCAGTGGGGCAAGGATTTCTCGTCGCCGGCGGGTCCGGCGCAGGATGACAATGCGCTTTACGCCAGCGACGAGCAATCGGTGGTGCATGCCTTCGACCGCCAGAACGGCAGCGAGCGCTGGAAGAACGCCGAGCTGCGCAACCGCCGCCTGGGCGCGCCGCTGGCGCTGGGCCGCTCGGTGGTGATGGGCGACTTCGAAGGCTATGTCCACTTCCTGTCGCGTGAAGACGGCCAGGTGGTGGCACGCATGAAGACCGATGGCAGCGCCATCACCGCCGCGCCCGTGGTGGCGGGGCAGACCCTGGTGATCCAGACGCGCGACGGCGACGTCTACGGTTTCCAGCCTGGCTGACAGGACCCAATGCGCGCTGCCGTACACCTGTCGGTACGGCCGGCGCCGAATCCGGTAGCATGATCCTTGGCGCGGCATTGCAGCGGGTCGGTGACCCGCACCGCGCCCGACAGGACAAGCGGCAGCCCGCGCCCAGGTGGCGCGGGCTGCCGTTGGAACCCTTGACTCCGGAGTTACCGGGGGGCGGCAGTTGCCGGCCCCCGTTTCCGTTTATGGCATGAAACCAGTTATCGCACTTGTCGGCCGCCCCAATGTGGGCAAGTCGACGCTATTCAACCGCATGACCCGCTCGCGCGACGCGCTCGTCGCCGACCTGCCGGGCCTGACGCGCGACCGCCACTATGGCGAAGGGCGCATCGGCGAACGTCCGTTCATCGCCATCGATACCGGCGGCTTCGAACCCGTGGTCAAGGAAGGCATCGTCGCCGAGATGGCCAAGCAGACCAAGCAGGCGGTGGTCGAGGCCGACGTGGTGATCTTTATCGTCGACGGCCGCCTGGGCCTGGCGCCGCAGGACCGCGCCATCGCCGATTACCTGCGCAAGACCGGCCGGCGCATCATGCTGGCGGTCAACAAGGCCGAGGGCATGAAGTACACCTCGGTGGCGGCGGATTTCTACGAACTCGGCATGGGCGATCCGTACGCGATCTCCGCCGCCCATGGCGACGGCGTGCGCGAGCTGGTCGATGAAGCCATCGAGCTGGCGGTACAGGAGCGCCCCGAGCTGGCCGAGGAAGCCTCGGACGAGGGCAAGGGCGTCAAGATCGCCATCGTCGGGCGTCCCAATGTGGGCAAGTCCACGCTCGTCAATACGCTGATCGGTGAAGAGCGCGTGATCGCCTTCGACATGCCTGGCACCACCCGCGACGCCATCTATGTCGAGTTCGAGCGCGGCGGCAAGCCCTATACGCTGATCGACACCGCCGGCCTGCGCCGGCGTGGCAAGGTGTTCGAGGCGATCGAGAAATTCTCGGTGGTCAAGACGCTGCAGTCGATCGCGGACGCCAACGTGGTGATCCTGCTGCTCGACGCGCAACAGGATATTTCCGATCAGGATGCGCATATTGCCGGCTTTATCGTCGAGTCCGGCCGCGCGCTGGTGGTGGGCGTCAACAAATGGGACGGCCTGGACGGCCATACGCGCGACCGCATCAAGCACGACCTCGAGCGCAAGCTGCAATTCCTCAGCTTTGCCAACTTTCACTTTGTGTCGGCGCGCGAGCGCACCGGCATCGGCGCACTGATGCGATCGGTCGACGATGCGTATGCCGCGGCGATGGTCAAGCTGCCGACGCCGCAACTGACGCGCGTGCTGCAGGAAGCCGTGGAATTCCAGCAGCCCAAGCGCGTCGGCGCGTCGCGGCCCAAGCTGCGCTATGCGCACCAGGGCGGCTCCAATCCGCCCATCATCGTGATCCACGGCAATGCGCTGTCGGGCGTGGCCGAGACCTACCGGCGCTACCTGGAAAATCGTTTCCGTGCGGCATTCAAGCTCAAGGGCACGCCCCTGCGCATCGAATTTCGCACGAACAAAAATCCGTACGCGGACTCGAAGGATTGAGTCCGGAACCGGATCCGTGGCGGGGCCAGTTTTCGTTTGCGTTCGTTTGGAACTGCGGCTAAATTCACGGTAGCAGGGGGTTCCCTGCGCATTGACGCCAACTTGGTACCGTTTTGATCTTTTTTCTGGCGCGTTTTTGCGCCGCCTGACTTGAACCGGGGATTTCCATCCCCATCATTCACCACTAAACCTATAAATTTGGAGTGTGCCATGAGCAACAAAGGGCAACTGCTACAAGACCCGTTCCTGAACGCGCTGCGCAAAGAGCACGTGCCGGTTTCCATCTATCTCGTCAATGGCATCAAGCTGCAAGGCAATATCGAATCGTTCGACCAGTATGTCGTCCTGCTGCGCAACACCGTGACCCAGATGGTCTACAAGCATGCGATCTCCACCGTCGTGCCGGCACGCGCGGTCAATTTCCGCGTGGATGATTCCGCCGAGGCGTGATCTGACCGATCTGCCCCAGGGCATCGCCAGGGCGCCACGCGGCGCTGCCTCGATGCCCGGCACCGGCGTGCCAGCGCGCCCGGTGCCGAGCGGCCCGGCGGTTGCCGACGCATCCGCCGCCGCAATGTACCGCACCATGCAGCGGCCTGTCCCGGCAGGGGCCAGGACAGAGTCCGAGCGCTGCCATCCCTTCCCCTGAACCCGAATTTCCCTGCGCCTCCGCGCCCGCCCTTGGACCCCAGAGCCACCTCCAACACCGCCCCTTCGCGCGCCATCCTCGTCGGCGTCGATTTCGGCAAGCATGATTTCCAGGAAAGCCTCAGCGAACTCGCGCTGCTCACTTCGACCGCCGGTTCGCTGCCCGTGCATACGCTGACGGGCCGCCGCTCGCGGCCGGACCCGGCCTTGTTCATCGGCTCGGGCAAGGCCGAGGAGTTGAAGGAGGCCGCCGATGCGCTGGATGCCGACGTGGTGGTGTTCAACCACGCGCTGAGCCCGGCGCAGCAACGCAACCTGGAGCGCTTCCTGCACCGCCACGTGATCGACCGCACCGGCCTGATCCTGGACATCTTCGGGCAGCGTGCGCAGAGCCACGTCGGCAAGGTGCAGGTGGAGCTGGCGCAGGTCCAGTACCGCGCGTCGCGGCTGGTCCGCGCGTGGAGCCACCTGGAGCGGCAGAAGGGCGGTATCGGCATGCGCGGTGGTCCTGGCGAGCGCCAGCTCGAACTGGACCGCCGCATGCTGGACGAGCGCGCCAAGCGGCTCAAGTCGGACCTGTCGCGGCTGCAGCGCCAGCACAGCACGCAGCGGCGCGCGCGCGCAACGACACCCTCAGCATCTCGCTGGTGGGCTATACCAACGCCGGCAAGTCGACGCTGTTCAACGCGCTGACCAAGGCCGGCGCGTATGCGGCCAACCAGCTCTTCGCCACGCTCGACACCACCTCGCGCCGGCTGTTTCTGGATGGCCTGGGCAACGTGGTGCTGTCGGACACGGTCGGCTTTATCCGCGACCTGCCGACGCAACTGGTGGCGGCCTTCCGTGCCACGCTGGACGAGACCGTGCATGCGGACCTGCTGCTGCATGTGGTGGATGCATCGAGCCCGGTGCGCCACGAGCAGATCGAGCAGGTCAACCGGGTGCTGGCGGAAATCAATGCCCTCGACATCCCGCAGATCGTGGTGATGAACAAGATCGACGCGGCGCCGGAACTGATGAGCGAGGGCCCCCGCATCGAGCGCGATGCGGACGGCATCCCGACCCGCGTGTTCCTGAGCGCGCGCGAGGGGCTGGGCCTGGATGCGCTGCGCGAGGCCGTGGTCGAGGTGGCGCAATGGCTGGCCAGCCGTCCACCCGAGCCGCAGCCCTACGATCCGCGCCTGGGCGAGGTGGCGCAGTCCGATGGCGCCGGCGATGGCGGAGTCGCGGAGGATGGCGACGATGCCGATGCGGCGGACCCTCAGCGGTTGTAAGGCTGGTGGCTAGCCAGGGCTGGCCGCCATGTCGACGCCGTATCGACGCCGTCCCGGTGCCGGCCCGGCGCCGGTTCCGCCCAATTCCGGTGCGGTTGGCGCCGGGATTGCTCGAATTGGCCAAAAGTGGCGCCGATGACTGCTAGAATCCCCCTGTTACAAACTTCCCCGGACCCGTGCACTTCATGCCCCAGTTTCCCCGGAATGCTGATTCGAGCCTGACACCAGGCGGCCGCCTTGCGCTGCGCGCGGGCTGGCAGCGCCTGCGCGCCATCTTCTCGCTGAACGATCCGCGCTGGGGTCGGGATGGGCAGGACGATGACAAGAAGGACGGCCGCGACGACAACCGCCAGCAGAACCAGCGTCCGCAGCAGGATGGCGGCCCGCCGGATCTGGACGAACTGTGGCGCGACTTCAACCGCCGCCTGAACGGCCTGCTCGGCCGCAAGGACAACGGCGGCAACGGCAACCAGGGCTTCGGCGGGCCGCGTACGTCAGGCAAGGGCCCGGGTGTCGGCGCCGGCGTGATCGTGGCCGCGGTGGTCGGCATCTGGCTGGCCAGCGGCTTCTTCATGGTGCAGGAAGGGCAGACCGCGGTGATCCTGCAGTTCGGCAAGTTCAAGTACTCCGCCGGCCCCGGCATCAACTGGCGCATGCCCTGGCCGATCCAGTCGGCCGAGGTGGTCAACCTGTCGGCGGTGCGCTCGGTCGAGGTGGGCCGCTCCACCTCGATCAAGGACAGCAATCTGAAAGACTCGTCGATGCTGACGCAGGACGAGAACATCATCGACGTGCGCTTCACCGTGCAGTACGTGATCCAGGACGCCAGCGAATTCCTGTTCTTCAACAAGACCGACCGGGGTGGCGATGAAGAACTGGTGACACAGGCCGCAGAGACCTCGGTGCGCGAGATCGTCGGCCGCAACAAGATGGATGCGGTGCTGTACGAAAACCGCGAGCAGATCGCGCAGCAGCTGGCCAAGTCGATCCAGGCCATCCTGTCGGCATACAAGACCGGCATCCGCGTGCTGTCGGTGAACGTGCAGAGCGTGCAGCCGCCCGAGCAGGTGCAGGCCGCGTTCGACGACGTCAACAAGGCCAGCCAGGACCGCGAACGCGCCATCAGCGAAGGCCAGGCCTACGCCAACGACATCATCCCGCGCGCCAAGGGTACCGCGGCGCGCCTGAAGGAAGAGTCCGAAGCCTATCGCGCCCGTGTGGTGGCGCAGGCCGAGGGCGACGCGGCGCGCTTCCGCTCGGTCCAGGCGGAATACGCCAAGGCGCCGCAGGTGACGCGCGACCGTATCTATCTGGAGACCATGCAGCAGATCTACACCAATTCGACCAAGGTGCTGGTCGACGCGCGCCAGGGCAACAACCTGCTCTACCTGCCGCTGGACAAGCTGATGGCGCAGGCCGAGGGCCGCGCCGCGCCGACGCAGCCGGGGCAGCCCGGCGCGGCCGGCGGCACACCGGCGCCCGCGCCGGATGCCTCGACGGACAACCGGTCGCGCGAATCGCTGCGCAACCGCGACCGCGACTCGCGCTGAGGAGACCGTCATGAACCGACTGATTTCCTTTGCGATCGGCTTTTTCATCCTGCTCGCCGTGGTCTCGTCCATGCTGTTCGTGGTCGACCAGCGCCAGTACGCCGTGGTGTTCGCCTTCGGCCAGATCAAGGAGGTGGTGCGCGAGCCGGGCCTGCACTTCAAGCTGCCGCCGCCGTTCCAGAACGTGGTGTTCATGGACCGCCGCCTGCAGACCATCGACGTGGCCGCCAACGAGCGTTTCCTGACCGCCGAGAAGAAGAGCATGGTGGTGGACTGGTTCGTCAAATGGCGCATCACCGATCCGCGCAAGTTCTTCGTCGCCTTCGGCGGCAACCTGCGCGGCGCGCAGGACCGCATGACGCAGCGCATCGACTCGGTAGCGCGCGAAGAGTTCGGCAAGCGCACCGTGGCCGACGTGGTCGCGGGCGAGCGCGAGCAGGTGATGCAGGCCATCCGCAATGGCATGAGCGAGTACGCCAAGTCGGTCGGCGTCGAGATCCTCGACGTGCGCCTCAAGCGCGTCGACCTGTTGCCTGCGATCAGCGAATCGGTGTATCGCCGCATGGAGGCCGAGCGCAAGCGCGTGGCCAACGAGCTGCGCTCCACCGGCGCGGCCGAGGGCGAGAAGATCCGCGCCGACGCCGACCGCCAGCGCGAAGTGGTGCTGGCCGAAGCCTATCGCGATGCGCAGGTGATCAAGGGCGAGGGCGACGCCAAGGCCTCGCAGATCTATGGCGATGCGTTTGGCCGCGATCCGCAGTTTGCGCAGTTCTGGCGCAGCATGGAGGCCTACCGCAACACCTTCCGCGACAAGCGCGACGTGCTGGTACTGGAGCCCAATTCCGAGTTCTTCCGCTACATGCGTTCCAGCGGCGGTGCCGCGGGGGCGTCCGCGGGCAATGGCGGAGGCAAGCGCTAGCACCGTCGCTTGTCCGTGTGGCGAATTGACGAAACCCCGGCTTGCCGGGGTTTTGTCCGGCTGGAGCCGTCGCGGCGGAGTGATGGCGCGGGCGCGCGGCGCCCGCACCCTGGTTTTGCCGGGCCCGGCCCGGTCCCTGCAGGCGCTGCGCCCGCAGGCAACTGAATGACTGAGAAGAGATTCACCATGTCCAACCATTGGCTGCTGCCAGAAAACATTGCCGACGTGCTGCCGTCGGAAGCGCGCAAGATCGAAGAGCTGCGCCGCCGCATGCTGGACCTGTTCCGCACCTACGGCTACGAGCTGGTGATGCCGCCGATGCTGGAATACCTCGAGTCGCTGCTGACCGGTACCGGCCATGACCTCGACCTGCGCACGCTCAAGCTGGTCGACCAGCTGTCGGGCCGCACCATGGGGCTGCGCGCCGATATCACGCCGCAGGTGGCGCGCATCGATGCCCACCTGCTGAACCGGCCGGGCGTGACCCGGCTGTGCTATGCGGGCAACGTGTTGCACGCGCGCCCGGCGGGGTTCCACGCCACCCGGGAGCCGATCCAGATCGGCGCCGAGATCTACGGCCATGCCGGCCTCGAAGCCGACGTCGAGATCCAGGAACTGATGCTGGCCGCGCTGACCGCGGCGGGCCTGTCGGACATCCGTATCGACCTGTGCCATGCCGGCATCCTCGAGGCGCTGCTTGCCGGCCTGCCGTCGATCCGCAAGATCGAGGACGCGTTGTTCGCCGCGCTCGAAACCAAGGACGTGCCGGCCCTGCGCGAACTGACCGCGGGCATGCCGCAGACCGAGCGCGACGCGCTGCTGGCGCTGCCGACGCTCTACGGCGGCGTCGAGGTGATCGAGCGCGCCCGCGCCACGCTGCCGGCCAGCCCGGCCATCGGCCGGGCGCTGGACGAGCTGGCCGCGCTGGCGGTGCAGGTGCGCGGCGCCAGCGTCAATATCGACCTGTCGGACCTGCGCGGCTACCACTACCACAGCGGCGTGATGTTCGCGGCCTATGTGGCGGGCCTGCCCAATTACGTGGCGCGGGGCGGCCGCTACGACAAGGTGGGCGAGGCGTTTGGCCGGGCCCGCCCGGCAACGGGTTTTTCGCTGGACCTCCGTGAAGTGGCTGCACTGTCACCTGTCGAGGTGCGTGCGCTGGCCATTTTTGCCCCCTGGGATGCGGACCCGGCACTTCGCGCCGCGATTGCCGGGCTGCGCGCGGGCGGCGAAATCGTGATCCAGTCATTGCCCGGCCACACCCATGAGCTCGACGAATTCAATTGCGACCGGCAACTGGTGCGCAAGGACGCCGGCTGGGTCGTGGTGCCGCGCTGACGCATCGACGCCGCGGCGGTCCAAAAACCCGGAATCGCCCGGCAACAAGAGTAGAATACGTTTTTAACCTATTGACCAAAGCAATATGTCCGCATCCGCAGTAGGCCAGGGACGCAATGTCGTCGTGATCGGCACCCAGTGGGGTGACGAAGGCAAAGGAAAAATCGTCGATTGGCTTACCGACCATGCAAAGGGCGTGGTGCGGTTCCAGGGTGGCCACAACGCTGGCCACACGCTGATCATCGGCGGCAAGAAGACCATTCTCCGGCTGATCCCCTCGGGCATCATGCGCGCCGGCACGGTCTGCTACATCGGCAACGGTGTTGTGCTGTCGCCCGAAGCTTTGTTCCGTGAAATCGAAGAACTCGAAAGTGCCGGCCTGCAGGTGCAGAGCCGCCTGCGCATTTCCGAGGCGGCCACGCTGATCCTGCCGTACCACGTCGCCATCGACAAGGCGCGCGAAGCGCGCCGCGGCGCCGCCAAGATCGGCACCACCGGCCGCGGCATCGGCCCGGCCTATGAAGACAAGGTGGCACGCCGCGCGCTGCGCGTGCAGGACCTGTTCGATCCGCAGCAGTTCGCCGAACGCCTGCGCGAGAACCTGGACTTCCACAACTTCATGCTGACCCAGTACCTGGGCGCCGAAGCCGTCGATTTCCAGCAGACCCTGGATGAAGCGCTGTCCTACGCTGCGCGCCTGGCGCCGATGGTCGCCGACGTGTCGGCCGAGCTCTACGCGGTCAATGCCGCTGGCGGCAACCTGATGTTCGAAGGTGCGCAGGGCACGCTGCTCGACGTGGACCACGGCACCTATCCGTTCGTCACCTCGAGCAACTGCGTGGCCGGTGCCGCCGCAGCCGGCGCGGGCGTAGGCCCGGGCCGCCTGAACTACATCCTCGGCATCACCAAGGCCTATTGCACCCGCGTGGGCGCCGGCCCGTTCCCGAGCGAACTCTACGACAACGACAATCCGTCGCGCCAGGACCCGGTCGGCGTGCGACTGGCCAACGTCGGCAAGGAATTCGGCTCGGTCACCGGCCGTCCGCGCCGCACCGGCTGGCTCGATGCCGCCGCGCTCAAGCGCTCGGTGCAGATCAACGGCGTGTCGGGCCTGTGCATGACCAAGCTGGACGTGCTCGACGGCCTGGACAGCATCAAGCTGTGCGTCGGCTACACGCTGGACGGCAAGACCGTCGACATGCTGCCGCGCGGTTCGGATGCCGTGGCGCGCTGCGAGCCGGTCTACGAGGAATTCCCGGGCTGGAACGAGTCCACCTTCGGCGTGAAGACGTGGGAGGCGCTGCCGGAGCCGGCCCGCGTCTACCTGAAGCGCGTGGAAGAGGTGGTCGGCATTCCGATCGACATGATCTCGACCGGCCCGGACCGCGACGAGACCATTCTGCTGCGCCATCCGTACAAGGCCTGAGCGCCTGCACAGCACCCGCAGGGCCGCCGCGCCACGAGCGCCGCGGCCTGCCAGATAGTCCATCGGCCCGCGCAAGCGGGCCGAGCCATATCGGTCAACCGACCGGACGATACAACGAGTAGAACGATGAACCTGCCTACCAACGATGACGAGAACCTGTGGGTTTCCTGGGACGAATACCATCGCCTGATCGCACGCCTGTCGCTGAACGTGCATGAGTCGGGCTGGAAGTTCGACAAGATCCTGTGCCTCGCACGCGGCGGGCTGCGCGTGGGCGACCAGATGTCGCGCATCTTCGACGTGCCGCTGGCCATCCTGGCCACCAGCAGCTACCGCGAGGCCGCCGGCACGCAGCAGGGCGAGCTGGACATCGCGCAGTACATCACCATGACCCGCGGCGAGCTGAGCGGCAAGATCCTGCTTGTCGACGACCTGGTGGACTCGGGCATCACGCTGGAGCGCGTGGGCCGCCATCTCAAGGAGCGCTATCCGGCGGTGACCGAAGTGCGCTCGGCAGTGCTGTGGTACAAGGCATGCTCCAAGGTGGAGCCGGACTACCACGTCACCTTCCTGGAGTCGAACCCCTGGATCCACCAGCCGTTCGAAGAATACGACACGCTGCGCCCCCACAACCTCGCCGCATGGCTCAAGCGCGGCAAGCGCGCCAGCCTGCTGGACGACGGCACGCGCGACTGAGCGCCGCCGCCGGCCTCAGTAGCCCACCGTGAAGCGCTGGCGCGAATGCGCCGGCTTCTCGATTTCATCGAGCATCGCGATGGCGAAATCTTCCATCGAGATCCAGCTCTTGCCTGCCGCATCGCTGAGCAGGTTTTCCTCGCCAATGCGGAACTGGCCGGTCCGCTCGCCCGGCTCGAACAGCGCGGCGGGCGACAGGAAAGTCCAGTCGATCTGCTGCTCGTGACGCAGCGCGTTCAGGAAGTCCCGGCCGGCCAGTGCTTCGGCCTTGTAGGCGTCGGGAAAATTCGAGGTGTCGACCAGCTGCACGCCCGGCGCGACATACAGGCTGCCGGCACCGCCCACCACCAGCAGCCGCGGCACGCCGGCCTGGCGCACCGCCGTGGTTACCTGCTGCGCATTGAGCTGCGCGAAGCGCGCGGTACTGATGACGACATCATGGCCGGCGAGGGCGGCGCTCAGTGCCGCGGTGTCGGTCGCATCCACATCCTTGCTGGTCACGCCTGCGCGCGCGGGCAAACGGCTGGCCTGCCGCGCGATGGCGGTCACCTGGTGGCCGCGGCGCACGGCTTCGTCGGTCAGGCGCGTGCCAACGCGGCCGGTGGCTCCAATGATGGCGATCTTCATGGTCACTCCTTGGTTGAGTCAGTGGATATGAAACTGATGTGGTTACATATCGGGATAAAAAAATCAGCGCTTGCGGCGCTGGCTGCCCCGCTCGACATCGGCAAGCATGCTGGCGATGGTGATGCCGGCCAGGGTCTCGTCCATGGCCGCCTGCGCGCGGTCGGCGACCTTGCGCAGCGCACCGGTGATCTCGCGCCCGACCAGGCAGGCCGGATTGGGGGCACTCTGGTGCAACGCGATCAGCGCGGTGGTCTCGACCACGCGGAAGACTTCCAGCAGCGTGATCGAAGCGGCCGGGCGCGCCAGCGTGGCGCCGCCGGTGCTGCCCATGGTGGTCGCCACCAGTCCTGCTTCAGCCAGCTGGCCGACCAGGCGCCGGATCAGCGCCGGGTTGGTGCCGACGCTGCCGGCAATCAGCGACGACGGCAGCGGCTCGGCGGAACTGGCCAGCAGGGTGAGGATATGGACGGCTACGGCAAACCGGCTGCTTGTGCTCATGGTGTCGGGTGCGATGTGAAACCATGATAGTTACATATCGTCGGCGCCGTCAAGCGTTGGGGGAAAGCGGTTGCGGCGAAATGGTTTGCAGTGGCCGCCGGAATGCCGGAATCGCCACTGAAGCTGTTACACTCCCCGACATTGCCGTAACCTTGTGGTGCGGCTGCCGCGCGGGGTACGGTGCGCGGTTTCACGGACGGGGAAAAACCCGTACGCTCGCAGTTATGACATCGCGGCAGTGCCGCCAAGCAAGGAGTGCAAGTTGCCGGATCTGATGCGCGAAACAGGCGTCAAAAACAAAAAACCCGCAGGGCTCGAAAGCGCTGCGGGTTTTCCGGTGATCTGGTGCCCAGGAGAGGACTCGAACCTCCACAGTGTTGCCACCGCTAGGACCTGAACCTAGTGCGTCTACCAATTCCGCCACCTGGGCAGGTGTCGAAACAACCGAAGCGCTCATTATAGAGAGCGCGAGAATTTTGTCAAATAGTTTCCAGAAAAAATTGAATCAGAATAACTATCCGATCCCCAGCCGGGAAGAAATCCTGGGCGTGCTGAGAACGTCGGGATCCCCCCAGTCGGCAGGCGATATCGCCAAGGCGCTGGCGGTCACGCGCAAGGAGCACGATGGCTTCCAGAAGCGCCTGGCCGCCATGGAGCGCGACGGCCAGATCGAACTCAACCGCAAGGGCCGCTATGAGCTGGCGCACCAGCCCAACTTCGTCACCGGCCGGGTGCAGGGCCACCGCGACGGTTTCGGCTTCCTGATCCGCGACGACGGCGAAGACGATATCTTCCTGCCCGAGCGCGAGCTGCAAAAGGCCATGCACAACGACCGCGCGCAGGTGCGCGTGGTGGGCTATGACCGGCGCGGGCGCCCCGAGGGCCAGATCGTCGAGATCATCGAGCGCGCCAACCGCTTTGTCATCGGCCGGTTGCTCAGCGAGGGCGGCGTGCTGGTGGTGGCGCCGGAAGACAAGCGCATCAGCCAGGACATCCTGATCCCGCCCAAGGCGCAGGGCAAGGCCCGCGTGGGGCAGGTGGTCAGCGTCGAGCTGACCGAATTCCCCGACCGGTATGTGCAGCCCGTGGGCCGCGTGGTGGAGGTGCTCGGAGAAATCGACGATCCCGGCATGGAGATCGAGATCGCCGTGCGCAAGTATGGCGTGCCGCACCAGTTTTCGCCGGCCGCTGCCCAGGAAGCCGCGGGGCTGCCCGACGAGGTGCGCCAGGCCGACCTGGACCACCGCATCGACCTGCGTGACATCCCGCTGGTGACCATCGACGGCGAAGACGCGCGCGATTTCGACGACGCGGTCTACTGCGAGCCGGTCAGGATCGGCCGCGCCAAGGGCTGGCGCCTGATCGTGGCGATTGCCGATGTGTCGCACTACGTGCGTCCCGGCACGCCGCTCGATGCTGATGCGCTCGACCGCGCCACCTCGGTGTATTTCCCGCGGCGCGTGATTCCGATGCTGCCGGAGAAGCTGTCCAACGGGCTGTGCTCGCTCAATCCGCACGTGGACCGGCTGTGCATGGTGTGCGATGCCGTGATCACCGCCAAGGGCGAACTCAAGGGCTACCAGTTCTATCCGGCGGTGATGCACTCGACCGCGCGGCTGACCTACAACGAGGTCTGGTCGGTGCTGTCCAACACCAAGGGTCCCGAGGCCCACAAGCGCAGCGAGCTGGTGCCGCACCTGCAGAACCTGTACGAGCTGTTCCAGGTCCTGCTCAAGGCGCGGCGCGCGCGTGGCGCGATCGACTTCGACACCACCGAGACCTATATCGTGTGCAACGCGCAGGGCAAGATCGAGCAGATCCTGCCGCGCACGCGCAACGATGCGCACCGGCTGATCGAGGAATGCATGCTGACCGCCAACGTGTGCGCGGCCGATTTCCTCGAGCGCTTCAAGCACCCGGCGCTGTACCGCATCCACGCCGGCCCCAGCGACGAGAAGCTGAAGAACCTGCGCGATTTCCTGCGCACCGCCGGGCTGTCGCTGGGCGGCGGCGACAAGCCGCAGGCGTCGGACTACGCCGAGGTGATGGACAAGATCAAGTCCCGCCCCGACGCGCCGATGCTGCAGACCATGCTGCTGCGCTCGATGCAGCAGGCGGTGTACAGCCCCGACAATATCGGCCACTTCGGCCTGGCCTACGAGGCCTACGCGCACTTCACCAGCCCGATCCGCCGCTATCCCGACCTGCTGGTGCACCGCGCGATCAAGGCGGTGCTGGCGCACACCAAGTACCAGCCCGCATTTGCCCACGGCACCGAGCTGAACACCGCGATCTCGCCGAAGGCGCGCCGGCTGCAGGCGAAGGACGCCGAGCAGAAGGCCGAGCTGACCGCGGCGCGCGCCCGGCGCAACGAGGCCATCTGGGACGAGCTGGGCCTGCACTGCTCGGCCAATGAGCGCCGCGCCGACGAGGCCTCGCGCGATGTCGAGGCCTGGCTCAAGTGCTACTTCATGCGCGACAAGCTGGGCAGCGACTATGCCGGCACCGTCAGCGCCGTGACCTCGTTCGGCATCTTCGTACAGCTCGACGAGCTCTACGTCGAAGGCCTGGTCCACGTGACCGAGCTGGGCAGCGACTACTTCCAGTACGACGAGGCCCGCAACGAGCTGCGCGGCGAGCGCACCGGCATCCGCTACCGGCTGACCGACCGGGTGCGCGTGCAGGTGTCGCGTGTCGACCTCGATGCGCGCAAGATCGATTTCCGCCTGGTGCAGGAGCCTTCGGCGAAAACCCTGCGCGCGCGCGTGACGGGGGCCGAAACCCAGCCGCGCGTGCCGGCCGCCCATGCGGTGCCGGCGCGCAAGAAGGGCCGCCAGCTGGCGGCGCTGCTGGGTGGCTCGTCCAAGCCGGAGGAATCGTTCGACGAGACGCTGGACCGGGTGATCGAAGAGCAACCGGTGTTCGAGGCGGTGATCACGCCGCTCAAGCCGCACCTGAAGACCGGCGGCAAGCCGGGCAAGCGCGCCGCCAAGCCCAAGCCCGCGCACCTGGAAAAGCCGCGCAAGCCGGCTTCCAAGGCGCGAGCGGCCAAGCCGGCGGGCAAGACCGCCACCAAGCGCACGCCGCGCAAGCGCTAGCGGATCGGCGTCGAGTTGCCGTCAGGTTGCCGTCCCGGCCACGCGGGGACGGCGGCCGGGCGGGTACAATCGCGCCCATGGCTAAACAAAAACTCCTGATCGGCTTTCACGCCGTGACCGCGCGCCTGCGGCAAGATCCCAAGGGCGTGTCCGACATCTACATCGAATCCGCCCGCCGCGACCGGCGCATGCAGGACTTCGTGCGCCTGGCCGAAAGCCTGGGCGTGCGCCTGCATCCGGTCGATGCCGAGCGCCTGCGCGGCATGGCCGGCACCGACCGCCACCAGGGCGTGGTGGCGCGTGCCGAGGACGTGGCGCTGGCCCTGAACCTCGACGAACTGCTGGACGGCATCGAAGGCACGCCGCTGCTGCTGGTGCTGGATGGCGTTACCGATCCCCACAACCTGGGCGCCTGCCTGCGCGTGGCCGACGGTGCCGGCGCGCACGCCGTGATCGCGCCCAAGGACCGCAGCGTCGGCCTGAACGCCACCGTGGCCAAGGTCGCCAGCGGCGCGGCAGAAACCGTTCCCTATATCACCGTGACCAACCTGGCGCGCACCCTGCGCGAACTGCAGGAGCGCGGCATCTGGGTGATCGGTACCGCCGACGGCACCGAGAAGTCGCTGTACGACATCGATTTCAAGGGACCGACCGCGATCGTGATGGGCGCGGAAGGCGAGGGCATGCGCCGCCTGACGCGCGAGACCTGCGACGAGCTGGTTGGCATTCCGATGGCGGGCGGCGTGGAAAGCCTGAACGTGTCGGTGGCCAGCGGCGTGTGCCTGTACGAGGCCGTGCGCCAGCGGCGCCTGCCGCGCTGAGACCATGGCCGACGAGTCGCGTCTGCCGGCACTCCCGGGGCTCGAAGAAGCGCGCCGGCTGATCGGCGGCGCCAGCAATATCTTCGTGCTGACCGGCGCCGGTATTTCCGCCGAATCCGGCGTGCCGACCTTCCGCGACGCCATGACCGGACTGTGGGAGCAGTTCGATCCGGAGGAGCTGGCCAGCGAGGCCGCCTACCGCCGCCAGCCCGCGCTGGTGTGGCAGTGGTACCAGCACCGGCGCGAACTGGTGGCGGCGGTCAACCCGAACCCGGCGCATCACGCGCTGGTGGCGCTGGCCGCGCAGAAGCCGGTCACGCTGGTGACGCAGAACGTCGACGGCCTGCACCAGCGCGCGGGCAGCGCCGGCGTGATCGAGTTGCACGGCAACCTGTTCGCCAACAAGTGGCTGGATGGCTGCGGCCGCTGCAGCGAGGCCACCGCGCTGCCCGGCATGCCGCCGCGCTGCAATCTGTGCGGCGCGCTGATGCGCCCGGGGGTGGTGTGGTTCGGCGAAGACCTGCCGCGTGTCGCGCGCTACCGCGCCGAGCATGTGGCGCAGACCTGCGACCTGTGCCTGGTGGTCGGCACCTCGGGGCTGGTGTACCCGGCGGCGGGGCTGCCGGGCGTGGCGCGCGACCATGGCGCGCCGGTGATCGTGGTCAACCCGCAGCCGTCGGCGCTGGACCAGACCGCGGACATCGTGCTGTCGGCCGCGGCCGGCGCGTGCCTGCCCCAGCTGTGGCCGCAGCCGGCGCCATCGGCCGGCTGAGCCGGGTCAAGGCGTCAATTTCCACTGTCATTCCCGCCTTCGCGGGAACGACGGCGGCTTCGTTGTCCGGCGAGCCTTATTTTGCAATCTCGCCGATCAGCTTCTCCAGCTTGACCGCATCCGCGGCGAACAGGCGGATGCCTTCGGCCAGCTTTTCTGTCGCCATGGCGTCTTCGTTGAGCTGCCAGCGGAACGACGGCTCGTCGGCGGTGATGCGGGCGATGTTGGCCGCCTGGGCCTGGTCCACCGACAGCTTGTGCACCACCGGACCCTGGCCGCCGGCGAGCTGCTCGAGCAGTTCGGGGCTGATGGTCAGCAGGTCGCAGCCGGCCAGCGACAGGATCTGCGCGGTGCTGCGGAAGCTCGCGCCCATGACCTCGGTGGGATAACCGAATTTCTTGTAGTAGTCGTAGATCTGGCGCACCGAGCGCACGCCCGGATCGTTGTCGCCGCCGTTGGCGGCCGCGTCCCATTGCTCGCCCGCCTGCTTCTTGTACCAGTCGAAGATGCGGCCGACGAACGGCGAGATCAGCTGCGCACCAGCCTCGGCGCAGGCCACCGCCTGTACCAGCGAGAACAGCAGCGTCATGTTGCAGCGGATGCCGTCGCGCTGCAGGATTTCGGCGGCGCGAATGCCCTCCCAGGTGGAGGCGATCTTGATCAGCACACGCTCGCGCGCGATGCCGCGCTGCTCGTACAGCTGGATCAGGTGGCGCGCCTTGTTCACCGTGGCGGTGGTGTCGAAGGACAGGCGCGCATCGACCTCGGTCGACACGCGGCCCGGCACGATCGCCAGGATTTCGCAGCCGAAGGCGATCAGCACTTCGTCCATCACCGCGTCGACGCCGCCATTGCCGTGGTGGTCCTGCACCGCGCGCTCCAGCAGGTGGCGGTATTCGGGTTTCTGTACCGCTTTCAGGATCAGCGACGGATTGGTGGTCGCGTCCTGGGGGGTGTATTGCTTCATCAGCTGGAAGTCGCCGGTATCGGCCACCACCGTGGTGAACTGCCTGAGTTGTTCGAGCTGGTTCATGGTCGCTAGGTCGTCTGCTTGAGCGTCTGCAAAAAGCGTTCGCGGGCTGTGAGGGGCGCGTGCTGCACCGGTGCGGTCCATTGTACCTGCGCGGTCGCCGGGGCCCGCGCGGGCGGCCCCCGCAATCCGCTACACTACGCCTTTTCCCCCAACGCAATCTGGCTGTTGTCATGACTCAGGATGAACTCAAGGCGCTGGTCGCGCAAGCCGCCGCCGACTACGTGAAGCAGGAAGTGCCCGAAGGGGCCGTGCTCGGCGTGGGCACCGGCTCCACCGCCAACCTTTTCATTGACGCCGTGGCGGCGTTCAAGGACCGCTTCGCGGGTGCGGTGTCGAGCTCCGAGGCTTCCACGCGGCGCCTGCAGCAGCACGGATTCAAGGTGCTGGACCTGAACGAGGTCGACGAGATCCCGGTGTATGTCGACGGCGCCGACGAGATCGACGCCAGCGGCGCTATGGTCAAGGGCGGCGGCGGCGCGCTCACGCGCGAGAAGATCGTCGCCTCGGTGGCCAGGCGCTTTGTCTGCATCGCCGACGGCAGCAAGCTGGTCCAGACCATGGGCGCCTTTCCGCTGCCGGTCGAGGTGGTGCCGATGGCACGCGCCGCGGTGGCGCGCAAGCTGCAGGCGCTGGGCGGCCAGCCGCGCCTGCGCATGACCAAGGAAGGCGGCATCTACAAGACCGACAACGGCAATGTGATCCTCGACGTGGCAGGCCTGAAGATCGACGATCCGCGCGGCCTGGAGCAGACCATCAACCAGGTGCCGGGCGTGGTCACGGTGGGCCTGTTCGCGCTGCGCGGCGCCGACGTGCTGCTGCTGGGCACCGGCGACGGCGTGCAACGCACGGACTACTGAGTCCTGGCTTTCGGCGCCCGGGTGCGCCACCAAGCAAAATGGGGTGCCTCAGGCACCCCATTTTTGTTGCCCGGCAGTCCGGATCAGGACTGCGGCGGCACGTAGCCCTGCGCCTGGTCGGCACCCTCGCCGAAGAAATACTTCTCGGTCTGCTTGAGCAGGTACTGGCGCGCGCGCGCATCGGCCATGTTCAGGCGGTTTTCGTTGATCAGCATGGTCTGGTGCTTGAGCCAGCCGGCCCAGGCTTCCTTGGACACGCTCTGCCAGATCTTCTTGCCCAGTTCGCCGGGCAGCGGCGGGAAGTCGAGACCTTCGGCTTCCTTGTTCAGCTTGATGCAATGGACCGTGCGGGCCATGGGGACTCCTTGGAATGTTCGTGAGAGCTTCGGCGCTGGCGCTATTGTAGCCAAGCAGGGCGGCCGGCCGCGGCGCGCCGGCGATTGTCCCTACGGCGTCACAGCTTTTTCATCAGCACCATCGACTTGCGCTGCCAGTTGTAGAGCTTGCGCTTGTCCTCGGGCAGGTCGTCGACCGTGGCGTGGACGAAACCGCGCTTGAGGAACCAGTGCTCGGTCCGCGTGGTGAGCACGAACAGCCGCTCCAGCCCCAACGCACGGGCGCGGCGCTCGATGCGCTTGAGCAGGCGCTCGCCGTCCCCGGTGCCCTGGGCTTCCGGCGATACCGTCAGGCACGCCATCTCACCCATGTTCTCGCGCGGATAGTCGTACAGCGCGGCACAGCCGAACAGCACGCCGTCGTGCTCGATCACCGAGAAGTTGCCGATATCGCGCTCGATCAGGTGGCGCCCGCGCGGCACCAGCGTGCCGTCCTGCTCCAGCGGCGCGATCAGCTGCACGATGCCGCCGACGTCGTCCAGCGTGGCCTCGCGCAGGCTCTCCAGGTCGGTGTCGGACAGCATGGTGCCGACGCCGTCGTGCAGGAACAGCTCCAGCAGCACCGCGCCGTCGAGCGAGTAGGGAATCAGGTGCGCGCGCGGCACGCCGCCCTTGAGCGCCTTGACCAGGTGCTGCAGGTAGTTGGCCACGTCGGGGGGCAGGTGGTTGTTCTGCAGCCGCTCCACCGCGGTGCGCAGGGACATTTCCTGCATCATCTTGCCGACCGGGTCGGGCACGCCCGGCACCTCGGTGATGAAGATCAGCTTGTCGGCCTTGAGCGCCGTGGCGGTGGCGCTGGCCACGTCTTCCATCGACAGGTTGAAGGCCTGGCCGGTGGGCGAGAAGCCCAGCGGCGACAGCAGCACCACCTTGCCGTGCGACAGCGACATGCGCACGGATTCGGCGTCGATCTTGCGCACAAGGCCGGTGTGCTGGTAGTCGGTGCCGTTGACGATGCCGACCGGGCGCGCGGTGACGAAGTTCCCGGAGATCACCGACAGCTGGGCGCCGGCCATCGGCGTGTTGGGCAGGCCCTGGCTGAACGCGGCCTCGATGTCCAGGCGCAGTTCGCCGGCGGCTTCCTTGGCGCATTCGAGCGCGGCGTTGTCGGTGACGCGCACGCCGTCGACGAATTGCGACTCGACATGGCGCAGCGCCAGCTGCTCTTCCACCTGCGGGCGCGAGCCGTGCACCAGCACGATCTGCATGCCCATGGCGTGCAGCAGCGCGACGTCATTGACCAGCGCGTTCAGCACGCCCGACTTGACCAGTTCGCCGGCGAAGGCGATCACGAAGGTCTTGCCGCGGAAGGCATGGATATACGGCGCGACCATGCGCAGCCAGTCGACGAACTGCTGGTGGTCCGGGCCGCTGCGATCCAGATCGGCGGTGACGGGCACGGGAGAGGTCGGCGCGGGGGCAGGCAGTTCGGCCGTGGCGCGGGACTCCGCCTGCGCCTCGGCGGCGGAGGAGGCCGGGGCGGCAGAAGAAGCGGGAGCGGAGGCAGGCGCCGTCTGCGGCGCGTC
This sequence comes from Cupriavidus taiwanensis LMG 19424, assembly GCF_000069785.1. NCBI lineage: Bacteria > Pseudomonadati > Pseudomonadota > Betaproteobacteria > Burkholderiales > Burkholderiaceae > Cupriavidus > Cupriavidus taiwanensis. The sequence continues at coordinate 1,992,587 of NC_010528.1, read as the reverse complement.
GGTTCTGGCGTTCATCCCGCGGATTATAATCCCGGCCAATGTCAGAACAACGCCCCGTCAAGCCCAAACCACCGGCCGCGCCGCGCCAGCGCGCGGGTGCCGGTCAGCCCGTTTCCCCAGCCCAGTCCCGCCCGGCGCCCGGTCCGGCCCGGCAGCCGCAGGCGGGCCCGGCCCGGCCCGCCGGTGCGCGGCCGGCCACCGAGGGCGGCCAGCGCCCGCCGCGTGAAGCCCGCCCGCCGCGGCCGCCGCGTGCGCCGCGCCCGGTCAACCCGCTGCCGCCGATCACCTTCCCCGAATCGCTGCCGGTATCGGCCCGCCGCGATGAGATTGCCGCGGCGCTGCTGGCCAACCAGGTGGTGATCGTTTCCGGCGAGACCGGTTCCGGCAAGACCACGCAGCTGCCCAAGATCTGCCTGTCGATCGGGCGCGGCCCCGGCCGCGAGGGCGGGGGGCTGATCGGCCACACCCAGCCGCGCCGCATCGCCGCCACCTCGACCGCCAAGCGCATCGCGCAGGAGCTCGGCACGCCGCTGGGCGAGCACGTGGGCTACCAGGTGCGCTTCAACGACACCATGTCGTCGGGGGCGTCGGTCAAGCTGATGACCGACGGCATCCTGCTTGCCGAAACGCAGAACGACCCGTTGCTGCGCGCCTACGACACGCTGATCATCGACGAGGCGCACGAACGCAGCCTCAACATCGACTTCCTGATCGGCTACCTGCGCCAAATCCTGCCCAGGCGGCCGGACCTGAAGGTCGTCATCACCTCGGCCACCATTGACGCGCAGCGCTTTGCCCGGCATTTCGCCACGGGCGACAAGCCGGCGCCGGTGATCGAGGTCAGCGGCCGGCTGTATCCGGTGGAGGTGCGCTACCGCCCGATCGCCGACGACGCGCCCGCCGCCGGCGCGCCGCGCAGCCCGCAGGCGCGCGAGCGCGACCTGTACGACGGCATCGTCGATGCCGTCGACGAGCTGTGCCGCGCCGGCCCCGGCGACGTGCTGGTATTCCTGCCCGGCGAGCGCGAGATCCGCGAGGCCGCCGAGGCGCTGCGCAAGCACCACCCGCCGCATACCGAGATCCTGCCGCTGTTCGCGCGGCTGTCGGTGCAGGAGCAGGAGCGGGTGTTCAAGCCGTCGAATGCGCGGCGCATCGTGCTGGCGACCAACGTCGCCGAAACCTCGCTGACGGTGCCGGGCATCCGCTACGTGGTCGATACCGGCCTGGCCCGTGTCAAGCGCTACTCGTATCGCAACAAGGTCGAGCAGCTGCAGGTCGAGGCGATCTCGCAGGCCGCCGCCAACCAGCGCGCCGGCCGCTGCGGCCGGGTGGCCAACGGCATCTGCATCCGGCTGTACGAGGAATCCGATTTCGCCGGGCGGCCGCGCTTTACCGACCCCGAAATCCTGCGCTCGTCGCTGGCCGCGGTGATCCTGCGCATGAAGGCGCTGCGGCTGACCGATATCGAGTCGTTCCCGTTTATCGAGCCGCCCCTGGGCCGCGCGGTGGCCGATGGCTACCAGCTGCTGCAGGAACTGGGCGCGGTCGACGACGCCAACCAGCTGACCGGCACCGGCCGCCAGCTGGCCAAGCTGCCGCTCGACCCGCGCGTGGCGCGCATGATCCTGGCCGCACGCGAACACCACTGCCTGCGCGAGGTGCTGATCATTGCCAGCGCGCTGTCGGTGCAGGACCCGCGCGACCGCCCGCAGGAAGCGCAGGAGGCCGCCGACCAGGCCCATCGCAAGTTCATGGACGAGAAGTCCGAGTTCCTGGGCTGGGTCCGGCTGTGGAAGTGGTTCGAGGACGCGGTCGCGCACAAGAAGTCCAACCGCCAGCTGCAGGACCAGTGCCGCGCGCATTTCCTGTCGCACCTGCGGTTGCGCGAGTGGCGCGACGTGCATTCCCAGCTGCTGACCACCGTGACCGAGCAGGGCTGGCGCCTGAACGACAGCGAGCCGACCTACGAGCAGGTGCACAAGGCGCTGCTCACGGGTTTGCTCGGCAACGTCGGCTGCCGCATCGAGGATGGCGACGGCAAGGGCCGCGAATACCTGGGCGCGCGCGGCATCAAGTTCCACCTGTGGCCGGGCACGCTGATCGCGCGCAAGGTCGGGCGCTGGGTGGTCGCCGCCGAGCTGGTCGAAACCAGCCGGCTGTTCGCGCGCACGCTGGCGCGCATCGAGCCCGAATGGCTGGAGCAGGTGGGCCGCCACCTGCTCAAGGTCAGCTGGAGCGATCCGCACTGGGAAAAGAAGGCCGGCCAGGTGCTGGCGCTGGAGCGCGCCACGCTGTACGGGCTGGTGGTCTACCAGCACCGCCGCGTGCACTATGGCCCGATGAACCCGCGCGAGGCGCGCGAGCTGTTTATCCGCCGCGCGCTGGTTGAGGGCGAGTTCGACACGCGCCTGCCGTTCTACGCGCACAACCAGCGCCTGGTGCGCGAGATCGAGAACCTGGAACACAAGTCGCGGCGCCAGGACGTGCTGGTCGACGATGAGCTGATCTACGCCTTCTACGACCGCGCGATCCCGGCCGACATCTGCCAGCAGGCCACTTTCGAGCAGTGGTACCAGGCCGAAAGCGCCAACGACCGCAAGCTGCTGTACCTGAACCGCGACGAGCTGATGCGGCACGAAGCGGCCGGCATCACCACCGACCTGTTTCCCAAGACCATGACGGTGGCCGGCGTGGACATGGGCCTGACCTACCACTTCGAGCCCGGCAGCCACCGCGACGGCGTGACCCTGACCGTGCCGCTGTACGCGCTCAACCAGGTGCGTCCCGAGCGCGCCGACTGGCTGGTGCCCGGCATGATCAAGGAGAAGGTGCACCTGCTGCTCAAGTCGCTGCCGCAGAAGCTGCGCCGCCACTGCGTGCCGCTGCCGGACTATGCCGCGGGCTTTGTCGCGCGCCAGCCGTTCGGCGAAGGCGAGCTGCTGGACGTGCTGATCGCCGATATCCGCGAGCAGACCGGCACCATGGTCCGGCGCGCGGACTTCAAGCTGGAAACGCTGCCCGCGCACCACGCCATGAACTTCAAGGTGATCGACGAGCACGGGCGCCAGCTCGACATGGGCCGCAACCTGGCCCAGCTGCGCGCCGAACTGGGCGGGCAGGCGCAGCAGTCGTTCCAGCGCGTGGCCGCGCAGGCCGCGGCCGACGCCGCAGCCCAGGCCCCTGGGCAGGCCCCGGAGACGCCGGCGCTGGCCGCGGCCGAACCCGGCAAGTACGAAGGCCTGACCGGCTGGAGCTTCGGCGAGCTGCCGGAGCTGCTCGAGATCCGCAAGGGCAGCCAGACGCTGTTCGGCTATCCGGCCCTGGTCGACCGCGGCACGCACTGCGACGTCGAAGTCTTCGACGACCCGCAGGAAGCGGCCCGCATCCACCACCTGGGGCTGCGGCGGCTGTTCGCGCTGCAGCTGCGCGAGCAGGTCAAGTTCATCGAGAAGAACATTCCCGGCCTGCAGCAGATGGCGATGCAGTACATGACCCTGGGCACGCAGGAAATGCTGCGCGAGCAGATCGTGATGCTGGCGCTTGAGCGCGCCTGCATGCAGGCACCGCTGCCGCGCAACGACGCTGAATTCAACGCCCGCAAGGACGAAGGCCGTACCCGGCTGTCGCTGCTGGCGCAAGAGATCGCGCGGCTGGTGGGCGCCATCCTGGCCGAATACGCCGGGCTGCCGCGCAAGCTGCTGCAGGCCAAGCCGTTCCCCGGGGCCTACGCGGACATGGAGGCGCAGCTCGGCCGGCTGATGGGCAAGCGCTTTATCGACGACACCCCGTACACGCAGCTAGTCCATTTCCCGCGCTACCTGAAGGGCATCGCCATGCGCGTGGACAAGCTCAAGGGCGATCCGGCCCGCGACAGCCAGCGCATGCAGGAGATGGCGCCGCTGGTGCAGCAGTGGCAGCGGGCCGAGAAGCAGCTGCGCACCCAGGGCCGCGGCGGCGAGGACGCGCGGCTGGAGGAATTCCGCTGGATGCTGGAAGAACTGCGCATCGCGCTGTTCGCCCAGGAGTTGCGCACGCCGGTGCCGATGTCGGTCAAGCGGCTGCAAAAGGTATGGGAATCGATGCAGCGCTGAGGGCGGCGCGCCGGTACGGCAGGGAATGGTCGTGCCGGCGCAACAATCTGCCAAATTCTTGTCTTCGGTCAGCCGCGACGTCAGCGGAATTAGCCGCCCAAACGTTAGAATCGCCGATTCAGTTCTTCTTGTAGCGGGTCTTATGTTCGCATTGCGGCGATGGTTGGGTGGTGGGATCACGGTAGGCGCGCTGGCGCTGGGCCTGATGGCGGCACCGGCTTCGGCGGAAGTGGTGGTGATCCTCAATTCGGGTGATGCCACCGTCACGCTGATCGACAAGGACACCCAGAAGGTGCTCGACACCTTCCCGATCGGCAAAGAGCCTCACCACCTGATCGCCACGCCGGACGACAAATCGCTGATCGTCGCCAATGCGGTCGGCAACGACCTCGTCTTCCTGGATCCGGTCACCGGCAAGGTCCAGCAGCGCGTGCCCAATATCGACGACCCTTACCAGATCGGCTTCTCGCCGGACCAGAAGTGGTTTGTCGCCACCGGCAACCGGCTCGACCGCGTCGACGTGTACCGCTGGGATGGCAAGGCGCTCAAGCTGGCCAAGCAGTATCCGCTGGCCAAGACCCCCAGCCATATCGCGTTTACCGCCGACAGCCGCATTGCCTTCATCACGCTGCAGGACTCCAACGAAATCGCTGCCATCGACCTGGTCACGCAGAACGTGATGTGGCGCATGGAAACCGGTTCCGCGCCGGCGGGGATCTGGGTCACGCCGGACCAGAAATACCTGCTGGTCGGCATGACCGGTGCCGACTACGTCGCCGTGATCGACTGGCGCACCCGCACCGTGGTCAAGCAGATCCAGACTGGCAAGGGCGCGCACAACTTCCGCGCCGTCGGCGACCGGCGCCACCTGTTCCTCAGCAACCGCGTCACCGGCAGCATCAGCATCATCGACCAGCAGACGCTGAGCAAGGTCGGCGACATCACCGGCCTGCCGCCGGGCCCGGATGACATGGAGCTGACCGCCGACGGCAAGACCCTGTGGGTGACCTTCCGCTGGGCGCGCTCGGTCGGGCTGGTCGACGTGGCCAGCCGCAAGCTGGTCAAGACCGTGCGGGTCGGGCGCTCGCCGCACGGCATCTATTTCCGCACGCGCGCGCCGCTGTACTGACGCGCACGCAGGGCAGGGCAGGGACCATGGCACCGATCCAGGCATTGCGCCCCGCGGCGCTGGTCAAGGGGCTGGTCAAGGGGCTGGCCGCGCTGGCGCTGGCCTGCGGCATGCCGCTGGCGCAGCACGCCGCCGCCGCGCAGGACGCCAGGGCGTGCCCGGCCGGTACGCTCTACCTGACCTTCGACACCGGCAGCATGAGCCAGGCGCAGCTGATCGCCGACACCCTGCGGCGCCACCATATCCGCGCCACGTTCTTCCTGGCCAACGAGCCGACGGTGCGCAACGACAGTTCGCTCGACCCGTCATGGGCCCCGTACTGGAAGTCGCTGGTGGCCGACGGCCACGTCTTCGGCACGCATACCTTCGATCATGTCTACCTGCGCAGCGTGCGCGCCGGCAAGGTCACCATGCGGCCGCAGTTCGGCCCGCACGCGGGCAAGGACGTGGCCATGGACCAGGCCGGCTTCTGCAAGGAATTGCGGCGCAGCGCCGAGGCCCTGCGCGGCATGACCGGTGCCGGCATGGTGCCGCTGTGGCGCGCCCCGGGCGGCCGCACCGCGCCGCAGACGCTGCAATGGGCCGAGCAATGCGGCTTCCGCCATGTCGGCTGGGCGCCCGCGGGCTTCCTGGGCGATGAGCTGTCGTCGGAACGCTATCCGAATGCCGTGCTGCTGCAGCGTGCGCTGGCCGGCCTGCGCGACGGCGATATCGCCATGGCGCACCTGGGCATCTGGTCGCGCCAGGATCCCTGGGCGCCGGCGGTGCTCGAGCCGCTGCTCACCGGCCTGGAACGCAAGGGCTTCTGCTTCGCCACGCTGCGCGAACACCCGGCCTATCGCGACTGGATCGCGCGGCCCATCGGAACACAGGAGGGCGCACGCTGATGTGGGAGACGCTGAACGGCTGGATCGGCCAGATCGAAGGCACGCTGTTCCAGGACGTGGTGCTGCCCGTGGTCTATGACCTGGGCTTTGGCCGCTACGCCGAGGAAGCCTTCACCGGCACCGAATGGCTGCTGGTGGGGCTGGTGCAGATTGCGGTGATGGCGCTGATCCTTGGGCCGCTGGAGAAGTGGCGCCCGGTCGAAGCCGTGGCCGACCGGGCCGCCATCCGCACCGACATCCTGTACACCGTGATCCATCGCCTGGGCCTGTTCCGGCTGGCGATGTTCTTCCTGCTGGCGCCGCTGACCGACGCGCTGGAAGGACACCTGCGGCTGATGGGCTGGCACCGCATCAACGTGGAAGACTGGTGGCCGGGCGTGACGTCGGTGCCGCTGGTCAGTTTCTTCGTCTACCTGCTGCTGTTCGACTTGCTGGATTACTGGTATCACCGGCTGTCGCACTCGTTCCGCTGGTGGTGGCACCTGCATGCGGTGCACCACAGCCAGCGCCAGATGACCCTGTGGAGCGACAACCGCAATCACCTGCTGGACGACATGCTGCGCGACCTCGTGTTTGCGCTGGTGGCGCTGGGCGTGGGCGTGGAGCCGTCGCAGTATGTGATGCTGGTGGCGCTGTCGCAGCTGCTGCAGAGCCTGCAGCATGCCAACGTCCGGATGCATTTCGGCACGATCGGCGAACGGCTGCTGATCTCGCCGCGCTTTCACCGTACCCACCACGCCGTCGGCATCGGCCACGAAGCCGACGGCGCGCCGTCAAAGCTCGGCGGCTGCAACTACGGCGTGATCTTTCCCTGGTGGGACATGCTGTTCGGCACCGCGGTCTTTACCGAGACCTATCATCCCACCGGCATCCGCGACCAGCTGCCGCCGCCGGTGGGCAAGGGCCACGATTACGGCGCGGGCTTCCTGGCCCACCAGTGGTACGGCATCAAGCGGCTCCTGCGGCTGCGTTGAACGCCGCAAGCGCTGCGCACAGCGGCGCTGGCGGCGCATTCGAGGCCATCCTCCAGCGGCGGCGGACGCCGCCGCGCCATGGCGGCAAGTGTCGTATGCTAGTGTTCCGGGTTGCCGCCGGCCCGTCACCCCGCTGACCAGGCCGGCTCCCCGCGATTTCCTGTCTTGCCTTCGACTGCATGAACGATATCTTCCGCTCGTTTGGCCGCGCGCTGGTCAGCCAGCTGCATCCCCGCATGCTGATGCTGACCGTGCTGCCTTTCGTCCTGGCCACGCTGCTGTGGGGCGGCCTGCTCTGGTGGGGCTGGGATCCCATCATGGGCGCCACGCGCAGCTTCCTCGAAACCTCGGTCCTGACCAGCTGGATCTACAGCGCGCTCGACTGGTTCGGGCTGCAATCGTTGCGCTCGGTCGTGGCGCCGCTGTTCGTCGCCGCGCTGGCGATCCCGCTGGTGATCGCCTCGATGCTGATGTTCATCGGCGTGTTCTCCGTGCCGGCGGTGGTGCGCCACCTGGAGCGCAGCTACCCGGACCTGGCCAAGTCCCATGGCGGCAGCGTGCTGGGCAGCGTGTTCCATTCGCTCGGCAGTACCGCGGTGTTCCTGGCGCTGGTGCTGGTAACGCTGCCGCTGTGGCTGATCCCGCCGTTCTTTGCGCTGATTCCGCCGGTGCTGTGGGGCTGGCTGACCTACCGCGTCATGACGTATGACGCGCTGGCCGACCACGCCAGCGCCGAAGAGCGCAAGGCCCTGGTGCGGCGCCATCGCACGCCGCTGCTGGTCATCGGGGTGGCCGTGGGGCTGCTGGGCTCGGCGCCGACGCTGCTGTGGGTGTCGTCGGCGGCGGTGATCTTCCTGTTTCCGTTCGTGCTCGCCGGCACGCTCTGGCTCTATGTGCTGATCTTTATTTTCTCGGCGCTGTGGTTCGGCCATTTCTGCCTGCGCGCGCTGGCGCAGCTGCGGGCCGAACGCGCCGCCGTGCCGGCCCGGCCGCCTGCCGCCCCGCCGTCGGGCGGCGACGTGATTGACCTGGCGCCGCACGACGTGCGCCGCATCGAAAATTCCTGAAGCGAGGGCAATATGGGTTTCGGCCTGATCGTCATTGGCGACGAGATTCTGTCCGGGCGGCGTGAAGACAAGCACCTGCGCCGCACCATCGAACTGCTGGGCGCACGCGGCCTGGCGCTGGACTGGGCCGAGTACGTCGGCGACGACCGCGCGCGCATCACCGCCACGCTGCGCCGCACGCTGGCCGGTCCTGACGTGGTGTTCTGTACCGGCGGCATCGGCGCCACGCCGGACGACCACACGCGCCAGTGCGCGGCGGCGGCGCTGGGCGTGCCGCTGGTGCTGCATCCCGAGGCGCGCGAGCTGATCGCGCTGCGTATTGCCGAGACTGCCGGCGGCGACCCGGTCAAGGGCGACCTGACCCTGCCGGAGAACCAGCACCGCTTCAAGATGGGCGAGTTTCCCGAAGGCGCGCGCATCATCCCCAACAGCTATAACCGCATCCCCGGCTTCTCGGTCGGCCACCATCATTTCATGCCCGGCTTCCCGGTGATGGCGTGGCCGATGATGGAGTGGGTGCTGGACCACGACTATGCGCACCTGTTCCACCAGGCGTCGCAGCAGGAGCGGGCCTTCTACGTGTTCGAGGCGCCGGAGTCGACGCTGACCCCGCTGATGGAGAAGGTCGAGGCGGCGCATCCTGGCATCCGCGTGTTCAGCCTGCCGTCGGTCGGCGACGTGCAGCGCGGCGACCGCTTCGCACGCCGCCATATCGACCTGGGCGTCAAGGGCCCGGCGGAACTGGTGGGCCCGGCCTATGCCATGCTGCTGGCGGGCGTGCAGTCGATGGGCTTCGAGACCGTGGAACAGCCGGCGCGCCAGGCGGCACAGGCGTAGGCGTTGCCGCCGGGCAAAAGAGAAGGGGCAGCCTTGGCTGCCCCTTTGCATTCAGCTACCGGCGGAATCAGGCGCCATGCCAGGGCAGGCCGCGCACGCACCAGCCCTCGACGGTCTTGCGGTGGTGATGATCGTCGCGGTTGCCTTCAAAGCCCTCGAGCACGTCCATGGCGAAGCGGTAGCCGGCCTCGGTGGCCACCCGCGCCGCGTGCTTGGAGCGCGCCGCGCTGCGGCACAGGAACAGCACCGGCACGTCGGACGGCACGCGCGCGCGCAGTTCCTCGATAAAGCGCGCGTTCTGCGCGCCGCCCGGGTAGGACATCCATTCGACATGGGCGAACTGGGCATCCGGCACGTCGACGCCGCCAACCCAGTCCAGTTCGGCCTGCGTGCGCACGTCCACCAGCACGGCGGCAGGGTCGTTCTGCAGCAGGGCGTAGGCTTCCTGCGGCGTCAGCGCGCCGAAGTACGGCAACTGGTTTTGTTCCTGGCGCTGGTGGGCGGCCTGGAGGAGATCGTCTCGGGTGGTCATCGGCGTGACAAATTGAATGGGTGGAATTCGTGGCGCGGGGGCCGCAACCCGTTATTCTATAGCGCCGCGGTTGCGGGGCGGTGGATGCGCGAGCCTGGCAGGTCAGGCAGGCGCCGTCAAAGGGCGGAATCGGACCGATTTTGGTGCGAGCGCACTAATGCGGTGCGGCCTCTTGATGTTTGCACCATGATGGTGTTTCCTGAGACAGGCCAGAAGGCTGGCTGGTGTCGCGGAGGCGCCACATGGCAGTTCGGCGACGGGCAACGCGTTTTCGTTGCCGGCCGGCATGGTGCGCGATTCGCCGGAGTTGCACAATTTTCGGGCCCGTCGTCGCAAGGGGCGTTTGATTGGCACGCTTTCTGCTAACATCCGTCGTCCTTTCGCGGCGAGGCCAGTCAGGCGCGGCAACGATGCAGCGGCGCCGCTGGCGACAGTCCCAAGAATTGGCTTTCACAGACATTTGCCGAATACCCAGGAGATTGGCATGGCCCACAGCGTTGCAGACGTGATGAAGCTGGTGAAGGAAAACGACGTCAAGTTCGTCGATTTCCGCTTCACCGATACCAAAGGCAAGGAGCAACACGTGTCCGTGCCCGTGTCGCACTTCGATGAAGACAAGTTCGAGAGCGGCCACGCTTTCGACGGCTCGTCGATCGCCGGCTGGAAGGGTATCGAAGCTTCCGACATGCTGCTGATGCCGGATTCGAACACGGCCCACATCGACCCGTTCTATGAAGAGCCGACGCTGGTGCTGTCGTGCGACGTGATCGAGCCGTCGGACGGCAAGGGCTATGACCGCGACCCGCGTTCGATCGCCAAGCGCGCCGAAGCCTACCTGAAGAGCACCGGCCTGGGCGACACCGCCTTCTTCGGTCCGGAGCCCGAGTTCTTCATCTTCGACGGCGTGACCTGGAACGTCGACATGCAAGGCTGCTTCGTGAAGATCCATTCCGAAGAAGCCCCGTGGTCGTCGGGCAAGGAATTCGAGCACGGCAACGCCGGCCACCGTCCGGGCAAGAAGGGCGGCTATTTCCCGGTTGCCCCGATCGACACCTTCCAGGACATGCGTTCGGAAATGTGCCTGATCCTGGAATCGCTGGGCATCCCCGTTGAAGTCCACCACCACGAAGTGGCTGGCCAGGGCCAGAACGAAATCGGCACCAAGTTCAGCACGCTGGTGCAGCGCGCCGACTGGACCCAGCTGCAGAAGTACGTGATCCAGAACGTCGCGCACACCTACGGCAAGACCGCCACCTTCATGCCGAAGCCGGTCGTCGGCGACAACGGCTCGGGCATGCACGTGCACCAGTCGGTGTGGAAGGACGGCCAGAACCTGTTCGCGGGCAACGGCTACGCCGGCCTGTCGGAATTCGCGCTGTACTACATCGGCGGCATCATCAAGCACGCCCGTGCGCTGAACGCCATCACCAACCCGGGCACGAACTCGTACAAGCGCCTGGTGCCGGGCTTCGAGGCTCCGGTCAAGCTGGCCTACTCGGCCCGCAACCGTTCGGCTTCGATCCGCATCCCGTATGTGGCCAACCCGAAGGGCCGCCGCATCGAGACCCGCTTCCCGGATCCGCTGATGAACCCGTACCTGGGCTTCTCGGCACTGCTGATGGCCGGCCTGGACGGCGTGATGAACAAGATCCACCCGGGCGAAGCCGCCGACAAGAACCTGTACGACCTGCCGCCGGAAGAAGACGCAAAGATCCCGACCGTGTGCTCGAGCCTGGACCAGGCACTCGAGTACCTGGACAACGACCGCGAGTTCCTGACCCGTGGCGGCGTGTTCTCGAACTCGATGATCGATGCCTACATCGAACTGAAGATGGAAGAAGTCACGCGTTTCCGCATGACCACGCACCCGGTCGAGTTCGAGATGTACTACTCGCTGTAAGCAGCCCGCGCCCGGCCATGACGCAGGTTGTGACCGGGCAACAGTTGCACCACAAGGGGGCGGCTTCGGCTGTCCCTTTTTGCTTTGCTCGCTAGAATGGGGAATCCGATCCTGTCTCGATCCCTCCCTGTTCTAACCTGACGCCATGCCCATGGATGCTTCTTCCCGCACGGCCTGCCGGACACCCGCCATGCCCCGTTTCGTGCACCAAAGCCAACGCCGATTCCCCGTTCTGGTGAGCGCTGCGGCGCTGGCACTGACACTGGGCGCGTGGGCGGGGCCGTCCCTGGCGCAGTCTTCGGATGTCTATGTCTGCACCGGGCCCAATGGCGTGCCGGAATACCGCAACGGCAACGCCGGCAAGGGCTGCAAGAAGCTGAACCTGCCTGAAGTCGTGACGGTGCCGGGCGGGCGCGTCGCCGCTCCGTCCAGGAGTGCCGGCAGCAGCGCCGCCACCACCGGCAGCACCAGTTTCCCGCGCGTGGACAGCGCCACGCAGAGAAGCCGCGACAGCGAGCGCCGGACCGTGCTGACGCAGGAACTGCAGGCCGAGGAGGCCAAGCTTCAGGCGCTGCGTGCCGAATACAACAACGGCCAGCCGGAGCGCCAGGGCAACGAGCGCAATTACCAGAAATACCTCGACCGCACCGCGGCGCTGCGCGACGACATCGCCCGCAGCGAGGCCAACGCGGCATCATTGCGGCGCGAGCTCGGCAACCTGAAGGACTAGTCTTATGCGTCGCCTGATTCGCGGAGTGTCACGCAAGGCCGGCAGTGCCGATGGGGCGCGGGCCGAGCCGTCCGCGGCGGAGCCGGCGCCGCCCGAAGCCGGCGCGCGCGTGCTGAGCATCGGCGCGGCGGCGTTCCATGCCGGCCTCGACGTGGTCGCCAATCCGGTGCTGCTGGTACGCCAGCCGGGGCTGCGCGTGGTGTACGCGAATCCGGCCGCCGAGGCCACCTTCGGCGTGTCGCGCAAGGGCATGGTCGAACTGACGCTGCCCGACCTGTTCGGCAAATCCGATGAGCTGCACAACATGCTCGACACGGTGGTGACGCGGCAGTTCGACGTGCGCCGGCAGGACCTGATCCTGCATCCGCCGCTGCAGGATCCCATCCACGTGCACGTGGTGATCGCCGCGCTCGAGGCGGTCAGCGACACCGTGGTGGTCGAGATCCTGCCCAACGAGCAGAAGGTGCGCAGCGACCGCGAAGAGCGCATCCTCGACCTGACCTCGGCCAACAAGGAGCTGATCCGCAACCTTGCCCACGAGATCAAGAACCCGCTGGGCGGCATCCGCGGCGCGGCGCAGCTGCTGGAGTTCGAGCTGCCCGAGCGCTCGCTGCGCGAGTACACGCAGGTCATCATCAAGGAGTCGGACCGGCTGCAGACGCTGGTCGACCGGCTGCTGGAGCCGCACCGGCATCCGCATATCGTATCGAGCCTGAATATCCACGAGGTGCTCGAGCGCGTGCGCTCGGTGGTGCTGGCCGAGTTTCCCAACGGGCTGGAGATCGTGCGCGACTACGACGCCAGCCTGCCCGAGCTGCGTGGCGACATGGAGCAGCTGATCCAGGCGGTGCTCAACATCGTCCACAACGCGGCGCAGGCGCTGGCCGACCGCATCGCACGCGGCGATGCGCAGATCGTGCTGCGCACGCGCATCGCGCGGCAGGTCACGATCGCCAAGCGCCTGTTCAAGCTGGCATTGGACTTGCATGTGATCGACAACGGCCCGGGCATCCCCGAAGACATCCGCGAACGCATCTTCTATCCGCTGGTATCGGGCAGGGATGGCGGCAGCGGACTGGGTCTCACACTCGCTCAAACCTTCGTGCAGCAGCACGAGGGCTTGATCGAATGCGAGAGCAGGCCGGGCTGTACCGACTTCCGTATCCTGCTGCCGCTGCACTAGCCTTTGCCGGCGTCCGCAAGCGCGTGCACCGACGTGGCCAGGGCATGCGGAAGACCAACTGACACCGAGCAGACAAGCGACGCACATGAAGCCGATCTGGATAGTCGACGACGATCAATCAATCCGCTGGGTCCTGGAAAAGGCCCTCGCCCGTGAAAGCCTGCTCTCGCGCAGCTTCACCAATGTGCGGGACGCGCTGGCCGCGCTCGAGGAAGACCAGCCGCAGGTGCTGATATCGGATATCCGCATGCCCGGCGGTTCCGGCCTGGACCTGCTGCAGGCCATCAAGGCGCGGCATCCGGGCCTGCCGGTCATCGTGATGACGGCGTACTCCGACCTGGACAGCGCGGTGGCGGCGTTCCAGGGTGGCGCCTTTGAATACCTGGCCAAGCCGTTCGATGTCGACAAGGCGGTCGAGCTGATTCGCCGCGCGCTCGAAGAAAGCCTGCGCGAAGAAGAAATGGACGACCGCCTGGTCGACGCGCCCGAGATCCTCGGCCAGGCGCCGGCGATGCAGGACGTGTTCCGCGCCATCGGCCGGCTGTCGCAATCCAACGTGACGGTGATGATCACCGGCGAGTCGGGCACCGGCAAGGAACTGGTCGCGCGCGCGCTGCACAAGCACAGCCCGCGCGCCAACGGCCCGTTCATCGCGCTCAATACCGCGGCCATTCCCAAGGACCTGCTCGAGTCCGAACTGTTCGGCCACGAGCGCGGCGCCTTCACCGGCGCGCAGACCATGCGCCGCGGCCGCTTCGAGCAGGCCGAGGGCGGCACGCTGTTCCTCGACGAAATCGGCGACATGCCGTTCGACTTGCAAACGCGGCTGTTGCGCGTGCTGTCCGATGGCAACTTCTATCGCGTCGGCGGGCACAACCCGTTGCGCGCCAATGTGCGGGTCATCGCCGCCACGCACCAGAACCTGGAGCTTCGCGTCAAGGAAGGCCTGTTCCGCGAGGACTTGTTCCACCGCCTGAACGTGATCCGGCTGCGCCTGCCGCCGCTGCGCGAGCGCCCGGAGGACATCACGCTGCTGGCGCGCCATTTCCTGCAGAAGAGCGCCAAGGAGCTTGGCGTCGAACCCAAGCGCATGTCGGACGAGGCGCTGGCCTACGTCAGCACGCTGCCTTTCCCCGGCAACGTGCGCCAGCTGGAAAACCTGTGCAACTGGCTCACGGTGATGGCGCCGGCGCAGACCATCGAGGTCAAGGACCTGCCGCGCGAAATGCTGGAGGCTGGCACCAGCGAGCCGGTCAATGCGCCGCGGCCGGAGCGAGCGCCCGACCTGCGCGCGGCCGAGTATGACGGCGCCCAGGATCTGGCCGACTATGGCGGGTTTGCGGTGCCGGTGGCCGAGGCCGACACGGCCACGGCGGTGCGGGCCGCACCGGCCGCATCCGTGGTCCAGGTTCCGGCACCGGCACCGGCGGCCGCCGGATGGGAAAGCCTGCTTGCCGGCGAGGCGCGCGCCATGCTGGAGGCCGGCCAGCCCGAAGTGATGGACCTGCTGACGCGCCGGTTCGAAAAGGCGGTGCTGGAGGCCGCGCTGGGCGTCACCCGCGGGCGCCGCGTCGAAGCCGCGACCCGGCTCGGGATCGGACGCAATACCATCACGCGCAAGCTGCAGGAGCTCGGCTTCGACTGAGCCGGCACTGGTTGCGCGCAAGAAAAAAACCGGCCGGGGATACCTCGGCCGGTTTTTTCTTTCGGGCGGGCTCAGCCGCGCGCTGCAATCAGCCGTTGCGCCATCTCCGCAAAACCCTCGCCGCCAGCGGCAGCCGTGATGTAAGCCGGCGGCACGGGCAACTGCGGCAGGATCTCCCGCACATTGGCCACGCCGACAGACAGCGGGAAATGCGCAAACATGCTGGCATCGTTGGCCGAATCCCCGATAAACAGCCACTGGTCGCGCCGCGCATCCAGGTCCTCGCCCAGCAGCTCGGCCACGCACAGCTTGCTCATCGACAGCTTGTCATGCTGGCCGAACCAGCCGTTGACATGAATCGAACTGACGGTGGCGGTCATGCCGGCCTCGCGCATCAGTGCGGCAATACGCGCGACGGCCTCCTCGGGCAGCGGCACCACGTCTTCGGCATGGTCGATGGCCAGGTCGGCGGCATGCCAGGCCTGGTCCGAGGCCAGCGCGCAGCCGGGCACCTCGTGCAGAATGCGCTCGCCCAGTGCGTGGATGCGCTCGAGGTTGCGCGCGCGCGTGGCGGCGTCGTCGAGGAAGCGGGTCTGCAGCCGGCCGTGGTGCAGGTGCGAGTAGAACGCGCCGTTTTCGCCGATGATGGCATCGACCGGCCACAGCCGCGTCAGGATCTCGGCCCAGGCGATGCAGCGTCCGGTCACCGGGATCACATGCAGGCCGGCCCTGCGCAGGCCATCCAGAGCCAGGTAGGTCGAGGCCGGCAACCGCCCGTCGGTGGTCAGGGTGCCGTCGATGTCGGTCAGCACGCCGCGCACGGGACGCAGCGCCGTATTAGAGAGCTTGTTCAGGGATTGCATGGCGGGCCATTGTAACCGTGGATCTGCGGCCAAGTTCGTTTATTGCACTGCAAAAAGCAGTGCGCCGGCCATACTGGTGAATCTGCTGATTTGCTTGCGCAGGTGCGACCGGCGTAACATGCCGCTGTCACAAAAAAATCACATGCTGTCGGATTTCGACTGACTGCAACAGACAGGCCAAGGAGGGCTCTCGATGTCCGTATCCCGTACCGTGCTCAAACTCGCCGCGCTGGCTGCCCTGACCGGGGCCGGCAGCGCGCACGCCGCCGTTGAAATCCAATGGTGGCACGCCATGCAGGGCGCGCTGAACGACAAGGTGAACGAAATCGCCAACAAGTTCAACGCCAGCCAGTCCGAATACAAGGTGGTGCCGGTCAACAAGGGCAATTACGACGAGACCCTGGCGGCGGGCATCGCCGCCTTCCGTGCCGGCGGCGCGCCGGCGATCCTGCAGGTATTCGAGGTCGGCACCGCCACCATGATGAGCGCCAAGGGCGCGATCAAGCCGGTGTCGACCGTGATGAAGGACGCCGGCGAGAAGTTCGACCAGAAGGCCTACATCCCGGCGGTGGCCGGCTACTACACCTCGTCCAAGGGCGAGATGCTGTCGTTCCCGTTCAACAGCTCGACCACGGTGTTCTACTACAACAAGGACGCCTTCAAGAAGGCGGGCCTGGATCCGGAAAAGCCGCCCAAGACCTGGCCGGAGGTGATGCAGTACTCGGCCAAGCTGAAGGCCTCGGGCACCAACTGCGCCTATACCACCGACTGGCAGGGCTGGGTCCACCTGGAAAGCTTCTCGGCCTGGCACAACACGCTGTACGCCACCAAGAACAACGGCTTCGGCGGCACCGATACGCGCCTGGTCTTCAACAGCCCGCTGCACGTCAAGCACATCGCCAACCTGCAGGACATGGTGAAGAAGGGCTACTTCAGCTATGGCGGGCGCAAGGCCGAATCCCAGGCCAAGTTCTACAACGGCGAGTGCGCCATGTTCACCGGCTCGTCGGCGACGCTGGCCAATGTCCGCAAGAACGCCAAGTTCGCGTTCGCGGTGGCGCAACTGCCGTATTACCCGGACGTGCAGGGTGCCCCGCAGAACACCATCATCGGCGGCGCCTCGCTGTGGGTGATGGGCGGCAAGAAGCCGGAAGAGTACAAGGGCGTGGCCAGGTTCTTCAGTTTCCTGTCGCGCCCGGAGATCCAGTCTGACTGGCACCAGGCCACCGGCTACCTGCCGGTGACGATGGCCGCTTACGAGATGACCAGGAAGTCGGGCTTCTACGACAAGAACCCGGGTGCCGACGTCTCGGTGCAGCAGATGGTGGTGAAGACCACCGACAAGTCGCGCGGCGTGCGCCTGGGCAACATGGTGCAGATCCGCACCGTGGTGGACGAGGAACTGGAAGCCGTCTGGGCCGGCAAGAAGGAGCCCAAGGCAGCGCTGGACTCGGCCGTGGCCCGTGGCAACGATCTGCTGGAGCGCTTCCAGAAGACCGCGCGCGAATAAGCGCGGGCTGACAGCAAGCTGATGGGAAAGGGCGGGCGGCGGCGAAACCTCCGCCCGCTTGCATTGTGGCCGGCCGCATCGGGCCAGCCGCAACGCCGTACCTAGAACGATGCCGCGACCCGCGGCGTCCGCCGGAATCCGTTTATGGAAAAACGCGTCGTTTTCCGCTCGCCGTGGCTGCCGTATCTGCTAGTTTTGCCGCAGATCGCGATCACGCTGATCTTTTTCTTCCTGCCCGCGGGGCAGGCGTTGTACCAGTCGATGCTGCAGCAGGATGCCTTCGGCATCAACCTGGATTTTGTCGGCCTCGATAACTTCCGCATGCTGTGGAATGACCCGCTGTATGTGGAGTCGTTCCAGACCACGGCGGTCTTTGCCATCGGCGTCACCGTGGTGGGCCTGACCACCGCGCTGGCGCTGGCGTATTTTGCGGATCGCGTGATCCGTGGCGCGGTGGGCTACAAGACCCTGCTGATCTGGCCGTATGCGGTGGCGCCGGCGGTGGCGGGGGTGCTGTGGATGTTCATGTTCAACCCGACGCTGGGCGTGGTCTCGTACGCGCTGCGCAAGATGGGCGTGGAATGGAACTTCCTGCTCAACGGCAACCAGGCGCTGCTGCTGGTGGTGCTGGCCGCGGCCTGGAAGCAGATCAGCTACAACTTCCTGTTTTTCCTGGCCGGGCTGCAGAGCATCCCGCGCTCGCTGATCGAGGCCGCCGCCATCGACGGCGCCGGTCCATGGCGGCGTTTCTGGTCGATCATCTTCCCGCTGCTGTCGCCTACCACTTTCTTCCTGATGGTGATCAACGTCGTCTACGCGTTCTTCGACACCTTCGCCATCATCGACGCGGTCACGCACGGCGGCCCCTTCAATTCGACCAACACGCTGGTCTACAAGGTCTTCCATGACGGCTTCCGCGGCATGGATATCGGTGGCTCGGCCGCGCAATCGGTGGTGCTGATGGTGATCGTGATCGCGCTGACCGTGGTGCAGTTCCGCTACGTCGAACGCAAGGTCCAGTACTGACGGAGGCAGCCATGGTAGAACGACGTCCCTTCCTTGATTTCCTGACCCACGCGGTGCTGATCCTCGGCATCGTCATCGTGGTGTTTCCCGTGTACCTGACCTTCGTCGCGTCGACGCTGACCGCCGAAGAAGTGCTGGACGCGCCGATGACGCTGATCCCCGGCAGCCACCTGATCGAGAACTATCGCACCGTGCTGTTCCAGGGCGTGGGCGAGGCCGCATCGCCGGTCTCGACCATGATGAAGAACAGCCTGATCATGGCGCTCGGCATCGCGCTGGGCAAGATCGCGATCTCGATCATCTCGGCCTTTGCCATCGTCTATTTCAAGTTCCCGCTGCGCAAGACTTTCTTCTGGCTGATCTTCATCACGCTGATGCTCCCGGTCGAGGTGCGGATCCTGCCGACCTACAAGGTGGTGTCGGATCTCGGGCTGCTCGACAGCTATTTCGGGCTGACCATTCCGATCATTGCGTCGGCAACGGCGACCTTCCTGTTCCGGCAGTTCTTCCTGACCATTCCCGATGAGCTGGCCGAGGCCGCGCGCATCGACGGCGCCGGGCCGCTGCGCTTTTTCTGGGACGTGGTGCTGCCGCTGTCGCGCACCAGCATCGCCGCGCTGTTCGTGATCCAGTTTATCTACGGCTGGAACCAGTACCTGTGGCCGCTGCTGATCACCACGCAGAAGTCGATGACGCCGGTGGTGGTGGGCGTGACCCAGATGATCTCGCGCTCGGGCGATGCCGCCACCGACTGGAACCTGGTGATGGCCACGGTGATGCTGGCGATGATCCCGCCGGCGGTGGTGGTGGTGCTGATGCAGAAGTGGTTCGTCAAGGGCCTGGTCGAAACCGAAAAATAAGCGGAACAACAAGGCGTGGCGCGCCACCCGCGCGCACGCAGGACAACAGCAATGGCAAAACTGTCGCTTCGCAACGTTCAGAAAACCTACGCCGGCGGTACCCAGGTGGTGCACGGCATCGACATGGAGATCGCTGACGGCGAATTCATCGTCATCGTCGGCCCGTCGGGCTGCGGCAAGTCGACGCTGCTGCGCATGGTGGCGGGACTGGAGACCATCACCGGCGGCGAGATTCATATCGGCGACAAGGTCGTCAACCAGCTGGAACCGGCCGAGCGCGACATCGCCATGGTGTTCCAGAACTACGCGCTCTATCCGCACATGAGCGTGTACGACAACATGGCCTACGGCCTCAAGATCCGCGGCATGGGCAAGGCCGAGATCGCGCAGCGCGTGAACCACGCGGCCGGCATTCTCGAGCTCGCGCCGCTGCTCGAGCGCAAGCCGCGCCAGCTCTCCGGCGGGCAGCGCCAGCGCGTTGCCATGGGTCGTGCCATCGTGCGCGAGCCGGCGGTGTTCCTGTTCGACGAGCCGCTGTCCAACCTCGACGCCAAGTTGCGTGTGCAGATGCGGCTCGAGCTCAAGGAACTGCACCGGCGCCTGGGCACCACCAGCCTCTACGTGACGCATGACCAGGTCGAGGCCATGACGCTGGCCGACCGCATGATGGTGCTCAATGCCGGGCGGGTCGAGCAGATCGGTACACCGCTGGAAGTCTATGCGCGTCCGGCCAGCACGTTCGTGGCCGGCTTTATCGGCTCGCCGCCGATGAACCTGATCCCGGTGGCGCGCAACGGCGGCGGCGCGAGCGAAGCGGGCGGCGCGCAGATGCGCGTGGTGGCGAAGGAGGGCGAGGCCGCCAGCGCCACGCTGGGTCACCTGCCGATGGGGCTGCACCTGCCCGAACGCGCGCTGCTGGGGCTGCGGCCCGAGCATATCGAGCCATGCGCCGCGCACGAGGCGATCGCCGAAGTCGATGTGCGCGTGGTCGAGGCGCTGGGCGCGGATTCTTTCGCCTACGGCTCGCTCGGCGGTCAGGCCGTGGTAGTGCGGCTGGACAGCCATGCGCGGGTGCGCGCCGGCGACCGCCTGCCGGTGACGTCATCGGCCGAGCACCTGCATTTCTTCTCGCCGGATACCGGCAAGCGCATCGAGGCCTGACATGAGCACGGCACCTGACAGCGCCTGGGGCTACCCCAGCCATATCGCGCACCGCGGCGCCGGCAAGCTGGCGCCGGAGAACACGCTGGCCGCGTTCCGCCACGGCGCCGGCTTTGGCTACCGCATGTTCGAGTTCGACGTGAAGCTGTCAGCTGACGGCAAGCCGGTGCTGATGCACGACGCCACCCTGGACCGCACCACCAGCGGCCAGGGCAGGGTGGATGCCCTGACGCTGGGCGAGCTGGCGCTGCTCGACGCCGGCAGCTGGCACAGCCCGGCCTTTGCCGGCGAGCCGGTGCCGACGCTGGCGGCGATCGCGCGCTACACCCGGGCCAACGGCTTCCACGTCAATATCGAGATCAAGCCCGTGCCCGGCACCGAGGCGCGCACCGGCGCCGCGGTGGCCCTCGACGCCCAGTCCCTGTGGGCCGGCGCCGGGGTGCCGCCGCTGCTGTCCTCGTTTTCAGAAGAGGCGCTGGCCGCCGCCGCGCGCGTCGCCCCTGGCCTGCCGCGCGCGCTGCTGCTCGACAAGCTGCCCGCGGACTGGCTGGAAAGGGTGCGCCAGCTCGGTTGCGTCGCGCTCGATGCCAACCATTGCGAGCTGGATGCCGGCGTGATTGCCAGCGCACATGCGGCTGGCCTGCGCGTGCTGGCCTACACCGTCAACGATCCGGCGCGGGCGGCGCAGTTGCTGGCCTGGGGCCTGGACGGGGTGATTACGGACGCGGTCGACCAGATTGCTCCGTGATGCCGATTGTTGTGCGAATGTTGCGGATTCGCCGAATGCGCCGGGAATTGTCGCGCCGGTGTGTTTCGTATCGCGAAAAGTCCACATTGATCAAGCGCAATCCGTGCTATCCTTACCGCCGTGAAGACTTAAGGTCCTTCCCCGCACAACTTGCCCTTTCGGGTCTGGTGAGGCGGCCATTACACGCGGCACCCTGGTGGTGCCGTTTGCGTAAGCGCCAGCGCTGGGCTCCCAAGAGTTGTTTGCGATCCGCTAACCGGTCAAGCCGTGTCGCGGAAGGTTGAATAACCCGCTGAACTCCGGCAGACCCGGAGAAAAGTGAGCGTCCCATGATGCAGCAGTACCAGAGCAATTCGTACCTCTTCGGCGGCAACGCCCCCTATGTCGAAGAACTGTACGAAGCCTACCTCCAGAACCCCGCCTCGGTTCCCGATAATTGGCGCGCGTACTTCGACGCCATGCAGAACGTTCCCGCCGTCGACGGCTCGAACGGCCGGGATATCCCCCACGCTCCCATCGTTGCCTCGTTCGCCGAGCGCGCCAAGCAAGGTCCCATCCGCACCATCGTTGCATCGGCCGATTCCGACATGGGCCGCAAGCGCGTCGCTGCCACGCAGCTGATCGCCGCCTACCGCAACATCGGTTCGCACTGGGCCGACCTGGACCCGCTCAAGCGCCAGGAGCGTCCGCCCCTGCCGGATCTGGACCCCGCCTTCTACGGTTTTTCCGAAGCCGATCTCGATATCGTCTTCAACGCCAGCAATACCTACTTCGGCAAGGAGTCGATGAGCCTGCGCGAGCTGCTCAACAACCTGCGCGAAACGTACTGCGGCACCATCGGCTTCGAATTCATGTACGTGAGCGACCAGGCGCAGAAGCGCTGGTGGCAGGAGCGCCTGGAAACCACGCGTTCCAAGCCGGTGTTCACGCTGGAAAAGAAGAAGCACATCCTTGACCGCCTGACCGCGGCCGAAGGCCTCGAGCGCTTCCTGCACACCAAGTATGTCGGCCAGAAGCGCTTCTCGCTGGAAGGCGGCGAGAGCTTTATCGCAGCCATGGACGAGCTGATCCAGCACGCCGGCAGCAAGGGCGTGCAGGAAATCGTCATCGGCATGGCCCACCGCGGCCGCCTGAACGTGCTGGTCAACACCCTGGGCAAGATGCCCGCCGACCTGTTCGCCGAGTTCGAAGGCAAGCACGTCGACGACCTGCCGGCCGGTGACGT
Organism: Cupriavidus taiwanensis LMG 19424; assembly: GCF_000069785.1. Classification (NCBI taxonomy): domain Bacteria; kingdom Pseudomonadati; phylum Pseudomonadota; class Betaproteobacteria; order Burkholderiales; family Burkholderiaceae; genus Cupriavidus; species Cupriavidus taiwanensis. The sequence continues at coordinate 1,970,219 of NC_010528.1, read as the reverse complement.
CAAGTACCACAAGGGCTTCTCGAGCGACGTCTCGACCGAGGGCGGCCCGATCCACCTGTCGCTGGCATTCAACCCGTCGCACCTGGAAATCGTCAACCCGGTGGTCGAGGGCTCGGCCAAGGCCCGCCAGGAACGCCGCGGCGCCGTCGGCAACATGGAAGTGCTGCCGGTGCAAGTGCACGGCGATGCCGCCTTTGCCGGCCAGGGCGTGGTCATGGAGACGCTGAACCTCGCGCAGACCCGCGGCTACGGCACGGGCGGCACGATGCACATCGTCATCAACAACCAGATCGGCTTCACCACCTCCGACCCGCGCGACGCCCGTTCGACGCTGTACTGCACGGACGTGGTCAAGATGATCGAGGCCCCGGTGCTGCACGTGAACGGCGACGATCCCGAAGCCGTGGTGTACGCCATGCAGCTGGCGGTGGACTTCCGCATGGAGTTCAAGAAGGATGTCGTGGTCGACATCATCTGCTTCCGCAAGCTGGGTCACAACGAGCAGGACACGCCCGCGGTCACGCAGCCGCTGATGTACAAGAAGATCGCCCAGCACCCCGGCACGCGCAAGCTGTACGCCGACAAGCTGGCCGCGCAGAACCTGGTCCCGGCCGATTTCGGCGACGAGAAGGTCAAGGAATACCGCGCCGCGATGGACGCCGGCAAGCACACCGCCGATCCCGTCCTGTCGAACTTCAAGAACAAGTTCGCCGTGGACTGGATGCCGTTCCTGAACCGCAAGTGGACCGACGCCGCCGACACCGCCGTGCCGGTGACCGAGCTCAAGCGCCTGGCCGAACGCATCACCGCCATCCCGGAACACCTGAAGCTGCACCCGCTGGTCGAGAAGGTGGTCAAGGACCGCGCCAACATGGGCCGCGGCGACCAGCCGCTGGACTGGGGCATGGGTGAGCACCTGGCCTTCGCCTCGCTGGTGGCATCGGGCTATCCGGTGCGCATCACCGGCCAGGACGCCGGCCGCGGCACCTTCACCCACCGCCACGCCGTGCTGCACGACCAGAACCGCGAGCGCTGGGATGCCGGCAGCTATGTGCCGCTGCAGAACGTCTCGGAAAACCAGGCACCGTTCACGGTGATCGACTCGGTGCTGTCCGAAGAAGCCGTGCTCGGCTTCGAATACGGCTACTCGACCGCCGAACCGAATGCGCTGGTGATCTGGGAAGCCCAGTTCGGCGACTTCGTCAACGGCGCCCAGGTGGTGATCGACCAGTTCATCTCGTCGGGCGAAGTGAAGTGGGGCCGTGCCTCGGGCCTGACGCTGATGCTGCCGCACGGCTACGAAGGCCAGGGCCCGGAACACAGCTCGGCCCGTATCGAGCGCTTCCTGCAGCTGTGCGCGGACCACAATATGCAGGTCTGCCAGCCGACCACGCCGGCCCAGATCTTCCACCTGCTGCGCCGCCAGATGATCCGCCTGTTCCGCAAGCCGCTGGTGATCATGACGCCGAAGTCGCTGCTGCGTAACAAGGATGCGGTGTCGCCGCTGTCCGACCTGGCCAAGGGCCACTTCGAGACCGTCATCGGCGACCACGAAGAACTGAACGCCGGCAAGGTCAAGCGCGTCATCATGTGCTCGGGCAAGGTCTACTACGACCTGGTCAACACGCGCAAGGAACGCGAAGCCAACGACACCGCCATCATCCGCCTGGAACAGCTGTACCCGTTCCCGCACAAGGCGCTGGCCGCGGAACTGAAGAAGTACCCGAACGCCAACGAAATCCTGTGGTGCCAGGACGAGCCGCAGAACCAGGGCGCCTGGTTCTTCGTCCAGCACTACATCATGGAAAACATGACGGACGGCCAGAAGCTCGGTTATGCCGGTCGCCCCGCTTCGGCTTCGCCGGCGGTGGGCTACTACGCAAAGCACAACGAGCAACAGAAGGCGCTGCTGGACGCGGCCTTCGCCAAGCTCAAGGGCTTTGTTCTGACCAAGTAATCAGTCGGCAGCCACGGCGGCGCGCGCAGGCGCGCCGTGGCATCGCCTGCATCAAGACAACACGCATAACACGAGGAATTCACCACCATGGCTATCGTTGACGTCAAGGTTCCGCAACTCTCCGAATCGGTCGCCGAAGCGACCATGCTCAACTGGAAGAAGAAGCCCGGCGAAGCCGTTGCCCAGGACGAGATCCTGATCGAAATCGAGACCGATAAGGTCGTGCTGGAAGTGCCGGCCCCGTCGGCCGGTGTGCTGTCGCAGATCGTCAAGAACGACGGCGACACCGTCGTGGCCGATGAAGTCATCGCCAAGATCGACACCGAAGCCACCGCTGGCGCCGCCGCCCCCGCCGCCGCTGCTCCGGCTCCGGCCGCAGCTGCACCGGCCCCGGCCGCTGCTGCCGCGCCGGCCGCCGCCGGCGCCGTGGCGATGCCGTCGGCCGCCAAGCTGATGGCCGAAGCCGGCCTGTCGGCTGGCCAGGTTGCCGGTACCGGCAAGGACGGCCGCATCACCAAGGGCGACGTGCTGGGCGCGGCCGCCGCGCCGGCCCCCGCCGCCAAGGCCGCTCCGGCCCCGGCCGCCAAGCCGGCCCTGCAGCAGGTTTCGGCCCCGGTCGACTTCGCCGCCCTGGGCGACCGCCCGGAAGAGCGCGTGCCGATGAGCCGCCTGCGTGCCCGTATCGCCGAGCGCCTGCTGCAGTCGCAAGCCACCAACGCCATCCTCACCACCTTCAATGAAGTGAACATGAAGCCGGTGATGGACCTGCGCAACAAGTACAAGGACCGCTTCGAGAAGGAACACGGCGTGAAGCTGGGCTTCATGTCGTTCTTCGTCAAGGCCGCGGTGCATGCGCTGAAGAAGTTCCCGCTGATCAACGCCTCGATCGACGGCAACGACATCGTCTACCACGGCTACTTCGACATCGGTATCGCTGTCGGTTCGCCGCGCGGCCTGGTGGTGCCGATCCTGCGCAACGCCGACCAGATGAGCCTGGCCGACATCGAGAAGAAGATCGCCGAGTTCGGCGTCAAGGCCCGTGACGGCAAGCTGTCGCTGGAAGAGCTGAGCGGCGGTACCTTCTCGATCTCCAACGGCGGCGTGTTCGGCTCGATGCTGTCGACCCCGATCATCAACCCGCCGCAATCGGCCATCCTGGGCGTGCACGCCACCAAGGACCGCCCGGTGGTGGAAGACGGCCAGATCGTGATCCGTCCGATGAACTACCTGGCCATGTCCTACGACCACCGCATCATCGACGGCCGCGAAGCCGTGCTGGGCCTGGTCGCCATGAAGGACGCACTGGAAGATCCGGCGCGCCTGCTGCTGGACCTGTAACAGCCGGTCCCTCCGCGCACGCACAGGCGTGCGCGGGGAGCGCGCTCCCGTGATCACGGTGCGCCGGCACAAGTTGCAGCCGGCGCCCAACAAGGAATTTCCATGAGCAAACAATTCGACGTGCTGGTGATCGGCGCCGGCCCCGGCGGCTACATCGCCGCCATCCGTGCCGGCCAGCTGGGCCTGAACGTGGCCTGCTGCGAAGGCAATCCGTATGACGATCCCAAGGGCGAGGCCCGCCTGGGCGGCACCTGCCTGAACGTGGGCTGCATTCCCTCCAAGGCGCTGCTGGCTTCCTCGGAAGAGTTCGAGAACGCCCAGCACCACCTGGGCGACCACGGCATCACCGTGGGCGACGTCAAGGTCGACGTGGCCAAGATGCTCAAGCGCAAGGACGATATCGTCGGCAAGATGACCAAGGGCATCGAGTTCCTGTTCCGCAAGAACAAGGTGACGCTGCTCAAGGGCTACGGCAAGTTTGTCGGCAAGACCGCCGAGGGCTTCCAGGTCGAGATCGCCGGTGAAGTGGTAACCGCCAAGCAGGTCATCATCGCCACCGGCTCCAAGGCCCGCCATCTGCCCGGCATCAAGGTCGACAACGACCTGGTCAGCGATAACGAGGGCGCGCTCAAGTTCCCCGCAGTGCCGAAGAAGCTGGGCGTGATCGGCGCCGGCGTGATCGGCCTGGAGCTGGGCTCGGTGTGGCGCCGCCTGGGTGCCGACGTGACCGTGCTGGAAGCGCTGCCCGCCTTCCTGGGTGCCGCCGACGAAGGCGTGGCCAAGGAAGCGCAGAAGCAGCTGACCAAGCAGGGCCTCAAGTTTAGCCTCGGCGTGAAGGTCGACGAAGTGACGACCGCCAAGAACGGCGTGACCGTCAAGTACACCGACAAGGATGGCAAGGCCCAGACCCTGGAAGTCGATCGCCTGATCGTGTCGGTCGGCCGCGTGCCGAATACCGACAACCTGGGCCTGGACGCCGTCGGCCTGGCGGTCGACCAGCGCGGCTTTATCGAGGTCGACGACCATTGCGCCACTAAAGTGCCGGGCCTGTGGGCCATCGGCGACGTGGTGCGCGGCCCGATGCTGGCGCACAAGGCCGAGGACGAGGGCGTGGCCGTGGCCGAGCGCATCGCCGGCCAGAAGCCGCATATCGACTACAACTGCATTCCGTGGGTGATCTACACCTTCCCGGAAATCGCATGGGTCGGCAAGACCGAAGCCCAGCTCAAGGCCGAAGGCCGCGAGTACAAGGCCGGCCAGTTCCCGTTCATGGCCAACGGCCGTGCGCTGGGCATGGGCCACGCCGACGGCTTCGTCAAGATGCTGGCGGACGCCAAGACCGACGAGATCCTCGGCGTGCACATCGTTGCCGCCAACGCCTCGGACCTGATCGCCGAAGCCGTGGTGGCGATGGAATTCAAGGCCGCCAGCGAGGATATCGGCCGCGTTTGCCATCCGCACCCGTCGATGTCGGAAGTCATGCGCGAAGCCGCGCTGGCCGTCGACAAGCGCCAACTCAACATGTAAGGCGCGTGTCCGCCGTTGCCTGAGTACCGGCGCGCCGTCCTGCGGCGCGCCGTTTTCACTTGCGGCGCGTGCCGCGCGAGCCCCCGAGCATGAACGTCACCGAGTACTACGAGAAGGAACTGAAGGAGCGCGGCTACCAGTCCGACGAGGCCCAGCTGCGCGCCGTGGCCCGGCTGCAGCAGTGCTACGACGAGTGGGTCGCCTACAAGGGGCGCCGCAACAACGCGCTGAAAAAGCTGCTGGTGCGCCCGGATGTGCCGCAGGGCGTCTATATGTGGGGCGGGGTGGGGCGCGGCAAGTCGTTCCTGATGGACAGCTTCTATACCTGCGTGCCGGTGGTGCGCAAGACGCGGCTGCATTTCCATGAATTCATGCGCGAGGTGCACCGCCAGCTGGAAGAACTGCGCGGCCGTCCCGATCCCCTCGACGAACTGGCGAAGCGCATCGCGCGCCGTTTCCGCCTGATCTGCTTCGATGAATTCCACGTCAGCGACGTCGCCGACGCCATGATCCTGCACCGCCTGCTGCAGCAACTGTTCGACAACGGCGTGCAGTTCGTGATGACCTCCAACTACCGGCCCGACCTGCTGTACACCGATGGCTTGCACCGTGACCGCGTGCTGCCGGCCATCGCGCTGATCCAGCAGAAGATGGACGTGCTCAATGTCGATGCCGGAATCGACTACCGCAAGCGCGCGCTGGAACAGGTGCAGGCCTACCACACTCCGCTGGACGCCAAGGCCAACTCGGCGCTGCGGGATGCCTTCACTTCCATTGCCGGCGTCGCCGACGAGTCGCCGCTGCTGCATATCGAGCACCGCGAGCTGCGCGCGCTGCGCAAGGCCAACGGGGTGGTCTGGTTCGACTTTGCCACGCTGTGCGGCGGCCCGCGCTCGCAGAACGACTACCTGGAACTGGCCTCGCAGTTCCATACGGTGATCCTGTCGGACGTGCCGCGCATGACGCCGCGCATGTCGTCGGAGGCACGCCGCTTCACCTGGCTGATCGACGTCTTCTACGACCACAAGGTCAAGCTGCTGATGTCGGCGGAAGTCCCCGCCGACGAGCTTTACACCGAAGGCCAGATGGCCAACGAATTCCATCGCACCGTGTCCCGCATCATCGAGATGCAGTCGCGCGAGTACCTGGAATCCGAGCGCCGCACCATGGATACCACGCTCACCTGAGCGGATTTCAGGCCCGGTGCGACGATAACGGGCCGCCTTGATTTAAATCAAGTTCGAACTGGGGGGCTGCCTATACCCTCGACTGGGTAGAAAAAGGTACCCATGTCGCCGCCCCCAGCCACCAGTCCCTCCGCCAGCTTGCTGGCGCCATTCCCGCCGCCCATCGGGCGCGATGGCGCCGACACCGCCGCGCCAGGCGCCGGCGCGGCGCTGGCCTGCTTCCACTGCGGCCTCCCGGTCACCGATCCCCAACCGCTCGCAGCCGATCTGGACGGCAGCCGCCGCGTGTTCTGCTGCGGCGGCTGCCAGGCGCTGGCGCAGACGCTCCATGCGGCCGGTTTCGCCCACCTGTACGGCGACGAAGCCCGTTTTGCCCGACCCATCGACGACGACGCCCGGCGCGAAGCCGAGCCGGTCTGGGCCGCCTACGATGCCCCGGAACTGCGCGCGCAGTTTGTTCGCCCGCTCGACGGCGGGCGCGCCGAGATCACGCTGGCCCCCGAGAACATCCGCTGCGCCGCCTGCGCCTGGCTGATCGAACAGCACCTGTCGCGCCAGCCGGGCGTGGAGTCCGCGGTGGCCAACGTCGCCACGCGGCGCGTGGTGGTGCGCTGGCGCGATGGCGCCCAGACCGTATCGGGGCTGCTGGCCGCGCTGGCCGGCATCGGCTACATGGCCTGGCCTTTCGAGGTCTCGCGCACTGACCAGCAAGACCGCCGCGCGCGCCGCGGCCTGCTGATGCGCATGGCGGTGGCCATGCTGGGCATGATGCAGGTGATGATGTACGCGTGGCCGATCTACACCCACGAGGCCACCATCGATCCCGGCCAGCTGCAGCTGATGCGCTGGGCCAGCTTCGCGCTGACCTTGCCGGTGGTGTGCTATGCCGCCTCGCCGATCTTCGCCGGGGCCTGGCGCAGCCTGCGCCAGCGCCATATGGGCATGGACGTGCCAGTGGCGATCGGCGTCGCCGCGGGCTTTGCCGCCAGCGCGCTGGCCACCGTGCGCGGCGTGGGCGAGGTTTATTTCGATTCGGTGACGATGTTCGTCGCTTTCCTGCTGCTGGCGCGCTACCTGGAACTGCGCGTGCGCCAGGCCTCGCGCAGCGGTGCCGAAATGCTGGCGCGCCAGTTGCCCGCCACGTGCGAGCGGCTGGCCACGGCCGGCGCGGCGGGCGAGCGTATCCCGGTCGCGCGACTGCGTGCCGGCGACCTGATCCGGGTCAAGGCGGGTGAGATCGTGCCGGCGGACGGCGCAGTGACTTCCGGCGCCAGCGCGCTCGATGAATCCATGCTGACCGGCGAAAGCCGGCCGGTGCGGCGCTGCGCCGGCGACACCGTGCTGGCCGGCAGCTTCAATACGGCCAGTCCGCTGGAGCTGCGCGTGACCCGCGTCGGCGCCGGCACGCGCCTGGCCGAGATCGTCGCGGTGCTGGACCGCGCGCTGGCCGAGAAGCCGCGCCTGGCCACGCTGGCCGACCGGGTGGCGGGGTGGTTCGTGGCGACGCTGCTGGTGCTGGCGGCGCTGACTGGCCTGGTCTGGGGCCTGTGGATCGATCCGTCGCGGGCCTTGCTGGTGACGATCGCGGTGCTGGTGGTCAGCTGTCCGTGCGCCTTGTCGCTGGCCACGCCGGCGGCATTGGCGGCGGCCGGCGCGGCGCTGTCGCGGCGTGGCGTGCTGCTGGCGCGCGGCCATGCACTGGAAACGCTCGCCCGCGTCACCGACGTGGTGCTCGACAAGACCGGCACGCTGACCGAGGGCCGCTTTGCCGTGGCGGCGGTCGAGCCGCTGGGCGAAGCCGATGCCGCCCGCTGCCTGGCCCTGGCCGCGGCGATGGAGCGCGGCGGCGAGCACCCGATTGCGCGCGCGCTGGTAGCCGCGGCGCCTGAATCCGCCGGCCAGCCGCTGCAGGTCAGCGACATGCGCAACGTCCCGGGCCACGGCCTCGAGGCTGTGGTCGCGGGCCGCCGCTTGCGCTTGGGCCGTGCCGATTTTGTCCGCGCCCTGGGCGGTGAAGGCCGACCCGGGCCGGACGCGCCGGACAACCCGATGCATCCAGGCGCCACGGTGGTCTGGCTCGGGGCCGAGACCGGACCGCTGGCGCGCTTCGTGCTGGCCGACGTCGAGCGCCCGGAAACGCCTGCGCTGCTGGCTCGGCTGCGTGAACTGGGCGTGCGCTGCCACCTGGTGTCGGGCGACAACCTGGCGGCGGTGCACTGGTGGGCCGCGCACTTCGGCATCGAGCGCATGGCCGGCGAGGTCACGCCCGAAGGCAAGCGCGACTACGTGGCACGGCTGCAGCAGCAGGGGGCCGTGGTGCTGGCTGTCGGCGACGGCATCAACGACGCGCCGGTGCTGGCGCAGGCCCAGGTCTCGATTGCCATCGGCAGCGGCGCGCCGCTGGCCCAGGCCGGCGCGGACGCGGTGCTGACGCACGGCGGCGTGGCCGAGATCGCGACGGCGCTGGCGGTGTCGCGGCAGACGCGCCGTGTGGTGCGCCAGAACCTGGGCTGGGCATTCTTTTACAACGTGGTCGCCATCCCGCTGGCGGCGACGGGGCTGGTGACGGCCTGGATGGCGGGCATCGGCATGTCGCTGTCGTCGCTGCTGGTGGTCGCCAATGCCTGGCGCCTGCTGCGCGCCGGCAAGCCGCGGCGCACGCCGCTGCATAACGGAGCCTGACGATGGAAACGCTTTACCTGCTGGTGCCGATGAGCCTGGTGCTCGTGGTGGTCATCGCGGGCGCGCTGTGGTGGGCGCTTCATGCCGGGCAATACGACGACCTGGACCGGCCTGCCGAATCGATCCTGCTGGACAACGACAAGCCATGATCCGGCGGTCGGGGCCTCGGACCGGCGTCGCGCGCACAGGTTCAGGACGCGCCCGGAGCGGCTTGATAAAGATCAACGCACCCATGGCATGGTTTTTCTAAAGTCACACTGTCAGTAGGTTTTTTATTTTCTCTAAGCATTGGGGGTCTGAATGGATGTCACTGCCGCGTCTTCACGCGTCGACACCTTCAATTACGGCGTCGTAAGACAGTTCGCTGTCATGACGGTAGTCTGGGGGATCGTCGGCATGGCCGTCGGCGTGCTGCTGGCAGCACAGTTGATCTGGCCCGAACTCAACTTCAATACGCCGTGGCTGTCGTTCGGCCGGCTGCGTCCGCTGCATACCAATGCGGTGATCTTTGCCTTCGGCGGCAGCGCGCTGTTTGCCACTTCCTACTACGTAGTCCAGCGCACCTGCCAGGCGCGGCTGTTCTGCGGCCCGCTGGCCGCGTTCACGTTCTGGGGCTGGCAACTGGTCATCGTCGCGGCCGCGATCACACTGCCGCTGGGCATCACCAGCTCCAAGGAATACGCCGAACTCGAATGGCCCATCGACCTGCTGATCACCGCGGTCTGGGTGGCGTACGCCATCGTCTTCTTCGGCACCATCGTCAAGCGCAAGACCCGGCATATCTACGTCGCCAACTGGTTCTTCGGCGCCTATATCCTGACCATTGCCATCCTGCATATCGTCAACAACATCGAGATGCCGGTGTCGCTGTGGAAGTCCTACTCGGCCTACGCCGGCGTGCAGGACGCGATGATCCAGTGGTGGTATGGCCATAACGCGGTCGGCTTCTTCCTGACCACCAGCTTCCTGGGGATGATGTACTACTTCATTCCGAAGCAGGCCGAGCGCCCGATCTTTTCCTACCGCCTGTCCATCGTCCACTTCTGGGCGCTGAACTTCACCTACATGTGGGCCGGCCCGCACCACCTGCAGTACACCGCGCTGCCGGACTGGGCCCAGTCTCTCGGCATGGTGTTCTCGCTGATCCTGCTGGCGCCTTCCTGGGGCGGCATGATCAACGGCATCATGACGCTGTCGGGCGCCTGGCACAAGCTGCGCACCGACCCGATCCTGAAGTTCCTGGTGGTGGCGCTGTCGTTCTACGGCATGTCGACCTTCGAAGGCTCGATGATGTCGATCAAGACCGTCAACGCGCTGTCGCACTACACGGACTGGACCATCGGCCACGTACACTCCGGCGCGCTGGGCTGGGTCGCGATGATCTCCATCGGTTCGCTGTACTACCTGATCCCCCGCCTGTTCGGCGAGAAGCAGATGTACAGCGTGCGCCTGATCGAATGGCACTTCTGGATCGCGACTATCGGCGTGGTGCTGTATATCGCCTCGATGTGGATCGCCGGCGTGATGGAAGGCCTGATGTGGCGCGCCACGCAGCCGGACGGCACGCTGACCTACGCCTTCGTCGAAGCGGTCAAGGCCAAGTATCCCTTCTATCTGATTCGCCTGCTGGGTGGCATGTGCTTCCTGTCCGGCATGCTGCTGATGGCCTACAACATCGCCAAGACCATTGCCGGCAAGCCCGCCGTGGATGCGCCGATTCCGGCCAGCATCGCCGCCTCTGCCCACTGATCAATCCAGGATAGAAAGATGTCCGACAAACAACGCTTCTTTTCCCACGAAACGCTGGAGAAGAACATCGGCTGGCTGATCATCTGCACGATCCTCGTGGTCAGCATCGCAGGTCTGGTCCAGATCGTGCCGCTGTTCTTCCAGCACTCCACCACCGAGCCGGATCCTGGCATCACGCCGTATTCGCCGCTGCGGCTGATGGGGCGCGATATCTATATCCGCGAAGGCTGCGTCGGCTGCCACTCGCAGCAGGTGCGCACGCTGCAGGCCGAGACCGAGCGCTACGGCCATTACTCCACCGCTGGCGAATCGGTCTACGACCATCCGTTCCTGTGGGGCTCCAAGCGCACCGGTCCCGATCTGGCGCGCGTGGGCGGACGCTACTCCGACGACTGGCAGCGCATCCACCTGCGCAACCCGCGCGACGTGGTGCCGGAATCCGTGATGCCGTCTTACCCCTGGCTGGAGAAGGCAGAACTGCCCACCAGCGATATCCAGGCGCGCATGCGCGCGCTGGTCAGGCTGGGGGTGCCGTACACCGAGGCCGAGATTGCCAAGGCCCCGGAAGCGCTGAAAGGCAAGACCGAAGAAGACGCGCTGGTTGCCTACCTGCAGGGCCTCGGCACCAACCGCCGCAATGTCCGCGTCGATGCCGCCGCGGCGGCACCGAAGGAGTAAGCCATGGCCATGATCACCGCCATTGCAACCGTCGTGTCGATGGTTGTCTTCCTCGGCATCTGCTGGTGGGCCTGGTCCGCCGGCCGCCAGGCTGCCAACCGCGAATCCGCCATGCTGCCGTTCGCGCTGCCTGACGAAACTACGACAACATCGAGCCGGAACACCTAGCCATGAGCGATTTCATTTCCGAATTCTGGAGTTATTACATTGCCGCCATCGCGCTCATCGGCATCGTCTGGTGCGTATGGCTGCTGTTCTCGCAACGCAAGATCACCAAGGCACCCGGTGGCACCGAGGATACCGGCCATGTCTGGGACGGCGACCTGCGCGAGCTGAACAATCCGCTGCCGCGCTGGTGGATGTGGATGTTCCTGCTGGCCTGTATTTTCGGGCTGGCTTATCTCGTGCTGTATCCCGGCCTGGGCTCGTACGCCGGCGTGCTGAAATTCTCCACGCAGGGCGAACTGGCCGCGCACCGCGCGGCGCAGGAGCGCATGCAGAACGAGATCTATGCCAAGTACCTGAAGATGGACGTCAAGCAGGTGGCCGCGGACCCGCAGGCGCGCGAGATCGGCCAGCGGCTGTTCCTGAACTACTGTGCGCAGTGCCATGGCTCGGATGCGCGCGGCAGCCGCGGCTTCCCCAACCTGACCGATAATGACTGGTTGTACGGCGGCGACCCCGAGACCATCAGCCAGACCATCACCAAGGGCCGCAATGGCGTGATGCCGCCGTTTGGCGCATCCATCGATGCCAAGCAGGCGGGCGACGTGGCCCAGTATGTGCGTTCGCTGTCCGGGCTGTCGTCGGACCCGATCCGTGCATCGCGCGGTGAAGGCGCGTTCAAGACGACCTGCGTGGCATGCCATGGCGCCGGCGGCAAGGGCAACCAGGCACTCGGTGCGCCGAACCTCTCGGACAACGTCTGGCTCTACGGCAGCTCGGAAGCCAGCATCGTCGAAGCGATCCTGAAGGGCCACAACAACCATATGCCGGCACACGAGGAAATCCTGACGCCCGAACGCATCCGCATGCTGACGGCCTATGTGTGGGGGTTGTCCAATACGGGAGGCGGAGCCGGGCAATGATCGACGACTCATGTGAGCGAGCGCTGGCGGCTCGCGGGAGAACTCGCCCATGAACGCGCCCGGGACCGATGAAGTGGCCCGGGCGGCCGACCTGCAACGGTCGGCCGCTGCGCCAGGCGAGACTTCGGAAGAGACGCTTTACGAGGTCCGCCGGAAAATCTATCCCCGCTCGGTGAAGGGCGCGTTCTCCAGCTGGCGGGTCTGGCTTGTGATCCTGACCCAGCTGGTCTACTACGGCACGCCCTGGCTCCAATGGAACGGACGCCAGGCCGTGCTGTTTGACCTTGGCGAGCGCAAGTTCTACATCTTCGGACTCGTGCTGTGGCCGCAGGACGTGATCTACCTGGCCGTGCTGCTGGTCATTTCCGCACTCGCGCTGTTCCTGTTCACGGCGATCGCGGGGCGGCTGTTCTGTGGCTACGCGTGCCCGCAAACGGTCTATACCGAGATCTTCATGTGGATCGAGCGGCGGGTCGAAGGCGACCGCATCGCCCGCATCCGCCTCGACGGGGATCCATGGAGCCTGCGCAAGTTCCGCATCAAGGCCACCAAGCATTTCCTGTGGGTGCTGATCGCACTGTGGACCGGCTTCACGTTCATCGGCTACTTTGCGCCGATCCGTGAACTGGGCGGCGAGGTGCTGGCGCTGTCGCTGGGGCCCTGGCAAGCGTTCTGGATGCTGTTCTATGCGTTCGCCACGTGGGGCAATGCAGGCTTCATGCGCGAGCAGGTGTGCAAGTACATGTGCCCCTACGCGCGCTTCCAGAGCGTGATGGTGGACCGCGATACTTATGTCGTGACCTATGACGTCGGTCGTGGCGAGCCGCGCGGCAGCCGCTCGCGCAAGACCGACCATCACCAGGCCGGCTTGGGCGATTGCGTCAACTGCAGCATCTGCGTGCAGGTATGCCCGACCGGCATCGACATCCGCGATGGCCTGCAGTACGAGTGCATTGGCTGCGGCGCCTGCATCGACGCCTGCAACCAGGTCATGGACAAGATGGACTATCCGCGCGGGCTGATCCGGTACACCTCGGAGAACGCGATGCGCAAGGGCCTGTCCGCGGCGGCGTCGCGCAAGCGCCTGCTGCGTCCGCGCATCATCATCTACTCGGTGATCTGGGCGGCGCTGCTGGCGGGCTTCATGGCATCGATCATGCTCCGCACGCCGCTGAAGGTCGACATCATCCGCGACCGCGGCGCGCTGGGTCGGGAAGTGGAAGGACGCTGGATCGAGAACGTCTATCGACTGCAGCTGATCAACACCACCGAAGCGCCGATGCAGATCCGCGTGCGCGCCGACAGCGATGAACTGAAGGGCCTGACGGTTGAATACGACAAGCAGGCCGAATCGCTGGCGCCGACCTCCAACCGGCTGCTGCCGATCCGCATCCGAGTGCCGATCGAGGCCGCCACGCAGGGCACGCACAAGATCAACGTAACGGTAACGAGCGAAGGCACGGAGCAGGGGCATGCCGAAATCCGGCAATCCACCAGTTTTATCGTGCCGCGCGATTTGTGAAGCTAGGTGATTCGTACGTAGTCGCCAAGATGAAGGGGGCAAGATGAGTCAGCAAGGCAATCCGTGGTGGAAGGAGCCGTGGCCGTGGCTGCTGATGAGCGGTCCGCTGCTGGCCATGGTGGCGTGCGGCGTGACGATCTGGCTGGCGTCGACGCATCCGGACATGCCGGTGCAGGGCGCGACCAGGCATGGCCTGGTGGTGGAGAAGGCGGAAGCTGTGCCGCCCAGGGCCGCGGCAGCGAGGCAGCCATGAGGTTGCGCTGGCTGATGTGGGTGCTGTGGCCCGGTTTCCTGATGGCGGGCCTGGCGACGGCGACGGTGTTTTCCGTCGTCGATCCGGGCGACCTGAAATTCTTCGGCCATCCGATCGAGTCGTCGCGCGAGTCGGTCTATACCGTCGGCTTTCTGCTGGCGTGGGTGTTCTGTGCGTTGTCCAGCGGGCTGACGCTGTACACCATGCCGACGCGGCTGGCCGATACGGACGAACTGGAATAGGGAAGGACCACCGCGCTGCCGGCGCCGCAGGCGGCGCGGCAACGCCGCGGTGGATCAGCAGCTTCGGCTGTAGAGTTGCTTGATGCCGTCGATGTCGATCAGCTTGACATGCCGCTGGCGGATCTGGATCAACCCGGCTTCGGCAAAGCGCGAGAACAGCCGGCTGACCGTCTCGAGCTTCAGCCCGAGGTAGCTGCCGATTTCTTCGCGGCTCATGCGCATCACGAACTCGGAGGCCGAATAGCCGCGCGCCGAGAGCCGCTCCGACAGATTGATCAGGAAGGCGGCAAGGCGTTCCTCGGCGCGCATCGAGCCGAGCGTGACCAGCATCAGTTGGTCGTGCGTGATTTCCTTGCCCATCAGCCGCAGGAACTGCTGCTGCAGCGACGGCAGGTCGGCCGACAGCGACTGCAAGTCATTCATGCGGACCACGCATACCTCGGTATCTTCCAGCGCGGTTGCATCGGACGCATGCTGCATCTCGCCCAGGCCGTCGAGGCCGACGATTTCACCGGGCAGGTGGAAACCGGTAATCTGCGAGCGTCCGTCTTCGGTGGTGACATGCGTCTTGAGCGTACCGAAGCGGATGGCGTAGACCGCAGTAAGCGGGTCGCCCATGCGGTAGAGGGTTTCCCCCTTGTGCACGCGGATGCGTTCCTGCACCAGCGTGTCGATCTTGGCAAGGTCTTGCTGCGACATGCCAACCGGAAGGCACAGCTGTCCCATCGCACAGGTGGAGCAGCGGGGTGACATCTCGGTAACGGGGATGGAGGTGAGCAATTGGAACCTGCTAGAAATGGCAGCGGGGCACGATACGAACATTTTACCGTGCGATGTGATGCGGCAGGGAGACAGATTTGACATTTGGCGTATTGATCAGTGTTTTCCTGCTCGCCCTGCTGGGCGGGGTGCACTGCGCCGCCATGTGTGGCGGAGTTGCGCTGGCTGTCGAGCAGCGGGGCGCCACGGCGGCGCCAGTGCGCCTGGTGCGCAGCCGGGGCGCCTGGCTTGGCGAGTTGTTGGTCATGCACATTGGCCGGATTTCCACCTATATGCTGCTGGGTGCAGCGCTGGGTGCTGCCGGCGCCACAGCATGGAAGCAGGACTACCTGCCGGTGCAGCGCTGGCTGTTCGGCGCCGGCAGCCTGATGCTGCTGTGGTCCGGCTGGCGCTTGCTGCGCGGCAGTACCTTTACCGTGCACTGGCTGGAACGGCTGGCGGCGCGCGCCGGCGCAGCGGTGGCTGGCGGGATTGGCGGGATTGGCGGGATAAGCGGCCTCGCCGGCGCGATGCCTGCCTTCGTGCGGGCGCGCGGCGGGCTGGCGCGGCGTTACGGCGTGGGCCTGGCCTGGGGACTGGTACCGTGCGGCATGGTCTACGGCGCGCTGACGCTGGCGCTGCTGGCGGGCAATGCCGGCTCCGGGGCGCTGGTCATGGGCGTGTTCGGGCTTGGCACGCTGCCGAACCTGCTGGTGCTGTCGGGGCTGTCGGGCTATCTCCGGCTGTGGTCGAGACGGCCGGCCGTGCGCCTGGGCGCGGGCCTTGCCGTGATGGCGTTCGGCGGGCTTGGCATTGCGCGAGCGGTGCTGCTGCCACATTCGCTCGCGGAACAGGGCTTTTGCCTGGTGTTTTGATGTCGCGCGGGCCCTGCTGGGGCGCCGGCGCCCCACGCAAGCAGGATGATGGTTGCAGGCGGACGTGGGAATACCATACAATCGCCAGCATTGTGGTATCGCGCGGAGTCAGACAGGCTGCGGTAAGCAGCGGCGTACAGCGCCTGGCGGCCTTGATTTCCGAAGGCGCGCGCGGAACGCGGGAAGCGGAAGGCTTTTGCTGATCGCCAGCCCCCGCGGTCCATCCGGTTCAAAAGATCTGGTTCAAAAGTCCGGTTGGCGCTGCGGCGTGGTAAATGCCGGCCTTGCTCCCGATACCCGTATTTTCTTGCGTCCGAGGCGTTCAGTTCGCCGACCGCGATGTCCGCCTGGGCGGACGAGCGACGCAAGAGGTTCGCTGGCCGGTCCATTGCGGCATGCGGACGATCTCCTGCCGGAAGCCCGGCAACTCGATGCAAAGAAAGGGAAGTGCACGGCTTGGGTACAGCAGGTATCCGGCTCGCTGCGCAATGAGATGGCGGTGGCTTTGGCACCGCTGTATCCAAAATCTCCGGTGCCCCGGATCCGTCCGGGAGCAGGTGCAAAGACAGGCTGCACACCATCAACATGAATACCCAAGAGGCGAAGATCGTCCTCGAGACGGCGCTGATCTGCGCGCAGGAACCGTTGCGCGTCAACGATCTGCGCCGCCTGTTCGACGATGACGTCGGCGCAGACACCATCCGAGTGCTGCTGGACGAACTGCGCCAGGACTGGCGCCCGCGCGGCGTGGAACTGGTGGCGCTGGCCAGTGGCTGGCGGTTCCAGAGCCGGCCCGAGATGCGGGAATACCTCGACCGCCTGAATCCGGAAAAGCCGCCAAAATACTCGCGGGCGGTGATGGAAACCCTGGCGATCATTGCCTACCGCCAGCCCGTGACCCGTGGCGATATCGAGGAAATCCGCGGCGTGACGGTCAGCACGGAAGTGATCAAGAAGCTCGAGGACCGCAGCTGGATTGAGGTGATCGGCCATCGCGACGTGCCGGGCCGCCCGGCGCTGTATGCCACCACCAAGGCGTTCCTGGACGACCTCGGGCTGCTCACGCTGGACGAGCTGCCCCCGCTGGAAGACGCCCAGGCGCAGGCGCAGGCCGCCTTGCTGGAGCAGCAGGCAATCAATTTCGAAGACCTGGCGGCGAGCAAGCCGGCCAGTGCCGACGAGGAAGCCTTTGCCGAGCCGGCCACCCCGGCCGACACACTGGCGAGCGGCGAGGTGGCATCCGGGCGTGACGGCGAAACCCCCGTGCCCGAAGATGGCGCCAATGGCTTTGATGCGCAGCCGCTGCCGGCGGCTGCCGAGGCGGGTCCGGACGATGCCACCGAACCTGCCGCCCCCCCTCCGGACGGGGCGCGGGACCCACTGCCATCCGATGGCACCCCGCCGCACCCGAGCGAGCACGACGAGCGCGTGCCGAACTGAACAACATGCAACATCGATAGTGAATATCTTGTCTGATTCCGTTGAGCAAGACGCCCGCCATGCGGGCGCATCCGCCGACACCGGCGCCGCAGAACCCGGATCGGGCAGCGACGCCGCGCCCCGCCGCAAGGGGCTGCGCCGCGGTCTGAGGAACCTGGTGGCATCGCGCCGCCAGGCCGCGCAGGACCGCACGGAGGGCGCCGAAGGCGCCGGCCAGGGCGATGCCGGGGACGCCGGCGCCGCCGCAAGCGCGGGCGCCGCGGGTCTCGGGCGTGGCGGCCAGCGCGGCCGCGGCAAGCGCAAGACGGGCCAGACTGAAGGCGGACAGAGTGGCCAGGGTGGCCAGGGCGGCAGCAAGGCAGACAAGATCGACCGCGCGGCTCGTGCCGAAGGCGCCGACAAGCCGGAGCAGCCGGCGCGCAAGCGCAAGCAGGGCCAGCGCGGCGGGAAGGCGGCGACGTCCGGCGACAACCAGGGCACAGGCGCTCGCCAGCAGGGCCGACGCAAGGATGGCGGCAAGCCGCAGGCCGCGCGCAAGGGCCAGGGCGGTGCCGACAAGGCCGCCGCCAGCAGCGAAGACCTGTTCCGCTTCGTCATCTCCGAGCAGTACGACAGTGAAGACACCGTCATCCCGCGCACCAAGGCCAAGCCCGTGCGCGAACTGTCCGCCGAAGACGACGCCCCCAAGCTGCACAAGGTGCTGGCCGAGGGCGGCCTCGGCTCGCGCCGCGAGATGGAAGAACTGATCCTGCAGGGCCGCGTCTCGGTCAACGGGCTGCCGGCGCATATCGGCCAGCGCATCCTGCCGGCCGACCAGGTCCGCGTGAACGGCAAGCTGATCCACCGCAAGGTGTCGACCAAGCCGCCGCGCGTGCTGCTGTATCACAAGCCCGCCGGCGAGATCGTCAGCCAGTCCGATCCGGAAGGCCGTCCGACCGTGTTCGACAACCTGCCGCGCATCAAGACCGGGAAATGGGTCGCGGTGGGCCGCCTGGACTTCAACACCGAAGGCCTGCTGATCTTCACCACCTCGGGCGACATTGCCAACCGCTTCATGCATCCGCGCTACGGCGTCGAGCGCGAATACGCGGTGCGCACGCTGGGCGAACTGGCCGAGGCCGACCGCCAGCGCCTGCTGCACGGCATCAAGCTGGATGACGGCGAGGCCAACTTCCTGCGTATCGCGGATGGTGGCGGCGAAGGCGTCAACCATTGGTACCACGTCGCGCTGACCGAAGGCCGCAATCGCGAAGTGCGCCGCATGTTCGAGGCGGTTGGCCTGACTGTGTCGCGCCTGATCCGCACCCGCTACGGCCAGTTCCTGCTGCCGCGCGGTCTCAAGCGCGGCCGCTGGCAGGAAGTGGAGCCGAATGACGTCAAGGCGCTGATGACCAGCGTCGGCCTGAAGGTGCCGGGCAAGGGCGAGCAGGCGCCGAAGGGCGCCACCAAGGTGGGCGGGCGCAAGCAGCGCACCGAAGCGGCGATTGCGGGCATGCCGATGCATACCGGCATGGACGGCCTGCCACGCTTCGAACAGGGCGGTGCCCGCGGCGGCGGCGGCCGCAGCAGCCAGCCGGATCCGATGAAGACGTCGATGGGCTATATCAGCCACGGCCCGACGCTGCTGACCTCGCACGCCGCCAACCTCGGCGGTGGCCGCGGCACCGGTGCGCGCCAGGGACGTGGCGGCGGCGCCGGCATGGGCGGCATGGGCGCAGCGAGAGGCCAGGCCGGCCAGGGGCAGGGCAAGGCCCGCCGCGGTGGCGGCGAGGCCAATGGCAACGTGATGCCGAAGGCGGCCAAGTCGGGCGGCAACCGTGCGCCGCGTGGCGGCGGCAATCGCGGTGGCAACCGCGGCGGCAATCGTTAAGCGCTGTATGCGGCGCATGGCGGGCAGAACGCCCGCCCGCGCCGCGTGCGGCCCGTGGTAATGTCTGGCTTTTGCCTTTTCGACATAATCCGCGTATAATTCAAGTCTATTCAAAAAGCCATCCTCGTCCGAGGATGGGCGAATGATGGGCATTGCGCCCATTTTTTTTTGGTTCGCCCGTTTTTCGGTGCTTCCGCCCCTGGCGGAGGGGTGGCGGACAGGCAGCGCTGCAGCAGGGTCGTCCCGGACGGCACCGGCGGGTTTGCCTGCCACGGTGTTGATGGCCATTACTCGGGATAACAGTGCATCTGGCAGATTTGATCGAAACCACCCTAAGCGGCATGGGATATGAGCTGGTCGAGCTCGAGCGTGCCCCGGCCGGATTGCTGCGTGTCTATATCGATCAGCCTGAAACCGGCATTGCCATCGAGGATTGCGAAAAGGTGAGCCGCCAGCTCACCCACGTGTTTACGGTCGAGAACGTCGACTATGAACGCCTCGAGGTCTCGTCGCCGGGACTGGACCGGCCGCTGAAGAAGCTGGCCGACTTCGTCCGCTTTGCCGGCGCGGAGGCGCGCGTGACGCTGCGCCTGCCCGTCAATGGACAGAAGAACTTCACAGGCATCCTGCGCGAGCCCACCGGCGCCGCGGGCGAAGAGAAGATCGGCCTGGAGTTCGAGGGCAAGGATGGCCCGGCGCTGCTGGAATTTGCCGTATCCGATGTCGACAAGGCACGCCTGGTGCCGGTGATCGACTTCAAAGGAAATCAAAGAAAAGGGAACAAGCAATGAGCCGCGAAGTTCTGTTGCTCGTCGATGCGCTTGCGCGTGAGAAGAACGTCGACAAGGATGTGGTATTCGGTGCCCTGGAGGCGGCGCTCGCCTCGGCCACCAAGAAGCGTTTCGAGGAAGACGTGGATATCCGTGTCGCGATCGATCGCGAGTCGGGCGAGCATGAAACCTTCCGCCGCTGGCTGGTCGTTCCCGACGAACTGGGCCTGCAGGAGCCGGACAAGCAGATCCTGCTGTTCGAGGCCCGCGAGGAAAACCCCAGCATCGAGCTGGGCGACTATATCGAGCAGCAGATCGAGTCGGTCGAGTTCGGCCGCATCGGCGCGCAGGCCGCCAAGCAGGTGATCCTGCAGCGCATCCGCGACGCCGAGCGCGAGCAGATCCTGAACGACTACCTCGATCGTGGCGAAAAGATCATGACCGGCACGGTCAAGCGCGCCGACAAGAAGGGCCTGATCGTCGAGTCCGGCCGCGTCGAGGCGCTGCTGGCCCGGGACCAGATCATTCCCAAGGAAAACCTGCGCACCGGCGACCGTGTGCGTGCCTACATCCTGAATGTCGACCGCGCCGCGCGCGGCCCGCAGATCGAGCTGTCGCGTACCGCGCCCGATTTCCTGATCAAGCTCTTCGAGAACGAAGTGCCGGAAATGGAACAGGGCCTGCTGGAGATCAAGGCGGCTGCCCGCGACCCGGGCGTGCGCGCCAAGATCGCGGTGGTGGCGCATGACAAGCGCATCGACCCGATCGGCACCTGCGTGGGCGTGCGCGGCACGCGCGTCACCGCGGTGCGCAACGAGATCGGCGGCGAGGCGGTGGACATCGTGCTGTGGTCGGAAGACCCGGCGCAGTTTGTCATCGGCGCGCTGGCGCCGGCGCAGGTGCAGTCGATCGTGGTCGATGAAGAGAAGCACAGCATGGACGTGGTGGTCGACGAGGAAAACCTCGCCGTCGCCATCGGCCGCAGTGGTCAGAACGTGCGCCTGGCGTCCGAGCTGACCGGCTGGCAGATCAACATCATGACGCAGGAAGAGTCGGCGCAGAAGCAGGCCGAGGAAAGCGATGTCGTGCGCAAGCTGTTCATGTCCAAGCTGGACGTGGACGAGGAAGTCGCCGATATCCTGATCGAGGAAGGCTTCTCCACGCTGGAAGAAGTGGCTTATGTCCCCATCAGTGAAATGATGGAGATCGAGGCCTTTGACGAAGACACCGTCAACGAGCTGCGCAATCGCGCGCGTGATGCGCTCCTGACGATGGAACTGGCCCGGGAAGAAAAGGTGGAAGAGGTGTCGCAGGACCTGCGCTCGCTCGACGGCCTCAACCCGGAATTGATCGGCAAGCTGGCCGAAGGCGATATCCATACGCGTGACGACCTGGCCGAACTGGCCGTGGACGAGCTGGTCGAGATGACCGGTGTCAGCGAGGAAGAAGCCAAGTCGCTGATCATGAAAGCACGGGAACATTGGTTCAACTGAGGGACACGGCCGGGCCGGCCCACGCCAGCCCGGACGCGCTTTCCGCAACAATTTGTCCCGACGTAGAAACCAAGCATTGAAAGGGTTTGAATGGCAAGCACAACAGTTGCCCAACTGGCCGCAGAACTGAGTCGCAGCGCAGCTGCCCTGCTGGAACAATTGCAGGCGGCTGGGGTGGGCAAAGCGACGCCAGAAGACATCATCACGGAATCGGATAAGACCAGGCTGCTGGACTATCTGAAGCGCTCGCACGGCCAGGCCGACGACAGCGCCCGCAAGAAGATCACACTGACCAAGCGCGAAACCTCCGAGATCCGCCAGTCGGACGCCACCGGCAAGACCCGCACGGTCCAGGTGGAAGTGCGCAAGAAGCGCGTGCTGATCAAGCGCGACGACGCTGCGCCGGAACATCAGGCCGATGGCGCCGAGGCCCAGGCCCACGTTGTCGATGCTGCCGAGGAGGCGCGCCGCGAAGAGGAAGAACGCCGCCAGGCCGAGCAGCTGGCGCGCCAGGAAGCCGAAGCCAAGGCCGCCCGCGAGGCCGCCGAGCGCGAGGAAGCCGAGCGCCGCGCCCGCCAGGAGGCGCTCGAGGCCGAGCAGCGCCGCCAGGCCGAACTCGCTGCCCGCAAGGCCGAGGAAGAGGCCGCCGCATCGCGCGCCGTGACCGAAGCCAACGAGGACACCTCGCGCAAGAAGGCCGAGGACGAGAAGGCTCGCGTTGCCGCCGAACGCGCCGAGGCGCAGAAGGCCGCCGACGAAGCCAAGGCCGCCGCCGACAAGGCCCGCGCCGAGCAGGAAATCGCCGCGCGCAAGCGCCGCGAGGCGGCCGAAGCCGAAGCCCGTGCGATCCAGCAGATGCTGAATGCGCCGGCACGCGTGCTGAAGGCGCCGTCCGAGCGCAAGGCCGAGGAAAAGAAGGCCGAGCAGACCGGTACGCTGCACAAGCCGGTCAAGCCGGCCGGCACCGAAGCCAAGCCGGGCGAGAAGAAGCCGGTGACCGCGACCGCCACCACCACCACCGACAAGAAGGGCAAGGTCGTCAAGGCCGGCACCTCGTCGACGTGGCAGGACGAAGGCAGCCGCAAGAAGGGCAGCGGCCTGAAGACGCGCGGCGATTCGTCGGGCGGCGTGGGCGGCTGGCGCGGTGGCCCGCGCGGCCGTGGCGGCCGTCAGCAGCAGCATGACGACAGCCGCAGCAACTTCCAGGCACCGACCGAACCGGTGGTGCGCGAAGTGCACGTGCCGGAAACCATCTCGGTGGCCGACCTGGCCCACAAGATGGCGGTGAAGGCATCCGAGGTCATCAAGCAGATGATGAAGCTCGGCCAGATGGTGACGATCAACCAGGTGCTGGACCAGGAAACCGCCATGATCGTGGTGGAAGAAATGGGCCACAAGGCGTACGCCGCCAAGCTGGACGATCCGGAAGCGCTGCTGGTGGTCGACGGCGAAGAGCACGAAGACGCCGAACTGCTGCCGCGTCCGCCGGTGGTGACCGTGATGGGTCACGTCGACCACGGCAAGACCTCGCTGCTGGACTACATCCGCCGCACCAAGGTTGCCGCGGGCGAAGCCGGCGGCATTACGCAGCATATCGGCGCCTACCATGTGGAAACCGATCGCGGCGTGATCACCTTCCTGGACACCCCGGGTCACGAGGCCTTTACGGCCATGCGTGCCCGCGGCGCCAAGGCCACCGACATCGTGATCCTGGTGGTCGCGGCCGACGACGGCGTGATGCCGCAGACCAAGGAAGCGATTGCGCACGCCAAGGCTGCCGGCGTGCCGATCGTGGTGGCGATCAACAAGGTCGACAAGCCCGAAGCCAACCCGGACCGCGTCAAGCAGGAACTGGTGGCCGAGCAGGTGGTGCCGGAAGAGTACGGCGGCGATTCGCCGTTCGTGCCGGTGTCCGCCAAGACCGGCGCCGGCATCGAAGACCTGCTGGAACAGGTGTCGCTGCAGGCCGAAGTGCTGGAACTGAAGGCACCGGTGGACGCCCCGGCCAAGGGCCTGGTGGTGGAAGCCCAGCTCGACAAGGGCAAGGGCCCGATCGCAACCATCCTGGTCAGCAGCGGCACGCTCAAGCGTGGCGATGTGGTACTGGCTGGCAGCGCCTACGGCCGCGTGCGCGCCATGCTGGACGAGAACGGCAAGGCCACCAAGGAAGCCGGCCCGTCGATCCCGGTGGAAATCCAGGGCCTGTCCGAAGTGCCGGCCGCCGGCGAGGAAGTGCTGGTGCTGCCGGACGAGCGCAAGGCGCGCGAAATCGCGCTGTTCCGCCAGGGCAAGTTCCGCGACGTGAAGCTGGCCAAGCAACAGGCCGCCAAGCTGGAGAACATGCTCGAGCAGATGACGGAAGGCGAAGTGCAGACGCTGCCGCTGATCGTCAAGGCCGACGTGCAGGGTTCGCAGGAAGCGCTGGTGCAGTCGCTGCAGAAGCTGTCGACCGCCGAGGTGCGCGTGCAGATCGTGCACGGCGGCGTGGGTGGCATCTCCGAATCCGACGTCAACCTGGCGACGGCCTCGAAGGCGGTCATCATCGGCTTCAACGTGCGTGCCGATGCGGGTGCGCGCAAGCTGGCCGAGCACAACGGCATCGATATTCGCTACTACAACATCATTTACGATGCGGTAGACGAGATCAAGGCGGCGATGTCGGGCATGCTGGCTCCGGAGAAGCGCGAAACCACCACCGGTACGGTCGAGGTGCGCCAGGTGTTCCGCGTGCCGAAGGTCGGCGCGGTGGCCGGCTGTATGGTCACCGACGGCGTGGTCAAGCGCAATTCGCTGGTGCGCGTGCTGCGCAACAACGTGGTCATCCACGACGGCGAGCTGGATTCGCTCAAGCGCTTCAAGGACGACGTCAAGGAAGTCAAGCAGGGCTTCGAGTGCGGTCTGTCGATCAAGAACTTCAACGATGTTCAGGAAGGCGACCAGCTCGAGGTGTACGAAATCACAGAGGTGGCGCGCACGCTGTAAGGCGTCGCAAGCAACGGCAGGCTTCGGCCTGCCGTTGTCATCTCGACCAGACTGTATTGCATGGCCAAGAAAGGCAATATCTCCTCCCGCAATCTCCGCATTTCCGACCAGATCCAGAAGGACCTGGCCGAGATGATCCAGCGCGAACTGCGCGACCCGCGCCTCGGCCTGGTCACGCTGCAGTCCGTCACGCTGACGCCCGATTACGCGCACGCCAAGGTGTACTTCACCGTGCTGGGCGCCGACGCGGCCGAGACCGAAGCCATCCTGAACGAGAAGGCCGGCTACCTGCATTCGCTGCTGTTCAAGCGCCTGCACATCCATACCGTGCCGACGCTGCATTTCCATCACGATACCTCGGTCGAACACGCGATCGAGATGTCCAGGCTGATCAACGAAGCGAACGCCACGCGTTCGAAAGACGAAGACTGATGCCGCCGCCCATGCCGGCCGGCATGGGCGTTCCCGGCGCGGTCGACGCGCGTTGCGCAGCGCCTTTTCGCGCCCCTCCCGTTTTTTCCCGATGACCGATTCCAACGCCAACCGTCCGCCGCGCCTGCCGCGCCGCGAGGTCCATGGTGTGCTGCTGCTCGACAAGCCGCTGGGGCTGTCGTCCAACGACGCGCTGGTGCGGGCCAAGCGCCTGTTGCGCGCGGCCAAGGCCGGCCATACCGGCACGCTGGATCCGCTGGCCACCGGACTACTGCCGCTGTGCTTCGGCGAAGCCACCAAGTTTTCGCAGGACCTGCTGGAAGCGGACAAGACCTATGACGCCGAAGTGCGGCTGGGCGCGCGCTCCAGCACCGGCGATGCCGAAGGTGAACTGCTCGACGTGCGCGCGGTTACCTGTGACCGCGCGGCGGTGGAGCAGGCGCTGGAAGGATTTATCGGCGAGATCGAGCAGGTGCCGCCGATGCACTCGGCGTTGAAGAAGGACGGCCGTCCGCTGTACGAATACGCACGCGCCGGCCAGACCGTGGAGCGTGCGGCGCGCCGTGTCACGATCCGTTCGATTGCATTGCTGGAGTGCGCCTTGCCGGGGGCCCCGTCGTTCACGATGCGGGTGACGTGCAGCAAGGGCACCTATATCCGCACGCTGGCCGAGGACATCGGCGAAGCACTGGGTTGCGGCGCCCACCTGACCGGGCTGCGCCGCATTGCCGTGGGCGACCTGACGCTCGACGGCGCGGTGACGCTGGCACAGATCGAAGCACAGGACGATGCGCAGCGCCCGGCCATGCTGGCGCCGGTCGACGCCCTGCTGCAGAAATGCGTGCCGGTGCAGCTGGATGCGGCGGCGGCGGGGCGCTTCCTGCAAGGGCAGCGCATTGCCCAGCGCGATCTGCCGGTCGGCACCGCGCTGGCCGAGAACAGCCTGGCGCGGGTCTATGCCGGCGAGCCTTCGCGCTTGCTCGGCGTGGCACGCATGCGCGAGGGCGCGTTGCGGCCGGAGCGGCTGGTCAAGCTGTGAGCCGGCGGGCGGCGACGTAGCCGCCGCCCACCGAAACGACAGCCCTTACTCCAATGTGACCTTGGCGGTCTTGATCACGTCGGCCCACATCTTGCGATCCTGGACAAGGAAGCCGGCAAAGTGCTCGGGCGTATCGCCCACCGGCTCGGAGCCGAACTCGGCCATCTTCTTTTTGACTTCCGGATTCGCCAGCGCCTTGACCAGGGCCTGGTTGTAGCGGGCCACGATCGCCTTCGGCAGGTCCTTCGGCCCGAAGATGCCTTGCCAGGTCGGCATGTTGAAGTCCTTCAGGCCGCTCTCGGCCAGCGTCGGCACCTCCGGCAGCAACGGCGAACGCTTGCTGCCCGTGACTGCCAGCGCCTTGACCTTGCCGCTTTTGGCGAGCGCCGCCGCGGTGGTGATGTTATCGACCGTCATGGCGATATGGCCGCCCATCAGGTCGGTGATCACCGGCGTTGCCCCCTTGTAGGGCGCATGGACCATGTCGATGCCGAGGCGGTGCAGCATGGTCTCGGCGATCAGGTGGTTCGAGGTGCCGACGCCCGCGGTGCCATAGGTGACTTGCGGCGTCTTTTTGACGTACGCGGTGAAGTCGGCCATGGTCTTGACCGGCAGGGCCGGGTTGACGATAACGACATTGGGCTGCGTCGCCAGCATGGCGATGGGGGTGAAATCATCCGCCTTGTATGGGGTGCCCTTGGGATTGAGCACGTGTGTCACCGCCATTGCACCCGCGGCGCCCATGCCGATGGTGTAGCCGTCGGCCGGTGCCTTGGCCAGCTTGTCCGCGGCGATATTGCCGCCCGCGCCGGGCACGTTTTCCACCACCACCGGCACGCCCAGGCTTTCCGACAGCGGCGCCTGCACCAGCCGCGCCAGCAGGTCGGCCGAGCCGCCGGGCGCAAAGCCCACCAGCAGGCGCACCGGCTTGACCGGCTTCCATTCCTGCGCCTGCGCGGCCGGGACCACCGCCGCGCCCAGGCCGAGCCACATCATGCCGCTTGCTAGCGGCTTTCTCCACTTTCCTACCTTTTCCATGCCTTCCAACTCCAGCAGTGTCATGGGCAATCTGTCAGCGGGCTTGCCCTTACCCAAAATGTGTTTCTGGCGTGGGCGGCCTCAAGCCGCCGCGCCAGCCAGTACCTGTCCCAGCAGCCGTGCCACCATGCGGTTCGACAGCAGCACCGGGGCGCCCGCATGGCGCGCCACCATGGCCCGCATGGCTTCGGTGTAGCCCATGCAGTGCATCACCACCAGGTCGCAGCCGCGCAGCGCCGCGCCCGCCTGCGCAAAGCGGCCGGTATCGCTCTCGGCGGTATCGGTATAGGGGGACGCATGCGTGACGCGCAGTTCGCAGGGCACCGGCCGGATCAGGTGAAAGCCGCTCATTTGCGCCGCCAGCGGCAGCACGATGCCGAGCCGCTTGCAGCCCTGCGCCAGCGCCACGGTCAGGTGGTCGACCACCTGCTGCGGTTCCAGCACCAGCGTCTGCATCGGTGGCAGCGCGGTGCCGGTGCACAGCGGCACCAGCGCGTCGAAGCGGCCGTCGTCCAGCGACGCCATCAGCCGGGCCAGCATGGCCTCGGCCACCGGCTTGCCCATCACCGCCTGCGTGCCATCGCGCAGCCGGCTGGCGAACCGGTATTCGCCGGCAGCGGGTGCCAGCGCGGCGATCTCTGCCGGACTCAGCGCATCCAGGATGCCGAATTCTTCGACATCGGCCGGCAGGCCCAGGTCGGCCATCATCTGCGGCACCACGTCGGTCCGCGGCGACTGTCCGATGGTGACGAAGGCCACGCGCGGCGGGCGCGGAGCAGCCGTTGTCATGCTTCGGCCCCGACGGTCTGCAGATGTGCGAGCGAGCCGTAGCGCCGCTGCAGCTCGGCCCATTCCTCGGCATCGTAGAAGGCGCACTGGCCCTGGCCGAACTGCTTGGCGACCTCGATGCAGAAGCGCGTCGCCACATCGATATCGAAGGCGTTGGTGACCCCGGTGGCGCATCCTGGCACGGTGGTTTGCGCGGTCAGCGCCACGCCTACGACCGGGGCCGCGGTGACGATGGCCGGCTGCATGATCGAATTGACATGCCACAGGCCGTTCTCATACGGCGTGATGTCCTGCGTGGTCAGCGGCAACACGGTCGGCAGTTCGCCGCTGACCCAGCCCATCAGGTCCAGCATCCGCTCCGGCAGGCGCAGCAGCCAGCCTTCCTTGGCCACCGGTGTCAGCGCCACGCCGCGGCGGTTGACGAAGCGGTTGCCGCGTGTGGTGTCGACCGACAGGATCGCCGCCATGCCGGGATGCACTTCATGCGCCATCATCTTGCGCATCGCAAAGGGCGATTTCATCATCGGCACCGGCTGGTGCGGCCGCGTCGCGGCGTGCGGGCAGATGTGGGTATGGATGCGCACCGGGCCGGCCAGCACATCGCCGGTGGCGGCCATGTCGGCCAGCTTCAGCGCGGTGGCCACGGCCACGATGGCGCCGTCGGCATCGGACACCAGGCCGGTCACGGCCGGGCGCGCACCCACGCCGCCCAGTCGGCCGACCACGCCCAGCGCGGGCGCGTCGGGATGGCGGCCGGGCAGGGTGCAGGCGAGGAAGTCGGTGTAAAGGCCGTTCTCTTCCACGCGTGTCACCGTGACGTCGCGGATGCCGCGTGCGCGCAGCAGCGCGGCAACGGTCTCGCCGTCGACGTTGGCTGCGGAAAGCAGCTCGATCGATTCAATCACCTGCTTGATGGACATCTTGCTTGAAGTTCCTTGATTGCTTGACGGATGGCGAGGGTCAGAGGGCGCCAGGGGCCGGCACGGACAAGGCGCCGGGCGCGATGTCCAGGATCTGCGGGCCCAGGAACCAGCGTGCGGAGTGCATGCCGCCCATCTCCATGCGATCGCCCGAGACGCGCACCCAGTTGCCTTCGGGCAAGCCCAGCACCGGCGTGTTCGGCGCCAGCACCGTGAACTCGGCGAGCCGCTGGTCGCGCGTTTCGCCGCGGAAGCCCGGCACCACCAGGTTGAAGTAGTGCGGGTTGATCTGGAACGGCACCAGCCCGAGCGCGTCGAGGCCGCCGGGATCGGCGACCGGCATGTCGTTGGTGGTGCGGATAGTGGGGCAGGCGACATTGGTGCCGGCGCTCCAGCCGATATAGCGCGCCGCGCCCGCGGCCACCTGGCGTGCAATCACCGGCAGCAGCCCGCGTTCGCGCAGGCATTGCAGCAGCCGGAAGGTGTTGCCGCCGCCGATGACGACCAGTTCAGCCGCTGCCACCGCGCGCAGGCAGTCGGTATCGGAGAGCCGGTGCGGCGAGTGCGCTGCGATGCCGGCCGGAGCCAGCGCGTCGCGCACCAGCGCTTCATAGGTGTCCCAGTCGCGCGTGACGCCGGCGAAAGGCAGGAAGCAGGCACGGGTGCGCCCGCCGGCCAGTTCGCGAATCGCGTCGTGGGCGTGGACGAGGTAGCCCGCGTCGCTGGAGGAGTTGCTGAGTAACAGGAGTTCCATGGGTTTGAGCAGCCGGGATGACTATTTGGCGGCGGTGTCGCCGGAAGGGAGCCAGAGCGGATCGCCCAGGCGCTGCCCGACCGGCGCCACCGCCTGCACCAGCGCTTCGCGCAGCGCGCGTGCCTGGGCCTGGCTGACCTGCATCGCGGTGAAGGACAGGCACAGTCCGCGCACGTCGCCCGAGAGCGGGTCCGCCAGCGTGGTGGCAACAGCGCCGATGCCAGGCATGCCTTCGTTGACGGCGATGGCGCTGCGCTCGGCGCGAGCCATGGCGACGCGCTCGCGCAGCTCGGCAACGGTGGCGGGACATCCGGCGGGCGCGTCGGGCAGCTTGCGGGCGCCGCTGGCGCCGTAGCGCGCGTTGAAGTCGGGGTCAGGCAGGCGCGACAGCAGCACGCGGCCCATCGCGGTGGTAAAGGCAGGGCGGCGGGCGCCGGGCGGCGACAGCACCTGCACCGGGTTGCTGCCGTTCAGGCGCTGCAGCACCACGGTGTCGGTGCCGTCGAGCATCGACAGGTAGGCCGTGAAGCCGGTGGAGTCCGACAACGCGGCAAGGATCTCGCGGCACTGGTCGTCAAAGGGGTGCGCCTGCGTGGCCGCCTGCGCCGCGCGGATCACCAGGGCGCCGGGGCGATAGCGTCGCGTGGTGGGCTGCAGCTCCAGCAGCCGGTAGCGCACCATCTGGGCGAGCAGGCGCGACGCCGAGCTCTTGGCCAGGCCCAGCTCATCCAGCACATCGTTGAACGTGATCTCGTGGCGGGCGTGCCCGAACAGGTCCAGCACGCTCTCCACGCCTTCAAGAATGCTCACTTCGCCTCTCCACCTACGTTCATTGCTTTGTTCCGTTTTTCGGAACCGAAGTTCCATAATTCGGTTTTGGCAAATCATAGGTCGATGGGCGCCGGAGCACAAGGGGAAATTTCCCTTGCCGGATACGGGCAAAAAAAATGGCCCCGAACCGGGGCCATTCCATGCATCGCTGAACCGGGCGCTCAATGCGCCGCCATTGCGTCCGCCGAGCCGCCACCGCCGCCCTTTGCCGGCCGCGTCAGCCAGACAAAGCCGATCAGCACGAAGAACAGCACGCCAGAGATCCAGAAGATATCGTTGGCGCCGAGCATGGCGGCCTGCTGGGTGATATTGCGCTCGATCACGCCGACCGCTTGCGCCTGGCTCATGCCCATCTGCATCAGGTGGTTGAGCTGGTCGTGGTAGACCGGGTTGTACGGGTTGACCTGCTCGACCAGTTGCGCGTGGTGCAGCGCCGAGCGGTTTTCCCAGACGGTGGTCGAGACCGACGCGCCGATGCCGCCGAAGGTGATCCGCACGAAATTCGACAGGCCCGATGCGGCAGGGATCTTCTCCGGCGGCTGCCCCGACAGGATGATCGAAGTCAGCGGGATGAAGAACATCGCCATGGCCGCGCCCTGGATCAGCGTGGGCACCATCAGCGTCCGGGTATCGACCTGCGTGGTAAAGCCCGAACGCATCAGGCTGACGATGCCGAAGGTGATGAAGGCGGCGGTTGCCACCCAGCGCGCATCCATCTTCGGCAGGTTGCGGCCGATCACCGGCGACAGCAGGATCGCAAAGATGCCGACCGGCGCCATCACGATGCCCGCGTCGGTCGCGGTATAGCCGACGATGGTCTGCAGCCACAGCGGCAGGATCACCAGGTTGCCGAAGAACAGCCCGTAGGCCACCGAGATCGCCACCACGCCGGAACTGAAGTTGCGGCCCTTGAACAGGCTGATATCGACAATAGGATGCTTCTCATAGGTTTCCCATGCCAGGAAGAACAGGAAGCCGACGATCGCGACCAGCGTCAGCACCACGATCTCGGTCGAGTGGAACCAGTCCAGTTCCTTGCCCTTGTCCAGCATCAGCTGCATCGAGCCCACCCAGATCACCAGCAACGCCAGGCCGATGCGGTCGATCGGCAGCATCTTGGTGGGCGTCTCGCGGTCCTTGTAGATGGCCCAGGTGGCGTAGGCGGTGACGATGCCCACCGGCACGTTGATGTAGAAGATCCACGGCCAGGTCATGTTGTCGGAGATCCAGCCGCCCAGCAGCGGGCCCATGATCGGTGCGACCAGCGTGGTCATGCCCCATAGCGCCAGCGCCATGGTGCTCTTCGCGGGCGGATAGCTCGACAGCAGCAGTGACTGCGACAGCGGGATCATGGGCCCGGCCACGGCCCCCTGCAGCACGCGCGCGGCCAGCAGCGTTTCCAGGTTGGGCGCGACGCCGCACAGCCACGATGCCAGCACGAACAGCAGGATCGAGGTGATGAACAGCCGCACCGCGCCGAAGCGCGTGGTCAGCCAGCCGGTCAGCGGCACCGAGATGGCGTTGGCCACCGCGAACGAGGTGATGACCCAGGTGCCCTGGTTGGGGGCCACGCCCAGGTCGCCGGAGATCGCCGGGATCGACACGTTGGCGATCGACGAGTCCAGCACGTTCATGAAGGTGGCCAGCGACAGCGCGATGGTGCCGAGCACCAGCTTGCCGCCGGTCAGCGGCTGCGGCTGCCGCGGCATCGCCCGCGGCGTTGCCGGGCCGGCGCCCGGCTGCGCGCCGGGCGCGGCCGGTGCGGCGGAAGGGGAGGTGGCCATGATCAGGTATTGGCGGGCTTGGCGTTGGCGGCGCTGGCCGAGGCCAGTCCGGCACCGCGGCCGCCGTTGTTGGCGGCAATGATGCGCGCGATCAGCTGGTCGGCATCCTTGGCCACCTTGTCATAGACGTCCGTCTGCATCGGCTTGGCCGGCGCGGCGGCCGCCATGGCGGCGCCTTCCTCGCGGCGCACGTCGACCTTGACCGTCATCGACAGGCCCACGCGCAGCGGATGGTCCTTCAGTTGCTGCGGGTCCAGCGCGATGCGCACCGGCAGGCGCTGCACCACCTTGATCCAGTTGCCGGTGGCGTTCTGCGCCGGCAGCAGCGAAAACGCCGAGCCGGTGCCGGCCGAGAAGCCGGCAACCTTGCCGTGGTATTCGACCCGGGAGCCGTAGACGTCGGCTTCCAGCGTCACGGGCTGGCCGATGCGCATATGCGTGATCTGCACTTCCTTGAAGTTGGCGTCGACCCAGACCTGGTCCAGCGGCACCACCGCCATCAGCGGCGCGCCGGCGGCCACGCGCTGGCCCACCTGCACCGAGCGCTTGGCGACGTAGCCGGTCACCGGCGCGGGCAGGGACGAGCGCGCGAACGACAGGTAGGCCGAGCGCAGGTTGGCGGCGGCGCGCTGCACGTTGGGGTGGTGCTCGACCGTGGTCTGGTCGGTCAGCACCTTGTTCGATGCCAGCTGTTCGCGCGCCGCCAGCAGCGCCGACTCGGCGCCCTTGAGCGCGGCTTGCGCGTGCGAGATTTCTTCATTGGACACCGCGCCCGAGCCGGCGATGGCCTGGCGCCGGCGCAGGTCGTCGCGCGCCTTGGCCACGTCGGCTTCGCGCAGCGCCACGTTGGCGGCGAGCGAGCCGTTGTTGACGTACAGCGTGCGCACTTCGCGCACGGCCTGGGCCAGCTGGGCCTCGGCCTGTTCGAGCGCCACCTGCGTGTCGGCGCGGTCGAGCTGGATCAGCGGCTGGCCGGCAGTGACCAGTTGCGTGTCGTCGGCTGCGATCGACACCACCGTGCCGGCCACCAGCGGCGTGACCTGGACCACATTGCCGGCGACGTAGGCATCGTCGGTGCTTTCGAAATGGCGGGCATAGAGGCCCCAGTACACGCCGTAGCCGATGCCGGCAACGACGATCGCCGCGGTCAGCGACAGCAGCATGCGCTTGCGCTTGCCGTTGGGAGGGGTGGCCGTGGCTTGCTGGGGGGTGTTGGTGCCGGCCGCTTGCTGGTTGTTGCTCATGATGTCTTCTGGATACTCTCGTCTGCGATCACCGGGTGCGCGGATCAGCCGCGGGCGCCCGCCTTGGTGTTGTCCGGTTGCTGCGCCTGGCCGTGGGCGACGCTCTCGTGGCCTTCGGCAGGCTCCTGGTAGCCGCCGCCGAGCGCCTTCATCAGGCCCATCTGCAGATCCAGCCGGCGCGCCTGCAGGTCGGTCGCCAGGCGGCGCTGCTGCAGCACGTTGCTTTCGGCGTTGAGCACGGTCAGCTGCGTGCCCAGGCCGGCCTTGTAGCGCGTGGTGGCTAGCGCGTAGGCATGCTCGGCCAGGTCCAGCGCCTCGCGCTGGGTCTGGATCTGCTTGTCGACGCTGCGGATGCTGGTCATGGTGTCGGCGGTCTCGCGCAGGGCATCGACCAGCGCCTGGTTGTAGTTGGCCACGGCAATGTCGTAGCCGGCGTACTTGCCCTTCAGGTTGGCGCGCAGCCTGCCGCCTTCGAAGATCGGCAGACGCAGGGTCGGGCCGATGCCGAAAGTGCGGCTGATGCCCATCAGCAGCCTGGACGGGTCCAGCGCGGCGAGGCCGGCGAACGCGCTCAGGCTGACGTCGGGCAGGAACTCCTTCCTGGCGACGTTGATGTCCTTCGACGCAGCCTCGACACGCCAGCGCGCCGCGACCAGGTCCGGGCGGCGGCCCAGCAGGCCGATGGTCAGGTTGTCGGGCAGCGTCGGCGTGGCCTGCGCCAGCAGCACCGGGCGCTCGATCTGCAGGCCGCGGTCCGGGCCCTTGCCCAGCAGCGCCGCCAGCTGGTTGCGGGCCAGCGCGATTTCCTCGTCCACGCGCTGCAGGTCGGTCTGCGACGCCGCCACGGTGCCGCGCGCCTGCGTGGTTTCCACCTGGGTGTCCAGGCCGGCCGCCAGGCGCTGGCGCGACAGCTCGGTCAGGTCGCGGCGCTGGGCAATGGCGCGCTCGGCCACGTCGCGCTGGGCATAGAGCGCCGCCAGGCGCGCGTAGTTGCGCGCGATCGACGTCGCCAGGATCAGGCGCGAGGCCTGGCTTTCGGCTTCGGCGGCACGATCGTCGGACAGCGCGGCCTCGAGCGCGTCGCGGTTCTTGCCCCAGAAGTCGAAGTCATAGGACAGGCCCACCTGCAGGCGCGACTGGTTCTGCCACGAGCCCGCCAGCGGCGTGCCTTCGAACAGGTCGGTTTCGGACAAGCGCTGCCGGATCAGGCTGCCTTCGAACTCCACATGCGGATAGAGCGCGCTGCGCGTGGCCTCGGCCATGGCGCGCGACGCTTCCACGCGGGCGAAGGCCGCCTGCAGGCTGGGATTGTCCTTGACCGCTTCGTCGACCAGCGCGCTTAGCTGCGGGTCCTTGAACTGGTCGACCCAGTCCTGCGAGGGCCACTGGCCGTGTTCGCCGGGCAGGGTTTGCGAAGTTGCCATCGCGGCCGGATCGGCCATGGTCTGGGTGCTGTGCGAATCGCCAAGCGCCGCACAGCCGGCCAGCGCCGCGGCCGCGATCGCGGTCAGCGCCAGCGTGCCGGCACGGCGCGCCAGCTTGCGGGAGCTGGCAGGCTGGGTAAATCGGAAGGAAAGAACTGGTTTCATGGTGTTGCTCCGTGGCGGAGCCATACGTTTCTACAGGCTGCTGACGGGGTCCGGCCGGGCTGGCCGAAGCGGACGATCTGGCGTGCCGGAAGTCCGGCGCGCAGCCTGCTATCCGCTGTTGTCGATGACCCGCCGCAGCATGCTGCGCAGCAACTGGATCTCGTCCTCGGAAAAACCTCGAAAGTGGTGCGCCAGCACCTTGCAGAAGATTGCCGGTAGTTGCTGCACCAGTTCCTGACCCTGCGGCGTCACCGACAGGTCGACCACGCGGCGGTCGGCGTCGCGGCGGCGGCGCTCGATCAGGCCGCGTTTTTCCATGCGGCTGAGCAGCCGCGTGACCGAGCCCATGTCGGTGTTCAGTTCGCGGCCCAGGTCGGTGACGGTCGAGGCACGGCCGGTGGCCAGCATCATCAGGCAGCTGGCCTGGGCCTGGGTGATGTCGAGGCTGCCGACCTCCTGCTCGACGCCGTGGGCCAGCATGTTCTTGGCCCGCTGCATCAGGTAGCCGACGCTGTCGCACATCTGGTACTTGGCGGGATCGAACGCAGTAGCCGGGGCGGCGGGCAGAGCGGAAGAGGGGTCTTGTGACATCTTTGCCTTTGCAATCTTTGCTGAGGCAAATATATGTTCACGTTTAACGATCCGCAAGAAAGGAAATTCGTCATTGCGAAATCCGCAAATATTTCCCTATGTCAGGGGCGGTTCCGGTCAACGCTTCTTGCGCCGCAACATGCTAGAATGTTGGGTTACCTCAGATTCTCCGGCCCTCCTTGCGAGGGCCCCGTTCTTAGCGAGACGCAGCAATGACCCGCGCCATCCGAAATATCGCCATCATCGCCCACGTCGATCATGGCAAGACCACCCTGGTCGACCAGCTCCTGCGCCAGGCAGGCACCTTCCGCGACAACCAGCAAGTCGCCGAGCGGGTGATGGACTCGAACGACCTGGAAAAGGAACGCGGGATCACGATTCTCGCGAAGAACTGTGCCGTCGAGTACAACGGCACCCATATCAATATCGTCGACACCCCGGGCCACGCCGACTTCGGCGGGGAAGTGGAGCGCGTGCTGTCGATGGTCGACGGCGTGCTGCTGCTGGTCGACGCGGTCGAGGGTCCGATGCCGCAGACCCGCTTCGTCACGCGCAAGGCGCTGGCGCTGGGCCTGAAGCCGATCGTGGTGATCAACAAGATCGACCGCCCGGGCGCGCGCCCGGACTGGGTCATCAACCAGACCTTCGACCTGTTCGACAAGCTGGGCGCGACCGACGAGCAGCTCGACTTCCCGGTGATCTACGCTTCGGGCCTGAACGGCTACGCCGGCCTGACCGAAGACGTGCGCGATGGCGACATGAAGCCGCTGTTCGAGACCGTGCTGGACAAGGTGCCGGTGCGTGACGACGACCGCGACGGCCCGCTGCAGCTGCAGATCATCTCGCTGGACTACTCCAGCTACGTCGGCAAGATCGGCGTGGGCCGCATCTCGCGTGGCCGCGCCCGCCCGCTGCAGGACGTGGTGGTCAAGTTCGGCCCGGAAGGCAACCCGATCAAGGGCCGCATCAACCAGGTGCTGAAGTTCCAGGGCCTGGAGCGCGAAATCGTGCAGGAAGCCGAAGCCGGCGACATCGTGCTGATCAACGGCATCGAAGAACTGGGCATCGGCTGCACCGTGTGCGCGCCGGAAGCCCAGGACGCGCTGCCGATGCTGAAGGTGGACGAGCCGACGCTGACCATGAACTTCTGCGTCAACACCTCGCCGCTGGCTGGCCGTGAAGGCAAGTTCGTCACCAGCCGCCAGCTGCGCGAGCGCCTGGACCGCGAGCTGAAGTCGAACGTGGCGCTGCGCGTGGCCGATACCGGCGACGACACCATCTTCGAAGTGTCGGGCCGCGGCGAACTGCACCTGACCATCCTGCTGGAAAACATGCGTCGCGAAGGCTACGAGCTGGCCGTGTCGCGTCCGCGCGTGGTGTTCAAGGAAATCGACGGCGTCAAGTGCGAGCCGTATGAGCTGCTGACCGTGGACGTCGAAGACAGCCACCAGGGCGGCATCATGGAAGAGCTGGGCCGCCGCAAGGGCGAGCTGCTCGACATGGCGTCGGACGGCAAGGGCCGCACCCGCCTGGAATACCGCATCCCGGCCCGCGGCCTGATCGGCTTCCAGGGCGAATTCCTGACGCTGACGCGCGGCACCGGCCTGATCAGCCATATCTTCGACGACTACGCGCCAGTGCGCGAAGGCGGCCTGGGCGAGCGCCACAATGGCGTGCTGATCTCGCAGGACGACGGCGATGCGGTGGCCTACGCGCTGTGGAAGCTGCAGGACCGCGGCCGCATGTTCGTCAAGCCGGGCGATGCGCTGTATGAAGGCATGATCATCGGCATCCACAGCCGCGACAACGACCTGGTCGTGAACCCGATCAAGGGCAAGCAGCTGACCAACGTGCGCGCCTCGGGTACCGACGAAGCGGTGCGCCTGGTGCCGCCGATCCAGATGTCGCTGGAATACGCGGTGGAATTCATCGCCGACGACGAGCTGGTCGAGCTCACCCCCAAGAGCATCCGCCTGCGCAAGCGCCACCTGAAGGAGCACGAGCGCAAGCGTGCCGCACGCGAAGGCGCATAAGCGCCGAGCCGCTGCAGCTGCCCACGAAAAACCGCGCCTGCCCGGCGCGGTTTTTTATTGCATGCCCGGCAGCGTCGCCGGCGCGGCGGCGCGCGGGCTGCGCCATTCCGGCGGCTTCCACAGGTAGCGCGGGTCGCGGTCGCGCCAGGCATCGGCAAACATGTCGCGCCATTCGTGGAAGGTCAGCGTCAGCGGATCATGGCTGCGCACCTGGCGTGTAATGCCGTAGACCGGTGCCTCGCGTTCGGCGACGAAGGTGCCGAACAGGCGGTCCCAGACCGTCAGCACACCGGCATAGTTGCGGTCGATGTATTGCGGGTTCTTGGCATGGTGGACGCGGTGGACCGAAGGCGTGTTCAGCAGCCGCTCGGCCAGCGGCCAGCGCTTGCCGAGCCGCGTATGGACGAAGAACTGGAAGGCCAGGTTCAGACCCACCGCAAGAATCACCCAGTCCGGCGTGAAGCCGATATATGCCAGCGGAATCCAGAACAGCCACATGCCGGACAGCGGGTACGTCAGGCTTTGCCGGAACGCGGTCGAGAAATTCATGCCCTCCGACGAATGATGCGTCACGTGCGAGGCCCACAGCCAGCGCACGCGATGGCTGGCGCGATGGAACCAGTAGTAGAGGAAGTCCTGCAGCAACAGCAGCAGCGCGAACGACCACGCCGTCTGTGGCATCGCCTGCAGGCCGTGCTGGTAGCACCACGCATAGACCGTTCGGATCATCAGCCACAGAAAGAACGCGTCCGAGGCCTGGTGCATCAGCGCCAGCGCGGCGTTGGAGAGCGTGTCGCGCAGGCTGTAGACGGCCGGGTCGCGGCGCGCCCAGTACCACGCTTCGGCGCCGATGGTCAGCACGAAGACCGGCGCGAAGGCCAGCAGCACGAGTCCGGGGTCGAGCGATGCGGTGTTCATCCCGGCAGTGTGCCCGTTCGCCGGGAAATTGCCACGAGGGCTTCCTCCAAACGGCGCCGGGCGCGCAGCATGCGCCACTTGATGGAATGATGTACTGCGGCGCAATTCTGTCGCGCGTGGAAAGGCCACCGATTCGGGTAAAGGATGCGGCGCCGGCGCCGTAGTTGGACAGGGCAGCGGCGCGGCGCGCCGCCTTCATTCCAGTTTCCTTATTCCCCGGAGCCTCATCCATGTTCAGGAACACGACTATCGGCGCCAGATTGTGGTTTCTTACTATCGTCACCAATTTGTTGTTGCTGATTGTCGGCGCAGTCGGCTGGCTTGGCATGTCGCGCAGCAACGAGGCGACGCACCAGATCTATGAGCAGCAGCTGTCGGCCGCGGTCAACCTGGCCGAAGCACGTTCAAACCAGTTGCTGGTGCGCGTGCTGCTGGACCAGGCCACCTTCGCCGCCGACCCCGCGGACGCCAAGGCTCGCGCCGCGACCGCGGAAGGCTTTGCGCGCGATTCGGAGAAGGCCTGGAAGGCCTATCTCGCGCTGCCGCGTTCGGCTGATGAAGCCAGGGTGGTCGAAGACGTCACCGCCAAGCGCGATGCATTGTTCAGGCAGGGCGTGGCGCCCATGATCGCCGCACTGCATGCCGGCGATCGCGACGCCGTGATGAAGGCGGTGCTGGAAACCATTCCGCAGCTCGATATCGCCTTCACCGCCGTCAACACCGAGCTCAACAAGCTGCAGGTGGCCAGCGCGAAGCAGGTCTATGAGGCCTCGCAGCAGCGCTACCGCAATCTGTTCACGTTGTCCGTGTGCGTGCTGGCAGCGGGGCTGCTGTTCAGCACGGTGGTGGCATGGCGCCTGCGCCGTTCCATCGTGCAGCCGCTGGATACGGCGATCGGGCGCTTCGAAAAGATTGCCGGCGGTGACCTGCGCATTGCCGCGTCCGGCAGCGAAGTGCTGGCCGACGAAGCCGCGCGCAGCGAAACCGCGCGCATGCTCGGCATGCTCGGGCGGATGCAGGCCAGCCTGGTCGCCATGGTAGGCGATGTGCGCGGCGGTGCCGACTCGATCGCCGCGGCCAGCAAGCAGATTGCCAGCGGCAACGCCGACCTGTCGCAACGCACCGAGCAGCAGGCGGCGTCGCTGGAGGAGACCGCGTCCAGCATGGAGGAACTGACCAGCACCGTGCGCCAGAATGCCGACAGTGCCCGCGAAGCGCGCGCGCTCGCCAGCGACGCTGCCACCCTGGCCGGGCGCGGCAGCGATGCCGTGCTGCGCGTGGTCAATACCATGCAGTCGATCGACGCCAGCTCGGGCAAGATCGTCGACATCATCGACGTCATCGAGAAGATCGCGTTCCAGACCAATATCCTGGCGCTGAATGCCGCGGTGGAAGCCGCGCGCGCCGGCGAGCATGGCCGCGGCTTTGCCGTGGTGGCGGGCGACGTGCGCGATCTGGCGCAGCGCTGCGCCAGCGCGTCCAAGGAAATCCGCGCACTGATCGGCGCCTCGGTGGCCAATGTGCGCGAAGGCTCGGGGCTGGTCGACGAGGCGGGGCGCGCGATGCAGGACATCGTCGATGCGGTGCAACGCGTCAGCGCCATCATCGGCGATATCAGCTCGGCATCGGACGAGCAGTCCAATGGCATCGAGCAGGTCAACGTAGCCGTGTCGCAGATGGACAGCATGACGCAGCAGAACGCGGCGCTGGTGGAGCAGGCCGCGGCAGCGGCGGCATCGCTGGAAGAGCAGGCGCAGCGGCTGACCTCCCTGGTCGCGACGTTCCGGCTGGCCTGACAAAGCAGGGCGCATGCGTCGGCATGCGCCGCAAGCGGCTCACTGCGTGCGCTGCCCAAGGCGACTGGCGTAAAATTGCCAGTTGCATTGGAGGAGTACGACATGACTGAATTCGTCACGACCGAGGTCCGCGGTGGCATCGGGTACCTGACGCTGAATCGCCCGCAGGCGCTCAACGCCCTGTCGCTCGAGATGATCCGCGCCATCACGCAGGCGCTGCAGGACTGGGCCGCCGCGCCCGAGGTGGCCGCCGTGGTGGTCGCCGGTGCCGGCGGCAAGGCGTTCTGCGCAGGCGGCGATATCCGCTATTTCCACCAGGCCGCGCACGCGGGCGATCCGCTGCTCGACCAGTTTTTCGTTGAGGAATACGCGCTCAATTTCCTGATCCACCGCTACGCCAAGCCCTATATCGCATTGATGGACGGCGTGGTGATGGGCGGCGGCATGGGCATCTCGCAGGGCGCGCGCCTGCGGCTGGTCACCGATCGCACCAGGATGGCCATGCCCGAAACCAATATCGGCCTGTTCCCGGATGTGGGCGGCGGCTGGTTCCTGGCGCGTACCCCCGGACGCATCGGCGAATACCTGGGCCTGACCGGTACCGTGATCCACGCCGCCGACGCCCTGTACGCCGGCCTGGCCGACGCTTACCTGCCAGGCAACCGCCTGGCCGAACTGGTCGATTCGCTGCGCGTGCAGCAGTTTGCCAGCGGCGATGCGGTGCTGGCGCATATCGAGACCTTCACCGCGCCGCACCGCGCGGACTGCGTGCCGGCCCAGAGTACGCTGGTGGCGCTGTCGGCGCAGATCGACCAGCTGTTCGCCGGCAACACCGCGCAGGACATCCTTGCCGCCGTCAGCGACGCGCCCGGCGACTGGGCCGCGCAGACCGCCGCCATGCTGCGCAGCCGTTCGCCGCTGATGCTGTGCGTGACGCTGGAGCAGATTCGCCGCGCGCGCGGCATGTCCCTGGAAGACGAGCTGCGCATGGAGCTGGACATGATGTACTACGTGTTCCGCAAGGGCGACGGCGTCGAAGGCATCCGTGCGCTGGCCGTGGACAAGGACCACAAGCCGCGCTGGCAATACGCGCGGCTCGACGAGGTCAGCCGCGACAAGGCGCTGTCGTTCTTCGACAGCCCGTGGCGCCCGCAGGAACACCCGCTGGCGTCACTGGGCAAGCTCGCCTGATCCCGTTGCACGGAACGCGCCGGCGCCAACTCGGGTAGAGTGACGGGCAGGGTCCGGTGACCTCGCACGGCCATGCCGCGCGCGGGCGCCGCCTGTGCCATTCCGTCCACACCGTCAAAGGAGCCGCAATGAGTGATCCTCGTGATGTCGTTGTACTGGTGGGAAGCCTGCGCAAGGAGTCATACAACCGCAAGCTGGCCAAGGCGCTGATCGCGCTGGCGCCGGCGCAGCTCAGGCTCGAAATCGTCGAGATCGGCAACCTGGAGTTGTACAACCAGGAT
Organism: Cupriavidus taiwanensis LMG 19424; assembly: GCF_000069785.1. Classification (NCBI taxonomy): domain Bacteria; kingdom Pseudomonadati; phylum Pseudomonadota; class Betaproteobacteria; order Burkholderiales; family Burkholderiaceae; genus Cupriavidus; species Cupriavidus taiwanensis. The sequence continues at coordinate 1,928,577 of NC_010528.1, read as the reverse complement.
CTCGACGACAAGCCGACCCAGGCCTGGACCGCGTTCCGCGACCGCATCCGCCGCGCCGATGCCGTGCTGTTCGTCACCCCGGAATACAACCGTTCGGTGCCGGCGCCGCTGAAGAACGCCATCGACGTGGGTTCGCGCCCGTATGGCAGCAGTGTCTGGGACGGCAAGCCTGGCGCCATCATCAGCGCATCGCCGGGCGCCATCGGCGGCTTTGGTGCCAACCATCACCTGCGCCAGTCGCTGGTGTTCCTGAATATCCCTATCCTGCAGCAGCCCGAGGCGTATATCAGCGGTGTCGACAAGCTGTTGGACGAGCAGGGCGGGATTGCCAACGAGTCGACCAGGGGCTTCCTTGGTAAATTCCTGACCACGTTTGCGGCCTGGATCGAGCGCACCGCGCCACGTTGAGCGGTACGCAGCAGACCTTGACGCGGTAGCCTATACTCACGTCTTCGCGCGGGGCCGCCACGCGTCACGCGCGTGGCCCCCGGGGTGTCGTGATCTGCATATGTCGCGGCGCCGCCTGCCTGGCCTGGCGACGCTGCCGCGTCCGGACCGCCTCCAATCGCTGTATTTCCATGAACGTAAACCCCCGCCGCATTTCGGTTGCGCCGATGATGGACTGGACCGACCGTCATTGCCGCATGTTCCATCGCCAGCTCAGCCGCCACACCTGGCTGTATACCGAGATGGTGACCACTGGCGCGCTGCTGCATGGCGACGTGCCGCGTCACCTCGACTTCGATGCGGCAGAGCACCCGGTCGCGCTGCAGCTGGGCGGCAGCGAGCCTGCCGATCTGGCCATGGCGGCGAAGCTGGGGCAGCAGTGGGGCTATGCGGAAATCAACCTGAACTGCGGCTGCCCGTCCGAGCGTGTGCAGCGCGGCGCCTTCGGGGCCTGCCTGATGGCGGAGCCCGAACTGGTGGCGGACTGCGTGAAGGCGATGCGCGATGCGGTGGAGATTCCCGTTACGGTCAAGCATCGCATCGGCATCGACAAGATCGAGCACTACGATTTCGTTCGCGATTTTGTCGGCAAGGTGGCGCAGGCGGGTTGCGGCACGTTTATCGTCCACGCGCGCAATGCCATCCTGAAGGGCCTGAGCCCGAAGGAGAACCGCGAGATTCCGCCGCTGCGCTACGAGGTGGCGTATCAGCTCAAGCGCGAATTTCCGGAGCTTGAAATTCTGATCAACGGCGGCATCCTCAGCCATGACGAAATCGCGCGCCACCTTGAGCACGTCGATGGCGTCATGATCGGACGCGAGGCCTATCACCAGCCGTACATCCTGGCGGAAATGGACGCGCGCTTCTATGGCGATGCCAGTGCGCCGGTGCCGTCGCGCCTCGCGGTCGAACTGGCCATGCAGCGTTATATCGGCGACTTCGTTGAGCAAGGCGGGTATATGGGAGCGGCGACGCGGCACATGCTCGGCTTGCATCGCGGTATCGCCGGCGGACGTGGCTGGCGCCGCGTGCTGTCCGATGCAAAGCGCATGCATGCGGCGCGCACGCGTGCCGACGTGGATGCGCTGTTCGAAGAGGCGCGCATGCATCTGCGCCCGCACACTCAAGAGCCCCTGGCCGCGTAAGCGCACGGCTTCATGCTGTGCCGAGGCTGCGCTCTAACTTCGAATCGTGAATATATGCATGGCGGCGCGCGGGTTCCGCGCGCCGCACATGAGATGCCGGATCGCCCGGAAACCGGCGCCCGGAAAGGGATTCCCCTAATTCGCTGAGGCAGGGCACTTTCTTACACTGTGCCTGCCCTCGAATACAGGGCTTTCTTCAACTGATTATTGGCCCGCTCCGGCGGGCTTTTTTTTCGGCGCACGCTGCTGCGGCATCGCGCTCTTCGTTTACCCGAATGGTGCGTTCCCCGCATGGCAGTTACAGTGCAACGGCCTTCAGGGCATTTGAGATCGCTAAATTTAAGAGTCCGCGCTGCGGACTCTTTTTTTGCGTGCTCGCCCGGCACCACCGGAATGCACGGGTTTGACCAGCTTTTCGTTCAAGCGTTCCATGGATCACGGCGAAATGGATCCCGCTGGACCCGCATCGCGACGGTTATCGCGTATGGCTGATGCCGATGTCCAGCGTGCCGTAAGTCGTGATGCTCGATTCCCTGCCGTCGGCACCGCCCCCCACCGCGCATCCGCCGAGCAAGGCCGCCAGTGCCGCCACGGCAAGAATCCTCGTCCTCCATCTACACTTGTCCTGCATGGCTTGCTCCCTGCGTTCGATCACGTCGATTGGTCTTGCGCACAGCCAGTAGGTTCCGTTGCCGGTTCTGCGGCGTGGAAGCACCGGTTGTCAGGCGGGGAGCAAAAAGAGGCAGGCGGCCCATGGGGCGGGCCGCCTGACGGGAAGGTCGAGGGGGGGCAATGTCCCTCGGACTCGAGTATCGCTTCGCGCACGTGCAGGATGAACCCTGCAGAGGTAGGGGCTGCGCACAGCATATTTGGCCGGGGCGCGGCAGGAAGCCATCCGGGACCCGTGATACGATTTCCGGCTCGCCCCAGGCAAGTTCAGGCACGGTATGCGGATCGTGCTGGCAGGGGAGGCAGCATGGATAAAGACAACGTGGAAAACGAAGCGCCGTTCGGCGTGGTGTATGAAGACTTCAGGGTGATCTGGGTAGCCGAGCAGCTCCAGGACGGCAAATGGACGGCGCGCTACTGCTGGCACCCCGGCACCTCGGAAGCCGCTGGCAAGGCTTTGCAAGAGGCGGTGCTCAATGGCAAGTCGCGCCGGCTGCTGGGCCAGTTCGATACCGAGGCGGAAACCATCGCCGCGATCAAGCAGGCAGTGCTGCTGGAGGCCAAGTGGAGCCCGCCCCGGTCCTGAGCGATGGCCCAAAATTTTTTGTGCGGGATACTAGCCATCTCGAAAATCTGTTTGTATAATCTTGGTTTTCGTCGATCAGCGCTTCGCTGATGACCTCTACGGTGGCTGTAGCTCAGTTGGTAGAGTCCAGGATTGTGATTCCTGTCGTCGTGGGTTCGAGTCCCATCAGCCACCCCAAGAATTTCAACGGTTTGCAGGTTAGGCGTCCCCAACTTGTGGCCAGTTTTGGAAGAGGATCTTCCCCCGAAAGCCCACCCTAGCGGTGGGCTTTTTGCTGTCAGTGTGTCTGCGAAACGGTGGTTGTACGCCGGCATAGTCTGTAGATCGCTTTCCTACTTCCTTTCCCTTGCCCAAGTTGGTGCCGACGGGATCGCCCAGCTGGACTATGCGCGACTCCATGCGCGTCACCGTGTCCTTGACCTCAAGAGGGTCTCCCGGTGTCTCCATGGCGGTGACCAGCGAAACGGTCAGGGTTATGGGCGAAGCAGTCAATCACTTAACCCGCGATGCTGTGGAATTCTCTGCTGGTTGAGCGGTATGGCAATGACCAAGGCGAATGCGTTTTCCCTGCTCGAGTATGGGGTGTTCGACGTATTTGTAGAAGAATTGAGCGAGGCCGAGTACCGCTGCTAGCGTCAGTAAGTATTGGGCGATTTGCGCATAATTCTGGCCAACAGTTGTCGCATAGATTGATCCTGAGTAAACCAGAATAAACGGATGCGTCAGGTAAATGCTATAGGATATCTCGCCGAGGCAAGAAAGGGGGCGCGGTATCGAAAGTAGCCTGTATCGTTCCGCTACGATGAAGCCAGCCACGAGGGCGGCGCATGGCAGACCCCTGAAAATAATACTCATGCGGGGCTCGTACAGGAAGAACGCGGCTGTGAAAAGAGCTATCGATGCCAACAAGGCGAGCCATGCGCAGGAACGGCTCAGGGTCTCCGGAAGGATGCCATAGAGCCTTGCCAGGATCATGCCGAACACGAATTCAAGGATGATGGGATTGGTGGCCAGCAGGATATACGTACTCGAGATTCCTTGGTAGAGATGCTCGGGATTGATCGAAACGCCTCCGGAAAATGCGAATGGCAGAATAATCAGTGTCAGGGTGAAGTAGGCGATCTGAAGGGATAGCCTTCGGCCCAGGCACAAGAGAATGGAAAAAGAAAGATAGAAATAGATTTCGTAGTTGAGGGACCAGCCAATCAGCAGGGTGGGGTATCCGTAAAAGGGTGCGTGATTGGGTTCAATCGGAATGAAGAAGAGCGAACGGAGGAGCGGTTCTAATTCGATGCTGCGAAGGTCCCTGAGCATCGCGAAATAGAGCGTGGCGACCCAATAAGGCGGCGCTACCCTGACTAATCGCCTGAGCAGGAATTGTATGGGTGCATCGTGAGGTCCGGGCTTGTATAAGGCGGTCCACGCGATCACAAAGCCGCTGATCACAAAGAACAGGTCGACGCCAATATATCCCTTGCGCAACAGGTCAGACGCGCTGAATGGCAATGCTGTGGCAAGTGGGTCGAAGTGGTCCTGCATGTGGTACGCGACAACCCACATGGCCGCAATCCCCCGGAGCATCTGTAGCGACTGGAATTTCATTATGCGAGGCTCTCAGTTGGCCTGGTACGGCAAACTGTGTCTCAGATCCTGCCGGGCACGCTATCCATCGAAGGAATGAGATGGGGGCTGGTGCGGCAGAAGCGCCGTGGGTTCGAGTAGATCGAGATGGCGCCTGACGCGCGCGCGGGTTAAAATCCGCACCCGGCTCCCGCAAGGCCTGCACGAATGCTGTGAGGTTTCAGCGCAGTGCGGAACAATGCGAAGCCGAAAGCGTTGATTTCATGGGGGGCAATGGCGATAGACGCCGGGATGGCAAGTTCCCGTCGTCGTGGACTCGAGTCCTATCCAGCCAACCCAAGCATTCTCCAGAACGGTGCCTCCCAAGGGCGCCGTTTTGCATTCCCCGGGGGTGGTATGTTTGTTCGAGCGGCACTGATTGGCACAGCGATGGCAACTATGGTGGCAGGTTGTGCCACTGGCACTTCCGAGAAGGACATCCGCGCCCGTCCGCCGATGCGCCTGTTTACGCCGGTCAAGATGGCCGATGTTGTGAAATGCCTGCGCAACAATCTCGGCGATGACGCTACGCTGGTCCAGCTGCCGGCGAAAAACCAAACCGAAATCCGCATTGGGCAGGCCGCGGCAGGCGGCGAATATCAGTATGCCTACTTGATCTCTCTGACGGCGCAGCCCGACGGTACGGCGCTGGAATTGCGCAAGACCAATACCTGGTTTCCCCAACTGACCCCGTCGGAACTGGAGGCCGAAGCCAAGGCGTGCGCGCGTAGCTGACCAGCAGCGAACTGGCGGCCGCGGGATGGTGCCTGGCGAATATCAGGCGGCCAGCTTCTCGGTGGTTTCGAGTTCCAGCATGCGGCAGATCGCCGCCATGCTGCCGACCATGGTGCGGCGCTGCGTGCCCTGATAGACGCGTACGCCCTTGCTCTGGCGGAACGGCACGGGCTTGACCGGACGGCGGGCGGCGACGTGGTGGATTTGCGGCATGGTGGCACCTCTTTTTAGGCAAAGCGGGGTCAACACCCGGCAAGCCGGGCGGCGTCTGCAAAGCAATGGAAGCGGGTGGGCCCGCGCGGGTGAATGCCCGCGATGGTGCCCGGCTAGAAGCCGGAAGAGCGGATCAGCCCGACGGCGATGCCTTCCAGCGAAAACTCTTCACCGGGTTCGACGATGATGTTGGTGAAGTCCGGGTTCTCGGCAATCAGTTCGATATGGCCACCGCGCCGCTGCAGGCGCTTGACCGTGACGTCGTCGCCCAGTCTTGCCACCACGATCTTGCCGTTCGCGGCCTCGCTGGCGCGGCGCACGGCGAGCAGGTCGCCATCGAGAATGCCGGCGTCGCGCATGCTCAGGCCGCGCACGCGCAGCAGGTAGTCCGGACGTTCATCGAAGACCGAGGCATCGACCTGGTACTGGCGGTCGATATGTTCGGCTGCGAGGATGGGGCTACCGGCCGCCACGCGGCCAACCAGAGGCAGCGTCAATTGCAGGACGCCGGCCATCGGTAACGAGAACTGGTCAGGCAGTTCCGAATCGCTGCGCGACACCTTCAGGCGGATGCCGCGCGACGCGCCGGGCGTCAGTTCGATCACGCCCTTGCGGGCCAGCGCCCGCAGATGTTCTTCCGCGGCATTGGGCGAGGAGAAGCCGAACTCCGCTGCGATTTCGGCACGGGTAGGGGGGAAGCCGGTACGGCGGATCGTGTTGCGGATCAGATCGAAAATCTGCTGCTGCCGGGGTGTCAGGGTCGCCATGGGATCGCCGTTCCGTGCAGGGCCGCTGGCATGGATGACGGAGACGCTGGTCCGTGATCCAGTATCCGGCGGGCCGGGCACTGTATGTTTAAACAGTATGCTGTGATTTTATACAGTATCGGCGCGAGCGCAAGCAGAATTTTGAGCTGTGTCGCATGGACGTCGGCCATGGCGGCCGATCCCGGCCGAGGCAAGGCATGCGCGCCCCGCTACAATCGCGGTTCCTCTTCCCAGAATGAACCCTTGCGCGCTCCCATGACCCCATTGCCTCGCATCGTCGTATTGGCTACCGGCGGCACGATCGCCGGCGCCGCTGGCAGCGCCGCCAGCAGCGCCCGCTACCAGGCGGCGACCGTGCCGGTGTCCTCGTTGCTTGCCGCGGTACCCCCCTTGCAGTCGGTGGCACGCATCGAGGCCGAGCAAGTGGCACAGGTGGACAGCAAGGACATGACCTTCGCGCTCTGGCAGGCGCTGGCGGCGCGGGTGCAGCACTGGTCGGCGCAGCCCGATGTCGCGGGCATCGTGATCACGCACGGCACGGATACGCTGGAAGAAACAGCGATGGCGCTGCATCTGACCCAACCGTGCCCGGTGCCTGTGGTGCTGACCGCGGCGATGCGTCCGTCGACGTCGCTGTCCGCGGACGGGCCGCTGAACCTGCTGGATGCGGTGCGCGTCGCCGGACATCCGGACGCGCGCGGCAAGGGCGTGCTGGTGGTGTTGAACCAGCAGATCCACGCGGCCCGCGACGTAGCCAAGGCGCATACGTCGGCGGTCGATGCCTTTGTCTCGCCGTGCGGGCCGCTGGGGTTCGTGCAGGATGACTACGTGCGCTTTGCCCGGGCGCCCCGGGCGGCAGCGCCCATCGGGCCGATGCCGGCGGCCTGGCCGATGGTGGAGATCGTGGCCAGCTACGCCCAGCCGGGCCGGATCGCGGTCGATGCGCTGGTCCAGGCTGGCGTCGCCGGGCTGGTCGTGGCCGCTGCCGGCAATGGCTCGGTCCACGAGGTGCTTGCCACGGCGCTTGCCGACGCCGCGGCGGCCGGGGTGGCCGTGGTGCGCAGCTCGCGTACCGGGGCCGGCCACGTGGCGATTCCGCCGCAACCCAGTCCCGCCGACGGTGTCTTCATATCGGCGACGGACCTCAATCCCTACAAGGCGCGCGTGCTGCTGGCGCTGGCCCTGGCGGCGGACCCCGGGCTGGCGCGCCAACCACAGAGGCTGCAGGTCCTGTTCGCCATCGCCTGATTTGCCCGTGAAATCAGCGGCTTGCACTGTGGCCGAAGGGCGGGCTATAATTTAAGGCTATTCAACCTTGCCACACCGGACTCGTGACGCCCGGGTGGCTAATCCCAAAAGGAGCGTCAATGCGTCATTACGAAATCGTCTTCATCGTCCACCCGGACCAGAGCGAACAAGTGCCGGCCATGATCGAGCGCTACAAGCAGCTCGTGACCTCGCAGAACGGCAACGTTCACCGCGTGGAAGACTGGGGCCGTCGCCAGATGGCTTACATGATCCAGAAGCTGGCCAAGGCTCACTACGTTTGCCTGAACATCGAATGCGGCAAGGAAACGCTGGCTGAACTGGAACACGCGTTCAAGTTCAACGACGCCGTCCTGCGCCACCTGATCGTGCAGACCAAGAAGGCCGAGACCGCACCTTCGCCGATGATGAAGGAAGTGCAGCGCGAAGAAGCCCGCAAGGCCGCGCAAACGACCACCGAAGGCCAGGCCGCCTGAGTGCGGACTGCGGTGCGCGCCGTGGCTGACAGCGTCGGCCAGGGCACGGGTGGAAACCGCAAGGATTGCAACCAGCAAGAGGCCCCGCGTTGAACCAGCTCCGGCTTGCCGCCACCCTGGCGGAACGCGATGCCCTGCGCTATACCCCGGCCGGGGTCCCCGTCGTGAACTGCATCCTGCAGTACAGCGGCGAGGCCGTCGAGGCGCAGACGCCGCGGCAGGTCGAATTTGCAATCGCTGCGATGGGAATCGGCCAGGTTGGCCAGCGTCTGGAGCGGCTACCGCTCGGCACGCTGCTCGACTGCGAAGGATTCCTGGCCCGCAAGCACCGCAATAGCAAGGCTCTCGTCTTTCACATCACTGGATGTAAAGCATTCGAAAAGGATTGAATCATGGCATTCGTCAAACGTGACAACAAGAACAAGAAGCGCTTCCAGCAACAGAACCCGCTGTTCAAGCGCAAGCGCTTCTGCCGCTTCACCGTGGCTGGCGTCGAACAGATCGACTACAAGGATCTGGACACCCTGAAGGACTTCATCGGCGACAACGGCAAGATCACGCCGGCCCGCCTGACCGGTACCAAGGCCCACTATCAGCGTCAGCTGGATACGGCGATCAAGCGTGCGCGTTTCCTCGCGCTGCTGCCGTACACCGACCTGCACAAGAACTGATAGGCCCTAGGTCCGTAACGGAGAAAACACGATGCAAGTCATTCTGCTGGAAAAAGTCATCAACCTGGGCAACCTGGGTGACATCGTCAAGGTGAAGGACGGTTACGCGCGTAACTTCCTGATCCCGTCGAAGAAGGCGCGCCGCGCCACGCAAACCGCGATCGCCGAATTCGAAGTGAAGCGCGCCGAGCTGGAAAAGGCCGCCGCCGAGAAGCTGGCCGCCGCGCAAGCCGAAGGCGAGAAGCTGAACGGCCTGAACGTCCAGATCACCCAGAAGTCGGGTGTGGACGGCCGCCTGTTCGGTTCGGTGACCAACGCCGACATCGCCGAAGCCCTGGCTGGCCAAGGCTACAAGCTGGAAAAGTCGCAGGTTCGCCTGCCGAACGGTCCGCTGAAGATGGTTGGCGACCACCCGGTCAGCGTTGCGCTGCACACCGACGTGGTGGTCGACGTGACCGTGTCGGTGGTGGGCGAGAGCGTCTAAGGACGCGCCGCCAGCAGGCCGGCGCCTCGCGCCGGCCGAAGCCCGCAGGCATTGTAAAAGGCAGGAGCCCTGGCTCCTGCCTTTTTTGTTGCCCGGCTGCCCGGTTGCGGGGCTGCGCTGGACGGCGCCGTCGCCAAATGTCCGGCGAAGTGTGTCCGCTCGCCGTTATAATCCCTCCCCATGAACGCGCCCGTCGCCGACCCCCAACTCGATAACCTCAAGGTCCCGCCGCACTCCATCGAAGCCGAGCAATCGGTGCTCGGTGGCCTGCTGCTGGACAATGCCGCCTGGGACCGCATCGCGGACTTTCTCTCCGAGGCAGATTTCTACCGTTTCGACCACCGGATGATCTTCCAGAGCATCGCCCGGTTGATCTCGGCCACCAAGCCGGCCGACGTGATCACGGTCTACGAGATGCTGCAGGTGGCGGGCAAGGCCGAAGAGGTTGGCGGACTGGCGTACCTGAATTCGCTGGCGCAGAACACCCCCAGCGCGGCCAACATCCGCCGCTACGCGGAAATCGTGCGCGAGCGCTCGGTGCTGCGCAAGCTGGTCACGGTGGCGGACGATATCGCCTCGGCGGCATTCGCCCCCAAGGGGCGCGAGGTGCGCGAGCTGCTCGACGAGGCCGAATCCAAGGTCTTTGCGATTGCCGAAGAGGGCTCGCGCGGGCAGAAGGGCTTCCAGGAAATCCAGCCGCTGCTGACCCAGGTGGTGGAGCGCATCGACGAGCTGTATCACCGCGATACCACCACCGATGTCACCGGCGTGCCGACCGGTTTTATCGACCTGGACAAGATGACCAGCGGCATGCAGCCGGGCGACCTGATTATCGTCGCCGGACGGCCGTCGATGGGCAAGACGGCGTTCTCGCTGAACATCGGCGAGCACGTGGCGGTGGAGCAGGGCCTGCCGGTCGCGGTGTTCTCGATGGAAATGGCAGGCACGCAGCTGGCCATGCGTATGCTGGGCTCGGTCGGCCGCCTCGACCAGCACCGCTTGCGTACCGGGCGCCTGCTCGACGAAGACTGGCCGCGGCTGACGCATGCGATCCAGCGCATGAACGATACCCAGCTGTATATCGACGAGACGCCGGCGCTGAACCCGATGGAGCTGCGCGCCCGTTCGCGGCGCCTGGCGCGCCAGTGCGGGCAGCTGGGCCTGATCATCATCGACTACCTGCAGCTGATGTCAGGCTCGGGCGGCGGCGAGAACCGCGCCACGGAAATTTCAGAAATTTCCCGTTCCCTCAAGGGCCTGGCGAAGGAACTGAATTGCCCGGTAATCGCGTTGTCGCAGCTGAACCGAAGCCTGGAACAGCGTCCCAACAAGCGCCCGGTGATGTCCGACCTGCGCGAATCCGGCGCTATCGAACAGGATGCGGACGTGATCCTGTTCATCTACCGCGACGAAGTCTATAACGCCGACTCGCAGGACAAGGGCACTGCCGAAATCATCATCGGCAAGCAGCGTAACGGCCCGATCGGCACGGTGCGCCTGACCTTCCTCGGCCAGTTTACGAAGTTCGACAACTTCAGCGGCGGCCCGGCCTTCTTCGACAACGACAACTGACGAAGTCAAGCGGGTCAGCCTTCGTCGGTGGCTGCCCGTCTCGTTTGTGCCAAATTGGCGGGCAATGTCCCGGCAACCCTGTAAAATATTGCGCTTTGATGACAGCCGCTATCCGCGGCCGTCATGCTTCGCGTCCGCTTAATCCCGCAACACCATCGCAGCGACACCACGCTGCCACAAGGAACATTCCATGTTCGGCCGATTCATGCCCACGGAGGGCAAGTTCTTCGAATATTTCAACCAGCACGCCGACTGCGCGGTGACCGCCGCCCATGAACTGCAGGCCCTGGTCAACGACCTGCCCAACGCCGAGGCCCATGCCCGGCGCGTCCAGGCCACCGAAAAGAAGGCCGACCGGATCACGCACGACACCATCGACCTGCTGCACAAGACCTTCATCACGCCGCTGGACCGCGACGAGATCCACAAGCTCATCACGACCATGGACGACATCCTGGACCTGATGGAAGACGTGGCCGAGACCATCTCGCTGTACGACGTGACCAACCTGACCGACGAGGCGCTGCGCCTGGCCGCGATCTGCGTGCAGTGCTGCGACCAGGTCAAGATCGCCGTGGGCCTGCTCGAGGACATGGGCAATGCCAGCACCATCCTCAAGACCGCGCAGCAGATCGACCAGCTGGAATCCGAGGCCGACCGCGTGATGCGCTCGGCGATGTCCAAGCTGTTCCGCGACGAGACCGACGTCAAGCGCCTGATCAAGCTGAAGGCCATCTACGAGCAGCTCGAGACGATCACCGACAAGTGCGAGGACGTCGCCAACATCATCGAAGGCATCGTCCTGGAAAACGCCTGAGGCGGCAATCGGCATGCAGACCATACAAATGAGCCTGTGGGTGATCGCCTTGCTGGTGGCGCTGGCATTGCTGTTCGATTTCATGAACGGCTTCCACGACGCGGCCAACTCGATCGCGACGGTAGTGTCCACGGGCGTGCTCAAGCCGCACCATGCGGTGGCGATGGCGGCGATGTGCAACGTCGTCGCGATCTTCGTGTTCCACCTGAAGGTGGCCGCCACGGTCGGCACCGGGACCATCCAGGGCGGGGTCGTCGACCACTATGTCATCTTCGGCGCGCTGGTCGGGGCGATCGCGTGGAACGTCATCACCTGGTACTACGGGATTCCTTCGTCGTCGTCGCACGCGCTGATCGGCGGGCTGGTGGGCGCGGCGGTGGCCAAGGCCGGCACCGGCGCGCTGGTGGCCAGCGGGCTGCTGAAGACGGTGGCGTTCATCCTGGTGTCGCCTTTCCTCGGCTTCCTGCTGGGATCGCTGATGATGGTGATCGTCGGCTGGACCTTCTTCCGCACGCCGCCATCGCGCGTCGACCGCTGGTTCCGGCGGCTGCAGCTGGTATCGGCCTCGCTGTACAGCCTGGGGCATGGCGGCAATGATGCGCAGAAGACCATCGGCATCATCTGGATGCTGCTGATCGCCAGCGGCCATGTGCTGGCCGGCGATCCGCCGCCGACGTGGGTGATCGTCAGCTGCTACGTGGCCATTGGCATGGGCACGCTGTTCGGCGGCTGGCGCATCGTGCGCACCATGGGCCAGAAGATCACCAAGCTCAAGCCCGTGGGCGGGTTCTGCGCCGAGACCGGCGGTGCGCTGACGCTGTTCTTCGCCTCGGCACTGGGTGTGCCGGTGTCGACCACCCATACGATCACCGGCGCCATCGTCGGGGTCGGCTCGTCGCAGAAGATGTCGGCGGTGCGCTGGGGCGTGGCCGGCAATATCGTCTGGGCCTGGGTGCTGACGATTCCGGCATCGGCCTTCATGGCGGCGATCGCATGGTGGATCGGGCGCCATATCCTGTAACGCGGGATCGGGTGATCATGCAAAAAGCCAGGCAAAGTGCCTGGCTTTTTTGTTTGCCCGCGCCTCCGGAGGTCAGCGGTTGGCGAACGCGGCGATGGGGTCGTCGTCGTCGGGCAGCGGGGCGGGTTCCGGCACCGCGGGCGCCGGGGGTGGCGAGGGGACCGGTGTCGCCGGCGCCGGCGGCAGGTTGACCGCGCCGTCCACCACCCGCCGCGCGCCGTTGTAGCGCGAGGCCCAGTAGGGCTTGCTCATGTCTTCCAGCCGTACGGTGCCGCCGGACGACGGCGCGTGGACAAAGCGGTTCTGGCCGACGTAGATGCCGACATGCGAGTTGGCGCGTCCGGTGGTGTTGAAGAACACCAGGTCGCCCGAAGCGACTTCGCTGCGGGACAGCGAACTGCCGCGCGTGCCCATGGCTTCGGTGGTGCGCGGCAGGTTGACGTTGGCCGCGCGCGCGACCACATAGCGCACCAGGCCGCTGCAGTCGAAGCCGGCATCCGGCGTGTTGCCGCCGTAGCGGTATGGGGTGCCGACCAGCGACATCGCCTGGATCGAGATTTCCTCCAGGCCGGCGCTGGGATCGGTCATGGGCTTGCCGGGCGTGCGCGGCAAGCTGCCATGGCGAGAGGGTGGGGAGCTTGCACACGCCGCCAGCAGCAGCGCGGCGGCGCACAGCAGCGGCAGGCCGGCCCGGGTAATCGGGCGCGGCAGTGCAGAAGGACTGTGAGAACTACGGGTACGGCGCAATGGCATCGCTGGATTCCGGTCGCCGGCCTGCCGGCGCACCGGAATCCTTGGCGCTACCAGCGTAGCTGGGCGTTGCGCGTACCGGTGCTGACCTTGATGGACTTGGGCTGGCCCTTGTAACTGGCCTCGATATTGTAGCTGCCTTCGGGCGCACGTATCAGGCAGCGGGGGCCGGCGGCGCGGAAGGTTGCCACCTCTTGCTCGTCGCGGACCAGCCTGACCGCGACATCGGACAGGAACTCGCCCGCGGTACCCTGTGTGAACAGGATGCCGATATTGAAATCCTTTTCGCGCGCGGTCAGCGCCTGGCGCTCGTCTTCGGCGACACCGCCGCAGACATAGCTGACCGGGCCCATGGTTCGGATTACCAGATCGTCAGCCGCGGCGCGCGCGGCAGGCGCGCTGGTCAGGACCATGGCGGCGCCGATCAGCGCGGCCAGGCGGAGATGCTGTGGATTCATCGACGCCTCCAGTGGGATGCGGGACAACAAGCGGACGTGCGGACATCATAGCCGCATTGCGCTTGCCGCTCACGACAAGCGGGCCCGGGCCCCTTCCGCATGGAAGGGTGCCCGGGCCCGCTGTCCGCGTCAGAGCACGTCGCCGGCGTGGTCGGCCAGGCGCGAGCGCTCGCCGCGCGCCAGCGTGATATGGCCGCTGTGGCTCCAGCCCTTGAAGCGGTCGACCACGTAGGTCAGGCCCGACGAGCCTTCGGTCAGGTAGGGTGTATCGATCTGCGCGATATTCCCCAGGCAGATGATCTTGGTGCCCGGGCCGGCGCGCGTCACCAGCGTCTTCATCTGCTTGGGCGTGAGGTTTTGCGCCTCGTCGATGATGACGAACTTGTTGACGAAGGTGCGGCCGCGCATGAAGTTCATGCTCTTGACCTTGATGCGCGAGCGGATCAGCTCCTGGGTCGCGGCGCGGCCCCAGTCGCCGGCGCTGTCGTCGCTCTTCTGCAGGACTTCGAGGTTGTCGTCGAACGCGCCCATCCACGGTTGCATCTTCTCTTCCTCGGTGCCCGGCAGGAAGCCGATGTCCTCGCCCACCGGCACGGTCGCGCGGGTGACGATGATCTCGTTGTAGAGCTTCTGGTCCAGCACCTGCTCCAACCCGGCGGCGAGCGCCAGCAGCGTCTTGCCGGTGCCGGCCTGGCCCAGCAGCGTGACGAAGTCGATGTCCGGGTTCATCAGCAGGTTCAGGGCGAAGTTTTGCTCGCGGTTGCGCGCGGTCACGCTCCACACGTTGTTCTTGTGATGCGTGTAGTCCTTCAGGGTCTGCAGCAGCGCGGTCTTGCCGTTGATCTCCTTGACCTGCGCATAGAGCGGCAGGCTGCCATCGACCGGTTCCAGGTAGACGAACTGGTTGACCAGGAACGACGGCACCAGCGGTCCGGTGAGCCGGTAGAACATGGCGCCGGACTTGGGATCCTGCCAGCTTTCGACGCCCTTGCCATGCTTGGCCCAGAAGTCGCCGGGCAGCTGCATCACGCCTGCGTAGAGCAGGTCCTTGTCTTCCAGGACCTGGTCATTGAAGTAATCCTCGGCCGGCAGGCCCAGCGCGCGCGCCTTGATGCGCATGTTGATGTCTTTCGACACCAGCACGACCTGGCGCTCGGGGTATTGCTGCTGCAGCGCGCTGACCACGCCCAGGATCTGGTTGTCGGCCTTGCCCTGCGGCAGGCCTTCGGGCAGCTTGATGTCGTTCAGGCGCGTCTGGAAAAACAGCTTGCCCTGCGCGTCGCGATTGCCCAGACGTGCCAGCGGCAGGCCTTCGTCGAGCACGCCGTCGGTGCCGCCCACCAGCGAATCGAGCGTGCGGCTGACCATGCGCGCGTTGCGCGCGACTTCGCTCATGCCCTTCTTGTGGTTGTCCAGTTCTTCGAGCGTCATCATCGGCAGATAGATGTCGTGCTCCTCGAAGCGGAACAGCGAGGCCGGGTCGTGCATCAGCACGTTGGTGTCGAGCACGAACAGCTTGCTCGGGCCTTCGGCCTTGCGCGCGCGGCGCGTGGTGCCGGTCGACGGCTTGACCAGGCTCACCGGCGCGGCGGTAACGGCCGGCGTCGATACCGCCGGCGTCTCGGTGCTGCGGGCGCGGGTGCCGCCGGCGGCGCGGGCCTTGACTTCAGGCGCCTGTGTGTCGCCGGTTTCCAGCAATGCCACACGCTCGAGCGCCGGCACAGGTTTCTTGCCCTGTGTGGCGGCTTTGGCCTTAGGCACCGCGGAAACCGGAGCAAACTCGCTCGGGTCCAGCAATTGGGCAGGCTTGGCGGGCATGGTAGGCAGCGGCATGCTTGGCTTTCCTTTCAGGGGGACAAGAAGGGGGCGGGAATGTCCGGTCCGTGGTGCCGCGAGACGCCGGCTGACGCCGGCGTGTTCGGGACGGCGCGACGGACCCGGGCCGGGGCATGCATGCGCGAGGCACCCGGCGCGGACGGGCATGAGCCCGGACACGGCTGCAAACAAAAAAGCCGCCATGCCTGCGGAACAGGGTTGGCGGCTCTTTGGCGGACTGCCGACATGGCAGGTCCGCTACCGGCCTGTGGCGGGAAGCGCCTGGGCCGGGGAGTCGAAACAGCGTGGCATCCGGAATCTGAACTCATTACGGGCCAATGTATCCGAAGGCTTTGGGTTTGGCAATTGGGTTTCCCAACGTTTGCCACGGTGCGTCCGGATCGAATCCGTTACGGGCAATGCCGGCGCTGCGGCGAGGCTTCAGAGGCCGCGCACGATCTCCAGGACTTCGTCCACGTGGTTGGGCACCTTGATGCCGCGCAGCTCGTGTCGCAGGATGCCCTTGCCGTCGATGACAAAGGTGCTGCGCTCGATGCCGCGGTGCTCCTTGCCATACAGCTTTTTCATCTTGATGACATCGAACAATGTGCACACATTTTCGTCGGCATCGGAGATCAGTTCGAACGGCAGTTCGAGCTTGGCCTTGAAGTTCTCGTGCGAGCGCAGGCTGTCGCGCGAGATGCCGAATACCTGCACGCCGGCCTTCTCGAAATCCTCGTACTGGTCGCGGAAGTTCATCGCCTCCGTGGTGCAGCCCGGCGTGTTGTCCTTCGGATAGAAATACAGCACCACCGTCTTGCCGCGGTAGTCGGCCAGGCGGAAGGTGGCGTCGCCGGTCATGGGCGCGCTGAAGTCGGGGATGGCCTTGTTGAGACTGACGGTCATGCTTGTGGCTCCTTGGGGGAGGGGCAGGAGATCGGTGAGATCGTTGGAATCGGGACAGGGGCTGCCGCCTCAGCGCGAACAGATTGGGGCGCCTGCCGCGGACTTCAAGCGTGGCGCTGGCTCAACTTTTCCTGCGGGCGCGTCAGGCGGCCTCGGGTTCCAGCAGCAGCACCGCCGCCACCTTGCGGCCCTCGGCCATCAGGATGTTGTAGGTGCGGCACGCCGCCTGCATGTCCATGGCGTCGACGCCGACATGGCGGCGCGCCAGCGATGCGGTCAGGCGCGGGTGCGGAAAGCGCAACCGCGAGCCGGTACCGAGCAGCACCACTTCGGGTCCGAGTTCGGCCAGTTGCTCGAAGTGGGCGGATTCGAGGTCTTCGAAGCGGTCGACCGGCCAGGGCCGGACTTCGCCCTCCGGCATGACCAGCACCGAGTTGGTGTGGCGCACGAGGTTGATTTCGATATACCCGGGCCCGTAGGCCGTGACGGTGTTGAGCGACTGGGGCTGGTCGGCGTGGAGTTTCACTTGGGGATCTCGGCGGTGGCCGGCGCAGCCTGGCCGGCGGGTCCGCGGAGCGGAGAGCCGACGGGCCGGGCGGGCCATGGAAGGTTGACAGCGGGCAGGCGGCTGCGGTGCGCGCGGACGGCGCACGCTGCAATGCAAGAATCCCTGCCGAAGTCTGTCATAATCCGATAAATTATAGCTTTTGCCTCCCTGTCTGCCACGTTTGCGTTGCATCGCAGCGGACGGCGCCTCCGCATTCTTTCAGATTCTGTCAGATCGCCCCGATTCCCAGTCCGGTGCCGCCGACGCGGCACGCCACGCTTGCCCGACATCGCCGTGAAACCCATCCAGAAATCCAACAAACTCAATAATGTTTGCTACGACATCCGCGGGCCGGTGCTGGAGAAGGCCAAGCAGATGGAGGAAGAAGGGCACAAGATCATCAAGCTGAATATCGGCAACCTGGCCGTGTTCGGCTTCGATGCGCCGGAAGAAATCCAGCAGGACATGATGCGAAACCTGCCGAATTCGGCAGGTTATTCTGATTCGAAGGGCATTTTCGCCGCGCGCAAGGCGATCATGCACTATACCCAGCAAAAAAATATCGAAGGCGTCGGCCTGGACGATATCTATGTGGGCAACGGCGCCTCCGAACTGATCGTGATGGCGGTCAATGCGCTGCTCAATACCGGCGACGAAGTGCTGGTGCCGGCGCCGGACTACCCGCTGTGGACCGCCGCGGTCAGCCTGTCGGGCGGCACGCCGGTGCACTATATTTGCGACGAGGCCAACGAATGGATGCCCGATCCGGCCGATATCCGCGCGCGCATCACGCCGCATACCAAGGCCATCGTCATCATCAACCCGAACAACCCCACCGGGGCGCTGTATTCCGATGAACTGCTGCTCGAGATCGTCGCGATCGCGCGCGAGCATGGCCTGATCATCTTCGCCGACGAGATCTACGACAAGGTCCTGTACGACGGCAACACCCATACCTCGATCGCGTCGCTGTCTACCGACGTGCTGACGGTGACCTTCAACGGCTTGTCGAAGAACTACCGCTCGTGCGGCTACCGCGCCGGCTGGATGGTGGTGTCCGGCGACAAGCGCCCGGCCATCGACTACATCGAAGGCCTGAACATGCTGTCGTCGATGCGCCTGTGCGCCAACGTGCCGGGCCAGTGGGCGATCCAGACCGCGCTGGGCGGCTACCAGAGCATCAACGACCTGGTCGCCGAAGGCGGGCGCCTGCGCCGCCAGCGCGACCTGGCCTACGAACTGATCACCGCGATCCCGGGCGTGACCTGCGTCAAGCCCAAGGCGGCGCTGTACCTGTTCCCGAAGCTGGACCTGTCGATGTACCCGGTGCAGGACGACCAGGAGTTCATCTATGAACTGCTGCAGGAGTCCAAGGTGCTGCTGGTGCAGGGCTCCGGCTTCAACTGGGCCCGGCCTGACCATTTCCGCATCGTGTTCCTGCCGCACGAGGAAGACCTGCGCGAGGCCATCGGCCGCATCGCGCGCTTCCTCGAGGCTTACCGAAAACGCCACGGCAAGGCAGCGGCCTGATCCGGCCGCCGTGCCGCAACCCATCCTTAGCAACTCAGAAGATTGTCCATGAACCCCATCAAAGTTGGCCTGCTCGGCATCGGTACCGTCGGTAGCGGCACGTTCAACGTGCTCAAGCGCAATCAGGAAGAAATTCGTCGCCGCGCCGGCCGCGGCATCGAGATTGCCGTGGTGGCCGATCTCAACACCGAACGCGCGCGCGAACTGACCAACGGGGAAGTGGAGATCGTCAGCGACGCACACCAGGTGGTGACGCGTCCGGACATCGACATCGTCGTCGAACTGATCGGCGGCTACGGCATCGCGCGCGAACTGGTGCTCAAGGCGATCGAGAACGGCAAGCACGTGGTTACCGCCAACAAGGCGCTGCTGGCCGTGCATGGCAACGAGATTTTCGAAGCCGCGCGCAAGAAGGGCGTGATCGTTGCCTTCGAGGCCGCGGTCGCCGGTGGCATCCCCATCATCAAGGCGCTGCGCGAAGGCCTGACCGCCAACCGCATCCAGTGGATCGCCGGCATCATCAACGGCACCACCAACTTCATCCTGTCCGAGATGCGCGACAAGGGCCTCGATTTCGACGTGGTCCTGAAGGAAGCGCAGCAGCTGGGCTACGCCGAGGCCGACCCGACCTTCGACATCGAGGGTGTCGACGCCGCGCACAAGGTCACGCTGATGAGCGCGATCGCGTTCGGCATGCCGGTGCAGTTCGACAAGGCACACGTTGAAGGCATCACGAAGCTGTCGGCCACCGACATCAAGTACGCCGAGGAACTGGGCTACCGCATCAAGCTGCTGGGCATCACGCGCCGCCGCGACGACGGCGTGGAGCTGCGCGTGCATCCGACGCTGGTGCCGGCCACCCGCCTGATCGCCAATGTGGAAGGCGCGATGAATGCGGTGCTGGTGCAGGGCGACGCTGTCGGTGCCACGCTGTACTACGGCAAGGGCGCCGGCGCCGAGCCGACCGCCTCGGCGGTGATCGCCGACCTGGTCGACGTGACCCGCCTGCACACCGCCGACCCCGAGCACCGCGTGCCGCACCTGGCATTCCAGCCCGACGAGCTGTCGAGCGTGCCGGTGCTGCCGATCGAAGAAATCAACAGCTCGTACTACCTGCGCATGCGCGTGTCCGACGAGACTGGCGTGCTGGCCGAGATCACGCGCATCCTGGCCGAAGGCGGCATCTCGATCGACGCCATGCTGCAGAAGGAATCGCGCGAAGGCGAGCCGCAGACCGACATCATCATCCTGACCCACATCACGCGCGAGAAGCACGTCAACGCCGCCATCGCGAAGATCGAGGCACTGCCCACGGTGCTGTCCGCGGTGACGCGCCTGCGCATGGAAGAACTGAACTAAGGGCCGGACCGGACCATTGTCATGAAATACCAGTCGACCCGCGGCCACGAGATGCCGCAATCGTTTTCCGAGATCTTGCTGGGCGGCCTGGCGCCGGACGGCGGCCTGTACCTGCCCGCGCAGTATCCGCAGGTCACCGCCGACGAGCTGGAAGCGTGGCGCAAGCTGCCGTATGCCGACCTGGCCTACGAGATCCTGCGCAAGTTCTGCGACGACATTCCGGCCGAGGACCTGCGCGCGCTGACGCGCAAGACCTATACGCCGGAGGTGTACTGCAACGCGCGCGAGGGCGACAACACCGCCGACATCACGCCGCTGCGCACGCTGGGCGAGGAGGGTGGCACGAAGTTGCAGCTGCTGAGCCTGTCCAATGGCCCGACGCTGGCGTTCAAGGACATGGCGATGCAGCTGCTCGGCAACCTGTTCGAGTACGCGCTCGCCCGTGCCGGCCAGGAGCTGAACATCCTCGGCGCCACCTCCGGCGACACCGGCAGCGCTGCCGAATACGCGATGCGCGGCAAGCGCGGCATCCGCGTGTTCATGCTGAGCCCGCACCGCAAGATGAGCGCGTTCCAGACCGCGCAGATGTTCAGCCTGCAGGACCCGAACATCTTCAACATCGCCATCGACGGCGTGTTTGACGACGCCCAGGACATCGTCAAGGCGGTCTCGAACGACCACGCCTTCAAGGCGCGCCAGAAGATCGGCACGGTCAACTCGATCAACTGGGCACGCGTGGTGGCCCAGGTGGTGTACTACTTCAAGGGCTGGCTGCTGGCAACCGACGGTCCCGGCCAGAAGGTCTCGTTCTGCGTGCCGTCGGGCAACTTCGGCAACGTCTGCGCCGGCCATATCGCGCGCATGATGGGCCTGCCGATCGACAAGCTGGTGGTGGCCACCAACGAGAACGACGTGCTCGACGAGTTCTTCCGCACCGGTGCCTACCGCGTGCGCAAGTCGGCCGAGACTTACCACACCTCCAGCCCCAGCATGGACATCTCCAAGGCCTCGAACTTCGAGCGCTTCGTGTTCGACCTGCTGGGCCAGGACGCCGGCAAGCTGGCGGCACTGTTCCGCGACGTGGAGGAAAAGGGCGGCTTCGACCTGTCGGGCACGCCGGAATTCGACCGCATCCGCCAGTTCGGCTTTGTCTCGGGCCGCAGTACGCACCAGGACCGGCTGGCGACCATCCGCGACCTGTCGTCGCGCTATGGCATCACCATCGATACCCATACCGCCGACGGCATCAAGGTGGCGCGCGAGCACCTCCGCGCCGGCGTGCCTATGGTGGTGCTGGAAACCGCGCTGCCCGCCAAGTTCGCCGACACCATCCGCGAGGCGCTGGGCCACGAGCCGGAGCGCCCGGCGAAGTTCGAGGGCATCGAAAGCCTGCCGCAGCGCTTCGAGGTCATGCCGGCCGACGCCGCGCAGGTCAAGGCCTATATCGCCCGCCACACCGGCCTGTAAGCGCGCGCAGGCGCGGACATGGCTGCGGCGCCGCCGCGTGCCGGGTCCGGGCCAACTCGCTACAATCAGGCTGCGGGCCCGATCTCCGGCCCCCGGATTGCCAGCCCCGCGCGCGGGCGCGGGCAATGCGCGGGCCGTTTTTCGTGGGCCAACCCTTTCCCACATCGCACCATGACCCAAGCCGCAGCACCCTCCCGTCCCCCGATGCTGACCCTGGCCCAGGCGCTCGACGCGCTGCTTGGCGCCGCCCGTCCGCTGGCGCAGGCGGAATCCATCGACACGCTGGCCGCCAACGGCCGCGTGCTGGCCGCGCCGGTGACGAGCACGCTGCGCGTGCCGCCGGCCGACAATACCTCGATGGATGGCTACGCTTTGCGCGCCGCCGATGTGCCGGCTGCCGGCACCCGGCTGCGCGTGTCGCAACGGATTCCCGCGGGCCATGTCGGCACGGCGCTGGAGCCCGGTACCGCGGCGCGCATCTTCACCGGCGGGCTGATCCCGCCCGGCGCCGATGCCGTGGTGATGCAGGAGCAATGCACGGCCGAGGGCGAGGATGTGATCGTCAATCATGTGCCGCAGTCCGGCGAATGGGTGCGGCGCGCGGGCGAGGACATCGAAGCCGGCAGCGTGATCCTTCCCGCCGGCACGCGGCTGACGCCACAGGCGCTCGGGCTGGCCGCGTCGGTCGGCCAGGCGAAGCTCGACGTGGTACGCCGCGTGCGCGTCGCGGTGTTCTTCACCGGCGACGAGCTTGCCATGCCGGGCGAGCCCCTCAAGCCGGGCGCCATCTACAACTCCAACCGCTTCACGCTGCGCGGCCTGCTGGAAAACCTCGGCTGCGAGGTCAGCGACTTCGGCATCGTTCCCGATACGCTGGCCGCCACGCGCGAGACGCTGCGCCGTGCGGCGCAGGGGCATGACGTGATCATTACCTCGGGCGGCGTCTCGGTCGGCGAGGAAGACCATATCAAGCCCGCCGTCGAAGCCGAAGGCCGCCTCGACATGTGGCAGATCGCGATCAAGCCCGGCAAGCCGCTGGCGTTCGGGCAGGTCGGCAACGGCAGCGAGCCGGCGTTTTTCCTGGGGCTTCCGGGTAACCCGGTGTCCAGCTTCGTGACGTTCCTGCTGTTCGTGCGCCCGTTTATCCTGCGCTTGCAGGGCGTGGCCGACGTGGCGCCGCGGCGCTTGCCGCTGCGCGCCGATTTCGAGCTGAAGAAGGGCGACCGCCGCAACGAGTTCCTGCGCGCGCGGCTCAACGCCGAGGGCGGGCTCGACCTGTTCCCCAACCAGAGCTCGGGCGTGCTGACCTCGACGGTCTGGGGCGACGGCCTGATCGACAATCCGCCCAACCAGGCGATCGCGCGCGGCGATACCGTGCAGTTCATTCCGTTTGACGGCCTGCTCGCGTAGTCGGCCGGCATGACCTGATGCAGAAGGCAGCGATGATTATCGAACTCCGATTCTTTGCCAGCGTGCGCGAACAATTGGGCGTGTCCGCCGAGCGCGCCGAGGTGCCGCCGGAGGTGCGCACCGTCGGCGCGCTGCGCCAGTGGCTGCGCCAGCGCGGCGGCGCCTGGGCCGAGACCCTGGCCGAGGGCCGCGCGCTGCGCATGGCGGTCGACCACGCCGTGGCGCGCGCCGATACCGCGCTGGCGGATGGCTGCGAAGTCGCGTTTTTTCCCCCCGTGACCGGAGGCTGACATGAGCGTCAGGGTGCAGCGTGAGGATTTCGATCTCGGCGCGGAAGTCGCGGCGCTGCGCGCCGGCAATCCGCAGGTCGGCGCCGTGGCCAGCTTTATCGGCACCGTGCGCGACGTCAGCGAGGGCAGTGCCGTCAGCGCGATGGAGCTGGAGCACTACCCGGGCATGACCGAGAAGGCGCTGGCGCAGATCGAGGCGGCGGCGTGCGCACGCTGGGAGCTGCTGGGCGTCACCATCATCCATCGCGTCGGCCCGCTGCTGCCGCTGGACCAGATCGTGCTGGTCGCGGTCGCGTCGAAGCATCGGGGCAATGCGTTCGCGGCTTGCGAATTCATCATGGACTACCTCAAGTCCGAAGCGCCGTTCTGGAAGAAGGAAGAAACGCCGGAGGGCGCGCGCTGGGTCGATGCCCGGGTAACCGATGAAGACGCGCTGAAGCGCTGGGGCATCCAGTCGATCAACGCCAGCGGCGAGGACCAGCGCTGATGGGGCCGTTGGGGTTTGTCGCCGTCGGCGTAGGCGCCGCGGCGGGGGCCTGGCTGCGCTGGGGCTTCTCGGTGCTGTGGAATGCCATCAACCCGGCGATGCCGTACGGCACGCTCGCGGCCAACCTGCTGGGCGGCTACCTGATCGGGCTGGCGGTCGGCTTCTTCGATACCCATGCCGGGCTGCCGCCGGAATGGCGCCTGCTGGCCATCACCGGCTTCCTCGGCGGCCTGACCACGTTCTCGACCTTTTCGAGCGAAGTCGTGGCGAACCTGATCGCCGGTGACTACGGCTGGGCGGCGATGCACTTGCTGCTGCATCTCGGCGGATCATTGCTGCTGACCGCACTGGGTCTCTGGACCTACCGCATGCTGGCCTGATCGGCGTTCCGGACCAGCGCGAGCAGTGCGGCATTGAAAGCCTGTGCCTGCTCCATATGCGGGCTGTGGCCGGACCCGGCCACCACGCTGAACCCCGCCGCGGGCTGCAGGTCGTGCGTGGCGATACCCACCGACGGCGCATACAGGCGGCTGGCCTCGCCGTACAGGTGGAACAGCGGCAGGCGCGCCCCGCGCAGCGTGTCGCGGAAATCCTGCCGCGCCATGTCTTCCCACAAGCTGGCCAGCGCCGCGGCATCGCACTGCTGCGCCATGTGCGCGATGCGCTGCGTCGCTGCCGCGTCCGGGCACGTCCCCGCCGCCCACAAGCCCGATGCCACCGATGGCGCCAGCCGGGGCCAGTCGGCGCGCACGCGGCCTGCCATCTGCCGGGCGTGCGCCATGTCGTAGTGGCCGTGCAGCCCATGTGGCCAGCCCGGGCCGGTGGCCATCCGGGGCGTCATGTCGATGCTGCCGATCGCCGCGAGCGGCAGTTGCGGCTGGTCGCGCAGCAAGGCCCAGGCCACCAGCGCGCCCATCGACCAGCCAGCCACCACCACGTCAGCCAGTCCCAGGTGCCCGATCAACGCGGCCACGTCGCGCGCGAGCGCCGCCACGGTCGCGCCGGCGCGATGCCGCGACAGGCCGTGGCCGGCGTGATCCGGGGCGATCACGCGGAAGCCGGCCAGCGCCAGCGCGCGTTGTCCGTCAAAAGCGGCGCCGTTGACCGACCAGCCATGCAGCAGCAGCAGGGGCCGTCCCTGGCCGGCTTCGCGCCAGCCGGGCAGGGCGTCGCACGCCGGATGGACCTCAAACGGCGGCGCGGCGGGACTGGCGGGTAGCGGATCGGAAGCGTCCAACGGCGTGTCTCGGGTGGCGGGATGGGCAAGAGCGGCTCGGAATGCCGCCTGGGGGTGAGGGTGCTCCCTATTGACATCCCTGCTCCGCAATTTATACGATGAAACATGAATCAGATATCAGGTTTTGCCTGAATGTCGGTTCCGGGCGACGGCAGGTGTGAGGAGGCAGCTGTCGGCGCCGGCAATACAGGCAGCGGTCGGCATTTCCAAGACAAGGCGCGCAGCGCCACCGGAGACAAGATGTCCACCACCCAGACTGGCGACACCGGCATAGCCGACGTCGACGCCACCGGTCCCGCCGGCGGCATGGGCCCGCCCAAGACCGCGCGCGGGCAGAAGACACGCGAAGCGCTGCTGCGTGCCGCCGAGAAGGTGTTCGGCGAGAAGGGCTACTACGCCGCGTCGATCTCCGAGATCACGCAGGAAGCCAAGGTGGCGATGGGCACCTTCTACCTGTACTTCAAGGACAAGGAAGACATCTTCCGCGCGCTGGTCGGCCACATGCTGGAGCTTGTGCGCGCGCACCTGCGCAAGCACGTTGCCGCCGCGGAAACCCAGATGGAGGCCGAGCGCCTGGGCCTGAAGGCATTTCTCTCCTTCGTTTCCCGCCACAAGAACCTGTACCGGATCGTGCTGGATTCTTACTCGGTCGACGAGACCATCTACAGCAGCTATTTCCAGGTCTTCGCCGAGCTCTACAGCCGGCGCCTGACCCGCGCCGAAGAGCAGGGCGAGATCGTTCCCGGCGATGCCGAGGTGCGCGCCTGGTGCCTGATCGGCATCAGCAATTTTCTCGGCATGCGCTATGCGCGCTGGAAGCGTCCACCGTCGATGGAGAAGGTGGTCGACACTGCTTTCGACCTGATCGCGCACGGCCTGCAGCCGCGCCAGACGCGATAGGCCCGATTGCGCAGTACCGGCCCGCATGCGCCGCCAGCCGGCATGCCCAGCAGTTGCAGCAGGTTTCATCCCTACAAACACAAACGAGACCGAACCCAGGAGACCGCAATGCACCGCAACCCCCACGCCCTACGCGCCCTGGTCATGGCCGCCGCGCTGCTCGGCGCCGGCGCCGCGCTGGCCAAGGACATCCGCATCGCGCACGTCTATGACAAGACCGGCGCGCTCGAGGCCTATGCCAAGCAGACCCAGACCGGCCTGATGATGGGCCTGGAATACGCCACCAACGGCACCATGACCGTCAACGGCAACAAGCTGGTGGTGATTGAGAAAGACACCCAGGGCAAGCCGGACGTGGCCAAGGCGCAGCTGGCCGCGGCCTACAGCGACGACCGCGCCGACATCGCGGTGGGCCCGACCTCATCGGGCACGGCGCTGGCGATGCTGCCGGTGGCCGAGGAATACAAGAAGGTGCTGCTGGTCGAGCCCGCGGTGGCCGACTCCATCACCGGCGACAAGTGGAACCGCTATATCTTCCGCACCGGCCGCAATTCGTCGCAGGACGCGATTTCCAATGCCGTGGCGCTGGACAAGCCGGGGGTGCAGATCGCCACGCTGGCGCAGGACTATGCCTTCGGCCGCGACGGCGTCAAGGCCTTCAAGGGCGCGCTCAAGCACGCGAAGATCGTGCATGAGGAATACTTGCCGACCAATACCACCGACTTTACCGCGGGCGCGCAGCGGCTGTTCGATTCGCTCAAGGACAAGCCCGGCCGCAAGGTGATCTTCATCATCTGGGCCGGCGCCGGCAACCCGTTCAAGATCGCCGACCTGGATCCCAAGCGCTACGGCATCGAAATCGCCACCGGCGGCAACATCCTGCCCGCGATGGCCAGCTACAAGAACTTCCCGGGCATGGAAGGGGCCACGTACTACTACTTCGGCATTCCCAAGAACAAGGCCAACGAGTGGCTGGTGTCCAACCACTACAGCAAGTTCAAGGCACCGCCCGACTTCTTCACCGCCGGCGGCATGAGCGCGGGCATCGCGCTGGTGGAAGCGCTGAAGAAGACGCAGGGCGACACCGGCACCGACAAGCTGATCGCGGCGATGGAAGGGATGTCGTTCGACACGCCCAAGGGCAGGATGACCTTCCGCAAGGAAGACCACCAGGCGATGCAGTCGATGTACCACTTCAAGATCAAGGTCGATCCGGCCTTCGCCTGGGGCGTGCCGGAGCTCGTGCGCGAGATCAAGCCCGAGGAAATGAACGTGCCCGTGCGCAACCACCGCTGATGGACACGCCAGCCACTTTCGCGCGGGCCGCGCCGGCGCCGTCACAGCCGGCGGGCCAGCCCGCGGGCACGGCGGCCTCGGCGGCGCGGCCGCTGCTGGAAACGCGCGGCCTCACCATCCGCTTTGGCGGCCACGTCGCCGTCAATGCGGTGTCGTGCGCGTTCCGGCCCGGCGAGCTGACCTGCATCGTCGGCCCCAACGGCGCCGGCAAGACTACGTATTTCAACCTGATTTCGGGGCAGCTGACGCCTGGCGCCGGGCAGATCCTGCTCGATGGCGAGGACGTGACGCGCCTGCCGGTGTCGCAGAAGACCCGGCGCGGGATCGGCCGCGCCTTCCAGCTGACCAGCCTGTTCCCGCAGCTGTCGGTGCTGGAGAACGTGCGGCTGGCGGTGCAGGCGCGGCAGCAGCGCGGTATCGACCTGTTCTCGATGTGGTCGCGCCACCGCGACCTGCAGGCGCAGGCCATGGCCATCCTCGATCGCGTGGCGCTGGCCGGCAAGCGCCACCTGGCAGTGGCGTCGCTGCCGCACGGCGACCAGCGCAAGCTGGAGGTCGGCATCCTGCTCGCACTGCAGCCGCGCGTGTTCATGTTCGACGAGCCCACCGCGGGCATGAGCGTCGACGAAGTGCCGGTGATCCTGGACCTGATCCGCGAGATCCGGCAGGACCGCAGCAAGACCGTGCTGCTGGTCGAGCACAAGATGGACGTGGTGCGCTCGCTGGCCGACCGCATCATCGTGCTGCACAACGGCACGCTGGTGGCCGACGGCGACCCGGCCGAGGTGATCGCGTCGCCGGTGGTGCAGCAGGCTTACCTGGGCCTGCCGGAAGAGGAGGGCAGCCATGGCTGAGGCAAACGCGGCGGAGCCGATCCTGCGGCTGCAGGGCGTGCAGACGCATATCGGCCCGTACCACATCCTGCACGGCGTGAGCTTCGCCGTGCCGCGCGGCGGCGTGACCATGCTGCTGGGGCGCAACGGCGCCGGCAAGACCACCACGCTGCGCACCATCATGGGCCTGTGGCAGGCCAGCGCCGGCACCGTCAGCTTCGACGGCGCCGACATCACGCGCCACAGCACGCCGGCAATCGCGCAGGCCGGCATTGCCTACGTGCCTGAGAACATGAGCGTGTTCTCCGACCTGACCGTGGCCGAGAACATGCGCCTGGCCGCCCGCACCGGCGCCATCGACGAACGCCGGCTGGACTGGGTGTTCCGCATGTTCCCGGCGCTGAAGACGTTCTGGCACCAGCGCGCCGGCGTGCTGTCGGGCGGGCAGAAGCAGATGCTGTCGGTGGCGCGCGCCATCATCGAGCCGCGCCAGCTGCTGATTGTCGACGAGCCGACCAAGGGCCTGGCGCCGGCGATCATCCAGAACATGATCCATGTGTTCCGCGAACTGAAGCAGACCGAGGTGTCGATCCTGCTGGTGGAGCAGAACTTCCATATGGCGAAGTCGGTGGGGGATACGGTGGCGGTGATGGACGATGGCCGTACGGTGCATACCGGGACGATGGCGGCGCTGGCGGAGGACGAGGCATTGCAGCAGCAGCTGCTGGGGTTGTCGCTGGCGGCGCACCAGTAGGCCTTTGCAGTTGCGCAGGTTGGCGCCCAAGGCAGCACACAATCAGCACGAACAGACACATGACGACTTCATCCACCACCTTGCCGGCCGCAACCCCGGCCGCACCGCCCGGCGTCCGTCTCGACTGGACCCCGCTGGCGCTCGCGCCCTTGCTGATGCTGCTGGCCTTTCCGCTGGTCGGCAGCCCGTCGACCTGGCTGACGCTGACCATTGCCGGCCTGGCGATGGGGATGATCATCTTCGTGGTGTCGTCCGGACTGACGCTGGTGTTCGGCCTGATGGACGTGCTCAACTTCGGCCATGGCGCCTTTATCGCGCTGGGCGCCTATGTCGCGGCGTCGGTGCTGCTGCCGCTGGCTGGCTGGGTCGAGGCCGACAGCCTGGCGCTGAATCTGTCGGTCTTTGCCCTGGCGATCGCCGCGGCGATGGTGGCGGCCGGCGCGGTCGGGCTCTTCTTCGAACGCGTGGTGGTGCGTCCGGTCTACGGCCAGCACCTCAAGCAGATCCTGATCACGATGGGCGGCATGATTATCGCCGAGCAGCTGATCAAGGCGATTTGGGGCCCGGAAACCATTGCGCTGCAGGTGCCCACCACGTTCCGCGGCGCGGTGCTGCTGGGCGACGCGGCAATCGAAAAATACCGGCTGATCGCGATGGCGCTGGGGCTGGTGATCTTCATTGCCATGTTGCTGCTGCTCAACCGTACCCGCATCGGCCTGCTGATCCGCGCCGGGGTGGAGAACCGCGAGATGGTCGAGGCGCTGGGCTACCGGGTGCGCCGCCTGTTTGTCGGCGTGTTCGTCGCCGGGGCGGCGCTGGCAGGGCTGGGCGGGGTGCTGTGGGGGCTGTACCAGCAGAACATCACGGCGGCGATCGGCGCGCAGGTCAATGTGCTGATCTTCATCGTGATCATCATCGGCGGACTGGGCTCAACCACCGGCTGCTTTGTCGGGGCACTGCTGGTAGGGCTGATGGCGAACTACACCGGTTTCCTGTTCCCAAAGGTTGCGCTGTTCTCCAACATCCTGCTGATGATGCTGATCCTGCTGTGGCGCCCGCAAGGGCTGTTTCCGGTGGCGCGGCGCTGAGGGCAACGACCATGATCCGACTTCTTTCCGGCGACCTGCCGCGCAGCCGCGTGCTGACGGCGCTGCTGCTGCTGATCCTGGTGGCGCTGGCGTGCGCGCCGTTTGCGTTCCCCGGTGCGCGCGCGCTGAACATGGCGGCCAAGATCTGCATCTTCGTGGTGCTGGTGGCGAGCTACGACCTGCTGCTGGGCTATACCGGCATCGTCTCGTTCGCCCACACCATGTTCTTCGGCATCGGCGGCTATGGCGTGGCCATTGCCATGTCGCGCATGGAACCGGGCTGGGGCGCGTTGCTGGCCGGCACGGCCGGCGCGCTGGCGGTGTCGGCGCTGCTGGCCTTGCTGATCGGGCTGTTCTCGCTGCGGGTGCGGGCGATCTTCTTCGCCATGATCACGCTGGCGGTGGCCACTGCTTTCGCCACGCTGGTCTCGCAGCTGTCGGAGTGGACCGGCGGCGAGGACGGGCTGACCTTCAAGGTGCCCGAGGTGCTGCGTCCCGGCTTCATGCTGAGCGACGCCGAATGGCTGGGCGTGCCGCTGAGCGGCAAGCTGCTCAGCTACTACCTTGTGTTCGCCGGCGCGCTGGTGCTGTTCCTGGCGCTGCTGCGCATCGTCAACTCGCCGTTCGGCCGGGTGCTGCAGGCGATCCGCGAGAACGACTTCCGCGCCGAGGCGATCGGCTACCGTACCGTGGTGTACCGCACGGTGTCGACCGTGCTGTCGGCCATGTTCGCCACGCTGGCGGGCGTGCTGATGGCAGTCTGGTTGCGCTACAACGGGCCCGACACCTCGCTGTCGTTCGAGATCATGGTCGACATCCTGCTGATCGTGGTGATCGGCGGCATGGGCACGCTTTACGGCGCGGTGATCGGCACCGTGCTGTTCCTGGTGGCGCAGACCTACCTGCAGGACGTGATGAAGCTGGCCAGCGACGGCACCGCGGCGCTGCCGCTGCTGTCCGCACTGCTGCATCCGGACCGCTGGCTGCTTTGGCTGGGCCTGCTGTTCGTGCTGAGCGTCTATTATTTCCCGCAAGGCGTGGTGGGGCGGCTGCGCGGCAGCGGGCCGGTCCAGGACATCGCCAGCTGAGCGGAGGCTAGCCCATGTACGTGATCGACTGGCTGCACCGGAACGCGCAGCATTTCCCCGACAAGGTGGCGCTGGTGGACGTGGAGAGCGGCCGCCACGTGACCTATCGCCATGTCGACGAGCGCGCCAGCCGCTTTGCCGAATACCTGCGCGACCATCTGCGGCTGGCACCGGGAACGCGCGTGGCGGTGCTGGCGCACAACAGCTCGGACTATCTCGAGATGCTGTATGGCTGCGCCAAGGCGGGCATGGTGATGGTCTGCCTGAACTGGCGCCTGCCTGTGGCCGAACTGCTGCCGATCCTGCAGGACTGCACGCCGCAAGTGCTGGTGGCGGGCGACGGTTTCCTGGGCGTGGCGGCGGAACTGGCGCGCGCCCTGCCGTTGCGCGCGGTGCTGCACCTGGCGGATGACGAAGCCGCCGACGTGCCCGCCGGCTGGACCGAATATGAAGCCGTGCTCGACGCCGCATCCGGGCGCATCATCGAGATGCCGTGCCGCGACGAGAACGAAATCTGGCACTTGCTGTACACCTCCGGTACCACGGGCAAGCCCAAGGGCGTGATCCAGACCTACGGCATGGTCTTCTTCAATGCCGTCAACGCGATGCTGGCCAACCAGATCACGCGCGACGACGTGTTCCTCAATGTGCTGCCGTTCTTCCATACCGGGGGGCTGAACCTGTACGCCAACCCGGTGCTGCACGCCGGCGGCACCGTGCACATCCTGCGGCAGTTCGAGCCGCAGGCGGTCCTGAGCCGGCTCGACCGCGGCAGCGGCGCGGGCATCACGATGTTCTTCGCGGTGCCGGCGGTGTACCTGTTCCTGAGCCAGCATCCGCGCTTCGCGCACACGGACCTGTCCGGCGTGCGCAATATGGCGGCGGGCGGTTCGCCGGTGCCCCGGCCATTGCTGGAGGCTTACCTGGCCAAGGGCGTGACCATCCGCTTCGGCTTCGGCATGACCGAAACCGGCCCCACGGTCTTCGTTTGCGACGAGGACACCGCGCGCCGCAAGCTCGGCAGCATCGGCAAGCCGGTGGGATCGATGCTGACCCGCATCGTCGATCCGCTCGGCGCCGACGTGGGCCCCGGCGAGCGCGGCGAGTTGCTGATCAAGGGGCCGGGCGTGACGCCGGGCTACTGGAACCTGCCCGAGGCCACCGCTCAGGCGCTGCGCGACGGCTGGCTGCATTCGGGCGACATCGCTTATTTCGACGCAGACGGTGACTACTACATCGTCGACCGCGCCAAGGACATGTTTATCTCGGGCGGAGAGAACGTGTATCCGGCCGAGGTCGAGAACGTGCTGTTCCAGCTGCCGGAGGTGGCCGAGGCCGCGGTGATCGGCATGCCGGACGCGCGCTGGGGCGAGGTCGGCATGGCGCTGGTGGTGTTGCGCCCGGGGAGCGTGCTGGATGCCGATGCCGTGGTCGCCCATTGCAGGGCGCACCTTGCCGGCTACAAGGTGCCGCGCCACGTGCGCTTTGTCGATGCATTGCCGCGCACGCCATCCGGCAAGGTCGAAAAGCACAAGCTGCGTGCCGGCCTGGCCGGCAACAGTGGCTGAGGCGCGCACCAGTCCCCTCGTTTGATGTTGTCCCCGATGTTCGCGGTCGCAGTGCAGTCTTTCATTGACGTACATCTCGACGGCCCCGGCACGGGGCGGCATAAGGAGGATCCCATGCAGTTCACGCAGCACTCGCCGCGGCTCCGCGGCCTCAGGCTCACGGCGTTGGCGGCGGCGGCATCGATGCTGGCCGCATGCGGATCGGGCGACGACAACAACGGCAACGGCGGCAATCCCAATACCAAGCCGGCCTATATCGGCGCAGTCACCATCAACAGCTACGACGGCGCCTCCGACGACCTGCTGACCGCGGGGCTCGGCAAGGACGGGCTGGCCAGCAGCACGGCGCCACTGCCGCTCAATCCGGCCGCGCCTACCGCGGCCGAGCTGCGGCGCTATGCCATCTATACCAACTATCGCGCCATCGTCGACACCAGCGCTGGCGGGGGCTACGGCTCCCTGTACGGCCCCAACGTCGATGCGCAGGGCAATGTCACCGGTTCGGAGGGCAAGGTGGCGGGCGTGGAATACGTGGCGTACTCCGACGACGGTTCGGGCCAGCAGAACGTGACCATGCTGGTGCAGATTCCGGCCTCGTTCAACACTGCCCGGCCGTGCCTGATCACCGCGACCTCGTCGGGCTCGCGCGGCGTGTATGGCGCCATCGGAACCGGTGAATGGGGCCTGAAGCGCGGCTGCGCGGTGGCCTATACCGACAAGGGCACCGGCGCGGCGCCGCATGACCTCGATACCGACACCGTGCCGCTGATCGACGGCACCCGCACCACGCGCGCCGCCGCCGGCAAAAATGCGCACTTCGCCGCGCCCGCCGGCGCCACCGCGCTGGCGGAATTCACTGCCGCCAATCCGCACCGGCTGGCGTTCAAGCACGCGCATTCGCAGCGCAACCCGGAGAAAGACTGGGGCAAGTTCACGCTGCAGGCGGTGGAGTTTGCGCTGTGGGCCATCAATGACCGCTTCGGCGCCGTGTCGGCCAACGGCACGCGCCAGCGCACGCTGGGCCAGGACAAGGTGCTGGTGATTGCATCGAGCGTGTCCAATGGCGGCGGCGCCGCCGTGGCAGCCGCGGAGCAGGATGCCGGCGGCCTGATCGACGGCGTGGCGGTGGCCGAGCCCAACCTGAACATGCCGCCCAACACCGGCATCGTGGTGCGGCGGGGCGCGTCACAGGTGGCGGCTTCGGGCCTGACGCTGTACGACTACACCACCACGGCCAACCTGCTGCAGCACTGCGCCGGCCGCGCCACCGCGCTGACGCAGGCGCCGTTCTACGCCAACCCCACCATGGCGCCGTTCTTCGCCGCGCGCTGCCAGACGCTGGCCGAGAAAGGGCTGGTCACCGGCGCGAACACGGACCAGCAGAGCGCCAGCGCGCTGCAGGCACTGCGTGCCGCGGGCTGGGAGGCGGAATCGGACGACCTGCACCCGTCGCTGGCCGCGTTCGACGTGGCGGCCGCGATCTCCGTCACCTACGCCAACGCCTATGCGCGGGCCAGCGTGACCGACCGGCTGTGCGGCTACAGCTTTGCCGCCACGCTGACGGACCTGAAGCCGGCGGCGATCGCGCCGGCCGCGCTGGCGTCGATGTATGCGACCGGCAATGGCATTCCGCCGCAGGCGCCGGTCCAGCTGATCAACGACCGCGATCCGCAGCATGGGCCGTACCTGAACCTGCCGTCCGTGTCCGCTTCGACCCAGCGCGCCGACCTGAACTACGACGGCGCCAGCTGTCTGCGCAACCTGCTGACCGGATCCGATGCGGCGGCGCTTGCGCTGCAGGCCGGCCAGGCGCTGACGCTGCGCAATGGCAACCTGCGCGGCAAGCCGGCGTTGATCGTGCATGGGCGCAGCGACGCGCTGCTGCCGGTCAACCATACCTCGCGCCCCTACCTGGGCCTGAACCGCCAGCGGGAAGGCGTGACCAGCAAGCTGTCCTACGTGGAGGTCGAGAACGCCCAGCATTTCGATGCCTTCATCGGCGTGGTGCCCGGCTACAGCAACCGCTACGTGCCGCTGCACGTCTACCTGAACCGGGCCCTCGACGCGGTCTACGACAACCTGACCACGGGCAAGGCGCTGCCGCCGTCGCAGGTGGTGCGGACCACGCCACGTGGCGGCACCCTCAACACGCCGGCGCCGGCGCTGCTGTCGTCCAACGTGCCGCCGTTCGCGGCCGTGCCGGCACCGGGCAATGCCATCACCGTCAATGCCAATACCGTACAGGTGCCAGACTGATGCACGACAACCCGCCGCGCGTGCTGTCGCAGCGCGATTTCGACCGCTTCGCCGCGCTGTCGCGCGACGATAACCCGATCCACTGCGATCCGGCCTTCGCCCGTGGCACGCATTTCGGTGCCACGGTGGCGCACGGCATGTTCCTGTTCTCGCTGCTGTGCGCGCATAGCATGCGGCAACTGCCGGGGCCGGCCTTGCCGGTGGCGCAGTCGCTGATGTTCCCCGCGCCTGCGTTCGTTGGCGATGCAGTGCAGGTGGCGCTGTCGGCCCAGCCGGCGCCGGCTGGTCTGGCCGCCTATGCCACCACGGTGAGCAGCGCGGCCGGGCCCGGGCACGCGCCGCGGGTGACGGCGGCCGGCGAATCACGCTGGCTGGTGGACGCGAGTCCCGCCGCACTGGCCAGCCAGCCAGCCGGAGCGGACCCCGCCGCGCAACACGGTGACGCGGCCTTGTACGGCCTGCGTCCGGGCCAGCAGGCGGCCGCGGCGCGGGCCTTCACCCCGGCTGACCTGGACGAGTACGTGGCGCTCACCGGCGATGCCAACCCGTTCCACGCCGATGCCGGCTTCGCCCGCGCGCGGGGCTTCGCTGGCCCGGTGGTGCCGTTGCCGCTGCTGGCAGGCATGTTCTCGGACCTGCTCGGCACCCGGCTGCCCGGGCGCGGTACGGGCTGGATGAAGCAGTCGTTGCGGCTGTGCGCGCCGGCCCGGCTGGATGAGCCGCTGACCGCCCGCGTGCGCATCGTACGGCTGCGCGCCGACAAGGACCTGGTCAACCTGGCCAGCGTGGTCACAGGCGCGGACGGCCGGGTGGTGGTGCAGGGCGAGTCGCTGGTGCTGGTGCGCAACCTGGCCGACAAGGGCGCCGACCGCGCCGCCTAGCCGGCGCGTATCTCGGACATCACATGCCGCCTGCGCAGCGCGTCCGGGCGGTGTCACGCCGGACGGGCGCGATATCGCGCCGAAAGCGGCCTTGAAATGTCACGGCCAAGCCTTATCTTTCGGTATGACATCGAGTGTCCGGCAGGGCATACGGGCGCGCCGGCAAGCAGGCCGGCGGCAACGCCCCCGCATCGGGACACGACCTATCCGAGAGAGGAATCCTATGCGTCTTGACAAGCTGACCACCCGGTTCCAGGAAGCGCTGGCTGAAGCGCAAAGCCTGGCCCTGGCCAACGACAACCAATACATCGACCCGCAGCACGTGCTGCGCGCACTGCTGTCGCAGGACGACGGTGCTGCCAAGGCGCTGCTCGCACGCGCCGGCGTCAACGTGCAGGGCCTGCAGACGGCGCTGGACGCCGCCATCAAGCGCCTGCCGCAGGTGCAGGGCACCAACGAGGTCCAGATCGGCCGCGACCTGGTCAACCTGCTCAACGCCACCGAGAAAGAAGCGCTCAAGCGCGGCGACCAGTTCATCGCCAGCGAGCTGTTCCTGCTGGCCGTGTCCGACGACAAGGGTGACGCCGGGCGCATCGCGCGCGAGAACGGCCTGAACCGCAAGTCGCTCGAATCGGCCATCCAGGCCGTGCGCGGCGGCGAATCCGTCAACAGCGCCGAGGCCGAGGGCCAGCGCGAGGCGCTGAAGAAGTACACCATCGACCTGACCGAGCGCGCCCGCATCGGCAAGCTCGACCCCGTGATCGGCCGCGACGACGAGATCCGCCGCGCGATCCAGATCCTGCAGCGCCGCACCAAGAACAACCCGGTGCTGATCGGCGAGCCGGGCGTGGGCAAGACCGCGATCGTCGAAGGGCTGGCGCAGCGCATCGTCAATGGCGAAGTGCCCGAGAGCCTGAAGAACAAGCGCGTGCTGGTGCTCGACATGGCGGGGCTGCTGGCCGGCGCCAAGTACCGCGGCGAGTTCGAGGAACGCCTGAAGGCCGTGCTGAACGACGTCGCCAAGGACGAAGGCCAGACCATCGTCTTCATCGACGAGATCCATACCATGGTGGGCGCCGGCAAGGCCGAGGGCGCGATCGACGCGGGCAACATGCTCAAGCCGGCGCTGGCGCGCGGCGAGCTGCACTGCATCGGCGCGACCACGCTGGACGAGTACCGCAAGTACATCGAGAAGGATGCCGCGCTGGAGCGCCGCTTCCAGAAGGTGCTGGTCGACGAGCCCACCGTGGAAGCCACCATCGCCATCCTGCGCGGCCTGCAGGAGAAGTATGAGCTGCACCACGGCGTGGAAATCACCGACCCGGCCATCGTCGCCGCGGCGGAGCTGTCGCATCGCTATATCACCGACCGCTTCCTGCCCGACAAGGCCATCGACCTGATCGACGAGGCCGCCGCGCGCATCAAGATGGAAATCGACTCCAAGCCGGAGGCGATGGACAAGCTCGAGCGCCGCACCATCCAGCTCAAGATCGAGCGCGAAGCGGTCAAGAAGGAGACCGACGAGGCTTCGCTCAAGCGCCTTGACCTGATCGAGCAGGAGATCGCGCGCCTGGAGAAGGAATACGCCGACCTCGACGAGATCTGGAAGGCCGAGAAGGGCGCCGCGCAGGGCACGGCCGCGCTGAAGGAAGAGATCGAGAAGGTCAAGCTGGAGATCGCGAAACTGCAGCGCGAAGGCAAGCTCGACAAGGTGGCCGAGCTGCAGTACGGCAAGCTGCCGGGACTGGAAGGCAAGCTCAAGGCCGCGACCGATGCCGAAGCCAGCGAGCAGAAGCAGCCCAACAAGCTGCTGCGCACGCAGGTGGGCGCCGAGGAAATCGCCGAAGTGGTGAGCCGGGCGACCGGCATCCCGGTGTCGAAGATGATGCAGGGCGAGCGCGAGAAGTTGCTGAAGATGGAGGAGCGCCTGCATGCTCGCGTGGTCGGCCAGGACGAGGCCGTGCGGCTGGTGTCCGATGCGATCCGCCGTTCGCGCGCCGGGCTGGCGGACGAGAACAAGCCCTATGGCTCGTTCCTGTTCCTGGGCCCGACCGGCGTCGGCAAGACCGAGCTGTGCAAGGCGCTGGCCGAGTTCATGTTCGATTCGGAAGAGCACCTGATCCGCATCGACATGAGCGAATTCATGGAGAAGCACAGCGTCAGCCGCCTGATCGGCGCGCCGCCGGGATACGTGGGCTACGAGGAAGGCGGCTACCTGACCGAGGCCGTGCGCCGCAAGCCGTACAGCGTGGTGCTGCTCGACGAAGTCGAGAAGGCCCACCCGGACGTCTTCAACGTGCTGCTGCAGGTGCTCGACGACGGCCGCCTGACCGATGGCCAGGGACGCACCGTGGACTTCAAGAACACGGTGATCGTGATGACGTCGAACCTCGGTTCGCAGATCATCCAGTCGATGGCTGGCGAGCCGCAGGAAGCGATCAAGGGCGCGGTCTGGCAGGAAGTGCGCACGCATTTCCGGCCCGAGTTCCTCAACCGGATCGATGAAGTGGTGGTGTTCCACGCGCTCGACCAGAAGAACATCGAGTCCATCGCGCGCATCCAGCTGCAGCGCCTGCAGGCCCGCCTGGCCCGCATGGACATGACGCTGGAGGTCAGCGACCATGCGCTGGAGAAGATCGCCAGCGCCGGCTACGACCCGGTGTTCGGGGCACGTCCGCTGAAGCGCGCGATCCAGCAGCAGATCGAGAACCCGGTGGCGCGGGCCATCCTCGAAGGCAAGTTCGCGGCCAAGGATGTGGTGCCAGTGGATTATGCCGACGGCGAGTTCACGTTCGGGCGGAAGCTGGACTGAGGCTGCTCACAGCGCTCACAAAGCCGTTTGCTTCCCTTCCGTAGCCGGGAGGGGAGCCATCGAGGCGGCCGATCGCACTCAAGCCCCTGCGCAATAGCGCGGGGGCTTTTTCTTTATTGGGGTGTAAGCCTCATGACCTGGTGAGATCAAGTCCTTCTGGTCGAATTGGCTTTCCGGTACTGGCTCGGGGGCATGGTTTCAATCTTGTCCCAGCAACTACGGAAGGCCTGAACGCTGCTGAATCCGGACTTCGACGAGATTGCTTCCACGGACAGGCTTGAAGCCGTCAGCAGCTTCCTTGCGCGTGCCATGCGCAGCGCAAGCTGGTACTGCTTTGGGGTCAGCCCCGTTTCTTCGAGAAACATCCGGGAAAGATGCCGGACGCTGATCGCAAAGCCTTGGGCAAAGCGGGGGTCGGAGACGGAAGCCTCCAGGTTTCGCGAGATGGCATCCTGGACGGCATGGATCAATTGGTTGCCATGCGAGCGAGACTGATACTGCGGATCGAGTCGCGGGTCATCGCTGAAACGCCGGAACGGCACGACATTCTCGTGCGCTACACGAATGGCGGCCTCATCGCCAAATATCTCCGCTACCAGCCTCAGCGCCATGTCGATACCGGATGCGACTCCCGCGGAGGTCCAGACATTGTCATCGCAGACGAAGACCCGGTTGTCGACCACCGACGCATGCGGCAGGCGCGCGCGCAGCCGACGGACGAAGGCATGATGCGTGGTGCACAGCCGGCCGTCGAGCAGTCCCGCGTCACCCAGCAGAAAGGCGCCGGTGCAGACCGCGGCAATCGTCGTATCAGGGGTCTTACTTCCCGTGAACATGCGGCGCAGCCACGCAGCGGCATCACGCCAGGGCTGCGATGCCATCAATGAAGTCTGCAGCTTGCTTCCGATCACCACCACTAGGTCCTGGCCATTGACGCGCGCAGGCAATGCCTCGATTCGGCCCAGCGCCACTCCCTGAAAGGCCTGCACATTCGCATGGGGGCCGATGCAGCGAACGGAAAGCTGACCGATACCCAGCTCCGAGACGGTAGAGAGGACCTGCAGCGGGCCGGCCAGGTCCAGCATATGAACGCCAGGCAGTACGAGTAGGTAGGCGGATCTCATGTGGCGTCGATTCCGATTGACGGGGCGCTGACAGGATTCTCGCTTCTTCGAGCGGTCGGAACGGGAATTCTATAGCTGACTGGATATGGCCAGATATTTGCTAACGCTGGCCAGTCATTTGCTGGCTGGCCGCAAGGCACCGGCTTAGGCTTGCAGTCATCAAAAAGACGTAAAGACTCACTGTGAAACACCAGGTTCATCTCAAATGGCTTTCCGCTCTCGCCGATGTGGAGGCTCATCGCATCGTCGATCTTGTTGAAGGAACGACTTTGGAAGGTGCCACGCTGGGCTATGCAGAGCGCATGTCGATCGACGAAGCAGAAGCCTTCATCGCCGAGTTGAGCTATCGAATTGCAAAAGGCCAAACCCTGGCTTTGGTCGGGATTGACGGCAGCAACCTGGTGTTCTTCTGCATGATGACTCGCAACCCTATGCCGAACTGCCGCCATCGCGCTGAACTTTCCAAAGGAGTCGTTCATCCGGACTACCGTGGCCAGAACATCATTCCGCACGCTTTCCGGGAAATCGTTCTGAAAGCGGAATCGCTTGGGATCGATCAGCTGGTTCTCGATGTACGCGCAGGAAGCCGGGCACATCTACTGTGGCAGCGATTTGGATTCAAGTCATATGGTGTACTCGATGACTATGCACGTGTAGGCGATGAGGTTTATCGCGGACACTTTCTTGTGCAACCCGTCTGTTCGTTGCGAAAGCATGTCTTCCAAGATAGTTCATCAATGGAGTCGTCTTAACATGATTAAGAGAGAGAATTTTAAGGAAGAGCTTCGTCACGTCCTGAACAGCAATCTGACTCTTGGTCACCCCATCTTCGCGGAAATCTTTGATCCGCTGAAGCCAAACCTGCCCCTGCTAAAGGCCACGGCGCTTCAGGGATATCAGTTGACCAAGAACTTCCTGCATTACGTTGAGCATCTCTTCTTCTATTGCCCGATCCCAAAATTCAAGCGTGCGCTCTTGATCAATATGTATGAGGAGGAAACAGGGCGCCTCTCCAGAAGCGACAATCATGTTGCCCTCATGCAGGACTTCTTGCGCGCGATTGGTATCGGCGATGTCGAGCGTGATGCCGAGCGTCCCTTGCCCGCTACCAGTGCGCTGATCAACTACCGGCTCGACGCAGTGCACGATCCTGCGAAGTACCACATCGGTGCAGCGGCGGTCATGATTGCGAGCGAGGGACAGAATCTCGAAACGAAAGCGGGGGAGGCCCGTCATGAACTATTCGGCAAAGTGTATGGCCTCACGGATCACGACCTGCGGTTCTTCTCTGT
The DNA here is from genome assembly GCF_000069785.1 of Cupriavidus taiwanensis LMG 19424. Lineage (NCBI taxonomy): Bacteria > Pseudomonadati > Pseudomonadota > Betaproteobacteria > Burkholderiales > Burkholderiaceae > Cupriavidus > Cupriavidus taiwanensis. Next base: position 1,887,940 of record NC_010528.1, on the reverse strand, counting down.
CCATCAAGCTGAGGATGTCGGGCATGTCGAGCAGGGTCTGAACCTAGTCTCCGAGTTATGCACGACAGCCAGGATGCAGGAAGAGGCGCTGTTTGCCGTTGACCATACGTGTAAGCTGTTCTACGGCATGTATGAAAACATTTACTCGGCGAATTGCCAGAAGGCGCCGGGCATGACGGCTCGCGGGAGTGGACGCTAATATGGACGGACACAAGAGTTCCCGCACCATCATTTCGTTGCTGATCGCCATTGGCTTCGCCGTGATGTTTGCCTCCACTGCGATAAAGGGAATCTACCAGGTCTACTTTGTCCAGTTGGCGGAGCACTACGGGCGAGGACGTGCGCAGTTCGCTTGGTCGGGTGGATTGTTCATGCTGGCTACCGGGTTCATGTCCCCTCTGGTGGGGGCGCTGAGCGATCGTGTCGGGCCATTGCGTACGTCCGCCATTGGCGCGTTCGGGGCGGGTGCCGCCTTGCTGAGTGTGGCGGTCTGGCATCAGTCGATTGTGTTTTTTAGCCTGGCCTTCGGTGTCGTGGGCGCGTTCGGCCTCGCGGCAATGACTTTCGTGCCCATGGGTATTCTCGTGGATCGTCTCTTTGAAGAGAAAAAGAAGGGTCTGGCGTACGCGGTGGTGACCAATGGCACCGCGATTGGCTTCATCGTACTCTCTCCCATGTGGATATGGTTGCAGCCGCAGGCAAGCTGGATAACCGTATTTGCTGCAGTCGGCGTCGTGCTTGCGTTACCTATAGCCATTACGTTGTGGTTGGCTTCGCGATGGGAACCCTCTTCTGCCGCCGCGGTCAGCGCTGAGGTTCCCACAAAGCATGCGAGCGCTTGGTCGGTGGTGCGGCACGACGCAGTTTTTTACGTCCTTGCCGCCGGATTCTTCGGCTGTGGCGCGACGATGGCGTTCATTGATGTTCATCTACTGCCGCACTGGCAGGATCAGGGAGTGCCAAGGTTTGAGATGGCCTTTGCCATGAGCGCCCTGGGCGTGCTTGAACTGCTGAGCGGGATCGCCTCAGGAATGCTTGCCATGCGATTCAACAAGCACCGGTTGCTTGCGCTCTTCTATGCGATGCGGTCGCTGGCGATGCTCCTTCTCCTTGCGCCCTGGCTGGGCATCGTGCCGTTTGCAATACTCTTCGGCGCGAGCTATCTCGGAACGGTTGTCCTGACATCCATGTTCTGCTTCGAGCGGTATGGCAGCCAGATCAAAGGTAAAGTGTTTGGCCTGCTTTTTCTTGTTCACCAGCTCGGTGCGTTTCTGACTGTGCAGCTCGGAGCTTGGTCCTTTGAATCAAATCGCAGCTACTTGCACGCCATTATGGCGCTCACCTTGCTTACGCTAATCTCTGCCACATGCTCGTGGTTCGGCCTACGTGGTAGCGATCGATTTCCCCGCAGTTCTGACCGGCCAATACGACAGGCCAGACCGAATCTCGATGTCAAGGGCTGACCAAGCCAGACGATCATGAATAGTTCCATGACACAGGCGGTAAGAGTCGCTCAGTTTCAGGATCTCTCCGAATCCTTCTGCGAGCCGATTGCGTTGACGTCCGCATATGTGTTCGAATCGGCAGCAGACGCGGCAACGCGATTCAGCGGCGCATCTTACGGCAACGTGTATTCCCGTTTCACCAATCCGACCGTCCGTGCATTTGAGCGACGTCTCGCGGCATTGGAAGGGGCTGAAGACGCAGTGGCGTTCTCATCAGGGATGGCGGCGATCGCCGCCATCGCTCATGCGAGACTCCGGTCCGGAGTGAATGTAGTTTGTTCACGAGATGTGTTTGGCACAACGCTGGCGGCCTTTCGGTGCTACTTCGCAAAATTCGGCGTCGAGGTTCGCGCCGTCGATTTGACGGATCTGCCGCAATGGTATGGCGCGATCGACGACAGAACCAGTCTTGCGTTCCTGGAGACGCCGTCCAATCCACTGCAGCAGGTTGCGGACATCCGGGTGGTTGCAGGCCTTGTTCACGCGCACGGCGGCTTGCTGGCTGTTGACAATACGATGCTCACGCCGATTTTGCAGCAGCCTCTACTCTTTGGCGCTGATCTGGTCGTTCATTCCGCCGGAAAGTACATCGACGGGCAAGGTCGTTGTGTTGCGGGTGTTGTGGCCGGCTCCCATGTTCTGATGGAGGAAATGCGGGCTGTGACTAGGACACTTGGGCCAACGCTGAGCGCCATGAATGCATGGCTATTGTTGAAAGGTCTTGAGACGCTCGAGCTTCGTGTTGGGGCGATTGCACGGAGCACGCGGAAGCTTGCAAACTGGTTGAAAAACCGGCGCGATGTCGGGGCTGTGTACTACAGTGGCTTCCAGTTCCATCACCAGCGCAGCCTGGCCGAGCCTCAACAGTGCGGCGCAGGTGGTGTCCTGAGTTTTGAGGTCGGCGACTCGCGCCAGAGCGCCTGGGCTTTTATCGACGCGCTTCGCTTGATCTCGATCGCGACCAATATTGGCGACACGCGCTCTATGGTGACTCATCCCGCAACAACAACGCATGGAAGGCTGACACCAGAGGAACGAAGCCGAGCGGGAATCCGTGAGAGTCTGGTACGCCTGTCGGTGGGGCTCGAGAGCGTTGATGACTTGCAGGCGGATATCGAGCAAGCGCTATGTGTCCTCGAGTCTTCTCCAACCTCGTTTGGTCAAGCTTAGAAACCGAGCGCGCGCACCTTCCTCCTCAGCCATGAGTGTCCAGATCATAGTTCTCGCCCTTCTGCTTGCCGGCGTTAGCATGATCCCGTTGATGCTTGACGCCTTGACCAGGGAGACCCGCATATGGACGCGACTGTCATGGGCTTGCATGGCGATTCTCGTCAGCGTGCTGCTTGCCATCGGTCCGAACCCGACCGCGCGTGCGCGTGTGGATGGCGTCATATTCGGCTCAAGTTGCGGTGGCACCTATTAGCAGTGGCGTAGCGGCCAAGCGGGCTCCAGTCTGGCGTGTCCCTGTCATGTTCCACCGCGTGTAAGGCAGTAGGCTCCGTGCAATTTTTTCACGCCAAGAGCCCATGTCGATCGTTGCAAGCGGCGAGGATCCGCCCCATTGGCCGAGTGGCACACTTCTCGCGTTGCAAAAGGGTTGAGTTTCCGCACAAGGCGCTGCGCCCACGCAGCCCCATCCCCCAGGAGCCCTTTATGAACGACAAGCCTTTCCTCACAGACGTCAAGACCCTGCGCGAGCGTGCCCGCCAGCATATCGACGAAGGGGCGGTCACCGCGGGCTATGCGGCCGACCGCGACACCGTGCTGAAGTTGCTGAACGACGCGCTGGCTACCGAACTGGTCTGCGTGTTGCGCTACCGGCGCCACTACTTCATGGCCAAAGGGCCGAACTCGAAGAGCGTGGCCGATGAATTCCTGGCGCATTCGAATGAAGAGCAGGGCCATGCCGACCAGATTGCCGAGCGCATCGTGCAACTGGGCGGCGAGCCTGACTTTGCCCCGGACGGCCTGACCAGCCGCTCGCACGCGGAGTATGTGGCCGGCACCTCGCTGACCGACATGATCAAGGAAGACCTGGTGGCCGAGCGTATTGCCATCGACAGCTACCGGGAGATCATCCAGTTTTTGGGCGAGCGCGACCCGACGTCGCGCCGGCTGATGGAATCGATCCTGGCTGTGGAAGAAGAGCATGCCGACGAGATGGCCGACCTGCTGAGCCGGCAAGGCGGCTGACGGGATTGCCGCGCACTTGATATGGGTCAAGCCGCCGCGGCGGCGGGCCCGATAAGATCTGCCCTGTCATGGAGATGCGGGGGCGCTCTTCATGACTTGTCTACCCGTTTCCAGAATGGAAACTTCGCCCGCACCGGTTTGCCGGTGCGGGCGTTTTCTTTTGGGCGTGTCGCTTGCGCCACTTTGGCGCAGGGCCGTGCGCGCCACTGGGCACCCTGTCTCGGGTATGCCCATATTTCCGCCGGATCTTATGCAGAAAACGGCGAAGGATCGGCGAAAGCCTTCGTTCCGTTCGGATTGCCCGGTCGGTAGTCTTGCTCCTGACACAAGCCGGCCCGCCAGGGCGGCCATGCAAACAGGCGCAAGGCGCCATTCACGACACTGACGGGAGCAACACAAGATGATCCGCAAACTGGCCATCGGCCTGGCTGTCCTGGGGGCACTGAGCGCGGCGCAGACCGCGAGCGCTGCGAACCTGCTGAACGTTTCCTACGATCCGACGCGCGAGCTGTATGTCGATGTCAACGCTGCCTTCGCCAAGGCCTGGAAGGCCCAGGGTGGCGATACCGTGAGCGTGCGCCAGTCGCATGGCGGCTCGGGCAAGCAGGCACGCTCGGTCATCGACGGGCTCGACGCCGACGTGGTCACGCTGGCGCTGGGCTACGACATCGACGCCATCGCCGAGAAGGGCCTGATCAAGCCGGACTGGCAGAAGCGCCTGCCGCACAACGCTTCGCCGTACACCTCGACCATCGTGTTCCTGGTGCGCAAGGGCAATCCCAAGGGCATCAAGGACTGGGGCGACCTGGTCAAGCCCGGCGTGCAGGTGATAACGCCCAACCCCAAGACCTCGGGCGGCGCACGCTGGAACTACCTGGCGGCGTGGGGCTATGCATTGCGTCAGCCGGGCGGCAACGATGCCAAGGCGCGCGAGTTCGTCGGCGAACTGCTCAAGCACGTGCCGGTGCTGGATTCGGGCGCGCGCGGCGCCACCACCACCTTTGTCGAGCGCGGGCTGGGCGATGTGCTGATCGCGTGGGAGAACGAAGCCATCCTGGCGATCAAGGAGCTGGGGCCGGACAAGTTCGACATCGTCGCGCCGTCGGTCTCGATCCTGGCGGAGCCGCCGGTGGCGGTGGTCGACAAGGTGGTCGACAAGAAGGGCACGCGCAAGGCGGCCGAGGCCTACCTGCAGTTCCTGTACACCGACGAGGGGCAGGAGATCGCGGCGAAGAACTACTACCGCCCGATCTCGCAGAAGGTCGCGGCCAAGTACGCCGCCAATTTCCCGAAGGTGAAGCTGTTCACCATCGACGAGGTGTTTGGCGGCTGGCAGAAGGCGCAGAAGACCCACTTCGCCGACGGCGGTTCGTTCGACCAGATCTACCAGCCCGGCAAGAACTAAAACCCGGAACCGGCGCCGCGGTCGCATGGGGCGGCCGCGGCGCTGGCCGGTCCAACAGAACAAGGAAGCCCGATGTCCATCCTGACGCTCTCCGGCAGCCCGTCGGCCCAGTCCCGCTCCGGCCTCGTGCTGGCGCACCTGCGCACGGCGCTCGAGGCTGCCGGCGAACGCACCCGCCACCTCGACCTGCGCGATCTTCCCGCCGGGCCGCTGCTGGCCGCGCGCACGGACGACCCGGCCATCGATGGCGCCACGCGTGCCGTGGCGGAGGCACAGGTGGTGGTACTGGCCACGCCGGTGTACAAGGCCGCCTACAGCGGCCTGCTCAAGGCCTTCCTGGACCTGCTGCCGCAGACCGGCCTGCGCGACAAGATCGTGCTGCCGATCGCCACCGGCGGCAGCCTGGCGCATGCGCTGGCGATCGACTACGCGCTGCGGCCGGTGCTGGCCGCGCTCGGCTCGCGCCAGATCCTTCCCGGCATCTTTGCGGTGGACCAGCAGATCGAGCCGGTCGAGGCCGCCGGCGCGCGCCACGCGCGCTTCGATGCCGCGCTGAGCGCGCGGCTGGATGAAGGCGTGCTGCGCGTGCGCGACGCGCTGGCGCACGCGCGTATCGAGGTGCCGCTCGACGTGGTGCCCGGCGCCTATGCCCGACGCGCCGCCGCGATCGCGGCGGCCGAGCGATGTTCCGCCTGAACTGATGGATTGACTGTAGCGGCGCCGGCCAGCCCGGCGCGACGGCAGCGACGCCATGCCACCCGCCACGCGGGGCCGGCAGGGCGGCGTGCTGCCGCAACCATCCCGGACATCGAACGCGGCCCGCAGCATATCGGCGCGGGCCAAGGAGGACTTCACATGACAACGACCAAACTGCTGCGCACGGCAAGCCAGCGCCGCCGACTCATTACCGCCGCGCTGGTGCTTGCCACTGGCCTGGCCTACGCGCTGCTGCCCGGCCGCGCCGAGGCACAGTCGAACCAGATCGATCCCAAGGTGCTGCGCATCGGCTACCAGAAGTACGGCACGCTGACGCTGCTGAAGGCACGCGGCACGCTGGAGAAGCGCCTCGCGCCGCAAGGCATCAGCGTCCGGTGGACCGAGTTTCCGGCGGGGCCGCAACTGCTTGAAGGGCTCAATGTCGGCGCCATCGACTTCGGCACCGTGGGCGAGGCGCCGCCGATCTTTGCTCAGGCCGCCGGTGCGCAACTGGTCTATGTCGGCAACGAGCCGCCGGCACCGGTGGCCGAGGCCATCGTCGTGCCCAGGGGCTCGGCGCTGCGCTCGGTGGCCGACCTGCGCGGCAAGCGCGTGGCGCTGAACAAGGGCTCCAACGTGCATTACCTGCTGGTGCGCCAGCTGGAGCAGGCCGGCGTCCCTTACAGCGAGATCCAGCCGGTCTACCTGCCGCCGGCCGATGCGCGAGCCGCCTTCGAGCGCGGCGCGGTCGATGCGTGGGTGATCTGGGATCCGTTCCTCGCGGCCGCCGAGAAGCAGCTGGGCGCGCGCGTGCTGGCCGATGGCCGCGGTGCCGACGGCAGGAACGTGGTCAGCAACCACCAGTTCTACCTGGCGTCGCGCCCCTATGCCCAGGCCCGGCCAGAGATCGTCAGCCTGATCCTGGATGAATTGGCGACGCTGGGCACCTGGGCGCAACAGTACCCGAAGGAGGCCACCACGGTGCTGACCGGTGAAACCGGGCTGCCGGCCGATGTGCTCGCGCTTGCGGTTTCGCGCTTCTCGTACGGCGCGCGCCCCGTCAGTGCCGAGGTGCTGGCCGAGCAGCAGCGCATTGCCGATGCCTTTTATTCGCTGAAGCTGATTCCCAAACCGGTCAAGGTGGCAGAAGCGCGCTGGGCCGCGCCGCAGCAGCAGGCCAGGCGATAACGCCGGCGAAGCAGAACAGGAGCACGACATGCAAGTTTTCTGGTTTATCCCCACCCATGGCGACAGCCGCTACCTGGGTACTTCCGAAGGCGCGCGCGCGGTCGGTTTCGACTACCTCAGGCAGGTCGCCGTGGCCGCCGACACGCTCGGCTATGAAGGCGTGCTGATCCCGACCGGACGCTCGTGCGAAGACCCGTGGGTGGTCGCCTCGGCGCTGGCCGCGGTCACGCAGCGCCTGAAATTCCTCGTCGCCGTACGCCCGGGCCTGATGGCCCCGACCCTGGCCGCGCGCATGGCCGCGACCTTCGACCGTATCTCGAACGGCCGCCTGCTGATCAACCTCGTGACCGGTGGCGATCGCGCCGAGCTGGAGGGCGACGGCCTGTTCCTCGACCACGCCGCGCGTTACGAGGCCTCGGCCGAATTCCTGCGGATCTGGCGCCAGGTGCTGGCGGCCAGCCACGACGGCGACAAGGTCGATTACGACGGCAAGCACCTGAGCGTGAAGGGCGCGACCGTGCTCTACCCGCCGCTGCAGCGGCCGCATCCGCCGGTGTACTTTGGCGGTTCGTCGGCGCCGGCGCATGCGCTGGCCGGCGAGCAGGTCGATACCTACCTGACCTGGGGCGAGCCGCCGGCGGCGGTGGCGCAGAAGCTGGATGACGTGCGCCGCCACGCGGCGCGCCATGGCCGCACGGTGAAGTTCGGCATCCGGCTGCATGTGATCGTGCGCGAGACCGATGCCGCCGCCTGGGCAGCGGCCGAGGACCTGATCAGCCGGCTCGACGACGACACCGTGGCACGCGCGCAGGCTGTGTTCGCCAACATGGATTCCGAAGGCCAGCGCCGCATGGCCGCGCTGCATGCGGGCGGCACGCGCCGCACGCGCGAAGCGCTGGAGATCAGCCCCAACCTGTGGGCTGGCGTCGGCCTGGTGCGGGGCGGCGCCGGCACCGCGCTGGTGGGCGACCCGGCCACCGTGGCCGAGCGCCTGCGCGAATACGCCGCGCTTGGCATCGACACCTTCGTGCTGTCCGGCTATCCGCACCTCGAAGAAGCCTACCGCTTTGCCGAACTGGTATTCCCGCTGCTGCCGCGCGCAGTGCGCGCGAAGTTCGACAACCTGCCGGGCAAGGTGCTGTCCGGGCCGTTCGGTGAAGTCATGGCGACGGGCATCGTGCCCCGCGCCGCGCAAAGCTGAGAGGAGGCGCAACCATGACGGCTCCGCTATTGCCCCCGCCGCGCCAGGCGCCGCAGGCATTGTGGCGCGCCGCGGCGCCGTGGATCGTGCCGGTGCTGCTGATCGTCGCGTGGCAACTGGCGTCGCAGAACGGCTGGCTGTCCAGCCGCGTGCTGCCGGCCCCGCTGGCCGTGGTGCAGGCCGCATGGGAGCTGGCGCGCTCGGGCGAACTGTGGCGGCACGTCGGTGTCAGCACCTGGCGCGCGCTGCTGGGGTTTGCCATCGGCGGCGGGCTGGGCCTGCTGCTGGGGCTGCTGACGGGCACCTTCCGCACCGCCGCCACGCTGCTCGACAGCACGCTGCAGATGGTGCGCAACATCCCGGCGCTGGCGCTGATCCCGCTGGTGATCCTGTGGTTCGGCATCGACGAGAGCGCCAAGCTGTTCCTGGTTTCGCTGGGTGTGTTTTTCCCGGTGTACCTGAACACCTACCACGGCATCCGCTCGGTCGATGCGGGGCTGGTGGAGATGGCGCGCAGCTACGGCTTGTCAGGCTGGCAGCTGTATCGCGAGGTGATCCTGCCCGGCGCGCTGCCGGGAATCCTGGTGGGCGTGCGTTTCGCGCTGGGGCTGATGTGGGTGGTGCTGATCGTGGCGGAAACCATCTCCGCGCAGTCGGGCATCGGCTACATGACCATGAATGCGCGCGAGTTCCTGCAAACCGACGTGGTGCTGGTCGGCATCCTGCTCTATGCGCTGCTGGGCAAGCTGGCCGACTGGCTGTCGCGCGGGCTGGAGCGTTACTGGCTGCGCTGGCACCCCGGCTACGCCGCGGCCTGAGCGGCACCGGCAACCAATCAAGGCAAGGAGAGCGAGATGCAGATGTATCCGGTGGAACAGGCGGCCCTGGCCGAACTCGAAGCAGGCCTGGCGCGGCGGGAGGCGGCCGCAGCGGCCGTGGTGCCCGAGGTGCCCGGCAAGGCTGCGGCGGGCGGCGTCGCGCTGCGGGTCAGCCAGGTGGTCAAGCGCTACGACGGCCGCACCGTGCTGCACGACGTGGCGCTGGACGTCGCGCCGGGCGAGTTCCTGGCCATCGTCGGGCGCAGCGGTTGCGGCAAGAGCACCTTGCTGCGGCTGGTGGCCGGGCTGGAAGCGGCCGACGGTGGCAGCATTGCCATCGATGGCGAGGCGGCCGCCGCGGGGCGCGCGCGGACGGCCGACGTGCGCGTGATGTTCCAGGATGCGCGGCTGCTGCCCTGGAAGCGCGTGCTGGACAACGTGGCGCTGGGCCTGCCGCGCGCACGCCGAGCCGAAGCCGCCCGGGTGCTGGCGCAGGTAGGCCTGGCCGACCGCGCGCAGGCCTGGCCGGCACGGTTGTCCGGCGGCCAGCGCCAGCGCGTGGCGCTGGCCCGCGCGCTGGTGCACCACCCGCAGCTGTTGCTGCTCGACGAGCCGCTGGGCGCGCTGGATGCGCTGACGCGCATCGAAATGCAGGCGCTGATCGAATCGCTGTGGCGCCGGCTGGGTTTTACCGCGCTGCTGGTCACGCACGATGTTGCCGAAGCGGTGGCGCTGGCCGACCGCATCGTGCTGATCGAGGATGGCCGCATCGCCATGGACACGCGCGTGGCGCTGGCGCGGCCGCGCGAACGCGGCGCGGCGGGCTTTGCGCAACTGGAGGCCGAGGTGCTGCAGCGGGTGATGCGGCCGTCGCCGCCAGCGCCCGGGCAAGCTGGCGCGCAGGCTGGCGCGCCCGCAGCGTCCGCGCCGCTGCATGTGAGCTGGGCTGCCTGACAAGCCGGCGCTGCGGCCACGCTTGCGCCCCAGTGCCGGCCGGCGCATATCGACAGTCTTTAATCTTCATACGCCCGCGCCCGCCAGGCTCCTATCATGAGCAGGCAGGCGCCGCGAGCCATCGCGCTTGCCCACCACCAACCAGACCGCCGGCCCGGCGGCCCGGCCAACCCAAGGATCACCATGCCAGGCGTGCATGAACCGACGGGCGCAGCGTCTGCGCTCCAACGCTATCTCGAATCGCTGCCGCGCCAGCCGCTGGCGGACCGGCAACTGTGGCGCGATGCGCGCGGGCAGGTGCAGGGCCAATTCTTTAACTGCTCGCTGACCAGTGCGTTCGAGCCGCTGGTCACGCTGGCGGACCGGCAGGTGGTGGCGCATGAAGGCGCCATCCATACCTACGCCGAGGATGGCGTCGGCCTGGCGGCATGGAAGCTGTTCGCGATGGCCGCGGACGACCATACGCTGGTATCGCTTGACCGGCTCTCGCGCCTGCTGCATGCCATCAACTACTTTGCGGCGGACGGCGGGCACAAGCTGGTGCTGAACGTGCACAACCGGCTGCTGGCCGCCGTGGCCGACGACCACGGCGCGGCTTTCCGGCGCGCGCTGCAGTCGCTGGGGTTGCCGCTGGAGCGCTTTGTGATCCAGGTGCCGGCCAGCGCCAATGACGATCTGGGGCTGTTGCTGCATGTGGTGGGCAATTACCGGCGCAATGGCTTCGCGGTGAGCCTGCAGGCCTCGGATCCGGCCGAGGCGGGCGCGCTGATGGCGCATGCGCTGCCGGACTGGCTCAAGCTGGACATGCGCCGCACCTGGACCGACCGCCAGCTGTCCGGGCTGCGCGCCAGCGCGGCCAGCGCGGGCGTCACTCTGATCGGGCGCCGGCTGCAGGACACCGAGAGCATCGAGCGCCTGCAGGCCGCTGGCATCGGCCTGGGGCAGGGTGCCTTTGCCGGCGGGCTGGTCAGCGCGGCCGCGCTGCGCGCGGCGGATGGGCGTGGCGGCGCGGCACCTGATGTCGCGACGCCGCATGCACTGAGCGAGGAGCCGGTATGACGCATTCGGACAAGACCTTGCCGCGCCGCGCCGCGCGGCTGGAGATTCCGCGCCACCTGCAGGTGCTGACGGTGCCGGGATTGCATGGCAGCGGCCCCGGGCACTGGCAGAGCCGCTGGGAGCAGCAGTTCCCGGACTGGCAGCGGGTGGAGCAGCATGACTGGTCGCGGCCGAGCCTGCCGCTGTGGGCCGAGCGCGTTTCCGAAGGCGTGATGCGGGCCCGGCGCGTGGCCGCGCGCGGCGCCGTGCTGGTGGCGCACAGCTTCGGCTGCCTGGCCACGCTGCGCCAGGCGGCGCTGGACCCGGTCGGCATCGCCGGGGCATTGCTGGTGGCGCCGGCCGATCCGGACAAGTTCGGCGTGGCGGCCTTGCTGCCCGCGTACCGCCTGCCGTTCCCTACCATACTTGCGGCCAGCCGCAACGACCCGTGGATGCCGCAGCGCACCGCATTCTCGTGGGGCACGCTGTGGGGCAGCGAACTGGTCGACGTGGGCCATCTGGGCCATATCAATGCCGATTCGGGCCTCGGCGAGTGGCCGGAAGGTCTCGCGCTGCTCGATACGCTGGTACAGCGGATCACACAGGCCGGCGACACCGGCACACAAAGTGCCTCAGCCACCCCATGGGAGGCCGGCGTCGAAGTCGCCTCGACGGTCCCTTATATCTAAACCGTCTAAGAAAATTCATAAAGATTCGTTCTTTTTATAAAGGCGGGTCTGCAGAATCTGTCTCGTAGGCCGGCGCAATAGGCGCCGGCATCATAAAGGACAGCGGGCGACGCTGGGCCATCGGGCCTGGCAGCGCACCGCTCACAGACGAGACGACATGCCTCCATCCATCTCCCTGGCGGACACGCCGCCGCCGGCGGCGCCCCGCGCGTCCGATTCGGCGCGCGCGCCGCGCAACCCGTCCAGGCAGCGCTTCACGGTGCTGCCGGGCTTCGGCCTGTCGCTCGGGTTCACGCTGTTCTACCTGACGCTGATCGTGCTGGTGCCGCTGTCGGCCACGTTCCTGAAGACGTTCACGATGACGTGGGACGCGTTCTGGACCTCGATCACGGCGCCGCGCGTGCTGGCATCGCTGCAGCTGAGCTTCGGCGCGTCGCTGATCGCGGCTATCGTCAATACGGTGTTCGGGCTGATCGTGGCGTGGGTGCTGGTGCGCTACCGCTTTGTCGGCAAGCGCCTGATCGATGCGCTGGTCGACCTGCCGTTCGCGCTGCCGACCGCGGTGGCCGGCATCGCGCTGACCGCGCTGTTCGCGGGCAACGGCTGGATCGGTCGCTACCTGGAGCCGCTCGGCATCAAGGTCGCGTTCACGCCGCTGGGCGTGGTGGTGGCGCTGACCTTTATCGGCCTGCCGTTCGTGGTGCGCACGGTGCAGCCGGTGCTCGAAGACGTCGAGCAGGAGCTGGAAGAAGCCGCGGCCAGCCTGGGCGCCAACCGGCTGCAAACCTTCCGCCGCGTGATCCTGCCGGCCATCCTGCCGGCGCTGCTGACGGGGTTTGCGCTGTCCTTCGCGCGCGCCACCGGCGAATACGGCTCGGTGGTATTCATCTCGGGCAACATGCCGATGGTGTCCGAGATCGCGCCGCTGATGATCTATTCCAAGCTGGAGCAATACGATTACGCCGGTGCCACCGCGGTGGCGGTGGTGATGCTGGTGATCTCGTTCGCGCTGCTGCTGCTGATCAACCTGCTGCAGGCCTGGACGCGCCGCCACCAGTCCGGTGCGCGCGCCGCGCTGGCTGCTGAAGCGCCCGCTACGGGCAAGGAGTTCTGAGATGGCCGGATCTGTTTCGGCACGCCTGGGCGGGCAGGGCGGCGCCAGCGGCCATCACCGCTTCGATGCCACCGGCGAGGCGCCATGGGTGCGCTACACGCTGATCGCGGTGGCGGTGCTGTTCCTGACGCTGTTCCTGTTCGTGCCGCTGGCGTCGGTGTTCTATGAAGCCTTGCGCAAGGGCGTGCAGACGTACTGGGAAGCGCTGGTCGAGCCCGACGCGCTGGCCGCGATCCAGCTCACGCTGACGGTGGCGGCGATCGCCGTGCCGCTGAACGTAGTGTTCGGCGTGGCGGCGGCGTGGGCCATCGCCAAGTTCGACTTCCGCGGCAAGAACCTGCTGATCACGCTGATCGACCTGCCGTTCTCGGTGTCGCCGGTGATCTCGGGCCTGGTCTATGTGCTGCTGTTCGGCGCGCAGGGCTGGCTGGGTCCGTGGCTGCAGGCGCACGACATCAAGATCATGTTCGCGGTGCCGGGCATCGTGCTGGCCACCATCTTCGTCACCTTCCCCTTCGTGGCGCGCGAGCTGATCCCGCTGATGCAGGCGCAGGGCAGCGAAGAGGAAGAGGCCGCGATCGTGCTGGGCGCGTCGGGCTGGCAGACCTTCCGCCATATCACGCTGCCCAATATCCGCTGGGGCCTGCTGTACGGCGTGATCCTGTGCAATGCGCGGGCGATGGGCGAGTTCGGCGCGGTGTCGGTGGTGTCGGGCCATATCCGCGGGCTGACCAACACCATGCCGCTGCACGTGGAGATCCTCTACAACGAGTACAACTTCGCGGCCGCGTTCGCGGTGGCGTCGCTGCTGACGCTGCTGGCGCTGGTGACGCTCGGCATCAAGACGCTGGTGGAATGGCGCGCCCGCAAGGAAACCGAAGAGGCTGCACCGGAGCGGCCGCTGGCAAGCCTGCCGGCTTCAATGCAAGGACAAGCATCATGAGCATCCAGGTCAAGAACGTAGAGAAGCGCTTTGGCGATTTCGTCGCGCTGGACAATGTCTCGCTCGATTTCGACGAAGGCGAGCTGACCGCGCTGCTGGGCCCGTCCGGTTGCGGCAAGACCACGCTGCTGCGCATCATCGCCGGCCTGGAGCGCGCCGACGCGGGCCAGATCGTGCTGTCCGGGCGCGATGCCTCCGACCAGCATGTGCGCCAGCGCCAGGTGGGCTTCGTATTCCAGCACTACGCGCTGTTCAAGCACATGAGCGTGTTCGAGAACGTGGCCTTCGGCCTGCGCGTGAAGCCGCGCGCCGAGCGCCCGAGCGAAGCGCAGATCCGCGAGAAGGTGCATGCGCTGCTCGACCTGGTCCAGCTCGACTGGCTCGCCGACCGCTACCCGGCGCAGCTGTCGGGCGGCCAGCGCCAGCGCATCGCCCTGGCGCGCGCGCTGGCGGTGGAGCCGCGCGTGCTGCTGCTCGACGAACCCTTCGGCGCGCTCGACGCCAAGGTGCGCAAGGAACTGCGCCGCTGGCTGCGGCGCCTGCACGATGAGCTGCACGTGACCAGCGTGTTCGTCACGCACGACCAGGAAGAGGCGCTGGAAGTGGCCGACCAGGTGGTGCTGATGAACCGTGGCCGCGTCGAGCAGTTCGGCTCGCCCGAGGCGGTCTACAACCATCCGGCCACGCCGTTCGTATTCGGCTTCCTCGGCAACGTGAACCTGTTCCATGGCCGGCTGGAAGTGGGCGAGAGCGGCGGCCTGCTGCATACCGGCGAGGCGGTGCTGCCGGTGGTCGGCAGCGGCCACGAGACCGCCGGCGATGCCGTCGCGTACGTCCGTCCGCACGACCTGGACCTGGAGCGCTATGCGCCCGGCGCCGACGGCATCGCCGTCACGCTGCGCCGCGCGCTGACGCTGGGTCCGGTGGCGCAGCTCGAACTCGAGCGGGAAGACAACCAGGACGTGATCGAGGTGGCGCTGCCGCTCGAGCGCTTCCGCCACGCGGGATTCCGCGAAGGCGAGCTGCTTGCCGTGCGCCCGCGCCAGCTGCGCGTCTTTACGCAGGCCAACGGCACCGCCCCCACCCAGGAACAAGAGGCCGCACGATGAACTTCCAGCAACTCCGTTCGATCCGCGAGGCGGTACGCCGCCAGTTCAACCTGACCGAGGTCGCCAACGCGCTCTATACCTCGCAGCCCGGCGTGTCGCGCCAGATCCGCGAGCTGGAGGAGGAGCTGGGCGTGGAGATCTTCGAGCGCTACGGCAAGCGCCTGACCGGGCTCACCGAGCCCGGCCGCGAGATCGTGCGCATCGTCGAGCGCCTGCTGCTCGAGGCCGAGAACCTGCGCCAGGCTGGCGACGAATACGCCGGCCGCCACACCGGCCGGCTTACCGTCGCCACCACCCACACGCAGGCGCGCTATGCCTTGCCACGCGTGGTGCAGGCCTTCCGCCGCGAATACCCGCATGTGACGCTGGCGCTGCAGGAAGCATCGCCCACGCATATCGTCGAGCTGCTGCTGACCGGGCAGGCCGATATCGGCATTGCGACCGAGGCGCTGGCGACCGAGGCCGGCCTGACCTCGTTCGAGGCCTACAGCTGGCAGCACGTGCTGGTGGTGTCGCCGGACCATCCGCTCACGCGCCTGCCCGAGCCCACGCTCGAGGACGTCGCGGGTTTCCAGCTGATCACCTACGACGCCGGCTTCACCGGCCGCCGCAAGATCGACAGCGCCTTTGCCGAGGCGGGCCTGCAGCCCGAGATCGTGCTGACGGCGCTGGACGCGGATGTGATCAAGACCTATGCCGAACTGGACCTTGGCGTCGGCATCATCGCTTCGATGGCCTATGACGAGCGCAAGGACTCCGGCCTGGTGCGGATCTCGGCCGACCACCTGTTCGCGCCCAACACCACCAGCGTGGCGGTGCGCCGCGGCGCATACCTGCGCGGCTATGCGCACGCCTTCATCAACATGTTCGCGCCGCACCTGTCGCGCGATACCGTAAGCAGCGCGCTGTCCGAGCAGGACCGCCAGGCGCTGGCCGCCTGAGCGGCGCGCGGCGCCGGCGGCACCTTGCGGGGCGGCGGACACGCCGTCCGCACCCGCACGGTGCCGTTCGCACCCCGTGCCCGCCGTTCGTCGCAAGAGACTTTCCCCCACCTCCGCCGCGGGGTACATTCCCAGCACGTGCCCGCGCTGGCATCCCGGCCGGCAGCGCACGTGTACCGCAGCGCAGCAAAGTTTGCGCGCGGCCGCCGGTCGGCAAGGACCGGGCAAGGGAGAGAGAGACGATCATGCGCGACGACGAACCGCTGCTGCGCCGGCAGTGGCGCGGCTAT
Organism: Cupriavidus taiwanensis LMG 19424; assembly: GCF_000069785.1. Taxonomy (NCBI): domain Bacteria; kingdom Pseudomonadati; phylum Pseudomonadota; class Betaproteobacteria; order Burkholderiales; family Burkholderiaceae; genus Cupriavidus; species Cupriavidus taiwanensis. Next base: position 1,871,856 of record NC_010528.1, on the reverse strand, counting down.
GCCCGCAACCACCAGCATCCCCGCAACCTGCTGCTGCATATCGTTGCCGTGCCGATGTTCATGGCCGGCACCGTGCTGGGCGTCTATGGCCTGCTGCGACTGAACCTGCCGGCGATCGCGCTGGGGCTGGTTTGCATGGGCATGTCGATGGCCCTGCAGGGGCGCGGCCACCGGCTGGAAGCCCACGCGCCCGAGCCGTTTGCCGGGCCGGCCGATATCGCCGGGCGTATCCTGGCCGAGCAGTGGATCACCTTTCCGCGCTATGTCCTGTCCGGGCAGTGGTGGCGCGCGCTGGCCGGCCGCAGCGCGGCGCCTGCGCCTGCACCCGCGCGTTCGGGCGACGCGACCGGGCAGGGTGGCTGACGCACCCCGAGCCTCCGTCCCGTCACTTGCCGTATTGCGCATGGCGAAAGCCGCGCTAACATGAACGCCATGGACCGCTGCTTCTCACACGCCTGCACCGCCATCCCGTCCCGCCTGAATATCCTCGGGCGCGACCTGCTGTTCGTGCTGTGCATGAACTCGGTGATTGCCATCAGCCTGAACTACGGCTTCCAGACCGGCGGCACGCTGTGGCACAACTTTGTCTACAGCCAGCTGATCGGCCTGTCGATCTGGGTGCTGATCGACATTCCGCGCGTGGTGATCTGGTGGAACGACCGGCCGCGCCGCTGGCCGTTCCTGCTGCTGGCCGCCGCCGCGGTGCCGGCCGGCGTGGTGTTCGGCAGCTGGGCCACGCGCGTGGCGCTGGACCTGCCGCCCAAGTCGGCCGACGAGGCCGGCGGCATGCTGCGCATGTGCCTGGTGGTGGGCATGCTGGCGGCCGCGTCGATGATCTACTTCTACTGGTCGCGCGAAAAGCTGGCGTCGCTGGAGCGGCAGGCGGCGCTGGACGCGCTGCAGCGCGAGGAAGCCGAAAAGCAGCTGGTGCGCGCGCAGCTGATGGCGCTGCAGGCGCAGATCGAGCCGCATTTCCTGTTCAACTCTCTGGCCAACCTCGACGGCCTGATTGCCACCGATCCGCCGGCGGCGCGGCAGCTGCTGCAGCGGCTGATCGGCTTCCTGCGCATGTCGCTGGCGCATACCCGCGCGGAGCAATGCACGCTGCGGCAAGAGTTCGAGCTGCTGCGCAGCTACCTCGAGATCCAGGCCATGCGCTTCGGCCAGCGGCTCTCCTACGACATCGACCTGCCGCGCGAACTGGCGAAGGTGGAGATCCCGCCGATGCTGATCCAGCCGCTGGTGGAAAACGCGGTCACGCACGGCATCGAGCCCTGCATGATCGGCGGCCATATCCGGCTGTCAGCGCGCGCCGCCGGCGACAACGCGGTGCAGGTGGTGATCGCCGATACCGGGGTGGGTTTCGGCCATGGCTCGGGCAAGGGCTCGGGGCTGGGCATCACCCATGTGCGCGAGCGGCTGGCGCGCATCTTCGGCGCGGCCGCGACCATGCAGATGGAAGAGAACACGCCGCGCGGCGTGGTGGTGCGCCTGACGCTGCCGCTGGAACGCCCCGCCGAGGCGCCCACCGTGACCCAGACCGTGACCGCCGTGCCGGAAGGCATGCCGGTATCCGCCCCGGCCATGCCGCGGCTCTGACGCGCACCCGCTGTCGTTTCACCTGAAAAGAACAAGCGCTGCAGGTTTCGCCCGTGCCGGCGCGCCCGCAGTGCCACGAAGCTGCCAACGCCAACGCCCCACGCCCCCATGACGCCGACCCTGCTGATTGCCGACGACGAAGCCCTGCTCGCCCGCGTGCTGGAATCCGAACTGGCGGCCCTGTGGCCCGAGGCGCGGGTCGTGTCCGTGGTGCACGACGGCGTGGCCGCGCTGGCGGCGGCGCGCGAGCACCAGCCGCGCGTGGCGTTCCTGGATATCCGCATGCCGGGCATGAGCGGCATGGACGTGGCGCGCGAACTGATCGAATTCGATGCGCCGCCGCTGGTCGTGTTCGTCACCGCCTACGACCAGTTTGCGCTGGAGGCCTTCGAGCGCGCCGCGGTCGACTACGTGCTCAAGCCGGTGCAGCGTGAACGGCTGGAGGCGACCGTGCAGCGCCTGAAGGCCCGGCTGTCAGATTCGACGGAAGCGGAAGACGACGATGACGAGGCTGCGGTGGCCGACACCGACCGGCTCGGGCAACTGCTGGCCCGCCTTGAATCGCTCGAGCATGCCGCGCCGGGCGCGGCCGGCGCGCCGCAGCGCCAGTACCTGCGCTTTATCAAGGCGCTGGTGGGGCAGGAGGTGCGCATCATTCCCGTCGATGAAGTGATCTACCTGGAGGCCACCGACAAGTACGTCAACGTAGTGTCGGGCGCCGGCGAGGCACTGATCCGCACCAGCCTGCGCGAATTGACGCAGCAGCTCGATCCGGAGCGCTTCTGGCAGGTGCATCGCGGCACCGTGGTCAACATCAGCTGCGTGGCCAGCGCGGTCAACCAGTCGCTGGGGCGGCTGTCGCTGCGGCTGCGCGACCGCCCGGAGCTGCTGCCGGTGGCGCGCCAGTACGCGCACCTGTTCAAGCAGATGTAAGGGCCCGGGCGGGGCGGCGTGGCCGCCGCCCGCCAGCAGCGGGCAGGGGTTTTCCTCTATGATGCGGGCTTCGGCCCGTATTTTTTTGCCCGCCGCCCCGCCCACCGCATCGTCCCTCCGACCGCCAGCGCCATGCCCACCGCCGCCCTCGAACCCACGCCCAATTCCCTTCGTCACGACGCCCAGGTGATCGGGCTGGTGGGACTGGCGCATGGGGTTTCGCACTTCTATCACCTGTTGCTGGCGCCGCTGTTCCCGTGGATCAAGGCCGAGTTCGGGCTCAGCTATGCCGAGCTGGGCCTGCTGATGACGGTGTTCTTCGCGGTCTCGGCGGTGGTGCAGACTGCGTCGGGCTTCGTGGTGGACCGCTTCGGCGCGCGGCCGGTGCTGTTCGGCGGGCTGGCTTGCCTGGGCACGGCCGCCTTGCTGCTGTCGGCCAGCGGCGGCTATGCCGGGCTGCTGTTCGGCGCGGCGGTGGCAGGGCTGGGCAATGGCGTGTTCCACCCGGCCGACTTCACGCTGCTGAACAAGCATGTCTCGCAGCCGCGGCTGGGGCACGCGTTCTCGGTGCATGGCATTTCCGGCAACCTGGGCTGGGCGGCGGCGCCGCTGTTCCTGGTGGCGATCGCCAACCTGGCCAACTGGCGCATGGCGCTGGCGGCGGCCTCGGCGGTGGCGTTTATCGTGCTGGCCGTGCTGGTGGCGCTGCGCCATGTGCTGGACCCGCGCGAAGTGCAGGGCGCCGTGGGCCGTCCCGCGGCACGGGCAGCGGGGTCGGGTGGCAGCGTGCTGGGCTTCCTGCGCCTGCCGCAGGTATGGGTGTGCTGGGGCTTCTTCCTGCTGACCACGTTCTCGGCCGCCGGCATCCAGAGCTTTGCGCCAACCGCGCTGACCTACCTCTATGGCATGCCGTTCACGCTGGCCACCGCGTCGTACACCGTCTACATGCTGTGCAGCGCCGGCGGCATGATCGTCGGCGGCTTTGCCGCCAGCCGCACCAGCAACCACGACCGCCTGATCGCGGTCAGCTTCACCGTGTCGGGCCTGATGGCGGTGCTGGTGGGGCTGAACCTGGTGCCGGCGCTGCTGGTGCCGGTGCTGATGGGCGTGATCGGCTTTGGCGCCGGCACCGCCGGGCCGTCGCGCGACCTGCTGGTGCGCGCGGCAGCCCCGGCCGGCGCCACCGGGCGCGTCTACGGCGTGGTCTACTCGGGCCTGGATATCGGGCTGGCCTGCGGCCCGCTGTTCTTCGGCGCGCTGATGGATGCCAGGCTGCCGGCCTGGGTCTTCTTCATGATTGGCGGCTTCCAGCTGCTGTCGATCTTTACCGCGGTGACCGTGGGTAACGGCAACCGCTCGCGCAGCGAGGCCGCCGCACGGGCGGAGGCCGCCTAGCCCGCCCGCCGCTATCCCAACCCGCTTGCCTGAGGAACGTTTCCATGCCAACGACGCCAGTCAACGCCAGCCAGCCTGAAGACACCGATCGCGGCGCGCCGCTGCCAGGCGGCCATATCCTGGTCGACGCGCTGCTGGCGCATGGGGCCGAGTTGGCCTTCGGCGTGCCGGGCGAAAGCTACCTGGCGGTGCTGGATGGCTTTCATCGCCGCCGCGACCGGCTGCGCTTTGTCGTCTGCCGCCAGGAGGGCGGCGCCGCGGTGATGGCGGAAGCCTACGGCAAGCTGACCGGCCGTCCGGGGCTGGCCTTTTGCACGCGCGGGCCCGGTGCCACCAATGCCAGCATCGGCGTGCATACCGCGTTCCAGGACTCGACCCCGATGATCCTGTTCATCGGCCAGGTCGGCACCGATTTCATGGACCGCGAGGCCTTCCAGGAAATCGACTACCGCCGCATGTTTGGCCAGATGGCCAAGTGGGTGGCGCAGATCGACCGGGTCGAACGCATCCCCGAGTACATCGCGCGTGCCTACCAGACCGCCACCTCCGGTCGTCCCGGCCCGGTGGTGCTGGCACTGCCCGAAGACATGCTGGCGCAGACCGCCGTCGTGCCGCAGTTGCAGGCCTACCGGCGCGTCATGGCCTGGCCCGGCGAGGCCGAGCTGACGCGGCTGGCCGACATGCTCCACGCCGCCGAGCGCCCGTTCGTGCTGGCCGGCGGCAGCGGCTGGACCCCGCAGGCCTGCGCCGACCTGCAGGCTTTTGCCGAGCGCTTTGCCTTGCCGGTGGGCTGTGCCTTCCGCGGCCAGGACCTGTTCGACAACCGCCATCCCAACTACGCCGGCGATGTCGGCATCGGCATCAATCCCGCGCTGGCCGAGCGCATCCGCAACGCTGACCTGGTGCTGGCGATCGGCCCGCGGCTGGGCGAGATGACCACCGGCGGCTACGCGCTGATCGCGGCGCCGCGGCCGGCGCAGACGCTGGTCCATGTGCACGCCGGTGCGGAAGAGCTGGGCAGCGTGTACCAGGCCGATCTGATGATCCAGGCCTCGATGCCGGCCATCGCGGCGCGCCTGGCGGGCCTGCAGCCGCAGGCCACGCCGCGCTGGCAAGACTGGACCGAAGGCGCGCACGCCGATTACGAACGCTACCTGCAGCCGCCGCCGTTCAAGGCGCAGGGCGTCGACATGGCCGAGGTCATCCGCACGCTGGACCAGCTGCTGCCGGACGATGCGGTGGTGACCAACGGCGCCGGCAACTATGCCGGCTGGCTGCACCGCTATTTCCGCTACCGGCCGTTCACCAGCGGCGGACGCGGCCAGCTGGCGCCGACCAGCGGCGCGATGGGCTACGGCGTGCCGGCCGCTGTCGGTGCCAAGATCGCCTTCCCGCAGCGTACCGTGGTGGCGCTGGCGGGCGACGGCTGCTTCCTGATGAATGGCCAGGAACTTGCTACGTCGATGCAGTACCAGGCGCCGGTCATTATCATCGTCGTCAACAACGGCATGTACGGCACCATCCGCATGCACCAGGAACGCGAGTACCCGACGCATGTGTCCGGCACCGAGCTGCTCAATCCCGATTTTGCCGTGCTGGCGCGCGCCTATGGGGCACGCGGCGCTACCGTGAATACGACCGAAGCCTTTGCGCCGGCGTTGCGCGAGGCGCTCGCCGCGCCGGTGTCGACGCTGATCGAAATCCAGGTGGACCCGGACGTGATCACGCCGCGCACCACGCTGAGCGCGATCCGGGCGCAGGCGCTGGCCAGCCGGAAGCCGTAACGCCGCGCGGCGCGGCAGCATTCTTTCTTACCGATCAGGAGACCCGAGATGAAGCCCGTCACCACCGACCTGTGCGACGCGCATGAAGACCGCCTTGCCGAGGGCACGCTGCGCGTGATGGCGCCGGTGTTCCGCGCCTTCGGCAAGCAGCCGGCATTTGCCGGCCCGGCCGCGACGCTCAAGGTGTTCGAAGACAACTCGCTGGTGCGCGCCACGCTGGAGTCGCCGGGCCGCGGCCGCGTGCTGGTGATCGATGGCGGCGGCTCGCTGCGCTGCGCGCTGGTGGGCGGCAACCTGGGGCTGCTGGCCGAGAAGAACGGCTGGGTCGGCATCGTCGTCAACGGCTGCATCCGCGATACCGCCGAGCTCGACGTGTGCGACATCGGCATCCGCGCGCTGGCCGCGCATCCGCAGAAGAGCCAGAAGCGCAACGTGGGCGAGAGCGAGGTCACGGTGCAGATGCCGGGCGCGGTGGTGCGCCCGGGCAACTGGATCTATGTCGATGTCGACGGGATCCTGGTCGCCGACGACAAGCTGGAGCGCTGAGCATGCCGCGCGTCTTCGTTTACGGCACGCTGCGCGCCGGCGAGGTCAATGACCTGAACGCCGCGGCCCGCCGCTACGGCATTGCCGCACCCACGCTCCTGGGCACCGGTACGGTCGCCGGCAGGCTCTATGACTTTGGCACCTATCCCGGCCTGGTGCTGGATGCCGGCGGCGGCCCGGTGGTCGGCGATATCTACGAGATTGCCGAAGCCCTGTTGCCGGTGCTGGATGAAATCGAGGAGGTCTATCCGGGCCAGGCCACGCTGTTCGTGCGCGAGGAACAGGCGGTGCAGCATAACGGGGAGCCCGTTGCCTGCCTGCTGTACCCGGTGGCGGCCGCCGCAACCGCCACGCTGCCGCGCATCGACGGCGGTGACTGGATTGCCTATCGCCGGGCCCGCGATACGGCCGCGGCCTGATTCCCGTACTCGCTTCAGCACGCGTTTCAGCACGCGTTTCAAACAGGCGGCGCCCATTCGCGGCACCGCTGGCTTTTGCGTAGCATGGCCGACCATGACATCGAACGATGGAACCGACGGCCATGCACGCTATGCAAGTCCCGCAGCAAGTCTCACAGCAAGTCCTGCAATCGTGTTTCATCGATGCCGGCGACGTGCGCCTGGCGGCAACGCGCCGGGGCGCGCCCGGGCCAACACGGCCAACCATCGTGCTGGTCCATGGCTACCCCGATAACAGCGAGGTCTGGCACGCCGTGGCGGCACAGTTGGCCGGGCGCTTCCACGTGGTGGCCTACGACGTGCGCGGTGCCGGACGCTCGACCGCACCGCGGGCGAGCGCGGCCTACCGGCTGCCGAAGCTGGCTGACGACTTTATCGCGGTGATCGACGCGGTGTCGCCGCAGCGCGCGGTGCATCTGGTCGGCCACGACTGGGGCTCGATCCAGGGCTGGGAATTTGTCACCGATCCGCGTTTGCAGGGGCGCATTGCCTCCTTCACTTCCTGCTCCGGCCCGTGCCTGGACCACGCGGCCATCGCGCTGCGCGAACTGCGCGGGCAGCGCTCGCTGGCGGCATTGGGGCAGGCGCTGCGCCAGCTGATGGCATCGTGGTATATCGGCGTCTTCCACCTGCCTTGGCTGCCCGAGCTGGCCTGGCGGCTGTGGCTGGGCCGGGCGTGGCCACGCTACCTGCGCCTGACCGAGGGCGTCCGCGCCAGGCTGAACCCGACCCAGGTCGCCGACGGCTGCCACGGCGTGCGCCTGTACCGCGCCAACATCCTGCCGACGCTGCGCGCGCCACGGCCTCGGGACGCGCATGCGCCGGTGCAGCTGATCGTGCCGCGGCATGACCGTTACGTGAAGCCTTCGGTGACAGAAGCCATGCACCGCTGGACCCCGCAACTGTGGCGTCGCACCGTACCGGCGCAGCACTGGCTGCCGCTCGCCGACCCTGCCGGGTTTGCCGCCATGGTCAGCGAATTTGTCGATCATATCGAAGGCGCTCCGGCCTCCGCGGCGCTCCTGGCGTGTCGCGTTCACTGACACGCTTGCGCCGCATCTGCCGCTTTTTTCACAATGTGGGAAATGGTTTTGGACCGCAAAAATGCGAGTTTGCGGAGCACAACGTCATTTCTCATGATGGAAGATTCTGTCCCGCATCGTGGAATAATTTTCTCAATCCGTTGATTTGAAAGAAGAATAAATCTGGGCGTGCCAGTGGCTTCGGACTTGTTGCGACGCGACAGCGTTCTCTACACTCTTATATAAGACACAGGACCTTGGGCGCGAAAAGCAGCCAGCGTCAGCGGGGCGCGAGGCAGCCTCCAAGTCCGGGCGAGCCCGAGATTCTCAGCCATCCCCAATCACGTTCAGGAGAGCAACCATGAACCGCCAAGAGCAGATCCAGGCCCTGCAGAAAGACTGGGACACCAATCCGCGTTGGAAGGGCATCAAGCGTAATTTCTCCGCCGAAGACGTGGTGCGCCTGCGTGGTTCGGTTCAGGTCGAGCACACGCTGGCGCGCCGCGGTGCCGAAAAGCTGTGGCACCTGCTGCATACCGAACCGTTCGTCAATTCGCTGGGTGCGCTGACCGGCAACCAGGCCATGCAGCAGGTCAAGGCGGGCCTGAAGGCGATCTACCTGTCGGGCTGGCAGGTTGCCGGTGACGCCAACCTGGCTGGCGAGATGTACCCGGATCAGTCGCTGTATCCGGCCAACTCGGTGCCGCAGGTGGTCAAGCGCATCAACAACACCTTCCAGCGCGCCGACCAGATCCAGTGGAGCGAAGGCACGGGCGACACCGACTTCTTCGCCCCGATCGTCGCCGACGCGGAAGCCGGCTTCGGCGGCGTGCTGAATGCCTTCGAATTGATGAAGGCCATGATCGAGGCGGGCGCCGCCGGCGTGCACTTCGAGGACCAGCTCGCCTCGGTGAAGAAGTGCGGCCACATGGGCGGCAAGGTGCTGGTGCCGACCCGCGAAGCCGTCGCCAAGCTGACCGCCGCGCGCCTGGCCGCCGACGTCTCGGGCGTGCCGACCCTGGTGATCGCCCGCACCGACGCAGAGGCCGCCGACCTGCTCACCTCCGACATCGATGACAACGACAAGCCGTTCTGCACCGGCGAGCGCACCGTCGAAGGCTTCTACCGCGTCCGCAACGGCCTGGAGCAGTCGATCTCGCGGGCGCTGGCCTACGCCGAGGTGGCCGACCTGGTGTGGTGCGAAACCGGCAAGCCGGACCTGGAATTCGCCAAGAAGTTTGCCGAAGCCGTGCACGCCAGGTTCCCGGGCAAGATGCTGGCCTACAACTGCTCGCCGTCGTTCAACTGGAAGAAGAACCTGGACGACGCCACCATCGCCAGGTTCCAGCGCGAGCTGGGCGCGATGGGGTACAAGTTCCAGTTCATCACGCTGGCCGGCTTCCATTCGCTGAACTACTCGATGTTCAACCTGGCCTACGGCTACGCCCGCAACCAGATGAGCGCGTTCGTCGAACTGCAGGAAGCCGAGTTCAAGGCCGCCGAAAAGGGTTTTACCGCGGTCAAGCACCAGCGCGAGGTCGGTACCGGCTATTTCGACGCCGTGACCCAGACCATCGAAGGCGGCCAGTCGTCGACGACCGCGCTGAAGGGTTCGACCGAAGACGAGCAATTCTTCGAAGACAAGAAAGTGGCCTGACTCTCCTGGTCACTCCCGCCGGCTCGTGGGTCCGGCGGGATCGGGAGCGCGTGCGACCATCACGCGCTCTCTTTTAGGCGACGCGCCGTTCTCTCTCAGGGACGGCGCGATTTTTTTGCCCCTCAATCTGAAAGATTGTCCAAATGCAATAAATTGTCATTTCTGGCGGCTTGCAGCATTTGGGTGATTCCCTCGCGCGGGCAGATGGCTTAAAGTGCCGGGGCCTTTATCGGCACTCTTCGAGCCACTCCACCCAGAACAACATCATGAAAGCAACTCTCTCGCTCGCTTCCTGCGCCGTCGCGGCGGCACTGCTGGCCGGCTGTTCCGGCGGCATGCCCACCAATGTCGACAGCATGCTGAGCGCCGGCACCTCGCTGGCCAAGGCGGCCACGCTGTCGGACGCCGACGTCAAGAGCCTGTCGGACCAGGCTTGCGCGGAATCGGACAAGACCAACAAGATCGCCGCTGCCAACAGCACCTACAACAAGCGCCTGGTCAAGATCATGAGCGGGCTGAAGAACAGCGAAGTGCCCAACGTCAATGCCAAGGTCTACCTGACCAAGGACGTCAACGCCTGGGCCATGGCCAACGGCTGCGTGCGTGTCTACAGCGGCCTGATGGACATGATGACCGACGACGAAGTGCGCGGCGTGCTGGGTCACGAACTGGGCCACGTGGCGCTGGGCCACACCAGGAAGGCCATGCAGGTGGCCTACACCGCCACCGCGGCGCGCGGCGCGGCGGCGTCGGCCGGCAATGGCGCGGTGGCGGCGCTGTCGCAATCGCAGCTGGGCGAGCTGGGCGAGAAGCTGATCAACGCGCAGTTCTCGCAGTCGCAGGAAACCGCGGCCGACGACTATTCGTTCGACCTGCTGACCAAGAACAAGGCCAGCACCAAGGGCCTGGTCACGGCGTTCCAGAAGCTGGCCAAGCTCGACGGCGGCAAGTCCAGCATGTTCTCGTCGCACCCGGGCTCGGAAGACCGCGCCAAGCATATCGAGCAGCGCATCAGCAAGGCTTCGTAAGCGGCCTGGGCAAGCAAAAAAACCGCCCGCACCGGTCTAGCCGGTGCGGGCGGTTTTGCTTTGGCGCGCCGCGTGCCGGGATCAGCGGTAGACGATCACCGGAATGTCGGTATGCGTCAGCACCTTTTGCGTCTCGCTGCCGAGCAGCAGGCCGGACAGGCCGCGCCGGCCGTGCGAGGCCATGAAGATCACGTCGCAGCCGTGGCGCTCGGCGGCGTCGATGATGCCCAGGTAGGGCACGGCGAAGGTCGACATGTCGGCGTCGAAGGTGACGCCGGCCGCCGTGGCGAGGTTTTCGACCTCTTTCAGATACAGCTTGGCCTGGTTCTCGATACGGTCCTTGAACGCCTGCGGGGCCTCGACCACGATCTCGCTGAAGGGGGTGTACGGGTATTCCTCCAGGCAGACATAGGCCGTGACGCGCGCGCCGATGGCCTTGGCGAGCTCCAGTCCGCCGTTGATGGCCTTCTTGGAGAGTTCCGAGCCGTCGGTGGGAAGCAGGATATGTTGGAACATGCGGGGCTCCTTTGCTGACTAGGGGAACGGGCAGGGCGGCCCGCCGGTTCGCGGTGGGGCCGCGGCGCCGGGCAACGCCTGTCACGAATCCATTGTAGTCAGTGTGCCGAGAGGGCCATTGCGTCATGTCAAGGGCAGCCGAAGTGCCCCGGCACGCCTGCGGTGGCGCGCGCCTAGTCGGCCAGCACCTCCGCCACGGGCAGCGCGCTGGCTTGCTCGGCGCGCCGCCAGTAGGACGGATTGCCGTAGGTGTTCTTCAGGTGGTCGATAAAGAGCCGCACGCGCAGCGGCAGGTGCTTGCGCTGCGGAAACACCGCATGGATGCCGATCGGCGGTGCCTGGAACTCGTCCAGCACCGTCACCAGCCGTCCGCTGGCAATCTCGCTGCCGACTTCCCACCAGGAGCGCCAGGCCAGCCCGTTGCCTTGCAGGCACCATTCGTGCAGCACCGCGCCGTCGCTGCATTCCATGGTGCCGCCCACCTTGACCGTCACGGCGCGGCCTTCTTCCTGGAACACCCAGCCGCGCTGCATGTTGGCGCTGGCGCCGAAGGCGAGGCAGTTATGGCGCTGCAGGTCCTCCGGCGCTTGCGGGCGCCCCGCGCGCGCCAGGTATTCCGGCGCGGCCACCACCACGCGCCGGGTTTCGGCCAGCCGGATCGACACCAGGCTGGAGTCGGGCAGGTCGCCCAGGCGGATGGCGCAGTCGAAGCCCTCGTTGACCAGGTCGACCACGCGATCGGACAGGTCCAGCGTGATCGACACGTCCGGGTGCGACTCGATGAACAGCGGCACCAGCGGCGCCACGTGCTTGCGCCCGTAGCCTGCCGGCGCGGTCACGCGCAGGTGCCCGCTGGCCTTGACGCCGCCGGCCGAGACGCTGGCCTCGGCGTTGTGCAGGTCGTTCAGGATGCGCTGGCAATCTTCCAGGAAGGCCGAGCCTTCGAAGGTCAGGCTGATCTTGCGCGTGGTCCGTACCAGCAGCTTGACGCCCAGGCGCTCTTCGAGCGCATCGATGCGCCGGCCGATGATCGCCGGCGCCACCCCCTCCGCCGCGGCCGCGGCGGACAGGCTGCCGCGCGAGGCGACGGATACAAAAGTCTCCAGTTGTTTGAAATGGTCCACAGATGTTTTGCCTGATATGCGCGGGAGGTTCCGCAAGTGCCGCGCTGGACACGCACCGGCTGCCATGGCGGAGCCTGGGTCACCAGTGAAGAGGATTTGGTGCGGAGTTTTGTTTTAGTCAGCCAAGATTAGTTGTGTAAAAGTAAAAGATCAAGTGACAGACGGCCACTTTGCCGCACTGCAGCGTCTCCCTACAATGCGATGCATTCAATGGTGTACAGAGCCACGCAGCTGTGGTCTGGCCGCCGCTTTACCCAGTCGCCCGTACCGTTTGCAGGTTGTCCAGGCTCCCATGAACAAGATCCGCGCCGTCGTCTTCGATGCCTTTGGCACGCTGTTCGACGTGTATTCCGTCACCGCGCGCGCGGAGCAGCTGTTCCCGGGCCGCGGCGAGGCACTGGCGCTGCTGTGGCGCGACCGCCAGATCGACTACACCCGCATCCGTACCATGGCCGCGCCCGACGGCGCGCACTACAAGCCGTTCTGGGCCATCACCGTGGACGCGCTGCGCTACGCTGCCGAGCGCCTGGGCCTGGCGCTGGATGAAGCGACGGAAGCGCAGCTGCTCAAGGAATACGCCTGCCTGTCTGCCTTCCCGGAAAACCTGGGCGCGCTCAAGCGCCTGCGCAAGGCGGGGCTGCCGCTCGGCATCCTGTCCAACGGCAATGCCGAGATGCTCGACATCTCGGTCAAGAGCGCCGGCATGCATGGCCTGTTCGACCACGTGCTGTCGGTCGACGCGGTGCGCCAGTACAAGACCGCGCCCGCCGCCTATGCACTGGGGCCGCTGGCCTTCGGGCTGGACGCGCAGGAGATGCTGTTCGTCTCGTCCAACGGCTGGGACGCCTGCGGCGCCATCTGGTTTGGCTACACCACTTTCTGGATCAACCGTGCCGGCCATCCGGCGGAGCGGCTCGACGTAGCCCCCTCCGGCACCGGGCACGACATGAACGACCTGCTCGAATTCGTCCGCGCCCATGGCGTGGCGGTATAGCAGGGCGCCCAACAACCCAAGCTATCGCTATCGTTTAACAGGAGAACAAGATGGCTATCACGCTGCCCGCGGGCATGAAGATTACCGGCGAGATCCTGCCGGCCTACGAAGATATCCTCACGCCGGAAGCCCTGGCCCTGGTAGACAAGCTGCACCGCGCCTTCGAGCCGCGCCGTCAGGAATTGCTGGCCGCGCGCGTCGAGCGCGCCAAGCGCCTGGACGCCGGCGAAGTCCCCGATTTCCTGCCGGAAACCAAGAGCATCCGCGAAGGCGACTGGAAGGTTGCCCCGGTGCCCAAGGCGCTGGAATGCCGCCGCGTGGAAATCACCGGCCCGGTCGAAGCCAAGATGGTGATCAACGCCTTCAACTCGGGCGCTGACAGCTACATGACCGACTTCGAGGATTCCAACACCCCCAACTGGCACAACCAGCTGCAGGGCCAGGTCAACCTGAAGGCCGCCGTGCGCCGCACGCTGACCCTGGAATCGAAGGGCAAGCAGTACAAGCTGAACGACAAGATCGCCACGCTGCAGGTGCGTCCGCGCGGCTGGCACCTGGACGAAAAGCACGTCACCATCGACGGCAAGCGCGTCTCGGGCGGCATCTTCGACTTCGCGCTGTTCCTGTTCCACAACGCCAAGGAACAGATCGCCCGCGGCGCCGGCCCGTTCTTCTACCTGCCCAAGATGGAAAGCCATCTGGAAGCGCGCCTGTGGAACGACATCTTCGTGATGGCGCAGAAGGAAATCGGCCTGCCGCAAGGCACCATCAAGGCCACCGTGCTGATCGAGACCATCCTCGCCGCGTTCGAGATGGAAGAGATCCTGTATGAGCTGCGCGAGCACAGCGCGGGCCTGAACGCCGGCCGCTGGGACTACATCTTCTCGTGCATCAAGAAGTTCAAGAACGACAAGGACTTCTGCCTGGCCGACCGCGCCAAGGTCACGATGACCGCGCCGTTCATGCGCGCCTACGCGCTGCTGCTGCTCAAGACCTGCCACTCGCGCGGCGCCCCCGCCATCGGCGGCATGAGCGCGCTGATCCCGATCAAGAACGATCCGGAGAAGAACGCCATCGCCATGGAAGGCATCATCAGCGACAAGCGCCGCGATGCCACCGACGGCTACGACGGCGGCTGGGTGGCGCACCCGGGCCTGGTCGAGCCGGCCATGAAGGAATTCGTGGCAGTGCTGGGCGACAAGCCGAACCAGTTCGAGAAGCAGCGTCCGGATGTGCAGGTGAAGGGCGCCGACCTGCTCGACTTCAAGCCGGAAACGCCGATCACCGAGCACGGCCTGCGCATGAACATCAACGTCGGCATCCACTACCTGGGCGCCTGGCTGGCCGGCAACGGCTGCGTGCCGATCCACAACCTGATGGAAGATGCCGCCACCGCCGAGATCTCGCGCTCGCAGGTGTGGCAGTGGATCCGCTCGCCGAAGGGCAAGCTGGAAGACGGCACCAAGGTCACGGCCGAGCTGGTGCGCAAGCTGATCCCGGAAGAACTGGCCAAGGTGAAGGAACTGGTCGGTGGCGACACCAGGACCTATGACCGCGCCGCCGAGATCTTCGAGCAGATGTCGACGTCGGAGGACTTCGCCGAGTTCCTGACGCTGCCGCTGTACGAAGAGGTCTGAACGCAGGCCGGGCACCTGCCGCTCCATGGAAACCGCAGCTTCGGCTGCGGTTTTTTTTCGCCTTTTCCGCGGGAAGGGCTGCGTTAAGCTGCCCTTATATCTGTACTGCGCTGCGGCAATACACCGTAAGTACTTGTAACTTTTGGGCATGCTGCAACGCTTTTATTGTCCGGTCTTCAAGACTATTTGGGTTTATCCCTAGCGCCTGAAACAGAAGAAACCCTCTAGGATGCGGGTTCCGATGGTGCGCTGCAAGATTGAGGGCGCGGCCCGGGAGCGAAGCCAGTCCGCGTTCCCGCGCCAGTGCCGGTGCGCCATTCTGTCCGATCCACCCACAGGAGATCTGCATGTCCCCTTTTACGCCCGAACAATTTGCTGCGGCGCAGAAGTCCAATGTGAGCCACTTGTTCGCGCTGACGAACACGGCCTTTGAAGGTTTCCAGAAGTTGACCGAACTGAACCTGCAGACGCTCAAGGCCACGCTCAGCGAAGGCCAGGAAAACGTCCAGGCGGCACTGGCCGGCAAGGACTTGCGCGAAGTGTTCGCGGCGCAAGGCAACCTGGCCCAGCCGGCTGCCGAGAAGGCGGTAGCGTATGCGCGCCACGTCTATGAGATCGCGTCGAACACGCAGGCGGAACTGAGCAAGGCCGTCGAGGCGCAGTACGAGCAGCACAACCGCAACGTCCAGGCATTCGTCGACACCTTCGTGAAGAACGCGCCGGCCGGTTCGGAAGCGCTGACCGCGCTGCTGCAATCGGGCGTGGCCGCGGCCAGCACCACCTACCAGTCGTTCCAGGACGCCGCCAAGCAGACCGCCGAAGTCGCCAAGGCCAACTTCGCCAAGACCGCCGCGTCGGCCACGGCCGCGAACGCGACGCCCCGCGCCGCCAAGGCATAACAGCGCAGCGCCGGCCCGCAAACTCAGGCCGGCGCGCTGAACCAAGATCGCAGGCATGCAGGCCGGGAACCCCGCGTTCCCGGGCCTGCGGCACCGCGACACCATATCTCCCGCCTCATCCATGCGCACCGGGACCGGCATGTCCGGCCCGGCACGGCAGCGCTTTGCCTGCGCGACGGCGGCGGGAATTTGCTCGGGGACCACCGGGGGAATGTCCCTTGCTGCACGGCAGGGGTCTTTCAACTTACGACAACGACGCAATCAGCATGACGAAGAGAATCGCATTGGTAACAGGTGGCATGGGCGGGCTCGGCGAAGCCATCAGCATCCGGCTGCACGACGCCGGCCATGCCGTGGTGGTGACGCATTCGCCCGGCAATGCCAACGCCAGGGACTGGCTTGCCGCGATGGCCGCCACCGGCCGCGAGATGCGCGCCTATGAAGTCGACGTCTCTGACTATGACGCTTGCCAGGCCTGCGCCGCGCGCATCCTTGCCGACGTCGGCAACGTCGACATCCTGGTGAACAATGCCGGCATTACGCGCGACATGGCGTTCAAGAAGATGGACAAGCCGAACTGGGATGCCGTGATGCGGACCAACCTCGATTCCGTCTTCAATCTCACCAAGCCGCTTTGCGAAGGCATGGTCGAGCGCGGCTGGGGCCGCATCATCAATATCTCCTCGGTGAACGGCTCCAAGGGGGCATTCGGCCAGACCAACTATGCCGCGGCCAAGGCCGGCATGCACGGTTTCACCAAATCGCTGGCGCTGGAAGTGGCGCGCAAGGGCGTGACGGTCAACACCGTGTCGCCGGGCTACCTGGCCACCAAGATGGTCAATGCCGTGCCCAGGGAGATCATGGAGACCAAGATCCTGCCGCAGATCCCGGTGGGGCGCGTCGGCAAGCCGGAGGAGGTGGCGGCGCTGGTGGCCTTCCTGTGCTCGGACGATGCGGCCTATGTGACCGGGTCGAATATTGCCATCAACGGCGGGCAGCATATGCAGTAAGGGCGTCGGCACTGGCCTTTGCCCGCGCGCGGAGCGCCCCTTGCGGAGGCGCTCCGGCGCCATTGCCGGCCGGTGGCCAGCGTTGCGTACCTCCGCAAGCCCGATTCTTGTCCATACTGAAGCTTGACCGGCGGACCGCCTCACCGACGCCGGGGACCACCGCGCCCGAAACTCGCACAGGGAGGGGAATCGTGTTCAAGCACATCTTGTTGGCCACCGATGGCTCAGATCTGTCAAGAATGGCGATGGAGGCCGCCATTGGCTTTGTCAAGGCCGATGGCGCCAGGCTGACCGCCTATACGTGCATGGAGGAGTACCCCTACATGGCGTCGGGCGACGCCGGCCACCCCAGGCGCAAGGCCTTCGAAGAGCAGGAAGCCGAACGGGCCAGGGCCCGGCTGGAGGAAGTGGTCGCCGCGGCCAGGGCGGCGGGTGTGCCCTGCGCCACGGACATGACCGCAACCGTTCCCTACAAAGGCATCATCGATGCCGCGGCAAGGCACCAGTGTGATGTGATTTTCATGGCGTCGCACGGCCGCAGGGGCCTGGACGCATTGCTGGTCGGCAGCGAAACGCAGAAAGTGCTCACCCACTGCCGGGTTCCGGTGCTGGTCTACCGCTGAAGGCGGGGGCGCGCAGCGGGCTCGCCCCCGCTGCGCGCCTGGCGCCGGACTCCATCTCTGGAGGTAATGCCATGGCGGAAATCGAGCAGGAGAAAGTCGTTGGCGTCCTGAATCGCATCGTGGAGGCCGAGCTCGCCGGCGTGGTGCGCTACACGCACTATTCGTTCCTTGTCTTCGGCTTCGGGCGCATCCCGATTGTGTCGTGGCTGCGCGAGCAGGCCAACGAGTCGCTGCTGCATGCGCAGCAGGCCGGCGAATGGATCACCACCCTCGGCGCATATCCCTCGCTCGGCATCGGCGAACTGCTGGACGCCCACATCCACGATATCGGCGCGATCCTGCGTGAATCGCTGGAAACCGAAAGGCAGGCGCTGGCGTTGTACCGCGAACTGCTCAGCCTGGTCGAGGGCCGCTCCGTCGCGCTGGAGGAGTATGCGCGGCAGTTGATCCAGCTCGAGGAACTGCACGCCGGCGAGGTAGGGAAGATGCTGCGCAAGCCCGCCGCGCCCATGATCCCCGACCCTGCCGGACGTACCGGCCAGGGATAAGGCCGGCCCGCATGGCATGGCGGCCGATTGCCGGCACGCTCGTGCCGGCACGCTCACTTGCTGCCGTCGCGCGCGTCGCCGCCGATCGCATCGACGATGATCATGGTGCGGTCCAGTACCCCGCGCTCGTCGAAGTACGCGCTGAAGTGCGCTGGCTGGTACGCGCCGGCGTAGAGCCGGTATGACCAGGCCTCGCGTTTCATCATCGGGTAGTACTCGACCGGCTCGCGCGGCAGGCCGAAGTGCTCGGCCACGTCCTGCTTGGTCCACACGCCCGGGCGGGCCGCGTAGATTTCCTTCTCGGTCAGCATCTGGCGGAAGCGGCTCAGCTTGCCGCCCGCGTCGAAGTCCGCGGCATAGACCTCGAAGCCGAGCGGCTGCTTGGAATAGATCCAGCGGCTCGTGCCGTCCGCGAGCTGATAGGTTTCGGAAGGCGCGCCGAAGGTATCGCGCACGGCGCTCTGCGGGCTGCCGAGCATTTTCTGCGCGGTCTCCACAGGCTGCAGGGTCGCGCAGGCGCACAGCAGGATTGCCGCGGTGGCGGCGAGCCAGGCGAACAGGCGATGGCGCATGATCGGTCTCCGGTAAGCACGGCGGATGGGGATCTTTTCAGCATAGCGCAACGCATGCTGGCGCTTCCAGTGCCCGGGCCATTACCGGGCCATTACCGGCCCATTCCCCGTCAATTACCAGCCGAACCGGTAATCCCTGGCTGGATGCAGCCGCCATGTGCCGTCGCCCGGCAGTTCCAGCACCTGGTGGTGATACTTCAGCAGCGTGGGACGGTGGCTGACGCTCACCAGGGTGGCCTCGAGGCCGGCCAGCAACTGGTAGAGGGCTTCTTCATTGACGATGTCGAGGGCACTGGTGGCCTCGTCCAGCATCACATAGCGCGGCCTGGCCAGCAGCACGCGCGCGATGGTCAGCCGCTGCTGCTCGCCCAGCGACAGGACCTTGCTCCAGTCCACCTCGGTGTCCAGCCCGCCGAAACGGCCGGCGATGTCGTGCAGGTTGACGGTATCCAGCAATTGCAGCAGCTCGTCGTCGGCGACCTGCCGGCCGACATGGTTGGGATAGAGCAGCTGGCTGCGCAGGCTGCCGACCACCATGTAGGGATGCTGCGGCAAGAACAGCATGTCCTGCGGCGCCGGCCGCACGATGCGCCCGGTGCCGCTGTTCCACAGCCCCGCGATGGCGCGCATCAGCGAACTCTTGCCGCCGCCGCTGGCGCCGACGATGAGCAGTCCCTCGCCTGCATGGATCGACGCGCTCAGGTCCGTGACCAGCGTGCGCTCCTGGTTGGGCGTCTGCAGCGTGACGTGTTCCAGCGCGAGCCGCGAATCCTGGCAGGATTCGATGGTGCTGGCCGCCCGCGGCGCGGTCGGCTTTTTCCCGGTCAGGGTGCTGGAGAACGTGTCCAGGCGGTCCAGGCCGGCCACGAACCGGCTCAGGTCTTCAAAGTTGTCGACGATCACCGTCAGCGCATTCAGCACGGCGGCGAACGCGCCAGCGGCCCGGATCGCGCTGCCGACCTCGAGCTCGCCGTCCAGCACGCGCGAGGCCACGATGGCGCTGGGCAGCAGGATGGTCAGGAAGCCATAGCCATACTGGAACATGTTCAGCCCCAGCTGCCACCGGATGAGCCGCTCGAAGTTCTGGAACGCCTTGCCAAAGCGTCCGCGGACATGGGAAGACTCCTGCGGCTCGCCGCGGTAGAACGCAATCGATTCGGCGTTCTCGCGCACACGGATCAGGCTGAAGCGGAAATCGGCCTCGCGCTTGAGCTGGTAGAAGTTCAGGCCGATCAGCACGCGCCCGAAGCAGGCGATCGAGACCACGGTGCCGGCGATCGCGTAGACCACCAGAAAATAGACCAGCTCTCTCGAGATCATCCACAGCACCGCGCTGAACGCAATCAGCTGCAGCAGCGCACCGATGCCGATCGACAGGAAAAACAGCGACTGCCGTGTAAAGGTGTTGATGTCCTCGGAGATGCGCTGGTCGGGATTGTCGATGCCGGTATCCGCATTGAGCTTGTAGAAAATGCGGTTCTTGAAATATCCGTCCAGGTAATGGTGGGTCATCCAGCGCCGCCAGTGCAGGCCCAGCGCGTTGCGGATGTAGTAGTAGACCGCGTAGACGGGAATCGCGACGATCAGGATGTAGAGGCAGGTACGGATCGAGGCCCAGAAGCGGTCGGCGTCGCGGGCCGCCAGCGCCGAGGTGAATTCGCCGGTCTGCTCGTTGATCAGCACCTCCGCCTGGGTCTGCCCCAGCAGCAGCAGGACCAGCACCACCAGCAGCCCGGCGGCCTTCCATCGTTCCTGCGAGACCCAGTAGGGTTTGGCGATCACCCAGAAGCGGGTCCAGACATGCCGGGTCGTCGTGGCGGGGCGTTTGCCGGGGACAGAAGTGCTGTCGGCCACCTGCGGCTCTGGCACGGCGCTCATAATCCACCTCCGGGAGGCTGAGCGGATTTCAGGATCGTCACATGGCGGGCGGGTCCGACCGCGGGCCACGGCACGGCGGAAAATGACTACTGAAATATAGGCGAGCAAATTCGATGCCCGGCGGTTTCGCGGGAGCCGAGCGTTCGGGCCCGGCCCAGGGCTGACGCCTGAGCCGGCAGCCGGGGAACCCGCGAGGGGGCGCCGCCCATGGTGGAAACCCGGGCATGTCCCGGGCCTGAACACTCTCTAAGATGAAAGACCCGCCGCCGTGCGGCGCACAACGATAACGCGGAGACTTCATCTATGGACCGTCGACAGTTCCTGAGCACCGCGGCCATCGCGGTGGCGGCCGGCGTGGCGCCGCATGCCATGGCCCAGCAGTGGCCCGCGCGCGCCATCCGGCTGGTGGTGGCCTATCCGCCCGGCGGCGGCACCGACGTGGTGGCGCGCCTGTTCGCCGACTACCTGGGGCGCGTGACCGGGCAGCCCGTGGTGGTGGAGAACAAGCCTGGCGGCGCCACCATTCCCGCCACCCAGGACGTGATCCGCGCCAGGAACGACGGGCAGACCCTGCTGGTGACGCTGGGCTCGTCGGCCACCTCGGGCGCGCATATCAACCGCGTGCCCTACGACCCGTTGACCGACCTGACCGCGCTGGCCGAACTCGGCCGCGCGCCGGTGCTGCTGGCCGCCAACAAGGATGCGCCGTACAACACGCTGAAGGAACTGGTCGCCTATGCCAAGGCGAATCCGGGCAAGCCGATCCACTCGGCCTCGTACGGCCCGGGCACGTCGTCGCACTTCGGCCCGCTGTTGTTCAACCGGCTTGCCGGCACGAACCTCGAACCGGTGCTGTACAAGGGCTCGGCGCCCGCCACGCAGGACCTGGTGGGCGGCGTGGTGCCGCTGATGATCGATGGCCTGACCACCGGCGTGCCGCTATACCAGGCCGGCAAGACCAAGGTGCTCGCCACCACCATTCCGGAGCGTTCCGAACTCGCGCCGGGCGCGCCCACGTTCCGCGAGCTGGGCTATCCCGAGATGGAGCAGCTCAGCGGCTATTTCGCGCTGTTTGGCCCGAAGGCGATGCCAAAGGAGACCGTGGAGGCGGTCTCCGCCGCAGTGCGCAAGGTGTTGGCCGATCCTGCTTACCAGAAGCGGCTGGCCGGTGTGGGCGTGCTGCCGCCGCAGGCGGTCACGCCCGAAGCGTTCGCCACGCAGATCCGGGCCGACCACGCCCGCTGGGGGCAGTTCATCAAGGACATCGGGTTCAAGCTCGAGGGCAGTTGAGTCCCTGGCCCTTCACGCCTGGTCTTGCTGGCTGGCCTGGGCACGGCCGGGCGCCGGCGCTTTTTTCTTCTTGCCCTGGTTGAACGCGATCGCTGCGCGGACCAGGGCCTTCAAGGCGCGTGTGTCGATCTTGTCGCCCTCGGCCAGGTCGATCGCCCGCCATTTGTTGCCGCCGAGGCCGGCGTTGAAGAGGCGGTCCGGGTCAGGCAGGCTGGCCCCGTTGGTAAAGGTGATCTTGACCTTGCCCTTGTGGGCATTGGCGACAGCGATCATGCCGTCGCGCGACCATACCGGGCTGCCCATCCATTTCCATTCCTCGACGATGCCGCTGTCGGCGGCGAGGATGGCCTTGCGCAGGCTGGCCAGGGTCTGGCCGCGCCAGTCGGCCAACCCTGCGATCAGCTGGTCAATCTGTTCCGATGGATTCATCGATGCGCGTTCCTCAAGGTTCTGCCTGACCGACCTATCATAGCCGCTGTATTCGATCGCGTCGCCGCACGTCAACCAGGGGGAGTTCAGCCATGGCCCAAAGCCCGTCCAGGACCCGGTCAGCTACCCGGCCCGCCACCGGCAAGCCGGTGCTGCTGGCGGGCGGCAATCCGCAGATTCCGAAAGGCGACGGCGATGCGCCGGTGCAAGCGTATCTCGACGCGATGCCGGGCTGGAAGCAGGACGTGGGCCGCCGCCTCGACGCGCTGATTGCGCGCAACGTGCCCGATGTAAGCAAGGCGGTGCGCTGGAACTCGCCGTTTTATGGCCGGGCGGGGCAGGGCTGGTTTCTCAGCTTCCATTGCATGACGAGATACATCAAGGTGGCATTTTTCCGCGGCATGTCGCTGGATCCGGTGCCACCGGTCGAATCCCGGGACAAGGACACACGCTATTTCCATATCCACGAAGGCGAGGCCTTCGACGAGGCGCTGATGGCGCACTGGATCCGGCAAGCCGCGACGCTGCCGGGATGGAAACCTTAGCCGCGCGCCGGGCGGCCGGCGTGGTCGGGCGTGGTCCGTTTGCACGCGGACAGCGCCGCGCAGGTCGCCATCAGCAAAATTGTCTTTCGCATTGAGTCTTCGATCTCACAGCGCGCCGGCGATGAAGGGGCATTCCGGTGCGCCGTCTGGCCTATATTGAAGTCCTGCGCGGCATCGTTGCCGGCCTTGCCGGACTGGCTGCGAGAGGAGGGCGCCATGAAGATCGCGAGCATCGAAGCCATCGTGCTGCGCATTCCGTTCACGGTCGGTGGCGTTTCGGCGGCGGGCGTCTGGGGCGGGGCCGGCATGCAGGCCGCCGACTCGCTGCTGCTGAAGGTGAGCACCGACGACGGCCTGGTCGGCTGGGGCGAGACCTTCGGCTTCGTCGGCATTCCGGCGGTTAAGGCAGCGATCGAACAGATGCTGGCGCCGGCCTGCATCGGCCGGGACGCGAGCCAGATCGAGGCCATCGGCCTCGACCTGCAGCGCAGGTTCCATGTGTTCGGGCGCAGCGGGCCCCTGTTCTACGGGCTGTCGGCGCTCGATATCGCGCTGTGGGATCTCTGCGGCAAGGCGGCCGGGCTGCCCGTCCACCGCCTGCTCGGCGGTGCGCGGCGCGAGCAACTGCCGGCCTACGCCAGCCTGATCCGGTATGCCGATGCCGACACGATCGCGGTCAACGTCAGGCGCGCCATCGCCGATGGCTACCGCAGCCTGAAGCTGCACGAAGTCGACCTGGCGGTGATCCGCGCCGCGCGCGCGGCCGCGGGCCCGGATATCGAGATCACCCTCGATACGAACTGCCCCTGGACGCTGCCCGAGGCCATCGACATGGCCCGCGCCCTGCAGCCGCTGTCGCTGCGCTGGCTGGAAGAGCCGCTGTGGCCGCCCGAGAACTACGCCGGACTGGCGGCCCTGCGCCGGCGCTGCGCGATTCCGCTCGCGGCCGGCGAGAATGCCACCACGCTGATGGAGTTCGAGCACCTGCTAGGCATGGGCGCCGTCGATGTGGTGCAGCCCAGCCCGGCCAAGATGGGTGGCATCAGCGCCTTGCGCGATGTCTTCGCGCTGGCCAGGGCGCACAACACGCAGGTGATGGTCCATACCTTCTACGATGGTCCCGGCTTGCTGGCCGCCATGCATGCCACCGCGGCGCTGGGCGACACCGCCGCCATGATCGAATGGCGCTACTTCGACATGGCCGCACAAGTGCTTGGCGATGCCGTGGTGCCGCGCGACGGCATGATCGCGCTGCCCGCCGGCCCGGGCCTGGGCATCGACCCGGATCCGGAGGTGATCCGGCGCTACCGGGTCGGCTGACGCCGGCGCTCAGAAATCAACCTTCTCGCCGGGCTGCGGCACGATCACGCCTGCCGCGGCATTGGCGCCCAGCGCCGCCTTGAATTCCTCCGGCGTGCCGCTCGCTTGCGGCGAGGTCTGGTAGTGGATCGGGATCGCGAAGCGGGGCCGGATCAGGTCGCGCACGGCGATCGCGGCCTCCTGCGGCCCCATGGTGGAATACCCGCCGATCGGAATCAGCACCAGGTCCGGCTTGTAGATCTCGCCGATCATGCGCATGTCGCCGAACAGCCCGGTATCGCCCATGTGCCAGATGCGGAAGCCGTTCTCCAGTTCGATGATGTAGCCCACCGGCTCGCCGCCGAAATGGGTTTCGTCCTTGCCGGTAGCCGGGTTCTTCAGCGACAGTTCCGACGAGTGTTCCGCATGCACCGCGGTGATTTTCGGGCCCGACGGGCCGAACGGCATGACCGTACCGCTCTTGCCGAAGCGCTGCACCTGCGCCTCCGGCACCAGGCCCAGGCTGACCAGCGCCCGGCCCAGGCCGCCGCCGTTGTACACCGGCGCGTTGGTCAGCCGGGCCAGCGCGGGCGTATCGCCGAGGTGGTCATTGTGGGCATGCGTGACCAGGATCAGGTCAACCTTGCCGAGCGCGGGCAGCTGCCTGAAACCGGGCGGGGTCTTCGGATTGCTGGTCAGCCACGGGTCGATCACGATGACCTTGCCGCCCGGCGTGGTGATGCGCGTGGCGGCCTGGCCCAGCCACAGCACTTCGGCCTTGCCCGCGGCGGGCTGGCCCGGTGCGACCGGGCGTGGCGCCGCTGCCGGGGGCGCGGGTGCGGCACAGGCACCCAGCAAGGCGCAGAGCGTGGTGAGGGCAGCGAGGCGCATCGCAAGGTGTCTGAGCATGTCCTGCCTCCGTAAAGGGATCGATGCCGGATCGGTACGCAGCCCGGGCCGCTAGCGTACAAACATGCCCAGGCCTTCGTGGTCGTAGAACTCCAGCCACACGCGGTCGCTGGAGAATGCGGCCTGCGAGATCGTGCCCGGCATGGCGTTTTCATTGACGAGCGTGAAGGTGAAGATATCGCCGTCCCAGTGGCTCAGTGGCAGCACCAGCGGCGTCGCGCCCAACGTCATCACCAGCGTGCCGCCCTGGTCCGCGACCTGCAGCGGACCGTAGTAATCGTTCCGGTAGACGCCGGTGTAGGCCGACAGCGCGCGCGCCGGCAGCGGATTGGCCGGGCGCGGCTGTCCCACCAGCCGGCCTTCCGGTTCCAGCAGCGGTGCCAGCGCATCTCCGTAGATCTTGCCCCAGTCGCGGCGGATGGCGCCGTACTGCGCCAGGTCGAAGAACTGTGCGTTCAGCGTTTCCGGCACGCCGATGGGCTGCGCGTTGGTCAGCGTCACGATGGCCAGGTCGAGTTCCGGCACCGCCACGAAGCTGGTGGCGACGCCCATGGCGAAGGCGCCGGAGTGGTTGAGCGAGGTCAGGCCCAGTTCGGTCGTGCCGACATTGAAGCCGTAGCCATAGAAGCCGGCAGGGCGTCCGTTGGCGGGCGGGTTGCTCTGCATCTGCGGGCTCACCGCCGGCGCCAGCGCGGCGGCGTCAACCACCCGCTGCCCGGCGAACTCGCCCCTGGCGAGCAGCATCGCCAGCCATTTGGCCATGTCGTTGACCGAGGCGCTGACGCCGCCTGCCGGCGATTGCGCGTCGGGCATCCGGCTTGCGCCTTGCACCCAGTTGCCGTTGACGCGGACGTGGCCGACGGCGCGGTTGTCGCGCGCGGCATAGTCGGCGTAGCGTGAGCTGGTGCGCGTCATGCCCAGCGGCTGGTAGAGCGCCTGTTCCGACAGCGTGGCCCAGTCGGTGCCGGCGGCGACGGCCACGGCTTCGGCCGCGGCCGTCATGCCGAAGTTGGTGTACGCGTAGACCCCGCGGAACGGATGCAGCGGCAGGAAGCGCAGGCGGGTCAGCACTTGCTGGCGGTCGTACCCCATGTCTTCGAGGCGGTCGCCGGCATGGTCGGGCAGGCCAGAGCGGTGGGCGTAGAGGTCGCCAACGGTGACGTCCGCCGACACCTCCGCATCGGCCAGCGTGAACCAGGGCAGGTGCGTGCGCACCGGCGTATCCCAGCCGATGCTGCCGCGGCCGACCTGCCGCGCCACCACGGTGGCGCCGATGGACTTCGATACCGAGGCCAGCTGGAACACGGTGTCGGCATCGACCGGCGCGGGGTCGGTCACCAGCCGCCGGCCGAAACCCCTGGCATAAACCGTCTGATTGCCGCGCACCACCGCGACGGCCATGCCGGGCACGCCGGAACTGGCCATCAGGTCGGCGGCCAGTTGGTCCACCTGGGCAATGGCCCGGGTGATCTGCGCCGCGGGAACCGGCTCCGGGGGCGTTGGGGTGGGCGGTGGCTCGTCGTCGCCGCCGCCGCACGCGGGGAGCGCAGGGACCAGCAGGCCGCCCAGCGCGGCTCCCAGGAAACGGCGGCGTCCTTGTTTGCCCACGGTAGTTCTCCGTTGTGAGGCCGGGCATGCAGTGGCTCGGCCGCGGCCTGTGGATGGAACTACTGTATGCGATCGATAGCTCGGCGGCGAAGGATAGCGGGACAAAACAAAAAAGGCCTGCATGCGCAGACCTTTCTTGAATTGTGGTGCCCAGGAGAGGACTCGAACCTCCACAGTGTTGCCACCGCTAGGACCTGAACCTAGTGCGTCTACCAATTCCGCCACCTGGGCAGGTGGTGAGCCGCGAATTCTACCGAAGGCGGCGGAATTTGCAAGCCCTGGTACGGGCGCCGTGCGAAAAAAATCCGGTGGCCGCTGTCAGCAGCGGTCGGGGCGCCTCGCGGCAATCAGAACGACGGCACCATCGCGCCCTTGTACTGCGCCTTCATGAACTGGCGCACGTCTTCAGACTGGTATGCGGCCACCAGCTTCCTGACCCACGGCTTGTCCTTGTCCTGGGTACGCACCACGATGATGTTGGCGTACGGGCTGTGGATGTCTTCCAGCGCGATGGCGTCCCGGGTCGGCTGCAGGCCGGCGGCAAGCGCATAGTTGGTGTTGATCACGGCGGCGGCGACATCGGGCAGCGCGCGCGCCAGCTGGGCGGCGTCCAGTTCCACGATCTTCAGCTTCTTCGGGTTCTCGGCCACGTCCAGCGGCGTGGCATTGGAGCCGTTGGTGCCGGCGCCGGCCTTCAGTTTGATCACGCCTTGCGCCTGCAGCAACAGCAGCGCGCGGTTTTCATTGGAGGGGTCGTTGGGCACCGCCACCCTGGCGCCCTGCGGCAGGTCCTTGGGCGACTTCAGATTCTTCGAGTAAACGCCCAGCGGCGAGATATAGGTGTAGCCCACGCTCTGCATCTTGTAGCCGCGCTGCTTCACCTGGCTGTCCAGGTATGGCTGGTGCTGGAAGCTGTTGGCGTCGAGGTCGCCGGCGTCGAGCGCGGCATTGGGCTGCACGTAGTCGTTGAACTCGACGACCTTGACGTTCAGGCCATTGCGCTTGGCGACCTTCTGGACCACTTGCCAGACCTCGGCGTCCGGCCCGCTGACCGTGCCGACACGGATAGTCTGTTCCTGGGCCGAGGCACTGCCCGCGGCGATAAAGCCGACGGCGGACACAGCCGCCGCCAGGCGCTTGATGAAAGACGTGCGCATAGGAGTTGTGAAGATCTTGTTGTGATGTGGCGAGTGAGAGGCAATCGCAGGGCAGGGATCGCCTACCCGGAGCGAGTGCACAGATTAACGCAATTGCGTGCGGATGGCGCAACGCGGACGATCCTGGCGTCTATTTCTTTTTCATAAGCTTATGAAGCCAGGCGGCGCCCACCTGTCGGCATTAAATGCCTTTGCATCGCGGCTTAGTCCGCGAAGACTTCCCGCAAGGTCCGCAAGGTGTCTGCCACGGTCCGGTCACTCAGGCCGCCCGCCCGCTTCACCAGCCGCGACTTGTCGACGGTGCGCAGCTGGTCCAGCAGGATCAGGCCCGTCTTGCGCTGGAAGGTCACCGGGATGCGAAACGGTGCCGGCCGGCTGCCTGTGGTCATCGGCGCCACGGTCACGGTGCGCAGGTAGTCGTGCATTTCGGGCGGAGACAGGATGACGCATGGGCGTGTCTTCTCGACCTCGCTGCCGACGGTGGGATCGAGCGCGACCAGCCAGACATCGCCGCGCGCTACCATTTCAGCTCCGCGTCGTCGGCGTTGGGCAGCTCGCCCAGCACCGGGGTGTCGTCGCCGTCCGCGGCGATCTGCCGGCTGGCTTCGGCCCAGCCTTGCCGCGGTGTCTGCCGGGGCCGGCGCAGCACCAGCGTGTCATTCACGATTTCCATTTCCACTTCATTCTCCAGACCCAGCTGTGCCAGGATTGCCTTGGGGATCAGGACACCTTGCGAGTTCCCCATCTTGCGGATCGTTGCCTTCATGTCTTGTTGCTCATGGTGTGGCCAGTAGTGGCGTCAGCACAATGTTATTACACCACGGACATCAAGGAAACAGGCAGGCACGACACTGGATGGAAATGTGACATCCCGGCGCAGCCGCCGACAGGCGAATCGTCCGAAAACGCCCGTGCCGCGCGCGGCGGCTCAGTCGGCCACCGCCCCGTACCCCTGGCCCTTCCATTCGACAAAACACAGCCCGTGCCCGAACGGGTCCGACAGCGTGGCCTGGCGGCCCCAGGCATACTCCTGCGGCCAGTCCTCGATCTCGGCGCCGGCCTCGAGCGCGCGTTCGATGGCCTGGTCGAGGTCCGCGACGACGAAGTCGAGGTGAACCGGCGTCCAGTGGCGGCGATAGTCGCGCCGGGTCGCGGCGCGCGTGGTGGGGCGCGTGCCCGCGGGCTTGGCGAGCAGGTAGATCGGGGTATTGCCGCCGAGCATCTCGGCGACGGTGCCGTCGAACAGCTTGCGGTTCAGGCGCAATCCCAGCCCCTGCGCGTAGAAGTCGATGCCGCGCGGCAGATCCTCGACGTCGATATTGATGAGCAACTCCATCACAGCCTCCTGCAGCGTTCCGTGTGAAAGCGGCCGCATTGTGCGCCGGGTCTCCTGACACCTGCTGTCAGGAGTGATGTTTCAGCCGGGCGCCGGGTGACGGCGGGGGGCTCCAGTCTGCGCGAAGTCTGGTCGATATGTGGGAAGGCTCGGGTCAACCATGTTGCACTGCGCAGACAAAAAGGTCTCGCGAATACGCGGAGACTTCATAATATCGACTTATCGCAAACGGGAGAGTGAAGTTGCGTTTTGAGCACTTGGTTGAGATCAACGATCCGGGCAACCCGCAGCTGGAGCCACTGACCGCCGATCAGCTTTGGCAGGGCCTGGTGCTGCGCGCCGAGTCTCCCGAGCTGTTCGTGCTGGGCCTGGACAGCGCCGAGGTGGTGGACCGCGGCGAGAACTGGATCGATCGCGTGCTGCATTTCGGCGAAGCGTCGATCGAGGATCACGTGGTCTATGAGCCGCGCCGGCTGGTGCGCTATGAAACCGCGGCGACGGCCGAGCATGCCGGCGGCACGCTCACCATGGCGATCGAGACCCCGGGGCCGGGCGCGCTGCTGCTGCGCTTTATCTACGACACCACCATGCCGGCGGTCGATGCCAGCGGCGACGACCGCTATGCCGAGATCGTCAAGTCGGCCTACCACGCGGCCGACATCGACACCGTCCGCAAGATCCGCGAGATCGCCGACACCGGGCGGCTGGGGTGAGCGAGGGCCCCGCCACGCCGGAGGGTTCCGGCCAGCGGACGGGTCTGCCGACCCGCCAGGCGCTGCGCGCGCGCTACGGCGAACGGCTGCGCTGGCTGGTGCTGGCGACGCTGATGCTGGGCACGATCTCGTCGATCGTCTCGTCCACCATCGTCAATGTGGCCATTCCGGACCTGAGCCGGCATTTCGTGCTGGGGCAGGAGCGTGCGCAGTGGGTCGCGGCCAGCTTCATGATCGCGATGACGCTGTCGATGCTGCTGACCCCGTGGCTGCTGAACCGCTACGGGCTGCGGCGCACCTTCCTGGGCGCGTCGCTGCTGCTGGGCGCGGGCGGGCTGCTGGGCGGTTTCTCGCCCACCTACGGCGTAATGATCGCCATGCGCGTGGCCGAGGGCATCGCCGCCGGCATCATGCAGCCGTTGCCCAATATCCTGATCCTGCGGGTGTTCGAGGAACGCGAGCAGGGCAAGGCGATCAGCATGTTCGGCTTCGGCGTGGTGCTGGCGCCGGCGCTGGGGCCCAGCCTGGGCGGGTTCCTGGTCGAGGCGTTCGGCTGGCGCTCGATCTTCTTCGTGGTGGTGCCGCTGACGCTGCTGGC
Source organism: Cupriavidus taiwanensis LMG 19424 (assembly GCF_000069785.1). Taxonomy (NCBI): domain Bacteria; kingdom Pseudomonadati; phylum Pseudomonadota; class Betaproteobacteria; order Burkholderiales; family Burkholderiaceae; genus Cupriavidus; species Cupriavidus taiwanensis. Next base: position 1,841,749 of record NC_010528.1, on the reverse strand, counting down.
CGTGCTGATGGCGCGCCGCTTCATGGCGGTGGACTCGATCATGATGGGCGAGCGCCAGCCGCTGGACTGGCGTGGGCTGGGCCTGGCCGGCATCGCCACGGTCAGCCTGCTCAACGGCGTGGTGGAAATGCGCGAGAGCGTGCCGGCGGGCCTGGCGCTGTCGGGCTTCGGCGTGCTGATGCTGGCGGCCTTCGTGATGTGGCAGCTGCGCGCGGCGTATCCGCTGATGAATATGCGCCTCTACAGCTACCGGCAGTTCGCGGCGGGCGCGGTGGTGGCCTTCATCTATGGCGCGGGCCTGTTCGGCTCGACCTACCTGCTGCCGGTCTATATGCAGATGGCGCTGGAATACACGCCGTCGCGGGCCGGCCTGGTGCTGTTCCCGGCGGGTGTGGTGCTGGCGCTGACAATTGCGGTGGCGGGGCGCTTCACGCACCGGATCCCGCCGCATGTGCAGGTGTCGTTCGGGCTGGCGCTGCTGTCGTTGTCGTTCCTGCTGATGGCGCTGGGCTCGCGCGCGACGCCATACCTGGTGCTGGTGGGGCTGGCGGTACTGGGACGGATCGGCCTGGGCTGCATCCTGCCATCGCTCACGCTGGGTGCGATGCGCGGGGTCGACTTCACGCTGATCGCGCAGGGTTCGAGCTGCATCAACTTCCTGCGGCAGCTGGGCGGGGCCATCGGCGTGAGCCTGGCCGGGGTGGGGCTGCAGTGGCGGCTGGCCGGGCATGGCGCGCTGCTGGGCCAGGCCGGCGACACTGCGGTCCAGGCGGCGCGCATCCGCGCCTTCGACGAAACCTTCCTGGCGGTGGGCGTGGTGATCGCCAGCGCCATGCTGGCGGCCTGGCGCATCCGCCCGCGCCCGGTGCCGGCGGCCTGAGGGCGCCGGGCGATTCCGTAGCCGTTCAGCTGGCCGCGCCGCTGCGCAGTTCTTCCACCAGCGCGATGTATTGCTCCATCGCCTGTTCGCGCGCCGTGCCGCGCAGCGCTTCCCACGCTTCGAACTTGTAGCGGCCGACGAAATCGGTCATGCCGGGCTTGTCGCCGTGGGCATCGCCCTCGCTGCCTTGCTTGAACAGCGCGTACAGGCGCAGCAGGGACATATTGCTGGGGCGCTCGCTCAGTTGCTTGACGTCGATCTGGGCCTGTTCGAAGCGTGCCTGCAGGTCGCTCATGGGGTTTCTCCGTGTGGACTGTCTGGGTTGCGAAAATGCAGCCCGATGATAGCCGCCCCGCGCGGCCGCGCCGTCCGTATAAAACCGAAGAAGCCCTCGATTCCGGGCCCAACGGATACAATCGCGCCATGTCCTGGATTCTTGCTGTTGAAACTTCTACGGAGTGGTGCTCGGTCGCGCTCGGACGCGCGGCAGGCGCCGGCATCGAGTGCCTGGTGCGCCATGAGCACACCGGCGCACGCTCGTCGGCGCGCGTGCTGCCGGTCGCCGGCGAATTGCTGGCCGAGGCGGGCATTGCGCTGGCCGATTGCGCGGCCATCGCCTTCGGCGCCGGCCCGGGGTCGTTCACCGGGCTGCGCACCGCCTGCGGCGTGGCGCAGGGGCTGGCGTTCGGCGCCGGGCTGCCGGTGGTGCCCGTCAATACCCTGATGGCCTGCGCCGAGCGCACCCGTGCCGCCACGCCGGCGCTGCCGGACGGCACCGCGGTGCTGGTGGCGCTGGACGCGCGCATGGACGAGGCCTATGCGGCCGCGTTCGGCTGGAATGCCGCCGCGCAGGAGTGGGCCGGACTCACGCCGATGCAGGTCGGCGCGCCGGAAACCGTGGCCTTGCCTGCGGGCGAATTCTGGCTGGCCGGCAATGCGTCGGCGGTCTTCGGCGAGCGGCTGGCCGGCCTGGGCCGCGCCGCCCGCGTGCTGCCCGAAGCCATGCCCCATGCGCAGCCGATGGTTGCCATCGCGCTGCGCGCGCTGGCGCGCGGCGAGGCCATCGACGCCGACCAGGCCATGCCGGTCTACCTGCGCGACAAGGTCGCCCAGACCATCGCCGAACGCGAGGCCGTTGCGGCGGCGCGCGCGGCGGCCCAGCCGGGGAGCGCATCATGAGCGCCGCGTACCCCCTCGAGGACCGCCACGCCTGGCCCGCGGTGCCGGCCATGCCGGCGCTGCCGGAGGGCTGGTCGCTGGGCCGCATGAGCGCGCTGGACCTGCAGGCGGTGGCGGCCATCGAGGCGCGCGCCTACAGCCATCCGTGGACGCGCGGCAACTTCGAGAACTCGGTCAAGTCCGGGCATCTCGGGCTGACTCTGCGCGACCCGGTGGGCACGCTGGTGGCGTATGCCATGCTGATGCCGGTGGTCGATGAAATGCACCTGCTCAACATCACGGTCGAGCCGCAGCGCCAGCGCCAGGGGCTGGGCCGCCTGATGCTCGCGGTGGCGCTGGCTACCTCGCATGCGCACCGCATCCACACCATGCTGCTGGAAGTGCGGCCCTCCAATACCGGTGCGATTGCGCTGTACCAGGCGGCCGGGTTTGCCGAGATCGGGCGCCGCAAGGGCTATTACCCGGCGCCCGGCGGCAAGCGCGAGGACGCGCTGGTGTTGCGCCGCGCCTGGCCGGCGCACGATGCCGCCAACGAAGGCACGGAGGGCCAGGCATGAGCCGCCGTGCGCAGTTCCTCGAGGTGCTGGGCATTCCGACCGAATGGCTTCCGCGCGAGCCCAGGGCAGGGCAGGCGCAGCCCGACGCAGCGGCGCAGCCGGCCGCGGTGCCGGCAGCCGAGCCGCCCGCGGCGGTAATGACTGCCCCGGCGGCAGCAGCGGCAGCGGTCGATTATCCGGAGGCGCTCCCGGACGCAGCGGTGGCGCAGCCGGCAGCCGATGAACAGGTGGCGCCGGAACCGGTGCCTGCAGGCCCCGGCGCCGCCGATGTCCAGGGGGAACGTGAAGCCGCCATCGCCACGATGGACTGGCCGGCGCTGGACGCCGCGGTGGCGGGCTGCACTGCCTGCGGGCTGTGCCGGACGCGTACCAACACGGTGTTCGGCGTGGGCGCGCGCCAGGCGGAATGGATGCTGGTGGGCGAAGCCCCCGGCGAGAACGAAGACCTGCAGGGCGAGCCGTTCGTCGGCCAGGCCGGCAAGCTGCTCGACAACATGCTCGGCGCGCTCGGGCTGGCACGCGGGCGCAATGTGTTCATTGCCAACGTGCTCAAGTGCCGCCCGCCCGGCAACCGCAACCCGGAACCGGAGGAAGTGGCGCAGTGCGAGCCCTTCCTGCGCCGGCAGATTGCGCTGGTCCGGCCCCGCGTGATCGTGGTACTGGGCCGCTTCGCCGCGCAATCGCTGCTGCGCACCACCACGCCGATCGGCAAGCTGCGCGGCACCGTGCATGTGTACGAAGGCATTCCCGTGGTGGTGACCTACCATCCCGCCTACCTGCTGCGCACGCTGACCGACAAGGCGCGCGCCTGGGAAGACCTGTGCCTGGCCCGTGAGGTCCACGACCGTGCGGGAGCTGGGGCCTGACCTTTCCCTGACCCGCGGCGGCGACGGCCATGGGCCGTCGCACGCGCCGCTGTGGCGCCGTGCCGCGTCGGCACGCGCGCGCGACCTGGCCTGGACCACGCTGTCGCCGCCGCTGCTGGACGTGGTGCCCGGCGCCGCGCTGGCACGCTGGCCAGCCGGGACGCTCGAGGCCTGGCAGCACTGGCTCGAAGGCGCGGATCCCGCCACGCTGCCCGCCACCATCGACGAACTGGCCGACGGCCACGCCGCGTTTTCCGCCGATGCCGACCTCGATCCCGCCAATCGCAGCCTGCGCCTGGGCCGGCATGCCGAGCGGCTGCTGCATTTTGCCTTGCGCCATATGCAGGGGCTGTCGCTGCTGGCCGCCAACGTGCCGGTGCGGCGCGCGAGCCGGCACGGCGTGCGCACGCTCGGCGAGCTGGATTTTGTCTGGCGCGATCTGGCCTCGGGCGCGGTGGTCCACTGGGAGATGGCGGCCAAGTTCTACCTGATGGCGGCGGGCGGCCACCAGCCGCCGCGGGCGCAGGATTTCGTCGGGCCTAACCTGGTCGACCGCCTGGGCGACAAGCTCGGTCATATCGTGCACCGGCAGTTGCCGCTGGGGCATACGGCCGAGGCGCGGGCCGCGCTTGGCCATACCGTCGACCGCAGCGAGGTTTACCTGCTGGGGTGGCTGTTCTATCGCGACGGCCAGGTGCCGGCCGGACTGGACACGCTGGGTATCGCGCCGGACCACCTGCATGGCTGGTGGTCCACGCTGGATGCCTGGGCCGCGCGCGCCGCCGCGCGCCCGGGGCTGCGCTGGTGCCGCCTGCCGCGTACCGGGTGGCTGTCGGGCGCGCTGGTGCCGGAAGCCGGCACGGCGGACGCCGGCACGCTGCATGGGCTGCTGGCGCAGCGCTTCGCCGATCCTGGCCATGACCGCGGCTGGCGCCGCGAGTCGCCGGTGATGCTGTGCGAACTGGAACCGGCCGGGCCGCAGGCGCCGGGCTGGTGGCGCGAATGCTCGCGCGGGTTCGTGGTGCCGCCGGGGTGGCAGGAGCGCGCGCTGGCGCGCACGGAAGAGCCGCCGCGGGCAGGCGCGCCAGCGGGGCAGGAGGACGCCTGACGCGCGCTGGCCGGCCGCCGCCGCGGCCGCACCGTGAGGGGCCTAGTGATGCTTGTCCTCGCCGATCATCGCCAGCGAGTTGAAGGTGCGTACGTTGTACTTGTGCAGCTTGAGCACCAGCGCCATCGTCACGCAGATAAACAGGCCCAGCGCGATGATGACCACGCCGATCGGCACGTTGAGCTTGATCAGCAGCGCGTACAGGCACAGCATCAGCAGCACCGAGACGTTCTCATTGAAGTTCTGCACCGCGATCGAGTGCCCGGCCGACAGCAGCACATGGCCGCGATGCTGCAGCAGCGCGTTCATCGGCACCACGAAATAGCCCGACATCGCGCCCACCAGCATCAGGAACACGTAGGCGATGGCCATGTACAGCGGCATGTGCAGGCCCAGCACGTCGAGCGTGACCTGCGGCATGGCGTCCTTGGTGTAGAACGCCATCAGCATCACCGTGGCACCCATCGCCACGCCGAACGGCAGCACCGACAGGGACTTGCGCAGCGGAATGCGCGCCGCCGCCAGGATGGCGCCAACGGCAACGCCGACCGCCACCACGGCCTGCAGCAGCGCGCCCTGGGACAGGTTCAGGCCCAGCGATTTCTCGGCCCACTTCAGCACGATGAACTGCAGCGTCGCGCCCACGCCCCAGAACAGGGTCGTCACCGCCAGCGAGATCTGGCCCAGCTTGTCGCGCCACAGCGCCAGGAAGCAGTCGCCAAACTCGGCGATCAGCTTGATCGGGTTCTTTTCCTGCGCCGGATAGCGGGCGCCGGTGTCGGGAATGAACAGGTTGAAGAGCGAAGCGATCACATAGAACAGCATGATCACCACCATCGCGGCCTCGGCCGGCGTGTCGATGCCCGTATTGATAAAGGGCAGGTCCAGGCGCAGCAGCAGGCTGGAGACATGCACGGAGATCAGCGCGCCGCCCACCACCGTGCCAAGGATGATCGAGCCCACCGTCAGGCCCTCGATCCAGCCGTTGGCCAGCACCAGTTTTTCGGGGGGCAGCAACTCGGTCAGGATGCCGTACTTGGCGGGCGAATACGCCGCCGCGCCGAAGCCGACCACGCCATAGGCCAGCAGCGGGTGCAGCCCGAACATCATGATGGCGCAGCCAACCACCTTGATGGCGTTGGTGATGAGCATCACCCGCCCCTTGGGCATCGAGTCGGCGAACGCGCCGACGAAGGCGGCAAGAATGACGTAGGAGAGAACGAAGAACAGCTTGAGCAGCGGGGTCATCCACTGCGGGGAATGCAATTCGGTGAGAAGGGCGATGGCGGCGATCAGTAAGGCATTGTCGGCCAGCGAGGAAAAAAACTGCGCGGCCATGATGGTGTAAAAACCCTTCTTCATGCTGTCGACTTTCTCTCCATCGCGCGCTCCATTCAGGGTGGGCAGGCTGGTGCCGGCCGCAGAGGCCATGGTTTGCAGGGAACCTTGTGCCGCGGCCGTGTCGAATTGTGTCGCAGGTGCTGCGCTGCGGCGCCGTGAGGCCTGCCTGACAGTCATTGACATAATGCTTCGCTTTTAGAACATGGCCGGAGCGTCCGGCTTTATATCACGAAAACATGACATTCCCGAACCCCGGCAACGGCTCTTTTTGACAGCAAATTGACTTGCCGATTCCCCGATGACCGCCGGCAACCGCATCCGGATGTGTTCAAATAACGGCTGCCACCGCGGCCCGCCGGACCGGTCTTTCCCTGATCTGGTTGTGCGCCCGGCGAGATATGGTGACTGGGATACCCGGGCGTGCCAATTGCGGGCATCCCGCATATCCGTCGCCACATCCGCTGCCGGTCCGTGCCGCGGCACACCGACAGGTGACGTTTGCGCCATCGATACTGAGACAGAGCCGTCCCTCCAGCCCGCCGCGCGCGTGAGCCGCCCGCGCCGCTGCCGGCTTTGTCCGCTACCCTGATGTGACTTCCAATGCCAAGACCGATCCAAGCCGTCATCCACCAACCCGCCCTGGCCAACAATCTCGACGTGATCCGCCGCAAGGCGCCCGATGCGCGCGTCTGGGCGGTGGTCAAGGCCAATGCCTACGGCCATGGCATCCGCCGCGTCTTTGCTGCACTGCGTGGTGCCGATGGCTTCGGCCTGCTGGACCTGAATGAGGCCGTGCTGCTGCGCGACCTCGGCTGGCAAGGTCCGATCCTGCTGCTAGAGGGCTTCTTCCAGCCGCAGGACATTGCCTTGATCGAGCAATACCGGCTGACCACCGCAATCCACTGCGACGAGCAACTGCGCATGCTAGAAAGCGCGCGCCCCAAGGGACCGCTGGCGATCCAGCTCAAGCTCAACACCGGCATGAACCGGCTCGGCTTCCATCCGGCGGAATATCGCGCCGCCTGGGAGCGCGCGCGCGCCATGCCCTGCGTGGGCAGCATCGTCCATATGACGCATTTCTCCGATGCCGACGGCCCGCGCGGCATTGCCCACCAGGTCGAGGCCTTCGACGCCGCCACCGCCAACCTGCCAGGCGAGGCCAGCCTGTCGAACTCGGCCGCGGTACTGTGGCATCCGCAGGCGCACCGCGCCTGGGTGCGTCCCGGCATCATCCTGTACGGCGCCTCGCCCACCGGCCGCGATGCCGATATCGCGGGCACGGGGCTGCAGCCGGCGATGTCGCTGCACAGCGAGCTGATCGCGGTGCAGGACCTGCAGCCTGGCGATACGGTCGGCTACGGCTCGCTGTTCACCGCGGAGCGGCCGATGCGCATCGGCGTGGTCGCGTGCGGCTATGCCGACGGCTATCCGCGCCATGCCTCGGGCTGGGGCGAGCAGCGCGCGCCGGTGCTGGTCGACGGCGTGCGCACCGAGCTGGTCGGGCGCGTGTCGATGGACATGCTGTGCGTGGACCTGACGCCGTGCCCGAAGGCCCGCGTCGGCAGCCCGGTCACGCTGTGGGGCCAGGGCCTGCCGATCGACGAAGTGGCGCAGGCCAGCGGCACGGTCGGCTACGAGCTGATGTGCGCGCTGGCGCCGCGCGTGCCGACCACGGTGGCGACCATCACGGCATCGGACAGCGCCGCGCCAGCGGTCGCCTGATGTAGCCGGCGTGCGCGCCTGGCGGCGGTGCAGGCGCAGCGCCGCACGGTTACGCTGTGTACGCGTGCGCTGCCTCGGGCCGCTTCGCCCACTACGCCACTTCCGCGGGCCGGGTCGCTTTCACACCCGGCTCGATTCTTTCTGCAAGGACCTCCGTTGGCCAAGAGCAAGACTGTCTATACCTGTACCGAATGCGGCGGCACCACGCCGCGCTGGGCCGGCCAGTGCCCGCATTGCCAGCAGTGGAACACGCTGGTGGAGACCGTGGCGGAATCCGCCGCGAACAAGCGCTTCCAGCCGCTCGCGGCATCGGCCACGGTGCGCAAGCTGGCCGAGATCGAAGCCGCCGACGTGCCGCGCTTTTCCAGCGGCATCGATGAGTTCGACCGGGTCCTTGGCGGCGGCCTGGTGTCGGGCGGCGTGGTGCTGATCGGCGGCGATCCCGGCATCGGCAAGTCCACGCTGCTGCTGCAGGCACTGGCCAACCTGGCCGGACAGCGCCGCGTGCTCTACGTCAGCGGCGAGGAATCGGGCGCGCAGATCGCGCTGCGGGCGCAACGCCTGGGCGTGGAAAGCCCGTCGCTGGGGCTGCTCGCCGAAATCCAGCTGGAGAAGATCCAGGCCACGCTGGAAGTGGAAAAGCCCGAGGTCGCGGTGATCGATTCGATCCAGACGCTGTATTCCGAGGCGCTGACCTCGGCGCCCGGCTCGGTGGCGCAAGTGCGCGAATGCGCGGCGCAGCTCACGCGCATCGCCAAGAGCAGCGGCACCACCATCATCCTGGTCGGCCACGTGACCAAGGAGGGTAGCCTGGCCGGGCCGCGCGTGCTCGAGCATATCGTCGATACGGTGCTGTATTTCGAAGGCGATACCCATTCGTCGCACCGGCTGATCCGCGCCTTCAAGAACCGCTTCGGCGCGGTCAACGAGCTGGGCGTGTTCGCCATGACCGAGCGCGGCCTGCGCGGTATCAGTAATCCGTCGGCGCTATTCCTGTCGCAGCATGAAGAGACCGTGCCGGGCTCGTGCGTGCTGGTGACGCAGGAAGGCACGCGCCCGCTGCTGGTCGAAATCCAGGCGCTGGTCGATACCGCGCATGTGCCCAACCCGCGCCGGCTGGCGGTGGGGCTGGAGCAGAACCGGCTGGCCTTGCTGCTGGCCGTGCTGCACCGGCACGCGGGCATTGCCTGCTTCGACCAGGATGTCTTCCTGAACGCAGTGGGCGGCGTCAAGATTACCGAACCCGCGGCGGACCTGGCGGTGCTGCTGTCGATCCACTCGTCGATGCGCAACAAGCCGCTGCCGCGCGGCCTGGTGGTGTTCGGCGAAGTGGGCCTGGCCGGCGAGATCCGCCCCAGCCCGCGCGGGCAGGAACGCCTGAAGGAAGCGGCCAAGCTGGGCTTTACGCTGGCCGTGATCCCCAAGGCCAATGCGCCCAAGCAGAAGATCGACGGGCTCGAGGTGATCGCGGTCGAACGCATCGAGCAGGCCATCGACCGCGTGCGCCACCTGGACTGAGCCATGGACACCGGCATCGCCTTCGAGACTGGCCGCTTGCGGCTGCGCCAGTGGCGCGACGAAGACTATGCGCCGTTTGCCGCGCTCAATGCCGATGCGCAGGTGATGCGCTATTTCCCGGCTCCACTGACCCGGGCCGAAAGCGATGCGATGGCCGGGCGCTGCCGCAGCCTGATCGCGCAGCAGGGGTGGGGCGTCTGGGTCGTCGAACGCATCGCCGACGATGCCTTCCTCGGCTTTGTCGGACTGCACGAGCCGGCCGCCGCGCTGCCGTTCGCGCCGTGCGTGGAGATCGCCTGGCGGCTGGCGCGGCAGGCCTGGGGGCAGGGCTACGCCACCGAGGCGGCGCGCGGCGCGCTCGCCTACGGCTTCGGCCGCCTGGCGCTGAATGAAATCGTCGCCTTCACCACGCTCGCCAATGCCCGCTCGCGCGCGGTGATGGAACGGCTTGGCATGCGCCAGGATGCCGAGGGCTTCGACCATCCCGCATTGCCGCCGGGACACCCGTTACGGCCGCATTGCCTGTACCGCTTGCCGCGCGCGGCGTGGCTGGCATCGTGCGCCTGATGTCCATGCGTCAGTCCGCCACGAGCCAAGGGCCCGGCGCCGCATGTGGCGCCAAGGGCAGGCGCCGCAAAATCGGTAATAATGCGCAGCACTGCCGCGCCCTCCACTGACGGCAATGATTACCGGATCACCTGGGTTCCAATGATGCAAGCCAATTCCCGCGCCTATTTCCTGCTGATTGCCATCGTCTCCTTCGCCCTGGTCGGCGTCGCGCTCTACCTGCAGATCGAAAAGGGCTACCAGCCTTGTCCGCTCTGCGTGATGCAGCGCTTCGCCTTTATCGGCATCGGGCTGTTCTCGCTGCTGGCCGCGGTGGCGCAGAACACGCGCTCGCTGTGGCAGGGCCTGGGCATGCTGTCGGGCATCGCCGGCATTGCGGTGGCGGTCTACCATGTGTCGCTGCTGCTCAATCCCAAGGCATCGTGCGGCATCGATCCGCTCGAGAACTGGGTCAATGCGCTGCCCACCGCCAAGGTGCTGCCGCAGCTGTTCTACTCCGACGGCCTGTGCACTGCGCCGCTGCCGCCGGTGCTGGGGCTGTCGGTGCCGGCCTGGTCGCTGATCTGGCTGTTTATCCTGACGCTGACGCTGGCGGTGGGGCTGATCCGCAGGGAGAAGAATTTCCGCTGAGCCCTCGGGTAAGCGAACGACACAAAGAGAAACGGCGCCATCGGCGCCGTTTCTCTTTTGCGGTGGTGCGAGGGAGGAGACTCGAACCCCAGACCGATCAGGCAATCTGCTCGATCTGCTCCTGCAGTTCCAGCCACTTTTCTTCCAGCGTCTCGAGCTCGCCGTTGACCTCGCCCTGGCGCTTGAGCATCTCCATCAGCTTCATCTTGTTGGCTTCGGCGTAGCTGCCTTCGTCGGCCATGAACTGGTCGATCTCCGCTTTGGCGGACTGCAGCACCGCCATGCGTTTTTCGACCTTTTCCAGTTCTTTGGTGAGCGGTTTGCGCAGCGCCGACAGCCGCTGGCGCTCGTCCGCTTCGGCGCGGCGCTGGTCCTTGCGGTTGACGGCGGCCTCGCCGGCGTTTTCCGCCTGGTGCGCGGCGGTGGCGGCATTGCGCTTGGCCGCGGCCTGCTGCAGCAGCCAGTCGCGGTAGTCGTCCAGGTCGCCATCGAAAGGCCGGATGGTGCCGTCGGCCACCAGCATGAACTGGTCGGCGGTGGCGCGCAGCAGGTGCCGGTCGTGCGAGACCAGGATCAGCGTGCCTTCGAACTGCGCCAGCGCCATGGTCAGCGCCTCGCGCGTATCGAGGTCGAGGTGGTTGGTCGGTTCGTCGAGCAGCAGCAGGTTGGGCTTCTGCCAGACGATCAGCGCCAGCGCCAGCCGGGCCTTTTCGCCGCCGGAAAAGGGCTCGATCGGCGTGGTGGCCATGTCGCCGCGGAAGTTGAAGCTGCCGAGGAAGTCGCGTAGTTCCTGCTCGCGCACGTCCGGCGCCAGGCGCGCGAGGTGCTGCAGCGCGGAGTCGTGGTCGCGCAGCGTTTCCAGCTGGTGCTGGGCGAAGTAGCCGATCTGCAGTCCCTTGCCCAGGCGCAGGGTGCCCTTGAGCGGGTCCTGCGTGCCGGCCAGGGTCTTGACCAGTGTCGACTTGCCCTGGCCGTTCGCGCCCAGCAGGCCGATGCGCTGGCCGTTCTGGATCGACAGTGCCAGGTTGTGCAGGATGGTGACGGGCGGATCGGCTTCGGCGTAGCCGCAATCGACGCCGTCGAGCACCATCATCGGGTTGGGCGCGGCATCGGGCTCGCGGAACTCGAAGGCGAAGCCGGCGGCGACGTGCACCGGCGCCAGCCGCTCCATCTTCTCCAGCGCCTTGACCCGGCTCTGCGCCTGGCGCGCCTTGGTCGCCTTGGCCTTGAAGCGGGTGATGAACGATTCCAGGTGCGCGATTTCCTTCTGCTGGCGCGCGTAGGCGGCCTGCTGCTGCGCCATCTGCTGCAGCCGCAGGGTCTCGAACAGCGTGTAGTTGCCGCCGTAGCGGCGCAGCTGCTGGTTCTCGATATGCACCGTGACATTGCAGATCGCGTCGAGGAACTCGCGGTCGTGCGAAATCATCACCAGCGTGCCCGGGTAGCGCGCCAGCCAGTCTTCCAGCCAGACGATGGCGTCCAGGTCCAGGTGGTTGGTCGGTTCGTCGAGCAGCAGCAGGTCCGACGGGCACATCAGCGCCTGTGCCAGGTTCAGGCGCATGCGCCAGCCGCCCGAGAACGATGCCACCGGCTGCGATACCTGCGCCAGCGTGAAGCCCAGGCCCAGCAGCAGGGCCTCGGCACGCGCCGGCGCGGTGTAGCCGTCGGCGTCGGCATAGGCGGCATGGGCTTCGCCTTCGGCGCTGCCGTCGCCGCTGGCCTGCGCCGCGGCAATGGCGGCTTCGATCTCGCGCAGGCGGGTATCGCCGTCGATCACGTAGTCGACCGCGGTGCGGCTGACCGCCGGCGTTTCCTGCGCCACGTGGGCGATCCGCCACTGCGCCGGCACGCTGACATCGCCGCCGTCCGGATGCAGCTCGCCGCGCAGCAGCGCGAACAGCGTCGACTTGCCGCTGCCGTTGGCGCCGACGAGGCCCACGCGCTCGCCCGGGTTGAGCGTCACGCTGGTGTGGTCGAACAGCACCTTGGTGCCGCGCTGAAGGACTAGCTGGTCGATTCGGATCACGAGAGGGGAAATGCCTGAGTGAAAAACAGAAAAAGCGCCGTGAACGCGGGCCGCGGCCTGCGCTGTGGCGCTGGCCCGCATTGTAGCGTTTCCGGTGCGCGGCACGCCGTGCCGGTGCAAGGGGCGCGCCAAAGCGGGTCGAAGCGCGTCAATGCATGCACCGTGAAAGTGCCGCTAAAGCCGCCGAATTCAGGGATTACCCTTGGTCTGGCAAAACTCTATTTTCTTGTAAGTCGGTTGCGTGTAAATTCATTTTCACAACGACGCGCCCGCTAATGCGCAGTCGATCAACCGCTTCCACCATGCCCATTGGCCATTCGATTTCGGACCGCATTGCACGCAGCCTGCCGGCACTGACGCCGGCGCACCGCCGCATGGCGGAATACGTGCTGGCCAATCTGTTCCGCGCGGCAACCATGCGCATCGATGAATTTGCCGCGGCGGTCGAGGTCTCGGTGGCGACCGCCAACCGCTTCGCGCGGGCGCTCGGCTTCGACGGTTATCCGCAGTTCCGGGCCGAGCTGGTGCGCGGTTTCGAAGCCACGCTGGCGCCGGTGGAGCGGCTGCGCAGCGAGCTGGAACGACCCGCCACCGTGGCCGAAGTGTTCGCCGCCTCGCTCGAGGATGCGGCGGCCAATGCCGAAGCCACGAGGCGCGGCATCGACGCGCAGGCATGCGAGCGCGCGGTCTCGGCGATCCTGGGGGCGCAGCGCGTCTACGTGGCGGGCTTCGGCGCCAGCGGTTTCCTTGCCGGGCTGCTGCAGCACGGCCTGGAAATGCATTGCCGCATGGTGACCTCGGTCGCCGGTGCGGGCGGCGCCTCGCACGCCGCGCGCCAGCTGTTCAAGCTGCAGCCGAGCGACCTGCTGATCGTGATCGCCTTCCCGCGCTATGTGACCGATTCGATCGAGCTGGCCCAGCGCGTCAAGGCACACGGCGGCCAGGTGCTGGCGCTGACCGACGGCCCGACCTCGCCGCTGGCGCCGCTGGCCGATATCGCGCTGTATGCGCAAGCCGGCAACCGGCTCTCGGCCAACTCCGATGCCACCGTGCTGGCGCTGATCGAGGCGCTGTGCGGCGCGGTCGCGCACCGGGCCGAACGCCCGGTCAAGGCCGCCGCGGAAATGACCGAATTCCTGCTGCCGTGGCTGTATGGCACGCCCGATGCCGAGCCGGGGCGCCGGGCCGCGCCGATGCCGGCGCAATCCACCGAACCCAAGGCCGGCGCCCGGCGCGCGCGGTCGTCCAACACCCGCAAGTCCTGAGTCCCCTTATGCAAGCAGCTGTCATTGCCATCCACGGCGGCGCCGGCACCATCACCCGCGCGGCGATGGATGCGGCCCGCGAACGCGAATACATCGAAGCGCTGCAACACGTGCTGCAAGCCGGCCAGCGCATCCTGGCCGATGGCGGCAGCGCGCTCGACGCCGTCACCGAGGCGGTGCGCCTGCTCGAAGAATGCCCGCTGTTCAACGCCGGCAAGGGCGCGGTGCTGACCCACGCCGGCACCTATGAACTGGATGCGGCGGTGATGGACGGCGCCACGCGCAATGCCGGCGCGGTGGCATGCGTTACGCGCCTGCGCAACCCGGTGCTGGCCGCGCGCGCGGTGCTGGATCACAGCGAACATGTGCTGTTTGCCGGCGCCGGCGCCGAGGCCTTCGCGCAGGCGCAGGGGCTGGAACTGGTAGCGCCCGAGTACTACTTCACCCAGGCCCGCCACGACCAGTGGCAGCGTGCGCGCGGCAATGCCGGCATGGCCTTGCTCGATCACGACGCCGCCACGCTGGCGGCGCAGCAGGCGCGGGGCACGGCGCCGATCGATCCCGACAGCAAGTTCGGCACCGTTGGCGCCGTCGCTTGCGACTGCCGCGGCAACCTCGCGGCGGCCACGTCCACCGGCGGCGTCACCAACAAGCAGGTGGGCCGCGTCGGCGATACCCCGCTGATCGGCGCCGGCTGCTATGCCGACGACGTGGCCGCCGTGTCCGCCACCGGCACTGGCGAGATGTTTATCCGCACCGTGGCCGCGCACGACGTCGCCGCGCAGATGCGCTATGCCGGCCTGCCGCTCGACGAGGCGGCGCGGCGCGTGGTGATGGAAAAGCTGCCTGCCATCCAGGGCCGCGGCGGCCTGATCGCGGTGGACCGCGATGGCAACGTCACGCTGCCGTTCAACACCGAAGGCATGTACCGCGGTGTCGCCCGGGTGGGCGAGGCCGTCGACGTGTCGATCTACGGCTGACGCGCCGCCTGCCAGGCCGTCCCGCATCCCGCCATCCAAGGAGTACCCGTGGTTACTACCCCAGCGCCAGCGCGCGTTCCCGCATCTGGCATCGTCATGCCGCCCGAGCGCGTCGTCCAGGTAGACGGGCTTACCGTGCGCTTCGCCACGTCCGAGCGTACCGTCGAGGCCGTACGCAACCTGTCCTTCCATGTCGATCGCGGCGAGACGCTGGCGGTGGTGGGCGAGTCGGGCTCGGGCAAGTCGGTGACCTCGCTGGCGCTGATGCGGCTGGTCGAGCATGGCGGCGGCAAGATTGCATCGGGCAGCATGGCACTGCGCCGGCGCGGCGGCGAGGTGATCGACCTGGTGCGCGCGGACAACGCGACGCTGCGCAGCGTGCGCGGCGCCGACGTGGCGATGATCTTCCAGGAGCCGATGACCTCGCTCAACCCCGTGTTCCCGGTGGGCGAGCAGATCGCGGAATCGATCCGCCTGCACCAGGGCAAGAGCCGCGCGGCGGCTCGCGCCGAGGCGCTGCGCATGCTGGAGCTGGTGCGCATCCCCGAAGCGCGCCGCGTGCTCGAGCGCTATCCGCACCAGCTTTCCGGCGGCATGCGCCAGCGGGTGATGATCGCGATGGCGCTGTCGTGCAAGCCGGCACTGCTGATTGCCGACGAACCGACCACGGCGCTGGACGTCACCATCCAGGCCGAGATCCTGCAGCTGATCCGCAGTCTGCAGGCGGAGATGCACATGGGCGTGGTGTTCATCACCCACGACATGGGCGTGGTCGCCGAAGTGGCCGACCGCGTGCTGGTGATGTACCGCGGCGAGAAGGTGGAAGAGGGCACTTCCGACGACGTGTTCCGCGCGCCGGCGCATCCGTACACACGCGCGCTGCTGTCGGCGGTGCCGCGGCTGGGCGCCATGCGCGGCACCGACCTGCCGGCCAAGTTCCCGCTGCTGCGCCTGGACAGCGCCAGCCCCGAGCCGGCCGCGCCGCAGGATACGGTGGCCCCGGGCGTCGCGCCGATCCTGCGGGTGCAGGACCTGGTCACGCGATTCGACGTCCCCGGCGGCCTGTTCGGCCGCGTGACGCGGCGCGTGCACGCGGTGGAGCAGGTCAGCTTCGATCTCTATCCCGGCGAGACGCTGGCGCTGGTGGGGGAATCCGGTTGCGGCAAGTCCACCACCGGCCGCTCGCTGCTGCGCCTGGTGGAAAGCCAGAGCGGCACCATCGAATTCAACGGGCAGAACATCAGCAAGCTCGAAGGCGCGGCGCTGCAGACCCTGCGCCGCAATATCCAGTTCATTTTCCAGGACCCGTTCGCCTCGCTCGATCCGCGCGTGCCGGTCGGCTATTCGATCATGGAGCCGCTGCTGGTGCACCAGGTTGCCAGCGGCAAGGACGCGCAGCAGCGCGTGGCGTGGCTGCTCGACAAGGTGGGGCTGGATCCGTCGCACGCGGCGCGCTATCCGCACGAGTTTTCCGGCGGCCAGCGCCAGCGCATCTGCATTGCGCGCGCGCTGGCGCTGAACCCCAAGGTGGTGGTGGCGGATGAATCGGTGTCGGCGCTGGACGTGTCGATCCAGGCGCAGATCGTCAACCTGATGCTCGACCTGCAGCGCGAGCTCGGCATCGCCTTCCTGTTTATCTCGCACGACATGGCGGTGGTGGAGCGCGTCAGCCATCGCGTGGCGGTGATGTACCTGGGCCAGATCGTCGAGATCGGCCCGCGCCGCGCGATCTTCGAAAACCCGCAGCACCCGTACACGAAAAAGCTGATGTCGGCGGTGCCGATCGCCGACCCGGCGCGGCGCCACCTGCGGCGCGAGCCGCTGAACGACGAGATCCCCAGCCCGATCCGCGCGGTCGGCGACGAGCCGGTGGTGCAGCCGCTGGTGCAGGTCGCCGGCAGCGGCGCGCTCGGCCATTTTGTTGCGCGGCACGCCGTTGGCGGCGCCTACTGAAACGGAAGTCAATCCAAGGAGAATCGAGATGTCTGCACGTATGGTTTCGCCCCGATGGATGGCCGGTGCCTTTGCCGCCGGCGCCCTCGGCATGCTGGCCGCCGCACCGGCCTTCGCGGCCAAGGACGCCGTGATGGCGGTGTATTCGACCTTCACCACGCTCGACCCGTACGACTCGAACGACACGCTGTCGCAAGCCGCGAGCAAGTCGTTCTATCAGGGCCTGTTCGGGCTGGACAAGGACATGAAGCTGGTCAATGTGCTGGCCGACAGCTACGAGGCAAGCAAGGACGGCCTGACCTACACCATCAAGCTGAAGAAGGGCATCAAGTTCCACGACGGCACGACGTTTGATGCCGCCGCCGTCAAGGCCAACCTGGACCGCGTCACCAACCCGGCCAACAAGCTCAAGCGCTACACGCTGTTCAACCGCGTGGCGAAGACCGACGTGGTCGACGCCAATACCGTCAAGGTCACGCTGAAGGAACCGTTCTCGCCGTTCATCAACGTGCTGGCGCATCCGTCGGCGGTGATGATCTCGCCGGCTGCGCTGCAGAAGTACGGCAAGGACATTGCCTTCCATCCGGTCGGCACCGGCCCATTCGAGTTCGTCGAATGGAAGCAGCCTGACCACCTGAAGGGCAAGAAGTTTGCCGGCTACTGGAAGACCGGCTACCCGAAGATCGACACCATCACGTGGAAGCCGGTGGTCGACAACAACACGCGCGCCGCCATCATGCAGACCGGCGAGGCGGACTTTGCCTTCAGTATCCCGTTCGAGCAGGCCGCGGTGCTGAAGAACAGCCCCAAGGTGGACCTGATCGCCGCGCCGTCGATCATCCAGCGCTACCTGACCATGAACACCATGGTCAAGCCGTTCAACGACCCCAAGGTGCGCCAGGCCATCAACTACGCCATCAACAAGGAGGCGCTGGCCAAGGTCGCCTTTGCCGGCTATGCGGTGCCGGCCGAGGGCGTGGTGCCGCACGGCGTGGACTATGCCGAGAAACTGGGCCCGTGGCCGTACGACCCGGCCAAGGCGCGCGCGCTGCTGAAAGAAGCCGGCTACCCCAACGGCTTCGAGACCACGCTGTGGTCGGCCTATAACCACACCACTGCGCAGAAGGTGATCCAGTTTGTGCAGCAGCAACTGCAGCAGGTCGGCATCAAGGCGCAGGTGCAGGCGCTTGAGGCCGGCCAGCGCGTGGAGAAGGTCGAGAGCGTGCCGAAGCCGGAAGACGCCGGCGTGCGCATCTACTACGTGGGCTGGTCGTCGTCGACCGGTGAATCCGACTGGGCGCTGCGTCCGCTGCTGGCCTCGGAGTCGATGCCGCCCAAGCTGCTGAACACCGCCTACTACAAAAACGACCAGGTCGACGCGGACATCGCCGGCGCGCTGCGCACCACCGACCGCGGCGAGAAGGCCCGCCTGTACAAGGACGCGCAGGAACGCATCTGGAAGGATGCGCCGTGGGCCTTCCTGGTAACGGAGAAGGTGCTGTTCGCGCGCAGCAAGCGCATGAGCGGGGCGTATGTGATGCCGGACGGGTCGTTCAATTTTGATGAGATCGATATCAAGCAGTAAATCGATGCGACGGCTCCAGGATGACCGTCATCTCCGCGAAGGCGGGGATCCAGTGTCTTTTTTGGTGGTTCCCAAGCCAAAGACGCTGGGTTCCCGCCTGCGCGGGAACGACGAACAAGTCCACGGGTATCGCAGTACCTGGCAGCAAGCAGTAGAGCAGTAAGCCGACAGACGGCCGCCTGCCTCGCGTCGCGGGGTTCGCAGGCGGGCGGCCCGCGGCCTTTCTTCATGGTGTGTGATGCTGAATTACTTCCTCAAACGCGTGCTGGGCGTGATTCCCACGCTGCTGATCGTGGCCGTGCTGGTGTTTCTGTTTGTCCACCTGCTGCCGGGCGATCCGGCGCGCCTGGCGGCGGGCCCGGAGGCTGACTCGGCCACCGTCGAACTGGTGCGCAAGGATCTCGGCCTGGACCGGCCCCTGCACGAGCAGTTCGTCAACTTTTTCTCGAACGCGCTGCGCGGCGAGTTCGGCCATTCGCTGCGCACCAAGCGCCCGGTGAGCGAGGAGATCGGCGACCGCTTCATGCCGACGCTGCTGCTGACGGTGGCGTCGATGGCGTGGGCGGTGGTATTCGGCATGGCCATCGGCATCGGCTCGGCAGTGTGGCGCAACCGCTGGCCGGACCGTTTCGGCATGACGCTGGCGGTTTCCGGGATCTCCTTCCCGGCCTTCGCGCTGGGCATGCTGCTGATGGAGGTGTTCTCGGTGCAGCTGGGCTGGCTGCCGTCGATCGGCGCGGACACCTGGCAGCACTACGTATTGCCATCGGTCACGCTCGGCGCCGCGGTGGCAGCGGTGATGGCGCGCTTTACCCGCGCGTCGTTCGTCGAGGTGCTGCAGGAAGACTTTATCCGCACCGCCCGCGCCAAGGGCGTGCGCGAGACCCTGGTGGTGGCCAAGCATGGCCTGCGCAATGCCATGATTCCGGTGGTGACCATGATGGGCCTGCAGTTCGGCTTCCTGCTGGGCGGCTCCATCGTGGTCGAGAAGGTGTTCAATTGGCCGGGCCTGGGACGCCTGCTGGTCGATGCCGTCGAGATGCGCGACTACCCGGTGATACAGGCCGAGGTGCTGCTGTTCTCGCTCGAATTCATCCTGATCAACCTGGTGGTGGACATGCTCTACACCGTGATCAATCCCACCATCCGCTACAAGTGAGGCCGGCATGACTGAGCTTTCCACGCCCGCCGCAGCGCAAGCGGCATCCGCTACCGCCTCTGCGCCGGAAGCCGTGCGCACGCCATGGACCGAGTTCTGGCGCAAATTCCGCAAGCAGCACCTGGCGCTGGGCGCCGGCGCGTTCGTGCTGGTGCTGGTGGTGATTGCCATCGTGGCGCCGCACATCGTGCCGTACGACCCGGAGAATTTCTTTGACTACGACGCGCTCAACGCCGGCCCGTCGGCCGCGCACTGGATGGGCGTCGATTCGCTCGGCCGCGATATCTTCAGCCGCATCCTGGCCGGCACCCGCATCTCGCTGGCGGCGGGCTTCCTGTCAGTGATCATCGGCGCGGTGATCGGCACCGTGCTGGGCCTGTTGGCCGGCTACTACGAAGGCTGGTGGGACCGCATCGTGATGCGTATCTCGGACGTGCTGTTCGCCTTCCCCGGCATCCTGCTGGCGATCGGCATCGTGGCCATCCTCGGCAACGGCATGACCAACGTGATCTTCGCCGTGGCCATCTTCAGCATCCCGGCGTTCGCACGGCTGGTGCGCGGCAATACGCTGATGCTCAAGCGGCTGACCTATGTCGAGGCCGCGCGCAGCATCGGCGCGTCGGACTGGACTATCCTGATGCGCCATATCCTGCCCGGCACGGTGTCGTCGATCGTGGTGTATTTCTCGATGCGCATCGGCACGTCGATCATCACCGCCGCCAGCCTGTCGTTCCTGGGGCTGGGTGCGCAGCCGCCCACGCCGGAGTGGGGTGCGATGCTCAACGAGGCGCGCGCCGACATGGTCACCGCGCCGCACGTGGCGATCTTCCCGAGCCTGGCGATCTTCCTGACCGTGCTGGCCTTCAACCTGCTGGGCGACGGCCTGCGCGACGCGCTCGACCCCAAGATCGACCGGCGCTGAAGATGACTGCCTCCACCCCGGGCGTGCCGCGCGTCGGCTGCCTTCCCGCGGGTCCGCTGGACAGCATTGCCGACGTGGCCGGCGTCACCGTCGGCCACTGCACGCTGGCCGAGGGCGGCCTGCAGACCGGCGTGACCGTGATCCGCCCGCATGGCGGCGATCCTTACCGCGACAAGGTGCCTGCGGCGGCTACCGTGCTCAACGGCTTTGGCAAGAGCGTCGGGCTGGTGCAGGTGGACGAGCTGGGCGTGCTGGAGACGCCAGTGGCGCTGACCAACACCTTTGCGGTTGGCGCCGTGGCGCAGGCGCAGATCCGCGCGGCGGTGGCGGCCAACCCGGACATCGGCCGCGCGCTGCCCACGGTCAATCCGCTGGTGTTCGAATGCAACGACGGCTACCTCAACGATATCCAGCGCATGGCGGTGGCTGGCCAACACTACGATGCAGCGCTCGCCGACGCGGGACCCGAATTCGCGCAGGGGGCCGTGGGCGCCGGCCGCGGCATGTCGGCGTTCGGCGTCAAGGGCGGCATCGGCTCGGCTTCGCGCGTGGCGGGCGGCCATTGCGTCGGTGCGCTGGTGCTGGCCAATTTCGGCACGGCGGAATCGCTGACCGTGGCGGGCCGGCTGGTCGGTCCGGAGCTGGCGCGGCGACTGGCGCTGCCGGACGGCGCGCCGGAGCCGGAGAAGGGTTCGATCATCATGATCCTGGCCACCGACGCGCCGCTGGACGCGCGCCAGCTGCGCCGGCTGTCGCTGCGCGCCGGCGCGGGGCTGGCGCGCACCGGTTCGGTGTTCGGGCATGGCTCGGGCGATATCGCGCTGGCGTTCTCGACGGCCTACACCGTGCCCGACGACGCGGCGCGGCCGATGCCGGCGCTTGCGCTGCTGCATGAAACCCTGCTCGACCCGCTGTTCCGTGCCGCCGCGGACAGCGTCGAGCAAGCCATCCTGCATGCCCTGTGGCATGCCACGCCGGTGCAGGGCCGCGACGGCCACCGCCGCGCCGCGCTGCTCGACGTGATGCCCGAACTGCGCGAGAGCCGCTGATGAAGATCCTTGTTTCCACCGATATCGAAGGCGTCGCCGGCGTCTTCCACGCCGAGCAGACCCGCCCGGGCAATGGCGAATACGAACGCGCGCGCGCCTGGATGACCGGCGAGGCCAATGCCGCCATCGAAGGCGCCTTTGCCGGCGGCGCGGCCGAAGTGCTGGTCAATGATTCGCACGGCGGTTTCCGCAACCTGCTGCCCGACCAGCTCGATCCGCGCGCGCGGGTGGTGCTGGGCAAGCCGCGCTACCTGGGCATGATGGCGGGGGTCGAGGCCGGCGTCGACGGCGTGCTGATGATCGGCTACCACGGCCGCGCGCAGAGCCGCGGCGTGCTGGCGCACACCATCAACAGCGGCGCCTTTGCGAGGGTCTGGCTCAACGGCAAGGAACTCGGCGAGGCCGGGATGTATGCGGCGCTGGCCGGCGAGTTCGGCGTGCCGGTGCTGATGGCCAGCGGCGACGACGTGTTCGTGCAGGAAACCCATGCGTTGATGCCATGGGTGCGCTATGTCGAGACCAAGACCGCGGGCGGCTTCGGCAGCGGCGCCTCGCTGTCGCCGACGGCCGCGCGCGAAGCCATTGCGGCGGCGGCAGCGGGCGCGGTGCGCGAGTGCGCGCAGGCGCAATGCCTGCGCATCGCGGCGCCGGTGGCCTGCACGCTGCAGACGCAGACGCCGGCGCATGCCGACCTGTTCTGCCAGTGGCCGACGCTGGAGCGGCGCGACGGCGTGACGCTGTCGTTCCAGGCCGATTCGGTGCAGGCCGCGGTGCGCATGCTGAACTGCCTGTCGGCGATGTCGTTCATGCTGAAGTAGCCCACGCGCAGCGTGGCGGGCCGGCCACGTCCCGCGGATTTGCGACAATGGCGGGTCGAGCAACACGCAGGCCACACACAACGCATGACCCAGGCACACGACGGCGGCTGGATCCCCGTACGCAAGGACTTCGTCGATCCCGCCGCGCGCTGCCACGCGCGCGGCGCCAGTCGCCGCCATCACGGCTTTCCGGAAGGCCAGGCTTATATCCTGCGCGATGCCGCCGGGCACGAATACCCGTTCGGCGAGGACTGCGCGCGCGCCGCGCTGGCGCAGCCGGCCCTGCTGCGGCAGGTGCCCGACTACACCGAGCGCGACGTGGTGCCGCGCACGGCCTTGCCGGAGCTGCCCGCGGCGCCGCGCCGGCGCGACCCCGCGCAGGCCCGTGCGGCCGAACGCGCCGCGGCGATCCGCTACCTGGTGCTGCGCATGGAGAAGGTGGCGGCGGTGCCGCGGGTGCAGCCCACCGTGCGCTTCCCGGCGCTGGAGGACGTCTACGAGCAGTACCAGCGCAGCGGCGACATCGCGCCGGCGCAGGTGCGCCGCATCCTGGCGATCGAGCGCAGCCCGTCGACGCCGCCCCGCCTGCGCGCGACCAACCTGCTCGACGTCTATACCGCGCATGTGAAGCTGGAGCGGCTGATCGCGGCATCCACCAGCGTCGACAACATCCGCTTCCTGCGCAGCCTGCATGACTGGCTGGCGCGGCACCTGGTGCTGACCGCGGCGCAGCTGGCCGCGGCCGGGATCGCGATGCATCCGCAGGCGTTCACGTCGGCCGGCATCTGGGGCCCGGAAGCCGAGGCGCCGGCCGCGGCGGGCAGGTTCCAGTCCGGGACGCTGTTCTAGCCGCGACTGGCGGGACCCGCCGAATTGGCGT
Organism: Cupriavidus taiwanensis LMG 19424; assembly: GCF_000069785.1. Classification (NCBI taxonomy): domain Bacteria; kingdom Pseudomonadati; phylum Pseudomonadota; class Betaproteobacteria; order Burkholderiales; family Burkholderiaceae; genus Cupriavidus; species Cupriavidus taiwanensis. The sequence goes on along the minus strand of NC_010528.1, from coordinate 1,818,744 downwards.
CTAATGCCTGCATCGCATCCGCGGGTGACGCCATGAGCCATTTTTCTCGCAGCTACGCCGAAGCGCGCAAGACCTTCCTGGACGCCGCCCGCGGCGCGGGCGCCGCCCTGGCGCAATTTCCGCATCCCACCCGGCGCGGCAGCGCCGGCGAGGACCTGGCGATCGACGTCGCGCTGGCCGGCGCGCCCGAGGCGCGGCGCTGCATCATGGTGACCTCGGGCACGCACGGTGCCGAGGGCTTTGCCGGTTCCGGGGCGCAGGCAGCGCTGCTGCACGACGCCGCGCTGCTTGCCGATTGCGCCGCCGCCGACGCCTGCCTGCTGCTGGTGCATGCGGTCAATCCCTACGGCTTCTCCTACCTGCGCCGGGTCAACGAGGACAACGTCGACCTGAACCGCAACTTCATGGATTTCACCCAGCCGCTGCCGCATAACGCCGCCTATGCCGAAATCGCGCCGCTGCTGCTGCCGGCGCAATGGCCGCCGTCGGAGACCGACCAGGCGCAGCTGATGAAGGCGGTGGCCGAGCGCGGCATGGCGTGGTACCAGGCCGCGGTCAGCAGCGGCCAGTACCAGGATCCGGGCGGCATGTTCTACGGCGGCGACAAGGCCACCTGGAGCAACTACACGCTGTGCCGCATCCTGGCGCGCTTCGGCGCCGGCCGCGCGGCGCTGCGCTGGATCGACGTCCATACCGGCCTGGGGCCGTGGGGCTACGGCGAGCCCATCCACATGGGCCCGGACACGCCCGAATCGATCCGGCGCACGCGCGCCATCTGGGGCGAGCGCGTGACCTCGATCTACGATGGCTCGTCCACCTCCGCCAACCTGACCGGGCTGGCCTGGCATGCCGTGCCGCAGACCCTGCCGGCGGTGGACTACGCCGGCATCGCGCTGGAGTTCGGCACGCTGCCGGTGGGCGAGGTGCTGGATGCCCTGCGCGGCGACCACTGGCTGCACCGGCATCCCGAGGCCGACGAGAACCAGCGCGCGCTGGTGCGCCAGGCGATGTGGCGCGCCTTCTATGGCGATGCCGACGACTGGCGCGACGGCGTGGTGGCGCAGGTAACCGACGCCGTGCGCAGCACGATCGCGTCCGCCTAGCGAGTGGGGTTCAGGCCGCAAGCGTCATCTGGTATTGTCCGGGCTTGGCGGTAGAGTGCCGAGCCAGGCACTGCCGCCATGCCCTGGCCGGGGCGTGCCGCGGCCGGGCCAGGAGCCAGACCAACACCAAGAACAACACGGAAGCGGCCGCGGCGCGGTGCGCTTCCGGCATCAGCTCGGCAGGGAGGCCGGTGCGATGACGCTCTACGAACTGAAACCCAGGTTCCAGGCCTGGCTGCGTCCGCTGGTGCAAGACCTGGCGCAGCGCGGCGTGACCGCCAACCAGGTCACGCTGGGCGCCGCCGCGGGATCGCTCGCGGTCGGCGTGCTGGCTACGCTGGGCATGCTGGTGGCCGAGACCCCGGCGCTGTTTCTGCTGTTTCCCCTGTGGTTGTTCGCGCGCATGGCGCTCAATGCCATCGACGGCATGCTGGCGCGCGAGCATGGCCAGCAGAGCGTGCTGGGCGCCTACCTGAACGAGCTTGGCGACATGGTCTCGGACCTCGCACTGATCCTGCCGCTGGCTGCGCTGCCCGGTTTCAGCCTCGGGCAGGTGGGCACCTTCGCGCTGCTGGCGCTGATGGTCGAAGCGGCCGGGCTGATCGGCCCGCTGGCCGGCGCCAGCCGGCGCTACGACGGCCCGCTGGGCAAGAGCGACCGGGCCTTCGCGGTCGGCGCGATCGCGCTGTGGGCGGGCCTGGGCCTGGGCTTCGGTGCGGCCGCCAGCTGGCTGTGGCTGCTGTTGTCGCTGTTGTCGCTGCTGACGATGGCCAACCGGGTGCGCCGCGGCATTGCCGAGGCACAGTCCCGCCTTGCGGAGTAGCGAGATGGACCGACTATCGACCCGCCAGCCGCAGCAGCGGCAATTCGAGACCCACGACGGCCAGGCGATTTTCTATCGCCACTGGCCCGCCGTGGAAGGGCCGGCGCGCGGCGCCGTGGTGCTGTTCCACCGCGGCCACGAGCATTCCGGCCGGGTCGCCCACCTCGCCGACGAGCTCAACCTGCCCGGCTACGACATCTTTGCCTGGGACGCGCGCGGCCATGGCAACTCGCCCGGCGAGCGCGGCTACAGCCCCAGCCTGGCGGATTCGGTGCGCGACATCCAGACCTTCACCACGCATATCGCCGAAGTCCACGGCATTGCGCTGGAACGCACCGCGGTGATTGCACAAAGCGTGGGCGCGGTGCTCGCCGCCACCTGGGCGCACGACTACGCGCCGCCGATCCGCGCGCTGGTGCTGGCGTCGCCGGCGTTCAAGGTCAAGCTGTACGTGCCGTTCGCGCGGCCGGGCCTGAAGCTGATGCAGCGCCTGCGCGGCAAGTTCTTCGTCAACAGCTACGTCAAGGCCCGGTTCCTGACCCACGATCCCGAGCGCATCGCCAGCTATGACAGCGATCCGCTGATCACGCGCCCGATCGCGGTCAATATCCTGCTCGACCTGTACCAGACCGCCGAGCGCATCGTCGCCGATGCGGCCGCGATCACGGTGCCCACGCAGTTGCTGATCTCGGGCGCCGACTGGGTCGTGCACCGCGGGCCGCAGGACCGCTTCTACGAGCGCCTGGGTTCGCGCACCAAGGAACGCATCGTGCTGGACGGCTTCTACCACGACACCCTGGGCGAGCGCGACCGCAAGCCGGCGGTCGATGCCGCGCGCCGCTTTATCCTGCGCGAATTCGACACGCCGTCGGCGCCGCGCTCGCTGCTCGATGCCGACCAGATCGGCCCGTTCCGCGAGGAAGCGGACCGCCTGGCGTCGGCGCCGGGCGCGCTGGCCGCCTGGTACTGGCGCGCGGCGCGCGCCAACCTGAAGCTGGGCGGGATGCTGTCCGACGGGGTGCGGCTGGGCCATGAGACCGGCTTCGACTCGGGCTCCACGCTCGACTACGTTTACCGCAATACTCCATCCGGCCGTGGCGCGCTGGGCCGGCTGGCCGACCGGCAATACCTCGACGCGATCGGCTGGCGCGGCATCCGCCAGCGCAAGGTCCACGCCGAGGCGCTGATCGCCGAAGCCGTGCGGCGCCTGCGCGAGGCCGGCATGCCGGTGCGCATGGTCGATATCGCCGCCGGCCACGGGCGCTACGTGCTGGAAGCGCTGGGCGCGCTGGAGGGCGGTGCGGCCGCGGTCGAGTCGATCCTGCTGCGCGACTACAGCGCGCTGAACGTCGAACAGGGCCGCGCGCTGATCGCCGCCAAGGGCCTGCAGGACGTGGCCCGCTTCGAGCAGGGCGATGCCTTCGACGGCGACAGCCTGGCCGCGCTGGCGCCGGCCCCGACGCTGGCGGTGGTGTCCGGCCTGTACGAGCTGTTCCCCGACAACGCCATGGTGCGGCGCTCGCTCGACGGACTGGCGCGCGCGGTGCCGCCGGGCGGCTACCTGGTCTATACCGGCCAGCCCTGGCATCCGCAGCTGGAGTTCATCGCGCGCGCGCTGACCAGCCATCGCGCCGGCGCCGCCTGGGTGATGCGGCGCCGCTCGCAGGCCGAGATGGATGAACTGGTGCGGACCGCCGGCTTCGACAAGGTCACGCAGCGCATCGACCCGTGGGGCATCTTCACCGTCAGCCTGGCGCGCAGGCGCGGCGCATGAGCACGGTGCCGACGCAGGCCGGCGTCGACGCGCACCCGCGGCGGCCGTGGGGCCTGGCCTGCCTGCTGCTGGCGCTGGCCGGCGTGTTCTTCTTCTCCAGCTATGGCTTCGCCAACTGGCTGGCGAGCCAGCGCGCCAACGTGCCGTCGTTCTACTTCGCCTGGGAGCGCGGCATCCCGTTCCTGCCATGGACCATCGTGCCGTACTGGTCGATCGACCTGCTGTACGGCATCTCTTTCTTCGTGTGGCGCAGCCGCGCGGCGCTGTTCACGCATGTCAAGCGGCTGGTGCTGGCGCAGTTGGTGTCGGTGGCGTGCTTTATCGCCTTTCCGCTGCGCTTCAGCTTTGCGCGGCCCGATGCCGACGGCCTGCCGGGCCGGCTGTTCACGCTGCTGGGCGGCTTCGACCTGCCGTTCAACCAGGCGCCGTCGCTGCATATCAGCCTGCTGGTGATCCTGTGGGTTGCCTTCGCGGCGCACCTGCGCGGCGGCTGGCGCTGGCTGCCGCATGGCTGGTTTGCGCTGATCGGGGTCTCGGTGCTGACCACCTGGCAGCATCACCTGATCGACGTGCCCACCGGCGCGCTGGTGGGCTGGCTGTGCGTCTACCTGTTGCCGATGCAGTTGCCCGCGGCTGCGGCCGGCGTGCCGGATGCACGCACGCGGCAGCTGTCGCGTCGGTACGGCGTGGGGGCGGTGGTGGCCCTGTTGTGCGCGGTGCTCGCGGTGGGCGCATCGGTGACACTGGCGTTCCTGCTGTTGTGGGCCGCGCTGGCGCTGGCCTGCGTGGCGCGCATCTACGCGCTGGCGGCGCCGGCATGGTTCCAGAAGGATGGCGACGGCACCATGGCGCCGGGCGCGCGCTGGGTGCTGGCGCCTTACCTGCTGGGCGCCTTCCTCAATTCACGCTGGTGGACGCGGCGCGCGCCGCAGGCCAGCGCGATCGCGCCGGGAGTCTGGGTGGGCCGCTTCCCGACAACGTCCGAGCTGCGCGCGCTCGGCGCGGATGCCGTGCTGGACCTCAGCGCCGAGCTGCCGCGTTCGGCCACGGCACCCGGCCTGGCGTATCGCTGCGTACCGGTGCTGGACCTGACCGTGCCGACGCCGCAGCAGATCGGGCAGGCGGTGGCGCAGCTCGACGCCTGGCAGCGGCAGGGACGCCGCGTGCTGGTCAGCTGCGCGCTTGGCTATTCGCGCAGCGCGCTGGTGGCGGCGGCCTGGCTGGCGCGCCGGCAGCGCGTGCGCGATGCCGGCACTGCGCTGGCGGCGCTGCGCCAGCATCGGCCTGCCGTGGTGCTCGGGCGCGAGCATGCCGGCGCGCTGCAGCGATTCCTGGACCGTGACGCCACGCGGGAGACTGACGATGGCCGCTGACCAGTACACGTCCATGGGCGCTGACCGCGCGCACCGCACCGGCGCGTGGATCGCGCATGCGGTCACCGGCGCGCTGTCGGGCGCCATGTGGATCGGCGCGGCCGGACTGGCGTTCGCCATACTGGCGGCCTGGCTGGGCGCGGGCAGCGCAGTCCCGCGCTGGGTAGCGGCGCTGGCGCTGCTGCTGGCGCTGCCGCAGCTCTGGCTGCTGCTGCGCGTCGCCATCGACCATCGCCTGTTCGCTGCGCTCGCCAGCGGCGCGCAAGGCCAGGCCGACCTGGCCGCCGACCTGGCCGCCGACCTGAGGCAGCTCGATGCCGCGCTGCTCGAACTGGGCTGGATGCCCGCCGCGCGCGCCGCACGCCCGTTGCCCGAGCGCGCCCGCGGCGCGCTTCGCCTGGTGCGCGCCAGCGCCGTGCTGACCGTGTGCCAGCTGCTGCTGGCCTTGCTAACGCTGATCCTGAGGTAACCAACCATGTGGCTTGCCCGCGCGACGGCGCGCGCCATCATCGTTTTCGCCCGGCTGCTGACGGGCATGCGCGCCAACTGGCAGGGCTGCATTCCCGCCGCGGTGCAGCGCGTCTACTTTGCCAATCACAGCAGCCACGGCGATTTCGTGCTGATCTGGGGCTGCCTGCCGCCCGACCTGCGCGCGGTCACGCGGCCGGTGGCGGGAGCGGATTACTGGCAGACATCGCCGTTGCGCCGCTTTATCGGCCGCGACGTGTTCCGCGCGCTGCTGATCGACCGCACCCGCAGCGATCCTGGCTGCGACCCGGTGGCGCTGATGCAGGCCGGCCTCGCGGCGGGCGATTCGCTGATCCTGTTTCCCGAAGGCACACGCAACACCACCGACGCGCGCCTGCTGCCGTTCAAGAGCGGTATCTACCACCTGGCGCGGGCCTGCCCGGAGGTCGAGTTCGTGCCGGTGTGGATCGACAACCTGAACCGCGTGATGCCCAAGGGCGAAGTGGTGCCGGTGCCGCTGCTGTGCACCGTGACCTTCGGCCAGCCGCTGCGGCTGGCCGCCGACGACAGCAAGGAAGCGTTCCTTGCGCGCTGCCGCGAGGGCCTGCTCGCGCTTGCCCCGGAACTGGAATGAAAGCCATGCCCACCTTGCACTGGAGCCATGAAACCTGGCTGCTGTTCGGCGGCCTGTTCGGTGTGCTGCTGCTGGCTTCCACCGTGACCGCGCTGCTGCGCTGGCGCGTGGCGGGCGGCGGCCAGCACGCGGTGATCGACAACCTCGGGCAGCGCGTGTCGGCGTGGTGGTGGATGATCGGCATCATGGGCGTCGCCTTTGCGCTGGGGCGCACCGCGGTGATCGTGCTGTTCTACCTGCTGTCGTTCTTCGCGCTGCGCGAGTTCGTCACCATCATCACCACGCGGCGCGGCGACCATCGCGCCATCGTCGCGGCGTTCTTCGTGTTCCTGCCGCTGCAGTACGTGCTGGTCTATATCGGCTGGTACGGCATGTTCTCGATCCTGATCCCGGTCTATGCCTTCCTGGTGCTGCCGATCCTGGCCGCGCTGTCGTCCGAGACCACGCGCTTCCTGGAGCGCTGCGCCGGGGTGCAGTGGGCGGTGATGGTGTGCGTGTTCTGCATTTCGCACGTGCCGGCGCTGCTGACGCTGCCGATCCCGGGCTTCGACGGGCGCAACCTGCTGCTGATCGCCTTCCTGGTGATCGTGGTGCAGGGCAGCGACGTGCTGCAGTACGTGTGGGGCAAGCTGTGCGGCAAGCGCAAGATCGCGCCGCTGCTGTCGCCGTCCAAGACCGTCGAGGGCTTTGTCGGCGGGGTTGCCAGCGCCACCGCGCTGGGCGCGGCGCTGTGGTGGATCACGCCGTTCTCGCCGTGGCAGGCCGGCGCGATCGCGCTGGTGATCGCGCTGATGGGCTTCCTCGGCGGCCTGGTGATGTCGGCGATCAAGCGCGACCGCGGCATCAAGGACTGGGGCCACATGATCCAGGGCCACGGCGGCATGCTCGACCGGCTCGACTCGGTGGTGTTCGCCGCGCCGGTGTTCTTCCACATCACGCGCTACTGGTGGGTGCCCTGAGCGCAAGCGCTGCGCCGCGGCGGCTTTACAGCGCCATTTCCGCGCACCACGCCACCACGGCATCGCGGAAGTCCTGGCAGATCGGCGACAGGTAGCCGTCCGCGCGCCACAGCACGGCCAGCTCGTGCTGCCACGATGTGCCCGGGGCGTCGATCGCGGCCAGGCCCTGGCCCTCCGCCTGGCGCAGCATGCGCGGCGGCATGATCCCAAGCAGGTCGGAGTGCCGCAGCAATTCGCCGAAGGCGACCGGCGACGCCGTGCTTTCCACCGCCACGCGCGGCGGCGGCAGGCCGACCGCGGTAAACCGTTCTTCCAGCCACTGGCGCAGGTACAGCGAACTGGCCGGCACCACCCAGCGTTCGCCCGCGAGGTCGGCCAGCGTGCGAAAGCCATCGCGGCGCGGGTGGGCACTGCGGCACACGATCTGCATGCTGAGCGGCCCGAGCGGCAGCCAGGCTACCTCCGCCGGCAGGCTGGCGGGACGCGCGCCGAGGATCAGGTCGGCCTCGCCGTTCTGCAGCATTGCCATCAGGCGCGCGCTCAGGTGCGTCTCGATCGAGAACGTGGCCAGCGGCCGGCTCAGGAAGAACCGCGCCAGCAGCGGCGACAGCAGCGAGGGCAGCAGGTAGGGGATGGCGCCCAGGCGCACCGTGCCCGCGCGCGCGGCGCGCTGTTCGGCCAGCTCGTTGCGCATGTCGCCGGCGGCCAGCGAGATCCGGCGCGCATGGGCGGCGAGGGTGCGGCCCGCACCGGTCGGCACCAGGCCGCGCGGGGTGCGCTCGAACAAGGGCATGCCGGCTTCGCCTTCCAGCCGCGCCAGCGTCTTGGACAGGCCGGACTGGGTCATGCCCAGGGCGTCGGCCGCGCGGTGCAGGTTGCCCTGGTCGATCACGACCAGGAAGGCTTCTAGATCCTCGAATCGCATGGGTCGGGATGGCGCTGGGGGTGCGGGCCATTGTAGCGCCATGCCTGCCAGGACTTGGCTCGCGCCGCGCGGGAATCACGCCGGCCCGGACGCTGGCCTAGACTGCGTGGCATCCCTCGCGCACCGCGCCGCAGTGAAACGGCAACGGCACTACAGAAGGGACCCAGCACAGGAGACAAACCGATGCCATTCCGTTGCACAGGGCTGCGCACAGCCTTGGCCGCCATGTTGCTGGCCGCCATGCCCGCCGTCTTGCCGGCCGCCGCCGTGGCCGCCGGGTCCACCCCCGCCGAGCCCTATCCATCGCGGCCGCTGACCATCGTGGTGCCGTCGGTGGCGGGCAACGTCAACGACGCCGTGGCGCGCCTGATCGGGCAGGAGCTGACCAGGAGCTGGGGCCAGCCGGTGATCGTCGACAACAAGCCCGGCGCGGGCACCACCACCGGCACCAAGTACGTCGCCAGGGCGGCCAGGGACGGCTACACCGCGCTGCTGACCTTTACCGCGCACGTGCAGAACCCTTCGCTGTACCGCGGCATCGGCTATGACCCGATCGCGGATTTCACGCCGGTCAGCGAGGTGGCGGTCTCTTCCACCATCCTTGCGGTGTCGCCGGACTTCCCGGCGCGCACGCTGCCCGAGGTGGTGGCGCTGCTCAAGGCCAATCCCGGCAAGTACCCATATGGCTCTTACGGCGCCGGCACCACCGGGCATATCCTGGGCGAGCTGCTCAAGCGCGAGGCCGGCGTGCAGATGGAGCACGTGGCCTACAAGGGCGGCGCGCCGCTGGCCACCGACCTCGCGGCCGGCCACGTGAAGCTGGGCTTTATTGCCGTGGGCACGGCGATGCCGCTGCTGCAGGGCGGCAAGCTGGTGCCGGTGGCGATTGCCGGCGTCGAGCGCTCGGCCTTGCTGCCCCGGGTGCCGACCTTCCGCGAAGCCGGCTACCAGGGCTTCGAGCCCGAGGCGTGGATGGGCCTGCTGTTCCCGGCCGGCGTGCCGCGGGCTCGGGTCGATGCGCTGTCGCGCGAAGTGGCGCGCATCGTGCGGCTGCCGGAGATCGCCAGGAAGATGCAGGACCTGAACCTGGTGCCGGTGGGCAGCACGCCGGAGGCCTTCGCTACCGTGATGAAGAACGACCGCGACAAATGGAGCCGCATCATCCGCGATGTCGGCATCACGCTGGAGTAAGGGATTGACCATGCAAGACAACGACTATCTGGGGCTGGTCTGCTCGCGCTGGTGCCACTGGAGCGAATTGGAACTGCAGCGCCTGCCGCGCCAGCCGCTTGGGCCGGGGCAGGTGCGCATCCGCGTGCGGCATGCGGGCGTCGGCTTTGCGCTCAGCCTGTTCGTGTCGGGCAAGTACCAGCGCAAGCCGCCGTTGCCGTTCACGCCCGGCACCGAAGCGGCTGGCGAGATCCTGGAGGTCGCGCCGGACGTGACGCGGCTGCACGTGGGGCAACGCGTGGCGGCGGCGCTGGACTGGGGCGGCTTTGCCGAAGAAGTCGTGACGACCGCGGACACGGTTTATCCGGTGCCCGGCGGGCTCACCCTCGCGCACGCCGCGGCGCTGCCGATCACGTACGGCACGGTGTGGGCCGCGCTGGCGTGGCGCGCGGCGCTGCAGCCGGGCGACACCATGCTGGTCCATGGCGCCAGCGGTGCGCTGGGCACGGCCGCGGTACAAGTGGGCAGGCTGATGGGCGCGCGCGTGATCGCCACCGCCAGCACCGCGGCCAAGCGCGAGGCGGCGCTGCGCAACGGCGCCGCGCACGTGCTGGAGCCCGATCCGGCCACGCTGGCGGGCGCGGTCAAGGCGCTGTGCCCGGCCGGGGGCGCCGACGTGGTGTTCGACCCGGTCGGTGGCGATCTCTTCGATGCGTCGCTGCGCTGCGCGGCGCCCGGCGCGCGGCTGCTGTCGATCGGCTATGCCAGCGGCCGCATTCCGGCGGTGCCGGCCAACCTGCTGCTGGTGAAGAACCTCACGCTGATCGGCTTCAACTACGGCTATTACATCGGCTGGGGCCTGACCGATGAGCGCCGCCGCTTTGCGCCGCAGGTGCAGGCCATGGTGGGCGAGATCATGCAGGCGGCCGCCAGCGGCAGGCTGGCCCCACCGGTGCTGCAGCACTTCGCGCTGGGCGACTGGCTGAACGCCGTCGACACCACCATGTCGCGCCGCGCCATCGGCAAGGTCATGCTGGACATCTGAACGGAGCGTACCGATGCACGAAGCACAAGCGGCCCTGGACGACACCATGGGCGATGCCATGTTCGACGGCCTGACCGTGCTCGACCTGAGCCAGGGCATTGCCGGCCCGTACTGCGGCCTGATCCTGCGCCAGCAGGGGGCGCGCGTGATCAAGGTGGAGCCGCCGGGCGGAGACTGGTCGCGGCAGATGGGGCGCATCCGCGCCGGCCAGACCGCGATCGCGGTCGCCTGCAACGCGGGCAAGGAGAGCGTGGTGCTGGATGCGCGCAGCGCCGACGGCCGCGCCGCCATCGTCCGGCTGGCGCAGCGGGCCGACGTGGTGATCCAGAACTTCCGCCCGGGTGTGGCCGAGCGCATGGGCGTCGGCTACGAGGCGCTGGCCGCGCACAACCCGGCGCTGGTCTATGTCTCGATCTCGGGCTACGGCCATGCCGGGCCGCTGGCGAACCGGCCCGCGGTCGATACCACCATGCAGGCCTACAGCGGCCTGATGCACCTGAACCGCGATGCCAGCGGTCAGCCGCGCCGCATTGCCTTTTTCATGGTCGATCTGGCCACCGGTCTGTACGCGTCGCAGCAGGCATCCGCGGCGTTGTACAAGGCCGCGCGCAGCGGCCGCGGCCGGCATGTGCGGCTGTCGCTGCTGGAGACCAGTGCCGCGCTGCAGTCCTACCTGATGGTGGACGACGCCATGTTCCCCCAGGCCGAGCTGGCGGCCGCCAACGCGCCGACCGGGCTGTTCGAGGCGGCCGATGGCGCGCTGTACCTGAGCATGCTCAACGACGCGATGTTTATGCGGCTGGCGACGCTGCTGGGGTTCGACGACTGGCTTGCCGATACCACGCTGCATACCAGCGCCGGGCGGTTGCCGCGCGCGGCGGAACTTGGCCGGCGCGTGGCGCGCGCGCTGGCCGCGCAGCCGCTGGCGCACTGGGAAGCGCTGCTGACCGAGCACGATGTGCTGTTCGCGCGCGTCGGGCATGCGCGCGATCTGCTGGAGAGTGCGCAGTGCGCCCAGGCGGGGGTGTTCGGGCGGCTGCCGCTGGCGGGTATCGGCGAGGTGCCGTGGGCGAATCTGCCCGGCATGGCGGGGCGAGCCGGGCCGGTGGGGAGGGCGCCGGGGCTGGGCGAGCATACCGGGGTGGTGTTGGGGGAGTTTGGGATTCGGGCGTGAAGGGGGCTTGGGTTTGTCGTGCTTGCCGTGCGCGCCCGCACCACCCTCCGGAATTCGTCGATGCCCCAAAAGAAAAACGGACGGTGCGCGATGCGTACCGTCCGTGTTCCATTGTGCGTTGGTAGGCTCGATTGGACTCGAACCAACGACCCCCACCATGTCAAGGTGGTGCTCTAACCAGCTGAGCTACGAGCCTAGCGAAGGCGCGAATTATAGAGAGGCCGGCGCGATTGCGCAAGCACTCCCGCGCGACTTTTTGCGTGCGTGCCTGGCACTGCGCGTCAGGCAGCGGCGACGCGGTCGCGCAGTTCGCGCTTGAGCACCTTGCCGATGGCGCTGCGCGGCAGGCTTTCCACCTCGTGGATCGCTGCCAGCCGCTGGGTCTTGCCGAGGCGTTCATTGGCCCAGGCCAGCACATCCTGCACGCTGGCGCTGCTGCCGGCGTGCAGGGCGACAAAGGCTACCGGGGTTTCGCCCCAGCGTTCCGACGGCACGCCGACCACCGACACTTCGGACACCGCGGGGTGCTGGCGTACCACTGCCTCCAGGTCGCTCGGATACAGGTTGAAGCCGCCGGAGATGATCATGTCCTTCTTGCGGTCCAGCAGCACCAGGAAGCCGTCTTCGTCGAAGCGGCCGATGTCGCCGGTGCGGATAAAGCGCTGGCCCTGCGCGTCATGCCATTCGGTCTCGGCTGTCTTTTCCGGCTGGTTGTGGTAGCCGTTCATCATCGCCGGCGAACGGCCCACCACTTCGCCGGTGCTGCCCGGCGGCAGCTCGCGGCCTTCGTCGTCGATGATGCGGATGTCGGCGTTCGGCGCGGGGCGGCCCACGGTATGCAGCTTGTCGGGGAACTGGTGCGCGTGCAGCAGGCAGCTGCCGCCGCCTTCGGTCATGCCGTACAGTTCGGTCAGCCCGCCGGGCCAGCGGCGCAGCACCTCGGCCTTCAGCGCCGGGCTGAACGGCGCGCTGGTGCAGAACTTCTGGCGGAAGGACGACAGGTCGTGGCGGTCGAAGTCCGGATGCGCCAGCAGGCGCTGGTATTGCACCGGCACCAGCATGGTGTGCGTGACGCGATGCTGCTGCGCCAGCGCCAGGTACTTGCCCGCATCGAACCTGGCCATCAGGATCGCCGTGCCGCCCAGGCCGATGGTTGGGAAGAAGCTGGCCAGCGTGGTGTTGGAGTACAGCGGCGTCGACAGCAGCGTGACCGCGTCGGCGCCGTAGCCCGTGGCTGCGCCACGCGACACATGGGCCCAGCGCATGCCGTGCGACTGCACGATGCCCTTGGGCGTGCCGGTGGTGCCGGACGAGTAGATGATGTTGAGCGGCATTTCCGCGCGGATCTCGGGTTCCGCCACCGGCGTGCCGGCGGGCGCCAGCCAGTCCGCGTATGGCCGGCCCGCCTCGCTGCCGTCCAGCGTGACGACCGGTGTGCCGGCGAGCCTGGCGCGCACCGGCCCGAGCACGTCGCTTACGGTGGCGTCGGTGAAGAGCAGGCGCGCGCCCGCGTCGGCAATCATGCCCGCCAGGCTGTCGGGCGTGGACGAGGGCGCCAGCGGCGCGACCACCACGCCGGCCCGCACCGCGCCCAGGTATACCGCGGCGTATTCGATCGACGATGCGGCGCAGATGGCGATGGCTTCGCCGGGCCGCACCCCGTCGCGGGCCAGCGCCGCGGCAATGCGGTCCATGGCGGCGTCGAGCCCGGCGTAGTCGAGCACGCGGTCGCCATGCATCAGCGCGCGCTGCGCCGGACGCTGCGCGGCGTGCTCGCGCACGAGCACGGACATGGTGGTGAAGGGACGTTGGAGCGGAGTCGGTTGGGTCATGGTCGGCAGGGAAGTGGGGGGCGCCGTGGCGGCACCCTGGGCAGCGGTGGCGAAAAGCGGCGGGCCTTACTGGACCTGCGCGCCGGAGTCCTTCACCACCTTGCTCCAGCGGTTGATCTCGGCGTCGATATGGGTGCGCAGCGCGGCGGGTGTGGAACCGACCGGTTCATAGCCGTTTGCCGCAAGCGTGGCCTTGAGCTCGGGCTGGCGCAGCACGGTGGCGATCTCGGTGCTGAGCCGGTCGATCACCGGCTGCGGCGTGCCGGCCGGCGCCAGCACCGCATACCAGCCGGTAATGCTGATGCCGGGTACGCCGGCCTCGGCCAGCGTCGGCACTTCGGGCGCGACCGCGGCGCGCTGGCTGCCGGTCACCGCCAGCGCCCGCAGCTTGCCGCTCTTCACGTGCGGCAGCGTGGTGGAGATGCTGTCGAAGGTCAGCTGGACCTCGCCCGACAGCATTGCCGTGACCACCTGCGCGCTGCCCTTGTACGGCACGTGGGTCATCTTGATGCCGGCCACGGAATCGAACAGCTCGCCCGCCAGGTGGCCGGTGTTGCCGTTGCCGGCCGAGGCAAAGGTCAGCTTGCCGGGGTTGGCCCTGGCCTCCGCGATCAGCTCCTGCACGTTGTTCGCGCGCAGTGACGAACTGCCGGCGAGGATCATCGGCAGGTTGGCCACCAGCGACACCGGCGCGAAGTCCTTGCGCGTGTCGTACGGCAGCTTGGGATACAGGCTGGCATTGATGGCATGCGCGGCCAGCACCATGATCAGCGTGTACCCGTCGGGCCTGGCGCGCGCCAGCGACTGGCTGGCGATGGTGCCGCCGGCGCCGGGCCGGTACTCCAGCACCACCGGCTGCCCCAGGCGCTCCTGCAGTTTCGCGGCGACAGGGCGCGCCAGCAGGTCGGCGCTGCCGCCGGGCGGGTAGGGGATCAGCAACTGGAGCGGGCGCGCGGGCCAGGTTTCGGCGGCGGCGCTGAACGGCAGCGCCAGCGACCCGGCGGCCAGCATGCCGGCCAGGCCGCTCACGAGCCATGCACGGCGGCCCCGGACGGGGCGCAGGGAGGATGCCATCGATGTGTCTCCTTGTGATGCGGCCGCGGGGCGCGGCCGCCGTCCCATGTCGCGGGCCGGGACGTCGATGTCACAAACGGTAAAGCGGGATGCGCGGCAGCGGAATTCTTAAATTGATAAGTCTGGCTTTTTGAAGGCGAAGCCCGTGGCGATGGTGCTGGTGATCCGCGCGCCGCCCCGCTGCAGCAGAGAGGCCGTCCGAATGGCGCTCAGTGGGCCGGATGCGGCGGGCTGAAGAAATACGGGATCAGCGACACCGCGACCAGCACCGCCGCTGATGCAAAGATTGCCGCATAGGTCGAGGCCACCGGCCAATGCCGGACATGCCCGGCGTTGGCGATCATCCCGAACGCCCACGACGCCAGCGCCGAACCCAGGAACACGAAGGTATTGAGCAGCCCCAGCCCGCGTCCGCGCTGCGACGGCGGGATCAGCCCGCGGCCCTGCGCCATCACCAGCGGGTGCAGCATGCCGATGGTCGACAGCAGCGCCATCATCGCCACGCCAAAGCCGATGCCGCGGTCCGGCCACAGCGTCAGCAGCAAGGCCCCCGCCATGGCAAAGCACGACCACCCGGCGATGGTGGTCTTGAGCGTGCTGCGCCGCACCAGCACCGGCAGCAGGAAGGCGGTCAGGAAGCCGGCCAGGCTCAGCAGCGTCAGCGCCACGCCGCGCGGTGCCGAGCCCAGGCCGAACACATCGGCCAGGTAGGGCCCGCTCCACGCGTTGCGGAACGCGGTGCCCGCGGCCATCGCCACGCACAGCGGAATCAGCGTCCACAGCGGCACCAGCTTCAGCAGCTGCAGGCTTTCCGACAGCATCGCCGGCCACGACGCGTTGCGGGCCTCGGCATGGCCCTGGTCGCGCACGCAGCGCCATACGCCATAGCAGGCCGCCACCATGCCCAGCGCCGACAGCGCCATCGAGGGGCGCCAGCCGACCAGCGCGACGGCCCAGCCCAGCGGTGCGGTCGCGCACAGCGAGCCGACCATGCCGGTGGCGTTGGAGCGGCTGACCACGCGGGTGTAGTCGCGTTCGGACAGTTGTTCCGAGGCGAAATGCAGCAGTCCCATGAACACCGGCGCGCACGCCAGCCCTAGTCCCACCTGCGCCAGCGTGGCCGCGGTGCCGTTGGGCGCCAGCACGAACAGGATCGACGACACCGCGCCCACCGCCAGCAGCAGCGCGGTCGGACGGCCAACGCCATAGCGGTCGAAGGCGATGCCCACCGGGATCTGCGCGACGGCAAAGGCCAGGAAGAACGACGAGGACAGCGCGCCGAAGCCCGCCGGCGACAAGCCGAAATCGTGCTGCAGCTCCGGCGCCATCACCGCCAGGCAAGAGCGGAAGAACTGGCTGAGCGCGAACGCGAAGGTCAGGATGGCGATGCCGCGCACGGCATACGTGGCCGTGTGGCGGGCGGGCAGGGCGCCGGTGCCGGGAGAAGATCCGGGAGGGGGGATATGGCTGGGGGTCACGGCGTCTGTGGCGCTATCTCTGCAGCGAGTGTAGGGCCTGTGCCCGTTGCCGGATCAACGGTTGGCCGGTGTTCGCCCAGATTGCGATGGGGTACTCCCTCTCCCGCTTGCGGGAGAGGGGAGCAAACAAGCGGTTCGCTGATCCTTGTCAGCCCGGCAGCGCGTCGTACGTCAGCAGGAACACCTGCTCGTCCCCCGCGCTGACCGGCAGCCATACGATCTCCAGTTCCGGGAATGCCGCTTCGACGTTGGCATGCTCGTTGCCGATCTCGACCACCAGCACGCCGCCCGGATTCAGCCGCGCCTTGGCGCCGGCAATGATCCGCCGCACCACGTCCATGCCATCGTCGCCGCCGGCCAGCGCGATGCGCGGCTCGGCCTGGTATTCGGCCGGCAGCGCCTGCATCGACGCCTCGTTGACGTACGGCGGGTTGGTCAGGATCACGTCGTAGGTCGCGCCATGCGGCAGCGGCGCGTACAGGTCGCCTTCGTAGAGACGGATGCGGTCGTCCATCTTGTAGTCGGCCACATTGCGGCGCGCCACGGCGAGCGCATCGGGCGAGATGTCGACGGCATCGATCTTCGCGTGCGGCCACACATGCGCGGCCAGGATCGGCAGGCAACCCGAGCCGGTGCACAGCTCCAGCACCGGGCCGATGCTGCCGCTCTCGCCGACCCAGGGCTCCAGCCCTTCCTGCAGCAGTTCGCCGATAAAGCTGCGCGGCACGATCACGCGCGAATCGACGTAGAAGCGCAGGCCGTGCATATAGGCCTCGTGCGTGATGTAGGCGGCCGGCACGCGCTCGTTGACGCGGCGGTCGATCACCTTCAGCACGGCCTCGACTTCCTCGGGCAGCAGCCGCGCATCGAGGAATGGGTCGAGCGTATCGAGCGGCAGGTTCAGCGTATGCAGCACCAGGTAGGCCGCCTCGTCGTAGGCGTTGGCGCTGCCGTGGCCGAAGGACAGGCGTGCGGCGGTAAAGCGCGACACGGCCAGGCGCAGCAGGTCGCGCACGGTGCGCAGGGGAGAGGGCGTTGCCATGGATGGGTTGTCTTTGCGAAAAAATCAGGCGATCAGGCGTTCCAGCACGCCGCGGTACACGTTCTTCAGCGGCTCGATAAAGCGCACTTCGACGTGTTCGTCGATCTTGTGGATGCTGGCGTTGGGCGGGCCGAACTCGATCACCTGGGGGCAGATCCTGGCGATAAAGCGCCCGTCGGAGGTGCCGCCGGTGGTCGACAGCTCGGTGTCGAAGCCGGTCTCGGCCTTGATTGCCGACGACAGCGCCTCGGACAGCTCGCCGCGCGGCGTCAGGAAGGGCTCGCCGCCCAGGGTCCAGTCGAGCGTGTAGTCAAGGCTGTGGCGATCGAGGATGGCATGCACGCGCGCCTTCAGGCCCTCGGGCGTGCTGGCCGTCGAGAAGCGGAAATTGAAGTCGATGGTGACGTGGCCCGGGATCACGTTGGTGGCGCCGGTGCCGCCGTGGATGTTCGACATCTGCCAGCTGGTGGGCGGGAAATACTCGTTGCCCGCGTCCCACACTTCGGCGGCCAGTTCGGCCAGCGCCGGGGCGGCGTCGTGGATCGGGTTGCGGCCCAGGTGCGGGTAGGCGATATGGCACTGGATGCCCTTCACCGTGAGCTTGCCCGACAGCGAGCCGCGGCGGCCGTTCTTGACCATGTCGCCGAGCGCGTTGACCGAGGTCGGCTCGCCGATCACGCAGTAGTCCAGGCGCTCGCCGCGCGCGGACAGCGCCTCCACCACCTTGATGGTGCCGTCGTGCGCCGGGCCTTCCTCGTCGCTGGTGATCAGGAAGCCGATCGAGCCGGCATGCGCGGGATGGGCCTTGACGAATTCTTCCACCGCCACCACGAAGCCGGCGATCGAGGTCTTCATGTCGGCCGCGCCGCGGCCGTACAGCTTGCCGTCGCGGTGGGTCGGCGCGAACGGGTCGGAATGCCACTGCTCCAGCGGGCCGGTCGGCACCACGTCGGTATGACCGGCGAACACCAGCAGCTTGCCGTCCTTGCCCTGCGTGCCGCGCTTCACCGCCCACAGGTTGGTCACGCGGAAGTCGTCTGGCCCGCTGACCAGCGCTTCGCAGTCGAAGCCGATTGCCTTGAGGCGGGTTTCCAGGATGGCCTGGCAGCCTTCGTCGGCGGGCGTGACGGAGCGGCGGCGGATCAGGTCTTCGGTAAGGGCGAGGGTGGGGTTCATCGGACGGCGGAATCGGAAATCAGAACTGGCTGGCGTACTGGTCGGCGGAGAAGCCGACCATCACCTTGCCATCGTGGGCCAGCACCGGGCGCTTGATCAGCGACGGGCTTTGCTGCATCAGCGCGATCGCGCCGGTTTCTTCGTCGGCGCGGGCCTTGTCGGCATCCGACAGTGCGCGCCAGGTGGTGCCCTTGCGGTTGAGCAGCGTGGCCAGCGGCACGTGCCGCAGCCAGCCGCGCAGCATGGCTTCATCCACGCCCTGCTTCTTGAAGTCGTGGAAGGTGTAGGCCACGCCGTTGGCATCCAGCCAGGTGCGGGCTTTCTTGACGGTATCGCAGTTGGGAATGCCGTAGAGCAGGACGGTCATGGAAGGTCTCGTTACTTTCACTGCCATTCCCGCCTGCGCGGGAACGACGGGCGTTTCAGCGGAACAGCAAATTCAGCGCAATGACCAGGCTGCCCAGCCCCAGCGCCACGCCGCCCATCGCCACCGCAGTCATCAGGCGCAGGCGCCGGTCCAGCCGGGCAGCTTCCTTGCGCAGCGCGTCAACGGTAATCGCATGCTGCTCGGCCAGCAGCTTGACGGCCTCGGCCTGCTGCACCAGCGCGGCTTCCAGTTCGGCGATGCGGGCCGCCGGGTCGCGCGCGTCGGCCACCGCGCCTTCGGTCGTGCCGTCCTTGCGCTTGTTCTTCTTCAGCTTCTCGAGGGTCTTGTTGGCCTGCTCGAGAATGGTGGGCAGCAGGGACAGCACGGTGCTGACGGTGGTGGGATCCAGGGCCATGAGTCGCTTGCGGAGGGAGGGCATGTTCAGCCTGGCCAGGCGGGTGACGACGGTAAATCGGCCCCGGAGCAGGGCCCCGGGGCGGCGCGGCCCATGCGGGCCGCGAGCGGCGATCAGTCGCCGCGCAGCAGGTCGTTCAGGCTGGTCTTGGCGCGGGTCTGCGCGTCGACCTTCTTCACGATCACGGCGCAGTACAGGCTGTACTTGCCATCCTTGGACGGCAGGTTGCCCGCCACCACCACCGAGCCGGCCGGCACGCGGCCATAGTGGATCTCGCCGGTTTCGCGGTCGTAGATCTTGGTCGACTGGCCCAGGTACACGCCCATCGAGATCACCGAGTTTTCCTCGACGATCACGCCTTCCACGACTTCCGAACGGGCGCCGATGAAGCAGTTGTCTTCGATGATCACCGGGTTGGCCTGCAGCGGCTCCAGCACGCCGCCGATGCCCACGCCGCCCGACAGGTGCACGTTCTTGCCGATCTGCGCGCACGAACCGACGGTGGCCCAGGTGTCGACCATGGTGCCTTCATCGACATAGGCGCCGATGTTGACGTACGACGGCATCAGCACCGCGTTCTTCGCGATGAACGAACCGCGGCGGGCCACGGCGGGCGGCACGACGCGGAAGCCCGCCTTGGCGAAGTCGTCGCCGCTCCAGTTGGCGAACTTGGTCGGCACCTTGTCGTAGAACTGGGCAAAGCCGCCGGCGCTCATCGGCGCGTTGTCTTCCAGGCGGAACGACAGCAGCACGGCCTTCTTGACCCACTGGTTGACGATCCAGTCCTTGCCTTGCTTCTCGGCCACGCGCAGGGTGCCGGCATCGAGCTGGCCGATGACGTTGGCGACGGCCTCGCGGATGTCGTTGGGGGCGGACTTCGGCGACAGGCTGGTGCGGTCTTCCCAGGCCTGGTCGATCAGGGCTTGCAGTGCTTGCGTCATGTTAGGTTCTCAGGTGGTGAATGTTGAAATTTTGCCAATTGTGTTCTCCCTCTCCCCTCAGGGGGAGAGGGTCGGGGAGAGGGGTGGTCTAGCAAGGCATCCCGCTAGCAGAACCGCCTGCCCTCTCCCCCGGCCCCTCTGCCGCTCGCGGGAGAGGGGAGCAAACCGGCGGCCGGGAGAAGTCTCAGCCCAGCGATTTGCAGAATTCCACGATCCGCCGCGCCCCCTCCACGCATTCCTCCGGCGTCGCCACCAGCGCCATGCGCACGCGGTTGGCGCCGGGGTTGAAGCCGTCGGCCTCGCGCGCCAGGTAGCTGCCGGGCAGCACGGTGACGTTCTGTTCGGCCAGCAGCCGCGCGGCGAATTCGGTATCGGAGAGGCCGGTGCGCGAGACGTCGGCCCACAGGTAGAAGCCGGCATCGGGCAGCGCCACGTCGAGCACCTCGGCCAGCATCGGCGTGACTTCGCTGAACTTGCGCACATAGGCGGCGCGGTTCTCGCGCACATGCGACTCGTCGTTCCACGCGGCGATGCTGGCGCTCTGCACCGCCGGGTTCATGGCGCCGCCGTGGTAGGTGCGGTAGAGCAGGAACTGCTTCAGCAGCGCGGCGTCGCCCGCAACAAAGCCCGAGCGCAGGCCCGGCACGTTGGAGCGCTTGGACAGGCTCGAGAACACCACCAGGCGCTCGAAGGGGTTGGCCCCGTTCGCACGGCCCAGCTTGTGCGCGGCCTCGAGCGCGCCCAGCGGCGCGCGGCCCTCGTCGAAATAGATCTCGGAGTAGCACTCGTCCGAGGCGATCACGAAGCCGTAGCGGTCGGACAGCGCGAACAGCTGCTGCCAGTCTTCCAGCGACAGCACCGCGCCGGTCGGGTTGCCGGGCGTGCAGACAAAGAGCAGCTGCACCTTCTGCCAGACGTCGTCGGCAATGCGGTCGAACGCCGGGGCGAAGTTGCGCGCCGGGTCGCTGTTGGCGAATACCGGGGTGGCGCCCGCCAGCAGCGCCGCGCCTTCATAGATCTGGTAGAACGGGTTCGGGCACAGCACCAGTGCGCCCGGACGGCTGCCGTCGACCACGGTCTGGGCAAAGGCGAACAGCGCCTCGCGCGAGCCGGTCACGGGCAGCACTTCGGTGGCGGCGTTGACACTGGGCAGGCCGTAGCGGCGCTCCAGCCAGCCCGCGATGCACTGCCGTAGTGCATCGGAACCGGCCGTTGTGGGATAATTCGCCAGCCCCGCAAGCGACTCTGCCAGCGCTTGCTTGATGAATGCCGGCGTCGGATGCTTGGGTTCACCGATGCCGAAGCTGATGGCCGGCTTGTCGGCAGCCTTTACTTGCGCAAAGAGCACCCGCAGTTTCTCGAACGGGTAGGGCTGGAGCAGGTCGAGGCGCGGATTCACAGTGTCAGTCGGGGCCGGTTAAAACGACGCATTATAGAGGAACGGCGCGGGTTTCCGTGCGCGGTCCCGGCCCGCCAGGCGGTCTTTGGCGAGGGTTGGGCCGGCATGGATGGCGGGCATCACGCCACGGTGATGCCGCCGGCGCCGTCCGGACGCTGCCCGCCGCGCATGGCGGGCGCTCCGGCTCGCCTCGCACCGATTCCCTTTATGAGCACAAATTCCGTTGCGGCGCCGCTGGCGCCGGCCGACCGCCATGCGGTCAAGGCATCGCTTTCCATCCTGATCGGCGCCTCGGTGTGGGGCATCGCCTGGTTCCCGTACCGCGTGCTGGCCGGCTGGGGGCTGGGCGGCATGCATGCCGCGGCGCTGGTCAGCGCGGTGGCGGCGGTGCTGTCGCTGCTGGCCTTCCGCCGCCACCTGGGCGGGTTGCGCCCGCACTGGCTGTTCGTCGCGATCGGCCTGGCGGCGGGCGTGACCAACGCCGGCTTCGTCTGGGGCAGCGTCAACGGCCATGTGATGCGCGTGCTGCTGCTGTTCTACCTGACGCCGGTCTGGACCGCGCTGTTCGCGCGGCTGTTCCTGGGCGAGCGGCTGTCCGCGGCCGGGCTGGCGCTGGTGGGGCTGGCGCTGTTCGGCGCCGGGCTGATGCTGTGGACGCCCGCGGTCGGCGTGCCGCTGCCGGGCTCCGCCGCGGAATGGTCGGGGCTGATCGGCGGCATGGGTTTTGCCGTCAACAACGTGCTGTCGCGCCGCGCCGGGCAGCGCTTTCCGGACACCGACGCCCGCGTGCGCACGGTGGTGGTCTACCTGGGCTGCACCGTGGTCGGCGTGCCGGCCGCGCTGCTGCTCGACGGCCCGGCGGTGGCGGTGGTGCCGGGCGCGCAGGTCAGCGCGGCGATGCTGGTGCTGGGGCTGGCGGCGGTGCTGGTGGTCAGCAATTCGGTGGTGCAGTACGGGCTGCAGCGGCTGCCGGCCAACCGCGTGTCGCTGCTGATGCTGTTCGAGATTGTCATCGCCGCGCTGTCGTCGTGGTGGCTGGCCACCGAGGTGCTGAGCTGGAAGGAGGCCGCGGGCGGGCTGTGCATCATCGCCGCCGGGGCCTTGTCCGGGCTGGTTCACCGCAGCCGCGCCGCGCCCGCGCCGGAGGCAGGCGCGGAGGCCGCGGCCTGCCACTAGCCCGGGCGCGGGTCAATGCAGCATCACGCGCGACACCATCGCCACCAGCGGCGCGCGCACCGCGCGCTCCACGCCGCGGTGCAGCTGCAGCGGCCGCAGCAGCATCTTGACGGTCATCTCGATCGGGATGTTGCGGCGGATCACGCCGGATACGCGCGTATTGAGCGCGCGCACCTCCGCCTCCGGGATCGACTCGACCCCGCGTTCCATGCGCAGCACGTTGCGCAGCGCGATCGCGGCGTCCTCGTTCTTGATTTCCAGCAGCCGGCGCGCCACCGCGCCCAGCACGCGCAGCCGGCCCAGGCGCTCGGCCTCGGCGAAGCGGTTGAAGAAGTGGAGGAAGTGCTTGTAGTGCCGCACCTCGTCGTTGGAGATGCGCCGCGTCAGGTCGCGCAGCACCGGCTCGTCGCTGGCCTGCTCGAGCGCCCGGTAGTAGGCCGCCGTGCCGGTTTCCACCACGCAGCGCGCCGCCATTTCCAGTGCCTCGGTCGGCTCGAACTGGTCGATCGAGCAGGTCTGGCTGTACTCGGCGAAAAAGCGCGCGTAGCCCCGCTCCCAGTCGAATTCCGGCCAGACGTGCTCGACATAGCGCCGCAGCGCCAGGCCATGCTGCAGCTCCTCGGCTTCCCACTGCTCGGCCAGCCAGCCGGCCGCATCGGGCACCCGGGCGTAGTAGGTGGCAAGGTTGCCCGCGTAGGTGTCGGAGCCGCTCTCGATGAACGAGGCCGACACCAGCAGGTAGAACAGGTCGCGGTCGCCGCGCACGCGCGCGAGGTCGATCGCCTCGTATCGGATGTCGTTGACAGACCACGGCCGGTTGGCCGCTGACGGTTCACTCATGCTCTGTCCTCCTGGTTGGCCAAAGGCTGCAAGGGGCGTTCAGGGTGCGTGGGGCCGGAGCGCATCCGGCATCACGCCGACAGAGCAGAGACTAGCATTTACCCTAATTAGTTTCAGCGCCCGGGCCGCGCAAGCGTGGCGGGCTGCCCACGCGTTGGCTGCCAAAGTGCTTGCGAAAACGCTTGTAAGAGTCGGAAAGGCAAGGGAATTCCGGGGCCCGGCGACCATCCCCGGGACGAGCCCAAACGGGCCGGCGAAGGCATCTGCGATGGTATGATTAGCCCCAATTCACGGGCCCGGGGGGTATTTTGAGGTGCCGGCGTCACGCCGCGCCGACTCCCGCGCAGCCCGGCTTTTCCGAACCGAGCAATAGCCCCGATACCCGATACCTGGCCGCCCCCGCTTTTCCTGCCGGAGTGGCCGATACCACACGAGAAACCGTGCGACTATCCTCGATCAAGCTGGCGGGCTTCAAGTCATTCGTCGATCCCACCAATTTCCAGGTGCCGGGCCAACTGGTCGGCATCGTCGGTCCCAACGGCTGCGGCAAATCCAACATCATCGACGCGGTGCGTTGGGTGCTGGGCGAGTCACGCGCGTCAGAGCTGCGTGGCGAATCTATGCAGGACGTCATCTTCAACGGTTCCACGGCGCGCAAGCAGGCCGGACGCGCCAGCGTCGAACTGGTGTTCGACAACGCCGAAGGCCGCGCCGCAGGCCAGTGGAGCCAGTACGCCGAAGTGGCGGTCAAGCGCGTGCTGACCCGCGATGGCACGTCTTCCTACTACATCAACAACCAGCCGGTGCGCCGGCGCGACATCCAGGACATCTTCCTGGGCACGGGCCTGGGCCCGCGCGCCTACGCCATCATCGGGCAAGGCATGATCTCGCGCATCATCGAGGCCAAGCCCGATGACATGCGCATCTTCCTGGAAGAGGCGGCGGGGGTCTCCAAGTACAAGGAGCGCCGCCGCGAGACCGAGAACCGGCTGTCGGATACCCGCGAAAACCTGACCCGGGTCGAAGACATCCTGCGCGAACTCGGCAGCAACCTCGAAAAGCTCGAGGGCCAGGCCGAAGTGGCGCAGCGCTTCAAGACGCTGCAGGCCGACGGCGAAGAGAAGCAGCACCTGCTGTGGCTGCTGCGCAAGCGCGAGGCGCAGCAGGAGCAGGAACGCCACCAGCGCGCCATCGAGCAGGCCCAGATCGACCTGGAAGCGCAGACCGCGCAGCTGCGCCATGTCGAGGCCGAGCTGGAAACCCTGCGCGCCGCGCACTATGCCGCATCGGATGGCATGCACGCCGCACAGGGCGCGCTGTACGAGGCCAATGCCGAAGTCAGCAAGCTCGAGGCCGAGATCCGTTACGTGGTGGAATCGCGCAACCGCGTGCAGGCGCAGATCGCCGCGCTGACCGCGCAGCGCGAGCAATGGCAGGGCAAGGCCGAGCAGGCCACCGACGAGCTGGCGCAGGCCGAGGAAAACCTGGCGGTGGCGGAAGGCCGCACGGTCGAGGCCCAGGAAGCCGTGGCGCAGCAGAACGACGAGCTGCCGACGCTCGAAGCGCAATGGCGCGACGCCCAGCAACTGCTCAACGAGCAGCGCGCCGGCATCATGCAGGCCGAGCAGGCGCTGAAGCTGGAAGCCGCGCAACAGCGCAGCGCCGACCAGATGCTGCAGCAGCTGGAGCAGCGGCGCGAACGGCTGTCGGCCGAAGACAAGGGCCTGGACCGCCCCGACGAGACCCGCCTGGAGCAGGCCCGCGCCGAGCTGGCCGAGCAGGAAGCGCTGGTCGAGGAAGCCCAGGCGGTGCTCGCCGACGCCGAAGAGAGCGTGCCGCGCCTGGATGAGGCGCGCCGCGCCGCGCAGGCGCGCGTGCACAGCGAAGCCGCCGCCATCGCTACGATTGAGGCGCGCCTGTCGGCGCTGCGCCAGCTGCAGGAAAACGTGCAGACCGACGGCAAGGTGCAGCCGTGGCTGGCCAAACATGAACTGTCCGAGCTGCCGCGGCTGTGGAAGAAAGTGCATATCGAGCCGGGCTGGGAGAACGCGCTCGAATCCGTGCTGCGTGAGAAGCTGGCCGCGCTGGAAGTGTCGAACCTGGACTGGGTCAAGGCCTTCCTGTCCGACGCGCCGCCGGCCAAGCTGGCGTTCTACTCGCCGCCGGCCGCCGCGCGTCCGCTGGAAACGCCCGCCGGCCTGCGCCCGCTGATGGCGCTGGTGCAGATCACCGAACCGGGCATCCGCGCGGTGATGCAGGACTGGCTCGCCGACGTCTATGTTGCCACCGACATGGCGCAGGCGCTGGCCGCGCGCAACACGCTGCCCGACGGTGCCTCGTTCGTGGTCGCCGAAGGCCACCTGGTGGGCCGTAACGCGATCCAGATCTACGCCGCCGATTCCGAGCAGGCCGGCATGCTCGCGCGCGAGCAGGAAATCGAAAACCTGCAGAAGCAGGCGCGCGCGCAGCTGCTGCTGTCCGACGAAGCCAAGACCGAGGCGGTGCGGGCGGAAGCCGCCTACACCCAGGCCAGCCAGGCGCTGGGCGAAGCGCGTGCGCGCGCCGAGCAGGCCACGCGCCGCGTGCACACGCTGCAGATGGACGTGCTCAAGCTGTCGCAGGCGATGGAGCGCTATGCCGCCCGCAGCGGACAGATCCGCGAGGAACTGGCAGAGATCCACGCGCAGATCGAAGAGCAGCGCGCCATCCGCGCAGAATCCGAAGCCAGCTTCGAGCAGCACGACGCCGCGCTGGCCGAGATGCAGGCCACCCACGAAGACCAGCAGATGGCCTTCGAGGCGCTGGACAGCAAGCTCTCGGGCGCGCGCCACCAGTTGCGCGACCTCGAGCGCGCCGCGCAGGAAGCGCTGTTTGCCGAGCGCAACCTGGCCAGCCGCATCGATGAGCTGCGCCGCAATATCCAGGTGGCGGCGGACCAGGCCGAGCGCATCGCCGAATCGCTCGAGAACGCCCGCGCCGAACTCGAGACCATCAACGAGCAGACCGCGCATACCGGCCTGCAGGAAGCGCTGGAGCGCCGTGCCGAGAAGGAAGAGAAGCTGACCATCGCGCGCACCGAGCTCGATGCGCTGTCGGCACAGCTGCGCCAGCACGACGAGCAGCGCCTGGCCGCCGAGCGCAGCCTGCAGCCGCTGCGCGACCGCATCACCGAGCTGCAGCTCAAGGAACAGGCCGCGCGCCTGAACCAGGAGCAGTTCAGCGAGCAGCTGAGCGCCGCCGCGGTGGACGAGGCCGCGCTGGCCGGCAAGCTGACCGGCGACCTGAAGCCGTCGTACCTGCAGGGCGAAGTCACGCGCATCAACAACGCCATCAATGCGCTGGGCCCGGTCAACATGGCCGCGCTCGACGAACTGGCCGCGGCGCGCGAGCGCAAGACCTTCCTCGACGCGCAGTCGGCCGACCTGAACGACGCCATCGGCACGCTGGAGGACGCGATCGCCAAGATCGACCAGGAGACCCGCGCGCTGCTGCAGGGCACCTTCGACCAGGTCAACCACCATTTCGGCGAGCTGTTCCCGTCGCTGTTCGGCGGCGGCCAGGCGCGCCTGATCATGACCGGCGAGGAAATCCTCGATGCCGGCGTGCAGGTGATGGCGCAGCCGCCGGGCAAGAAGAACTCGACCATCCACCTGCTGTCGGGCGGCGAGAAGGCGCTGACCGCGATCGCGCTGGTGTTCGCGATGTTCCAGCTGAACCCGGCGCCGTTCTGCCTGCTGGACGAGGTCGACGCGCCGCTGGACGACGCCAATACCGAGCGCTACGCCAATATGGTGGCGCGCATGTCGGACAAGACCCAATTCGTTTTCATCTCACATAACAAGATCGCCATGGAAATGGCTCATCAACTCATTGGCGTGACCATGCAGGAGCAGGGCGTTTCGCGTATCGTGGCCGTGGATATGGACGCGGCGGTGTCGATGGCGGAGGCAGCATGAACCTGAATATGGACCTGCAGACCGCGCTGATCGTCGCGGGCCTGGTTTTCGTGGTGCTGGTGTTCGGCTACAACCAGTGGCAGATCCGCAAGGCGCGCCGCCCGCGCGAGCTGCGGCCCGAAGACGACCTGCCGCCGATGCGCGAGCCGGTGGTTGGCCAGAGCACCGCGCCGGAGACCGTCGCACGCCTGCACGAAGCCGCGGCCGAGCAGCCGCCGCGGCGCGAGCCCACGCTGTCGCAGGCGCCGGCCAGTGCCGGCGCCGCGGTGGCTGACCGCAATCACGCCGCTGCCGCCGCGGCCGCGGCGGCCAGCACTGCCGATGCCGACGAAGCCGTCGCCGAGGAGGTAGCTGTCGGGGCTGCAGCGTCGCAGGCGTCGGCCGACGAAGCGGACGCTGCTGCCGCGGTGACGCCTGCCACGGCGCCTGCACCAGCAACCGTGTCTGCGCCGGCACCCGCTCCGGCTCCGGTCGCCGCCGTGCCGGACGGCCAGCCCGCGCCAGCCGTGGTCGATCCGCTGATCGACTGCATCGTGCCGCTGCACCTCGAACGCAAGGCTTCCGGCGACCGCATCCTGCCGCTGACCGGCCGCCTGCGCCGTGCCGGCACCAAGCCGGTCCACATCGAAGGCCTGCGCGCCGAAGCCAACGCCTGGGAACCTGTCACCGCCGGCCACCAGTATGAAGACCTGCAGGTGGGCGTGCAGCTGGCCAACCGCGGCGGCCCGCTCAATGCGCTGGAGTTCTCGGAATTCATCACCGCGGTGGAATCGCTGGCCGAGTCGCTCGACGCCTCGGCCGACCTGCCGGACATGGGCGAGACCGTGGCCAACGCGCGCGAGCTCGACGCCTTTGCCGCCGCCAGTGACGTGCAGCTGGGCGTCAATGTGATCTCCGACGGTGCACCGTGGTCGGCTGCCTATGTGCAGAACGTGGCCACGCAAGACGGGCTGGTGCTGTCGCGCGACGGCACCCGCTTTATCCGCTACCAGGCCAATGCCGAGGGCGTGCAGCGCCCGCTGTTCACGCTGCAGTTCGGCGACACCAACTTCCTGCGCGACGACCTCACCGTCAAGGCCGGCCGCCAGATCACGCTGCTGCTCGACGTGCCGGTGGCCGACCAGGGCGCCAAGCCGTTCAAGACCGTGTGCGAATACGGCCATACGCTGGCGCAGCGCATGGGCGCGCAGCTGGTCGACGACAATATGCGGCCGCTGACCGAAGCGTCGTTCGTCGCCATCTTCAACCAGCTCGAAGCGCTGTACCAGAAGCTGGAAGCGCGCGGCATGCCGGCCGGTTCGCCGGTGGCGCTGCGCCTGTTCAGCAACTAGCCGGAGCCTGCCCATGACCGCAAAACACCGCGGCGCGCAGGCAGAGGCCTCCGCGCCCGCCGGCGCCTTGCCGGCCGACGCCGCCGCCAGCCGCGTAGCCTGGCTGCGTGAAGAGCTGGACCGCCACAACTACCAGTATTACGTGCTGGACGCGCCCACCGTTCCCGATGCGGAATACGACGCGCTGTTCAGCGAACTGATGGCGCTGGAACTCGAGCATCCCGAGCTGCAGACGCCCGACTCGCCCACCCAGCGTGTGGGCGGCGAGCCGTTGTCCGCGTTCGACTCGGTGCGGCACCGCGTGCCGATGCTGTCGCTCAACAACGCCTTTGCCGACGAGGACGTGCTGAACTTCGACCGCCGCTGCGCGCAGGGGCTGGGCCGCACCGCCCCGGCAGCAGGCGAGGCCGACCTGTTCAGCGCCGCCGACGCGGTCGAATACGCGTGCGAGCTGAAGTTCGACGGCCTGGCCATGTCGCTGCGCTATGAAGACGGCCGCCTGGTTCAGGCCGCCACCCGCGGCGATGGCGAGACCGGCGAGGACGTCACCGTCAACGTGCGCACCATCAAGGCGATCCCGCTCAAGCTGCGCGGCCAGGCGCCCGCGGTGCTGGAGGTTCGCGGCGAGGTTTTCATGTTCCGCCGCGACTTCGACAAGCTCAACGCGCGCCAGGCCGAGGCCGGCGAAAAGACCTTCGTCAATCCGCGCAACGCCGCCGCGGGCAGCCTGCGCCAGCTCGATCCGCGCATCACCGCGAGGCGTCCGCTGTCGTTCTTCGCCTACGGTCTGGGCGAGCTGCAGGGCGTTGAGCGCCCGCCCACCCACAGCGCCATGCTCGACGGCTTCGCCGCGCTGGGTTTGCCGGTGTGCAAGGACCGCGCGGTGGTGAAGGGCGCGCAAGGGCTGCTGGATTTCTACCGCGATATCGGCAAGCGCCGTGACGACCTGCCCTACGACATCGATGGCGTGGTCTACAAGGTCAACGCGCTGGCCGAGCAGGAGCGCCTGGGCTTTGTCTCGCGCGCGCCGCGCTTTGCGCTGGCGCACAAGTTCCCGGCGCAGGAAATGACCACCGTCGTCGAGGACATCGAGGTGCAGGTCGGCCGCACCGGCGCAATCACGCCGGTGGCGCGGCTCAGGCCGGTGTTCGTCGGCGGCGTGACCGTGACCAATGCCACGCTGCACAACGAGGACGAGATCCGCCGCAAGGACGTGCATGTTGGCGACACCGTGATCGTGCGCCGCGCCGGCGACGTGATCCCGGAAGTCGTCGCCGTGGTGGCCGAGCGCCGCCCGGCGGACGCGCGCGCCTTCGTGATGCCGACCGCCTGCCCGGTGTGCGGCTCGCATATCGAGAAGCTGGAAGACGAAGCCATTGCCCGCTGCACCGGCGGCCTGATCTGCGCGGCGCAGCGCAAGCAATCGCTGCTGCATTTCGCGCAGCGGCGCGCCATGGATATCGAAGGCCTGGGCGACAGGCTGGTCGAGCAGCTGGTCGACCAGGGCATCGTGCGCACGCCGGCCGACCTGTACAAGCTTGGCGTCGCCAAGCTGGCCGCGCTGGAGCGCATGGCGGACAAGTCGGCCGCCAACCTGGTGGCGGCGATCGACAAGTCGCGCGCGACCACCATGAACCGCTTCATTTTCGCGCTTGGCATCCGCCACGTCGGCGAAGCGACCGCCAAGGACCTGGCCCGGCACTTCGGCAAGCTCGATGCGCTGATGGCGGCCGACGAAGCCGCCCTGCTGGAGGTCAACGATGTCGGCCCGGTGGTGGCGCAGTCGATCGCGCACTTCTTCGCCGAGCCGCACAATGTCGAGGTCATCGAGCAACTGCGCGCCGCGGGCGTACACTGGCCGGAAAGCGAGCCGGTGGCAAAGTCGCCGGCGCCGCTGTCGGGCAAGACCTTTGTCCTGACCGGGACGCTGCCGACCTTGTCGCGCGAAGACGCCAAGGAACTGCTGGAAGCCGCCGGCGCCAAGGTGGCGGGGTCGGTGTCGAAGAAGACCGACTACGTGGTTGCCGGCGCCGAGGCCGGCAGCAAGCTGGACAAGGCCGAGGCGCTGGGCGTGCCGGTGCTGGACGAGGCCGGCATGCTGGCGCTGCTGGCGCAGGCAGGCGCCGCGCCGGCCGAGGAATAACCGGGGAACGGAACCATGATCCGCGAGATTCTAAAGATGGGTGATCCGCGCCTGCTGCAGGTGGCGCGGCCGGTGGAGCGCTTCAACACGCCGGAGCTGCGCACGCTGATCGAAGACATGTTCGACACCATGGACCACGCCAACGGCGCGGGCCTGGCCGCGCCGCAGATCGGCGTCGACCTGCAGGTGGTGATCTTCGGCTTCGACCGCAATCCGCGCTACCCGGACGCGCCCACCGTGCCCAAGACCGTATTGATCAACCCCGTGCTGGAAATGCAGTCCGACGAGATGGAGGACGGCTGGGAGGGCTGCCTGTCGGTGCCGGGCCTGCGCGGCGTGGTGCCGCGCCACCTGCGGCTGAAGTACAGCGGCTACGACCTGATGGGCAACCGCATCGAGCGCGTGGCCGAGGGCTTCCATGCGCGCGTGGTGCAGCATGAGTGCGACCATCTGCAGGGGATTCTTTATCCGATGCGGATCAAGGATTTTTCGAACTTCGGGTTTACCGAGGTGCTGTTTCCGGATTTGCCGGCGAATAGCGACGATTGAATGGCAATGCCAATCGGCACGCTGCCGGTTTGCTCCCCTCTCCCGCTTGCGGGAGAGGGGCAGGGGGAGAGGGCAGGCGCTGGCATACCGACGCCTGTCACTTCGTCGACATGCCGGCCCTCTCCCCAACCCTCTCCCGCAAGCGGGAGAGGGAGCACGCAATCGGTACAGGGATGAGGCGGTGGCGATTGCCCACCCCCCCGAAAAAAGCGGCCATTCCGGCCGCTTTTTCACATCAGAACTTCTCGAACTGCCCCAGGAACCGCCACTTGCCCGGCGGCAGATCGCCCAGCACCACGCGCCCCATGCGCACGCGCTTGAGGCCCACCACCTGCAGCCCCACCTGTTCGCACATGCGGCGGATCTGGCGCTTGCGGCCCTCGCGCAGCACGAAGCGCAGCTGCTCTTCGTTCTGCCAGCTGACCTTGGCCGGCTTGAGCGGCACGCCGTCCAGCGACAGGCCGTGGCGCAGCAGTTCCAGGTCATCGGCCGGGAATTCGGCGCTGATGTTGCGCTCGACCGGCCCGTGCGGCGAGTGCCAGACCACGCGCACCAGGTATTCCTTCTCGACGGTCGAATCTTCGCCGATCAGCGCGCGCGCGACCCGGCCGTCCTGGGTCAGCACCAGCAGGCCGGTGGAGTCGATATCGAGGCGGCCGGCCGGCGCCAGGTTCTTGCGTTGCCACGGCGCAAAGCGCTTGCGCGTGGGGTCGCCTTCCCACTGGTTCTCCGGAGCGAACAGCGCCGCGGCGGGCTCGTAGCCATCCTCGGCCTGCCCGGAAACGTAGCCCACCGGCTTGTTCAGCAGCACGGTGACGCGCTCGCCTTGCTCGGAGCGCGCTTCCTGCAGGATCTCGATCTCGGCGTCCGGGCGGATGCGGCTGCCGAGTTCGGTCACGGGCTTGCCGTCGACCAGCACCCAGCCGCGCGGGATCCATTCGTCGGCCTCGCGGCGCGAGCACAGGCCGAGTTCGGACATGCGCTTGGACAGGCGTACCAGGCCGTCGTCGTGGCTGGATTCGTCGCGCGGCGCCGCGGGCGCTTCGCGGCGCGAAGCTGGCGCCGGGGCGCGTTCCGGGCGTGCGGGCCCGGCGGTGCGGATACGGTCGGCCGCGTCGCTGAAGCGGCGTGCCGGTGCCGTGCCTTCGCGGCGGCGCTCGCCCGACGGCGCGGGGCGGGCGCGCCGCTCGTCGTCGCCATGGCGGCGCGGGCGCGAGTCGGCGCCTTCGAAGCGGCGAGGGCGCTTGTCGTCGTCACCAAAGCGGCGCGGGCGGGTGTCAGCGCCTTCGAAGCGGCGCGGGCGCGGCTCGCCACGGTCGTCGCCAGTGCGGCGCGGACGGTTGTCGTCGTCGCCATAGCGGCGCGGCGGGCGCGACTCGCTGCTTTCGAAGCGGCGCGGCCGCGCCTCGCCACGGTCGTCGCCAGTGCGGCGCGGACGGTTGTCGTCGTCGCCATAGCGGCGCGGCGGGCGCGACTCGCTGCCTTCGAAACGGCGCGGGCGTGCTTCGCCGCGGTCATCGCCATAGCGGCGCGGACGGCTTTCGTCGTCGCCGAAGCGGCGCGGCGGGCGCGACTCGCTGCCTTCGAAGCGGCGCGGACGCGCTTCGCCGCGGTCATCGCCAGCACGGCGTGGACGATTGTCGTCGTCGCCGAAGCGGCGCGGCGGGCGCGACTCGCTGCCTTCGAAGCGGCGTGGGCGCGCTTCGCCGCGGTCATCGCCATAGCGGCGCGGACGGCTTTCGTCGTCGCCGAAGCGTCGAGGGCGCGCCTCGCCGGCATCCGGGCGGCGCGGACGCGCCTGGCGTTCGCTGTCAGCGGGGCGGGGCGCACGCGGCTGGCGCGGCTGTGCTGGCGCTTCGCCCTGGGCGGCGCTGCCACCGGTCTTGCCGCCGGCGCGCTGCTGGGCGCGCTTGATGCCCTCGGAGACGGCCTGCACGCGCTTGCGGTTCAGGTCGGACACGCGCACGGGGCGGGTGCCGCCCTTGCGCGCGGCCGTGCCGGTATCGCTGGCGGCCTTGATGCCTAGCGTCTTGCGCTTCGGCGAATTGCTGTCGGTCATAGGTTGATGATGCCCGCCCGCCTCAGATGGCGAGGGCGGCGAGCAAGTCCTGTTCAAGCTGAATCTGCAATCGGTTGTCGGCGGCCAGGCGGCTGCCGTCTACCAGGAACACGTCTTCGACGCGTTCGCCCAAAGTGTTGATGCGTGCCGTGTGCACGGACACGCGATGGCGCGCCAGTACGCGGGCGATGGCGTACAGCAGGCCGGTGCGGTCGTTGGCGGACAGCGACAGCAGGTAATACTGGCCGCGCTCGTCCGGGCGCAGGTCGACGCGCGGCTTGATCGGGAAGCTGCGCGACTGGCGCGACAGCCGCCCCTGCGTGGGCTCGGGCAGCGCGCCCTGCAGGCGCAGCCGCTCGCACAGCTCGTGCTCGACCAGCGCGATGATGTCGCGGTAATTGCCGCCGTCGCCGGCCATGCCGGGGTCGGTGACCTGGAACGTATCGAGCGCGTAGCCGTGGCGCGTGGTGTGGATCTTGGCGTCCTGGATCGAAAACGCCTTGCGCTCGAAATAGCCGCAGATGCGCGCGAACAGGTCGGGCTGGTCCTTGATGTAGACCGCTACCTGCAGGCCTTCGCCGGCCGGCGACACGCGCGCCTTGACCACCGGCACCGGGCTGTCGACCTTGTTGTACAGGTGGCGCGTCAGCCAGGCGATATCGTGCGAATCGTGGCGCAGGAAGAAGGCCACGTCCAGCTGCGCCCACAGCGACTTGCCCAGCGCCGGGTCGAACGCTTTCAGGCGCAGTTCCGAGATGGTGTCCGCCTTGCGCTGCGACCACAGCGAGTGCGGGTCCACCCGCGCGCCGCCCAGCACGCGCAGCGTGATGTGGTACAGGTCTTCCAGCAGCTTGCCCTTCCAGGCGTTCCATACCTTGGGGCTGGTGCCACGGATATCGGCGACGGTCAGCAGGTAGAGCGCGGTCAGGTAGCGTTCGCTGCCGACCACCTCGGCGAAGGCATGGACCACGTCCGGATCGGTCAGGTCCTGTTTCTGCGCGACGTGGCTCATGGTCAGGTGGTGCTCGACCAGCCAGCAGATCAGGTCGGCGTCCTCGCGCGCAATGCCGTGCTGCCTGCAGAAGCGGCGCGCATCGACGGTGCCGAGCCGTGAATGGTCGCCGCCGCGGCCCTTGGCGATGTCGTGGAACAGCGCCGCCACCCACAGCACCCAGGGCTTGTCGAAGCTGGCCATCAACTGGCTGCAGAACGGGAACTCGTGGGTGTGCTCGACAATGGCGAAGCGGCGCATGTTGCGCACCACCATCAGGATGTGCTGATCCACGGTGTACACGTGGAACAGGTCGTGCTGCATCTGCCCGACGATGCGCCGGAAGTTGATCAGGTAGCGGCCCAGCACGCTGGTCTGGTTCATCAGCCGCAGCGCATGGGTAATGCCCTGCGGCTCCTGCACGATGGCCAGGAACAGCCGGCGGTTCTCGGGGTCGTTGCGCCAGCGCGCGTCCATCACCGTGCGGGCGTTGTACAACCCGCGCAGCGTGCGCGGGGCCAGTCCCTTCACGCCGGGCGTGCGCTCGTACAGCAGGAAGGTCTCGAGGATGGCGTGCGGGTCGCGCTCGTAGAGGTCGTCGCTGGTGATTTCCAGCATGCCCTGGCGCTCGACGAAGCGCTCGTTGAGCACGCGCGTCACCTGCGACTCGCTGGGGAACAGCATCGCCTCGATATTGAGCAGCAGCACGCTGTTGAGCTGGGTCACCGCCTTGGCGGCCCAGTAGTAGCGGCGCATCAGCTGCTCGCTGGCGCGCTTGTGGGCACTCTGGCGGTAGCCGAAGGCCTCGGCCAGCGCGGTCTGCAGGTCGAACACCAGCACGTCCTGGCGGCGCCCGGCGACCAGGTGCAGGCGCGCGCGGATGGTCTTCAGCAGGCGCTCGTTGCGGGCCAGTTCCTGCGCTTCGCGCTGCGTCAGCAGCCCCTTCTCGAACAATTCCTTCCAGCTGTCGCCCAGGCCCGCGGCCTTGGTCATCCACAGGATCACCTGCAGGTCGCGCAGCCCGCCCGGGCTCTCCTTGCAGTTGGGCTCGAGCGCGTAGGGCGTGTCCTGGTACTTGGCGTGGCGCTGGCGCATTTCCAGCAGCTTGGCCTGGAAGAACGCCGCCGGGTCGAGGTCGGCCTGGTAGCGGCTGCGCAGCGCCTCGAACAGCTTGCGGTTGCCGGTCAGCAGGCGCGCCTCGAGCAGCGAGGTCTGGATGGTGACGTCCTGGCGCGACTCGCGGATGCAGTCGTCAACGGTGCGCACGGCCGAGCCGATCTCGAGCCCCAGGTCCCAGCACAGGCCGATAAAGCGTTCCAGCTTGCCGGCGGTATCCCGGTCGGGTTCGGCCGGCAGCAACAGCAGCACGTCGACGTCCGAGTACGGGAACAGTTCGCCGCGGCCGTAGCCGCCCACCGCCACCAGCGCCGCGTCCGCGGGCATCGCCAGCCCGCGCCAGGCCTCGCCGAGCGCGGCATCGACGGCGCGGCGCAGCCGCGTGGTCAGCGTGCCGGCATTGGCGCTGGCGTTGAAGTCCGCAAACAGCGCCTGCTTGTCGGCTTTCAGCTGGTCGCGCACGCGCGCGGCCAGCAGCAGTTCCGGCGTGGTGTCCATGGGGAGGGCGGAAGGGTTCGTGGGCACGGCTGGAAAAAGAAGGGCGCCCGGTCAGGCGCCCTGGCTTGCGCGCGGCGTCAGGCCGCCACGGAATCGGTAATGAAGGCCGGCGGCGCCGGGGTGCCGGCGGACACCGTCAGCACTTCGTAGCCGGTCTCGGTGACCAGTACCGTGTGCTCCCACTGCGCCGACAGGCTGCGGTCGCGGGTCTTCACGGTCCACTGGTCGGGCATGGTGCGGATATCGCGCTTGCCGGCGTTGATCATCGGCTCCACCGTGAAGATCATGCCGGCCTTGATCTCGGCGCCGGTGCCGGGGCGGCCGTAGTGCAGGATCTGCGGGTCTTCGTGGAAATTCTTGCCGATGCCGTGGCCGCAGTACTCGCGCACCACGCTGTAGCCGGCGGCTTCGGCGTGCACCTGGATGGCGTGGCCGATATCGCCGAGGCGGGCGCCGTGGCGCACCTGGGCGATGCCCTTCCACATGCACTCATAGGTCACCTGCGCCAGGCGCCTGGCCAGGATCGAGCCCTCGCCGACGATGAACATGCGGCTGGTGTCGCCGTAGTAGCCGTCCTTGGTGATGACGGTGATGTCCAGATTGACGGCGTCGCCGCTCTTGAGCACGCGCTCGCCGGGAATGCCGTGGCAGATGACGTCGTTGACCGAGGTGCAGATCGCGCCGGGGAAGGGCGGGTATCCCGGGGGCGCATAATTCAGCGGCGCCGGCACCGTGCCCTGCACGTCGCGCATATAGGCGTGGCACAGGCGGTCGAGTTCGCCGGTGGTGACGCCGGGTTGCACGAAGGGCGTGATGTAGTCGAGGACTTCGGAGGCAAGGCGGCAAGCCACGCGCATGTGGGCGATGTCTTCGGCGGTGTTCAGGTAAATGCTCATGCTGCGTCGCCAGAAAAAGTGAAGGCGGGGCCACGGGCCACGCCTGAATCGAAGGTGCAAAGTGGGATTATCGCACCATCGAGGCCGGATCGCAGCCTGTTCCGGGCCGCCCGCGCCAGCGCGCCCCAGGAGGGAGAGACCCGCACGGCTTGAGCGGGCGGCACTTTTGTTGCTACAATAGCGGGCTGATCTGGTTGCGCCGCAGCAATTGCGCCGGCCGGTTCGGTTATCTGGCAGGGCCTTCCTGCCGCTTGAAATCGCTGGCCCGCCTATCCGGGGTGTTCCTTTTCAGGAATGTCGGGGCGGGCTTCAGACCTAACCCTTTGGAGATTCACATGTCCGTGACCATGCGCGAAATGCTGGAAGCCGGTTGCCACTTCGGCCACCAGACCCGCTTCTGGAACCCGAAGATGGCCCCCTTCATCTTCGGCCATCGCAACAAGATCCACATCATCAACCTCGAAAAGACGCTGCCGATGTTCCAGGACGCCATGAAGTACGTGCGTCAGCTGGCGGCCAATCGCGGCACCATCCTTTTCGTGGGCACCAAGCGCCAGTCGCGCGAAATCCTGGCTGAAGAAGCAGGCCGCGCCGGCATGCCTTACGTCGACGCCCGCTGGCTCGGCGGCATGCTGACCAACTTCAAGACGGTCAAGACCTCGATCAAGCGCCTGAAGGACATGGAAGCCGCCAAGGAAGCCGGCGCGCTGGAAACCATGAGCAAGAAGGAAGCGCTGATGTTCGAGCGCGAGATGATCAAGCTGGAAAAGTCGATCGGCGGCATCAAGGAAATGGGCGGCGTGCCTGACGCCATCTTCGTGGTCGACGTCGGCTACCACAAGATCGCCGTGACCGAAGCCAACAAGCTGGGCATCCCCGTGATCGGCGTGGTCGATACCAACCACTCGCCGGAAGGCATCGATTACGTGATCCCGGGCAACGACGACTCGAGCAAGGCCGTGGCCCTGTACGTGCGCGGCGTGGCCGACGCCATCCTGGAAGGCCGTGCCAATGCCGTGCAGGAAGTCGTTGAAGCCGCCCGCGGCGACGACGAATTCGTCGAAGTGCAGGAAGGCTGATAGCCTCCCGGCCCGCTGCTGAAAGGAACCCGATAGCGCGCACGTCAACACAGGACAAGGCAGGCGTCGCCTGCCGCCCGGCACGCCGGGCAGCGCGCAGGGCGCAAGCCGGGGTACTTCGGCAGCAGGGCAAAAAAGGGGGCACATCTGGCGCCCCCTTTTTTCGAATTTGAATTGTTGTCATCCGCCGCAGGCAAGATCTGCCGCGGGTGCGCTGAAGACCCACCGACCGGGTGCAGCGGGCGACTGCCTGCACCCGGCGCGAACCATTCAAGGAGTGACAAATGGCGGCAATTACCGCAAGCATGGTTGCAGAACTGCGCGCGAAGACCGACGCGCCGATGATGGAATGCAAGAAGGCCCTGACCGAGGCCGACGGCGACCTGAACAAGGCTGAAGAGCTGCTGCGCGTCAAGCTGGGCAACAAGGCCAGCAAGGCTGCCTCGCGCGTGACCGCCGAAGGCGTGGTCGCTGCGTTCATCGACGGCACCACCGGCGCGCTGGTCGAACTGAACTGCGAAACCGATTTCGTCTCCAAGAACGACGACTTCCTGGCCTTCTCGGCCAAGGTGGCCGAGCTGGTCGCCAAGCAGAACCCGGCCGACGTGGCCGCGCTGTCGGCGCTGGAAATCGACGGCGTGAGCGTTGAAGCCACCCGTACCGCCCTGATCGGCAAGATCGGCGAAAACATGACGATCCGCCGCTTTGCCCGCTACGCCAACGGCGGCAAGCTGGTCTCGTACCTGCACGGCACCCGCATCGGCGTGATGGTCGAGTTCGACGGCGACGAAGCCGCCGCCAAGGACGTCGCCATGCACGTGGCCGCGATGAAGCCGGTGTCGCTGTCGGCCGAGCAGGTCCCCGCCGACCTGATCGCCAAGGAGCGCAGCATCGCCGAGCAGAAGGCCGCCGAGTCGGGCAAGCCGGCCGAGATCGCCGCCAAGATGGTCGAGGGTTCGGTGCAGAAGTACCTGAAGGAAGTCTCGCTGTTCAACCAGCCGTTCGTGAAGAACGACAAGCAGACCGTCGAGCAGATGCTGAAGGCCGCCAACACGACCGTCAAGAGCTTCACGCTCTATGTCGTGGGCGAAGGCATCGAGAAGAAGCAGGACGACTTCGCCGCCGAAGTGGCCGCCCAGGTGGCCGCTGCCCAGAAGGGCTGATGTCCGGGGCGCGCCGGGCCGGCCGTCGGTGCCGGTCCGGGCGCCTATAATGCCGCAGGGGCGCCGCAAGGTGCCCCTCTGCATAAGTAGTGCAGCACGGCGCGGCCGCGTTGCGCTACGGCAGTCCGGCGGCAGCAGTCTGTTTTCGCGGTGGTCCGGTCCAGTCCGGGGCACCCCGAAAACCGGCTTTTCTCCTGCCGGCGGCACGATGACCCGTGCCACCGGTGCCAAAACATTCGTCCCAGTATCGTCTCAACCGAGCGAACTGCTCCTTCCGAGGGTGAACATGCCAGCCTACAAGCGCGTCCTTCTGAAACTGTCCGGTGAAGCCCTGATGGGCGACGATGCCTTCGGCATCAACCGCTCCACCATCGAGGCGATGGTGAACGACATTGCCGAGATCGTGAAGCTCGGCGTGCAGGTGGCGGTGGTGATCGGCGGCGGCAATATCTTCCGCGGCGTTGCCGGCGGCGCTGCCGGCATGGACCGCGCCACCGCGGACTACATGGGCATGCTGGCCACCATGATGAACGCGCTGGCGCTGCAGGACGCGATGCGCCACGCCAATATCGAAGGCCGCGTGCAGTCGGCGCTGCGCATGGACCAGGTGGTCGAGCCCTATATCCGCCCGCGCGCGATCCGCCAGCTGGAAGAGGGCAAGGTGGTGATCTTCGCCGCCGGCACCGGCAACCCGTTCTTCACCACCGATACCGCGGCCGCGCTGCGCGGCTCCGAGATCGGCGCCGAGATCGTGCTGAAGGCCACCAAGGTCGACGGCGTGTACACCGCCGACCCGAAGAAGGATCCCAGCGCCACGCGCTACACCACCATCAGCTTCGACGAGGCCATCTCGCGCAACCTGCAAGTGATGGACGCCACCGCGTTTGCGCTGTGCCGCGACCAGAAGCTGCCGATCAAGGTGTTCTCGATCGTGAAGCCGGGCGCGCTCAAGCGCGTCATCCTGGGCGAGGATGAGGGTACGCTGGTGCATGTGTGATCCTCGTCGCCGGGGCGCATCTGTGAGTCCGGTAACGGATGCCGGGCCGCGGCGCTGGTATCCAGCCGGGCAAAGAGTAGAATGATTCATTTTCGAACCCCACCAGAGGGGATCTTGGTTGGCTGATTTTCGGAGGTAAAAATGAGCGTCGCCGACACAAAGAAGAGCGCCGAGCAGAAAATGCAGAAGTCGATCGAAGCCTTCAAGGCCGATCTGGCTAAGATCCGCACCGGTCGTGCCCATACCGGCCTGCTCGATCACGTTCAGGTGGATTACTACGGCTCGATGGTTCCCATCAGCCAGGTGGCGGCGATCGGCCTGGCCGATGCCCGTACCATCACGGTGCAGCCGTGGGAAAAGAAAATGGTCAGCGCCGTCGAAAAGGCCATCCGCGATTGCGACCTGGGCCTGAATCCGGCCACCATGGGCGAAGTGATCCGTGTGCCGATGCCTGCACTGACCGAAGAGCGCCGCAAGGAGCTGACCAAGGTCGTGAAGGGCGAGGCCGAGGGCGCCAAGGTGGCCGTGCGCAACCTGCGCCGCGATGCCAACGAGCAGTTCAAGAAGCTGGTCAAGGACAAGACCATTTCCGAGGACGAAGAGCGCCGCGGCCAGGACGAGGTGCAGAAACTGACCGACAAGTACGTGGCCGAGATCGACAGGATGGTCGCCGAAAAAGAGAAGGAGATCATGACGGTCTGACGCCCGTCCCGGCCTTGCCGGGACTGTCAGCGACCGTCTCACGCCCATGCAGCACATCAGCTCGACGCTTGCCGTACCCGATACTTCCTACGTGCCCAGGCACGTTGCCATCATCATGGACGGCAACGGCCGCTGGGCGACCCAGCGGCATCTGCCGCGCGTGGCGGGGCACAGCCGGGGGCTGGACGCTGTGCGCGCGGTGGTGGAAGCCTGCGCCGCCAGGGGCGTGCAGTACCTGACGCTGTTCGCGTTCAGCTCCGAGAACTGGCGGCGTCCGGCCGACGAGGTCTCGTTCCTGATGCGGCTGTTCATGATGTCGCTGCGTCGCGAAGTGGTGAAGATGCACGCCAACAACATCCGGCTGCGGGTGGTGGGCGACCTGAGCCGCTTCAGTCCGCGCATCCAGCGGCTGATCAAGGATGCCGAGGCGCGCACCGCCGGCAATACCGGCCTGACCGTCACCATCGCCGCCAACTACGGCGGGCGCTGGGATCTGCTGCAGGCCATGCGCAAGATGCTGGCGCGCTCGCCCATGCTCGATCCGGAAACGATCGACGAGTCCCTGCTGGCACCGCACCTGGCCATGGCCTATGCGCCGGAGCCGGACCTGTTCATCCGCACCGGCGGCGAACAGCGCATCAGCAACTTCCTGCTGTGGCAGCTCGCCTATTCCGAGCTGTATTTCACCGATGTCTACTGGCCGGATTTCGACGCCGCGGAACTCGACAAGGCCTTTGCCTCGTACCGCCAGCGCGAACGCCGCTTCGGCCGCACCAGCGCGCAGCTGGTCGCGCCGGGACTTTCCGGCACGGCCTGAGCCAGGCCGCTCCAACTCTTCACGGGACCGCAGCGCATGCTCCTCACCCGCGTCATCACCGCCCTGTGCCTGTTGCTGCTGATCCTGCCGATCCTGTTCCTGGCGCCGCCGGCGGGCCTGGCGGGCCTGCTCGGCGTGATCGTGCTGCTGGCCGGCTGGGAATTCGGCCGCCTGATCGGCCTGCGCGGGCCGTGGCCCTACGTCTATGCGCTGGCCTGCCTGATCGCCACCATCGCCTGGCATGACCTGCCGCTGCGCCATGCCACCACCTGGCTGCTCGAGGCCGCGGTGGTGTGCTGGGTCGTGGCCGTGGTGCTGCTGGCGCGCGGCGTGCGCAGCGCCACCCCGGCGTTCACGGCGCTGGGCGCGGTGCTGGGCCTGGTGATGCTGCCTGCGTTTGCCCATGCCACCATGATCCTGCGCGGCGCCGGCATCGGCGTGCTGCTGACCGCCGCGGTGCTGGTATGGGCCGCCGATATCGGCGCGTATTTCACCGGCAAGGCCATCGGCCGGCGCAAGCTGGCGCCCGGCATCAGCCCGGGCAAGTCGTGGGAAGGCGCGATTGGCGGCTGGGT
The DNA here is from genome assembly GCF_000069785.1 of Cupriavidus taiwanensis LMG 19424. Classification (NCBI taxonomy): domain Bacteria; kingdom Pseudomonadati; phylum Pseudomonadota; class Betaproteobacteria; order Burkholderiales; family Burkholderiaceae; genus Cupriavidus; species Cupriavidus taiwanensis. Next base: position 1,776,684 of record NC_010528.1, on the reverse strand, counting down.
GCTGGCGCTGGTGATCGGCCTTGCGCTGGCGGCCACCCACGCCTTTGCCCCGACCTGGTTCTCGGCAATGGGCGACCGCGGCGGACTGGGCTTCGTCGCCGCGCTGACCACGCTGCTGGTCGCCGCCAGCGTGGTGGGCGACCTGTTCGAATCCCTGCTCAAGCGCCAGGTCGGCAAGAAGGACAGCAGCCGGCTGCTGCCCGGCCATGGCGGCGTGCTGGACCGCATCGACGCCTTGCTGCCGGTGTTCCCGCTGGCCGCCCTGATGCTGATTTTTCTCTGAAGCCGTCTGCTATGCATCGCATCACCATCCTGGGCGCCACCGGCTCCATCGGAGAAAGCACGCTCGACGTGATCCGGCGCCATCCCGGCCGTTACGCGGCGCATGCGCTCAGCGCCCATCGGCAGGTGCGCAAGCTGGCCGACCAGTGCATCGAGTTCCGCCCGGCGCGCGCCGTGGTCGGGACGGCCGAGGCGGCGCGTGAACTGGAAACGCTGCTGCGCGATGCCAGCGTGGCCACCGAGGTCAGCTACGGCGAGGCCGCGCTGGAATCCATCGCCGCCGACGCGCAGACCGATGCGGTGATGGCCGCCATCGTCGGCGCGGCGGGCCTGCGCCCGACGCTGGCGGCGGCGCGCGCGGGCAAGCGCGTGCTGCTGGCCAACAAGGAAGCCCTGGTCATGTCCGGGCGCATCTTCATGGACGCGGTGCGCGAGCACGGCGCTACGCTGCTGCCGATCGACAGCGAGCACAACGCCATCTTCCAGTGCCTGCCCGCCGACGACCCGCGCTACGGCCGCGGCGTGGCCAAGGTGCTGCTGACCGCGTCGGGCGGGCCGTTCCGTACCCGCGATCCGGCCACGCTGCACGATATCTCGCCTGACCAGGCCTGCGCCCATCCCAACTGGGTCATGGGCCGCAAGATCTCGGTCGACTCGGCCACCATGATGAACAAAGGCCTCGAGGTGATCGAGGCGCACTGGCTGTTCGGCGCCCCGGCCGAGCGCATCGAGGTGCTGATCCACCCGCAGAGCATCGTGCATTCGATGGTGGCCTACACCGACGGCTCGGTGCTGGCGCAGCTGGGCAACCCCGACATGCGCACCCCAATCGCCTATGGCCTGGCCTATCCGGAACGGATCGACGCGGGCGTGACGCCGCTCGACCTGACCCTCGCCGGCGGCCTGCATTTCGAAAAGCCGGACCTGGCGCGGTTCCCGTGCCTGGGGCTGGCCTTCGACGCGCTGCGGGCGGCGGGGGTGGCACCCGCGGTGCTCAATGCCGCCAATGAAGTGGGGGTAGAGGCATTCCTGGCGGGCCAGGTGCGCTTTACCGATATCGCCGGCATCGTGCGTCAGGTGCTGGAGGAAGCACCGAGCGGACCCGCCGACACGCTCGAGGCCGTGCTCGCCGCCGACGCGCTGGCGCGCGAGGCGGCCAGGGCCGGCGTCACCGCGCGGGCCGCGGCCCGCTGATCCGGCGGGGCGGTCTGCCGCATCTGCGACAATAGCGGCTGCGCCGGCCGGTCCCCTGAGGGACCGCGCGGGCCGGCCCAGCGACCTTACCGACGTCCCGCACCATGCAAACCGTACTCGCTTTCATCGTTGCCCTGTGCGTGCTGATCTACGTGCACGAAATGGGCCACTACCTGGCCGCGCGCGCCTGCGGCGTGAAGGTGCTGCGTTTTTCCATCGGCTTCGGGCGGCCGCTGCTGCGCTGGATCTCGAAGAGCCGCGACCGCACCGAATGGACCGTGGCGATGATCCCGCTGGGCGGCTACGTCAAGATGCTCGACGAGCGCGAGCTCGATCCCGCGCGCGACACCCCCATCGACCCGGCCGACCTGCCGCGCGCCTTCAATCGCCAGCCGGTGGGCAAGCGCTTTGCCATCGTCGCGGCGGGCCCGCTGGCCAACTTCGCGCTCGCCATCGTGCTGTATTTCGCGCTGTTTGCCGGCGGCATGCGCGAGCCCGTGCCCGTGGTGGCCGAACCCGCGGCCGGCACCATGGCGGCGCAGGCCGGCGTGCGCGACGGCGACCGGGTGCTGTCGCTGACCGCCAACGGCCACACCGAGCCGGTCCGCTCCTGGAACGACCTGCGCATGGCCGTGTTTGCCGAAGGCTTCGGCGATGCGCGCGCGGTGCTGCGCGTGCGCGGCGCCGACGGCGCCGAGCGCGATGTCACGCTGCCGCGCCTGCCCAATACCGGCGGCAATCCCGAGCAGGATCCGCTGGCCACGCTGGGCCTGAACCTGAAGGGCGGCCCGGTGACGATCACCGAGGTGCTGCCGGATTCGGCCGCCGAGCGCGCCGGGCTGCGCAAGGGCGACCGCATCGTGGCCTGGCAGGGCAGCCCGCTGACGCAGGCCAGCGCGCTGATCAAGGCGGTGCGCAGCCAGCCGGGCCAGGCCGTGACGCTCGGCATCGAACGCGACGGCCAGCGCCTGGACGTGCCGGTCACGCTCGACACCGCCGTGGCGCGCGATGGCGCCACGGATGCCAGCGCCAGCGCGCCGGCGCCCTCGGGCAAGCTGGGTGCGGCGCTCAGCCAGGCGGTGCAGATGGAGACCGTGCGCTACCGGCCGGACCAGGCGCTGGCGCGCGCGGCGGGGCAGGTGTGGGATACCAGCGTGCTGTCGCTCAAGCTGCTGGGCAAGATGCTGGTGGGGCAGGCCTCGCTGCAGAACCTGAGCGGGCCGCTGACCGTGGCGGACTACGCGGGACGCGCCGCAAACCTCGGCATACAGGCCTTTGTCAGCTTTCTGGCACTGGTCAGCGTTAGTCTTGGCGTACTCAATTTGTTACCCATTCCGGTTCTGGATGGGGGGCATTTGCTGTATTATTGCGTGGAATTTTTGACTGGCCGGCCCGTCCCAGACCACTGGCAGGCAATGCTGCAGAAGGTTGGCATCGCCTGCATCTTGCTCCTGACTTCGCTCGCTTTGTTCAATGACGTCAGCCGAATGTTTCTGGCGAACGGCTAGAAACGTGTGTCGGCAAGGGGTGGTGGTGTCGTCGGACACCGTCGCCGGGGACGCCATTTGCCAGGCGCAGTCCAACGAGGCATCGGAGCGCAATCCTGGATGGAATCAAAGAGGGGATCAACATTGATCAGACATAAGCGCATTTCGCTGGGCTTGCTGGCGAGTGCCGTTATTGCAGCCTGGAGCCCGGCGGGCTGGGCTGCCGATCCGTTCGTCGTCAGGGACATCCGCGTTGAGGGACTGCAACGCGTGGAACCGGGTACCGTGTTTGGCTACCTGCCGGTGCGCGTCGGCGAAACCTTCACCGATGACAAGGGCGCCGATGCCATCCGTGCCCTCTACAATACCGGCTTCTTCAAGGACGTGCAGATCCGCGCAGAAGAAGGCGTGCTGGTGGTGCAGGTCGAAGAGCGCCCGGCGATTTCGCAGCTCGAGTTCGTCGGCATCAAGGAATTCGACAAGGACACGCTGCGCCGCTCGCTGCGCGCGGTGGGCGTGGCAGAGGCCCGCTACTACGACAAGGCCCTGATCGACAAGGCCGAGCAGGAACTCAAGCGCCAGTACGTCGCGCGCGGCTACTATGCCGCCGACGTGCAGACCACGATCACGCCGGTGGACCGCAACCGCGTCTCGGTGGTGTTCAACGTCGACGAAGGTCCGGTCGCCAAGATCCGCCAGATCAATATCGTCGGCAACAAGGCGTTCAAGGAAAGCACGCTGCGCGACGAAATGCAGCTGTCCACCCCCAACTGGCTGTCGTGGTACACCAAGAACGACCTGTACTCGAAGCAGAAGCTGACCGCTGACCTGGAATCGCTGCGTTCGTACTACCTGAACCGCGGCTACCTGGAATTCGCCATCGAATCGACCCAGGTTTCCATCACGCCCGACAAGAAAGACATCTTCCTGACGCTGAACATCAAGGAAGGCGAGCAGTACAAGGTTTCCGACGTGCGCCTGGCGGGCGAGCTGCTGGGCAAGCAGGAGGAAATGGAAAAGCTGCTGCAGCTGAAGAAGGGCGACATCTTCTCGTCCGAGAAGCTGACGCAGAGCACCAAGGCCATTACCGACCTGCTCGGCACCTATGGCTACGCGTTCACTACCATCAACCCGCAGCCGCAGATCGACAAGGAAAAGCGTGAAGTTGCGCTGACCCTGATGGTCGATCCGGGCCGCCGCGTCTACGTGCGCCGCGTCAACGTGGTCGGCAACAGCAAGACCCGCGACGAAGTGGTGCGGCGCGAGATGCGCCAGATGGAAAGCTCGTGGTTCGACAGCGAAAAGCTGCAGCAGTCGCAGGCGCGCATCAACCGCACCGGCTACTTTACCGACACCAACATCACCACCGAGGACGTGCCTGGCGCGCCCGACCAGGTCGATGTGAACGTCAACGTGACCGAAAAGCCGACCGGCCAGATCAGCCTGGGCGTGGGTTTCTCGTCCACCGACAAGCTGGTGCTGCAGGCCGGCCTGCGCCAGGACAACGTGTTCGGCTCGGGTACCAGCCTGGGCCTGGACGTGAACACCGCCAAGTCGTTCCGCACCATTGCGCTGACGCAGTACGACCCGTACTTCACGGTGGACGGCATCAGCCGCTCGACCGACATTTACTACCGTACTTCGCGCCCGCTGTACTACACCGGCGACCAGGACTACAAGATCGTCTCGGCCGGCGGCGGCTTCAAGTTCGGCGTGCCATTCTCGGAAGTCGATACCGTGTTCTTCGGCATCGGCTACGAGCGCACCCAGGTGTACACCTCGGTCAACACGCCGAATCAGTACAAGAACTGGCTGACCGAGATCGGCAAGAACTCGGGCGACGGCATCAACAACTTCCCGTTCACGATCGGCTGGGCGCGCGACCGCCGCGACAGCGCGCTGGTCCCGACCAAGGGCCCGTACACCCAGGCCAACCTGGAAGTCGGCCTGCCGGGCGGCGATACGCAGTACTACCGCGCCAGCGTGCAGCAGCAGTACTTCTATCCGATCTCGAAGGCCTTCACGCTGGCACTGAACGGCGAAGTGGCCTACGGCCACGGCTACGGCAACACGCCGTTCCCGGTGTTCAAGTACTTCTACGCCGGCGGTATCGGCTCGGTGCGCGGCTACCAGACCAGCACGCTGGGCCCGAAGGACCAGAACGGCAACCCGGTGGGCGGCGCCTCCAAGATGATCGGCAACGTGGAATTCATCTTCCCGTTGCCGGGCTCGGGCGTGGACCGCACGCTGCGCCTGTTCACCTTCTTCGACTTCGGTAACGTCTATCAGGAAGGCGAGCCGCTGCGCTTCAGCGAGCTGAAGTACTCGACCGGCTTCGGCATGTCGTGGCTGTCGCCGATCGGGCCGCTGAAGCTCAGCATGGGCTTCCCGCTCAAGCGCGACGACAACGACAAGGTCCAGCGCTTCCAGTTCCAGATCGGCACGGCATTCTGATTCTGTAAAAGGATCTGTTTTCATGACTACAACATTCAAACTGGTCAAGTCCCTGGGCGCTGCCGCGCTCGCCACCGCGGCGATCTGTGCCGCGGTGCCCGCCTCGGCCCAGGAAGCGCGCATCGCCGCGGTCAATTCCGAGCGCATCCTGCGCGATTCGCAGCCCGCCAAGGCGGCCCAGGTCAAGCTGGAGCAGGAGTTCTCCAAGCGCGACCGCGAGCTGCAGGACATGGCCCAGAAGATCAAGGGCATGGCCGACAAGCTGGACAAGGACACGGCCGTGCTGGCCGATTCCGACCGCCAGCGCCGCCAGCGCGAAGTGGCTGACCTCGACCGCGAGTTCCAGCGCAAGCAGCGCGAATTCCGCGAAGACCTGAACCAGCGCCGCAACGAGGAACTGGCCCAGGTGCTGGAGCGCGCCAACCGCGTGATCCGCCAGCTCGCCGAACAGCGCAAATACGACCTGATCGTGCAGGAAGCGGTGTACGTGAACCCGCGCATCGATATCACCGACGACGTGATGAAGGTGCTGAACGCCGGCGGCAAGTAAGCCGCCGCCGCGTCGTTCCTTCGTTCGTCTTTCATCAGGAAGTACCGCCATGCAGACACCCACACTGGGTCAGCTCGCCACCGAGAACGGCGCGCAGGTTGTGGGTGACCCCGACCTGGCGATCACCGGCCTGGCCCCCCTGGACCAGGCCGGACCGGGCGAGCTCTCGTTCCTGTCCAATCCGCTCTACCTGCAGCAGGCGCTGGATGCCAAGGCCGGCGCCGTGATCGTCTCGGCCGCCGACCTCGAGCGCGTGCGCGCCGAAGGCAAGGCCGACGGCCGCAACTGGCTGGTGGCGCGCAATCCCTACGTATGCTTTGCCCGCGTGGCGCAGCGTTTCGACCGCGCCGCCAATACCGATGCGCGCACCGGCATCGACGCGCGCGCCACCGTGGCGCCCGACGCCGTGGTGCCGGCTTCGTGCTACATCGGCCCCAACGTGGTCATCGAAGCCGGCGCGCGCCTGGGCGAGCGCGTGCGCATCCTGGCCAACGGCTATGTCGGCGCGCACGCGCAGATCGGCGACGATGCGCTGTTGTACGCCAACGTATCGGTCTACCACCACTGCGTGGTCGGCGCCCGCGCCATCCTGCACAGCGGCGTGGTGATCGGTGCCGACGGCTTCGGCTTCGCGCCGGACATCAGCGCGAGCGGCGTCGAATACGTGAAGATCCCGCAAACCGGACGCGCGGTGCTGGGCGATGACGTGGAAGTCGGCGCCAATACCGCAATCGACCGCGGCGCCATGGCCGACACCGTGATCGAGGACGGCTGCAAGATCGACAACCAGGTCCAGATCGCGCACAACGTGCGGGTCGGCGCGCATACGGTCATCGCCGGCTGCGCCGCGGTGTCGGGCAGCACGCGCATCGGTCGCTTCTGCGTGATCGGCGGCGCGGCCAACTTTGCCGGCCACCTGACCATTGCCGACCGCACCACGGTGTCGGGCGGCACCTCGATCACCAAATCCATTACCAAGCCCGGCGGTCATTTCACCAGCGTGTTCCCGTTCCTGCCGCACGGCGAGTGGGAACGCAACGCAGCCATCGTGCGCGGCCTGAGCAAGCTGCGCGAACGGGTGGTGGCGCTGGAACGCCGCCTGCGCGGCCAGGCCGCCGGGTCCCAACCCTCACAAGACTAAAGAGAAATCATCATGAGCGCGGCCGAAATCGATATCCGCAAGATCCTCAAGCTGCTGCCGCACCGGTACCCGTTCCTGCTGGTCGACCGCGTGCTGGAGTTCGAGGCGCAGAAGCGCATCAAGACCCTGAAGAACGTCACCATCAACGAGCCGTACTTCCAGGGCCATTTCCCCGAGCAGCCGGTGATGCCGGGCGTGATGATCCTGGAAGCGCTGGCGCAGTCGGCCGGCCTGCTGACCTTCGGCGCCGACATGGAGCGCAAGGAAGGCGCGCTGTACTACTTCGTCGGCATCGACGGCGCCCGCTTCAAGCAGGTGGTGTACCCGGGCGACCAGCTGCACATGAACGTGACGGTCGAGCGCTATATCCGCGGCATCTGGAAGTTCAAGGCGTTCGCCACGGTCGACGACAAGGTGGCCTGCGAGGCGGAGCTGATGTGCACCGTGAAGCAGGCCGAGTGAGGCCGCCCGCGGCCCGCGGCGCCGCCGCGGGCTGACTGCCGCAGCCCCCGCGCCCCTTCGCGCCGCGGGGGCGGACGGCCCGGAAGGGAACCTTTGCCCGGCGCATGGGCCCATCCTTCACCAGACCCATCACAGGACAGTACGCATGACGCAAATCCACCCCACCGCACTGGTCGACCCGAAGGCAGAACTGGCCGCCGACGTCAGCGTCGGACCGTTCTCCATCGTCGGCCCCAACGTGCGGATCGGCAGCGGCACCCGGATCGGCTCGCATACGACAGTCGAGGGCCATACCACGATCGGCGCGGGCAACAACATCGGCCCCTATGCCTCGGTCGGCGGCGTGCCGCAGGACATGAAATACCGCAACGAGCCGACCCGGCTCGAAATCGGCGACCGCAACACCATCCGCGAATTCACCACGATCCACACCGGCACGGTGCAGGACCGCGGCCTGACCAGCATCGGCAACGACAACTGGATCATGGCCTACGTCCATATCGCGCATGACTGCATGGTCGGGAACCACACCGTGTTTTCCAGCAACGCGCAGATCGCCGGCCACGTCGAGGTGGGCGACTGGGCCATCCTGGGCGGCATGAGCGGCGTGCACCAGTTCGTGCGCATCGGCGCCCATGCGATGCTGGGCGGCGCCTCGGCGCTGGTGCAGGACGTGCCCCCGTTCGTGATCGCGGCCAGCGACAAGAGCGGCAACAAGGCCACGCCGCACGGCATCAACGTCGAAGGGCTGCGCCGCCGCGGCTTCGACGCCGGCCAGATCGCCGCGCTGCGGCAGGCCTACAAGCTGCTTTACAAGTCCGACCTCAGCTTCGACGAGGCGCGCACCGAGATTTCCGCATTGCTGGCCCAGGTGGATGCCGGCACCGCGGCGCCGCTGCAGGCCTTCGTCGACTTCCTTGCCGCCACCCAGCGCGGCATCGTGCGCTGAGACCGGACCCACATGGCTGACGCCGCGATTCGGAAGGACCTGCCCGCGGGCAGCGGCAGCGCCGCGGGCAAGCGCGGCACCATCGCCATGGTGGCCGGCGAGGCCTCGGGCGACCTGCTGGCTTCGCTGATGATGGGCGGGCTGCAGGCCCGCCTGGCCGAGACCGGCCAGGCGGTGGACTACGCCGGCATCGGCGGCAAGCGCATGATGGCGCAGGGCTTCACCTCGCGCTGGCCGATGGAAACGCTGTCGGTCAACGGCTATGTCGAGGTGCTGGGCTCGCTGCGCGAGATCCTCGCCACGCGGCGCGCGGTGCGCGACTGGCTGCTGGCAGAGCCCCCGCTATGCTTTATCGGGGTCGATGCCCCGGACTTCAATTTCGGGCTGGAAGTGCCGCTGCGCCGCGCCGGCATCCCGGTCGTGCATTTCGTCAGCCCGTCGATCTGGGCCTGGCGCGGCGGGCGCATCCGTACCATCGCGCGCGCAGTCGACCACATCCTTTGCCTGTTCCCGTTCGAGCCCGAGATCTACGCCAAGGCCGGCATTCCGGCCACCTACGTGGGCCATCCGCTGGCCGACGTGATCCCGATGGTGCCCGACGTGGCCGGCGCGCGGGCCGCGCTGGGGCTGCCGGCGGGTCACCGCGTGGTGGCGGTGCTGCCCGGCAGCCGCCAGTCCGAGGTACGCAACCTCGGCGCGACCTTTTTCGCGGCGATGGCTCGCATGCAGCGCATGGATCCGAAGCTGGCGTTCGTGCTGCCGGCGGCCAGCGCGCCGCTGCGCGCCATCGTCGAAGACCTGCACCACCAGCATCCGGAACTGTGCCTCACCATTGTCGACGGCAAGTCGCACCAGGCCATGGAAGCCGCCGACGTGGTGCTGCTGGCGAGCGGCACCGCCACGCTCGAGGCGGCGCTGTACAAGAAGCCGATGGTGATCTCGTACAAGGTGCCCTGGCTGACCGCGCAGATCATGAAGCGCCAGGGTTATCTGCCCTACGTGGGATTGCCTAATATCCTGTCAGGGCGCTTTGTCGTGCCCGAGCTGCTGCAGGACGACGCCACGCCCGAGGCGCTGGCGCGCGAGACCCTGCTGCAGCTCAACGACGAAGGCAATACCGCCTTCCTGTACGAGCATTTCACCCGCATGCACGAGACGCTCAAGTGCAACACCGCGCAACTGGCGGCCGATGTCGTGGTCGACCTGATGCGCAGCCGGGGGACCGCCTGATGGCACGCCGCGATGCTGCCCGCAGTGCAACCTCTGCGCAACTGGGGCTGGACCTGGCGCCGGCCGCCGGCGCCATCCAGCGCCTGTGCGGCGTCGACGAGGCGGGCCGCGGCCCGCTGGCGGGGCCGGTCTATGCCGCCGCGGTGGTGCTCGACCCCAAACGCCCGATCCGCGGCCTGGCCGATTCCAAGATCCTGACCGCCGCCAAGCGCGAAGCGCTGTACGAGAAGATCTGCGAACGCGCGCTGGGCTGGCATATCGCCTTCGCCACGGTCGAGGAAATCGACACCATCAACATCCTGCACGCCAGCATGCTGGCGATGCAGCGGGCCGTGCAGGGCCTGGCCGCCAGCGGCGTGGTGCCGGACCTGGTGCAGGTCGACGGCAACCGCTGCCCGCAGGTTGCCTACCCGGTCGAAGCCATCGTCAAGGGCGATGCGCTGGTCAAGGCGATCTCGGCGGCTTCGATCCTGGCCAAGGTGGCACGCGACCGGGCCCTGATGGAACTGCACGCGGCCTACCCGCAGTACGGCTTCGATTCGCACGTGGGCTACGGCACGCCGCAGCATATGGCCGCGCTGGCCGAGTTCGGCGCGACCCCGCACCATCGCCGCTCGTTCGCGCCCGTGCGCGAGGCGCTGGCGCAGCGGCCGGTATTCACTGCCATGGTGGCCGCCGCGCCGGTCGTTGACGGCACTCACGTCGCTGACGCCGGCGCCCTTGGTGCCGCGGCCGCCGCCCGGCACGGTACGTTCTTGCCACCCGAAGCATCGTGAAGCACATCACCTCGCGCGACAACGCGCTGTTCAAGCACCTGAAGGCGCTTGCCGGTTCCACGCACCAGCGCCGCAAGGCCGGGCAGTCGCTGCTCGACGGCGTGCACCTGGCGCAGGCCTACGTGGCCGCGCGCGGCCAGCCCGTGACCTGCCTGGTGTCGGAGCGCCACTACGACCACGCCGAAGTCGCGCCTCTGCTGGCCGAGGTGGACAGCGAGCGCGTGGTGGTGCTGGCCGATGCGCTGTTCACGCAGATCAGCGGCGTGGTCAACGGCATCGACCTGATGCTGGTGATCGAGACGCCGGCGGGCCACCTGCCGGCGCGCATCGAGCAGGACTGCATCATCCTGGACGGGGTGCAGGACGCGGGCAATGTCGGCTCGATCCTGCGCAGCGCGGCCGCGGCGGGCATCCGTGACGCCTTCCTGGCCACCGGCTGCGCCTTCGCGTGGTCGGTCAAGACGCTGCGCGCCGGCATGGGCGCGAACTTCCACCTCAATATCGTCGAGCATTGCACGCTCGAGGCGCTGGCGCCGCGGCTGGCGATCCCGCTGCTGGCGACCTCGTCGCACGCCGAGGCCGCGGTATTCGATACCGACCTGCGCGGACCGGTGGCGTGGGTGGTCGGCAACGAAGGGGCAGGGGTCAGCGAGGGCTGGATGGCGCATGTCACGCGCAAGGTCGGCATTCCGCAACCGGGCGGGATGGAGTCGCTGAACGTGGCCGCGGCCACGGCGATCTGCCTGTTCGAGGCGGTGCGCCAGCGGCGCGCCGGCTGAGCGCAGCGACTGAGCGCGCTGGCGCGGCCAACAAAAAAGCGGCCCCTGCGGCCGCTTTCTTTATTCTTGCTTCAGTAGTTGTCGCGGTCGACCTTGATCTCCTGCAGGATCGTGGTCGCGATCTCCTCGATCGACTTGTGCGTCGACGACAGCCACTTGATGCCTTCGCGGCGCATCATCGCCTCGGCCTCGTTGACCTCGTAGCGGCAGTTTTCCAGCGCGGCGTACTTGCTGCCGGGGCGGCGCTCGTTGCGGATCTCGGTCAGGCGCTGCGGGTCGATCGACAGGCCGAAGATCTTCGGCTTGAACGCATAGAGCGCCGACGGCAGCTTGCCGCGCTCGAAATCGTCGGGGATCAGCGGATAGTTGGCCGCCTTCAGCCCGTACTGCATGGCCAGGTAGAGGCTGGTCGGGGTCTTGCCGCTGCGCGACACGCCCACCAGGATCACGTCGGCTTCTTCGAGGTTCTTGTGTGACTGGCCGTCATCATGCGCCAGCGAGAAGTTGATCGCCTCGATCCGGTTCTTGTAGGCCTCGGTGTCCGCATTCTGGTGGAAGCGGCCGATGGCGTGGGTGGACTTCAGCCCCAGTTCCTTCTCGAGCGGCTCGATAAAGGTCTGGAACATGTCCAGGATCATCGCCTTGGCGCGGCGAAGCGCCTTGTTGGCTTCCTGGTTGACCAGCGTGGTGAAGACGATCGGCGGCACCCCTTCGTTGTGGAACGCCTCGTTGATCTTGCCGACGGCAATATGTGCCTTTTCCGGGGTATCGACGAAAGGCATGCGCACCTTGCGGAAACGCATCTCGAACTGGGCCAGGATGGAGTGGCTGAAGGTCTCGGCGGTGATGCCGGTGCCATCCGAGACGATGAACACGGTGCGGATCGCGGGGCGCTCGGCCGCCTGGGGTGCGGGTACAGGGGTGTCGGGCTGCGTTCCAGGCTGGGGCCCGGGTGTCGCCGTTCCGGGCGCTTCTGGCTGGGACATGGGGATGGCGCACATTGGGATGGCGCGTTAAGAAATAGATTCAATCTTCCGCAGAAAAGTGCGGCGCAGCACGGTAGAATAGCGGCGATCTTTTCGCTAAGCAATTCCATAGGGCGGGCGCCTCCGCAACATGCCCACGCCACAAACCGTGCCCGGAATTGTCGACAATGCGCGCTACGCGATGAGAGCCGTAGCGCCAGGTCCGCAGCGCCAGTTCGGGGTTGCTTAGCCAAGCGATCCGTCCGGGAACAGAACACCTACAACATACCGGACATGCGCAACCAGTTTTCTACTTTGTTTTGAGGCTCTCATGACTAACCAGGCAGATAACGGCGCCTATGTGCTGCCGTTCGAGCAGTTGCGCATGGCTGACGTGGAAATCGTCGGCGGCAAGAATTCGTCGCTGGGCGAGATGATCTCCCAGCTGGCGGAAGCCGGCGTCCGGGTTCCGGGCGGCTTTGCCACCACCGCGCTCGCCTTCCGCGACTTCCTCACCCACAACAACCTGACCGAGCGTATCTCGCAGCGCCTGAAGACCCTGAACGTCGACGACGTCAAGGCCCTGGCCGAGGCCGGCGCCGAGATCCGCGACTGGGTCGCGACCGCGCCGTTCCAGCCGCGCCTGGAACAGGAAATCCGCGAGTTCTATGCCCGCGTGGCCGAGCGCGAAGGCGCCGAGGCTTCGTTCGCGGTGCGTTCGTCGGCCACGGCCGAAGACCTGCCCGACGCCTCGTTCGCCGGCCAGCAAGAGTCCTACCTGAACGTCAGCGGCATCGACGACGTGCTCGACAAGATCAAGCACGTGTTCGCCTCGCTGTACAACGACCGCGCCATCTCCTACCGCGTGCACAAGGGCTTTGCCCATGACGTGGTGGCGCTGTCCGCCGGCATCCAGCGCATGGTGCGCTCGGATCTGGCCGCCTCCGGCGTGATGTTCACCATCGACACCGAATCGGGCTTCCCCGACGTGGTCTTCATCACCTCCAGCTACGGCCTGGGTGAAACGGTGGTGCAGGGCGCGGTCAACCCGGATGAGTTCTACGTCTTCAAGCCGACGCTTCAAGCCGGCAAGTACCCGATCATCCGCCGCTCGATCGGCTCCAAGCTGATCAAGATGGAATTCACCAAGCCGGGCGAAGCCGGCCGCGTGAAGACCGTCGACGTGCCCGCGGAGCTGCGCAACCGCTACTCGATCACCGACCAAGACGTGACCGAGCTGGCGCGCTACGCGATGATCATCGAGAAGCACTATGGCCGCCCGATGGACATCGAGTGGGGCAAGGACGGCAAGGACGGCAAGATCTACATCCTGCAGGCCCGCCCGGAAACGGTGAAGAGCCAGTCGGCCGGCAAGGCCGAGCAGCGCTTCAAGCTCAAGGGCACCGCGCCCGTGCTGACCAGCGGCCGCGCCATCGGCCAGAAGATCGGCACCGGCCCGGTGCGCGTGATCAACGACCCGTCCGAGATGGAACGCGTGCAGCCCGGCGACGTGCTGGTGGCCGACATGACCGACCCGAACTGGGAGCCGGTGATGAAGCGCGCCTCGGCCATCGTCACCAACCGTGGCGGCCGCACCTGCCACGCCGCCATCATCGCGCGTGAACTGGGCGTGCCGGCGGTGGTCGGCTGCGGCGATGCCACCGACGTGCTCAAGGACGGCACGCTGGTGACGGTGTCGTGCGCCGAGGGCGACGAAGGCCGCATCTACGACGGCCTGCTGGAAACCGAAGTGACCGAGGTCCAGCGCGGCGAGATGCCGGAAATCGACGTCAAGCTGATGATGAACGTCGGCAACCCGCAGCTGGCGTTCGACTTCGCGCAGATCCCGAACAACGGCGTCGGCCTGGCCCGCCTGGAATTCATCATCAACAACAATATCGGCGTCCATCCGAAGGCCATCCTCGACTACCCGCAAGTCGATGCCGACCTGAAGAAGGCCGTCGAAAGCGTGGCCCGCGGCCATGCCAGCCCGCGCGCGTTCTATGTCGACAAGCTGGCCGAGGGCATCGCCACCATCGGCGCGGCGTTCTACCCGAAGCCCGTGATCGTGCGCCTGTCGGACTTCAAGTCCAACGAGTACAAGAAGCTGATCGGCGGCTCGCGCTACGAGCCGGATGAAGAGAACCCGATGCTGGGCTTCCGCGGCGCCTCGCGCTACATCGCCGAAGACTTCGCCGAAGCCTTCGAGATGGAATGCAAGGCCATGAAGCGCGTGCGCGACGAAATGGGCCTGACCAACGTCGAGATCATGGTGCCGTTCGTGCGCACGCTCGGCCAGGCCGAGAAGGTGATCGAGCTGCTCGCCAAGCACGGCCTGAAGCGCGGCGAGAACGGCCTGCGCATCATCATGATGTGCGAAGTGCCGTCCAACGCGATCCTGGCCGAAGAGTTCCTGCAATTCTTCGACGGCTTCTCGATCGGCTCGAACGACCTGACCCAGCTGACACTGGGCCTGGACCGCGACTCGGGCATGGAGCTGCTGGCCAAGGACTTCGACGAGCGCGATCCGGCGGTGTGCTTCATGCTGTCGCGCGCGATCTCGGCGTGCATCCGCCTGGACAAGTACGTCGGCATCTGCGGCCAGGGTCCTTCGGACCATCCGGACTTCGCCGCATGGCTGGCCAAGGAAGGCATCAAGTCGATCTCGCTGAACCCGGACTCGGTGGTCGAGACCTGGCAAAAGCTGGCGTCCTGAGGCATTTGACGTCACAATAACGATGGCCGGCGCCCTCGGGCAGCCGGCCGAAGCACCGGCCCTGCGTCAGGTGTTGCAAAGCCCCGCAGACGCTGTATGGCGCTGCGGGGTTTTTACTTGTTCGGGAAATCCGTGGTCGAACGGGAGCTTGGATGGCGTACTACATCTGGTTCGTGGCAGCGGTGGTGCTGGTGATCGTCGAACTGAATACTGGCACGTTCTACCTGCTGATGGTGGCGGTGGGCCTGGCTGCCGCCGGGGTGGCCGCCTTGCTTGGAACATCGCCCGCGGCGCAGGCACTGATCGGGGCGCTGGTCGCGGCGGTGCTGATCGCCGGGCTGCGCCGCACCCGCTTTGGCAAGCTGCGGCGCGGCAATGCCGCGGCCGATCCGGACGTCAACCTCGATATCGGCGAGGAGCTCGACGTGCCGGCGTGGGACGCCAACCGGCGCGCGCGCGTGCCGTACCGCGGCGCCGACTGGACCGTCGAGCTGTCGCCAGATTGTCCCCCCGATCACGCGCTGGCGCCGGGGCGCTACCGCATCGTCGCGGTGCGCGGCAGCACGCTGGTGGTGTCGCCCCGCTGAAGCCCTGTCTTCCGAATCCTTTGCACATCGCGGCCGCGATGTGCTCCGCCTGCCGCCGACCGGCGGCGCCGTACCGATGTGTTCTGCCTGGAGGGTCGTTACATGCTCGCTTTTCAGCTTGGTTTGCTGCCGCTGATCATCCTTATCGCCGTTATCGTGCTGATTGCCAAGGGCATCAAGATCGTGCCGCAACAGCACGCCTGGGTGCTCGAGCGCCTGGGCCGCTATCACGCGACCCTGACGCCGGGGCTGTCGATCGTGGTGCCGTTCGTCGACCGCGTCGCCTACAAGCATGTGCTCAAGGAAATCCCGCTGGACGTGCCCAGCCAGGTCTGCATCACCAAGGACAACACGCAGTTGCAGGTCGACGGCGTGCTGTACTTCCAGGTTACCGACCCGATGAAAGCGTCGTACGGTTCCAGCAACTTCGTGGTGGCGATCACGCAGCTGTCGCAAACCACGCTGCGCTCGGTGATCGGCAAGCTGGAACTGGACAAGACCTTCGAGGAGCGGGAGTTCATCAACCACAGCGTGGTCAACGCGCTCGACGAGGCCGCCTCCAACTGGGGCGTGAAGGTGCTGCGCTACGAGATCAAGGACCTGACCCCGCCCAAGGAGATCCTGCATGCGATGCAGGCGCAGATCACCGCCGAGCGCGAGAAGCGCGCGCTGATCGCGGCGTCCGAAGGCAAGCGCCAGGAGCAGATCAACCTGGCCACCGGCGCGCGCGAGGCGGCGATCCAGAAGTCGGAGGGTGAGCGCCAGGCGGCGATCAACAAGGCCCAGGGCGAGGCCAGCGCGATCCTGGCGGTGGCCGAGGCCAATGCGCAGGCGATCCAGAAGATCGGCAATGCGATCCGCACCGAAGGCGGCATGGACGCGGTCAACCTGAAGGTGGCCGAGGAATACGTGGCCGCGTTCGGCAACCTGGCCAAGCAGGGCAATACGCTGATCGTGCCGGGCAATATGGGCGACATGAGCAGCATGATCGCGACGGCGCTGCAGATCGTGAAGGGGCAGAAGGTGGCTTGAGCGCGGACTTGAAGCCGAGGCGATACGGCTCCACCGGCCCATCGTCATTCCCGCGAGGGCGGGAATCCAGCGTCTTTAGATCGCCGAGGCAAAAGTCACTGGGTTCCCGCCTTCGCGGGAACGACAACCGGGTAAGCGTAATGCGTTATTCCTTGCCGCCCTTCATGATGCGCGCCTTCTCGCGCTGCCAGTCGCGCTGCTTTTCGGTCTCGCGCTTGTCGAACTGCTTCTTGCCCTTGGCCAGGCCGATCTCGCATTTCACGCGGCCGCGCGTGTAATGCAGGTTCAGCGGCACCAGCGTGTAGCCGCGCTGCTCGACCTTGCCGATCAGCTTCTTGATTTCGTCGGCCTTGAGCAGCAGCTTGCGCGTGCGCACCGGATCGGGCTTGACGTGGGTGGAGGCGCTTTGCAGCGGGCTGATATGGGCGCCGATCAGGAACATCTCGGCATCGCGCACGACCACGTAGCCTTCCTTGATCTGCACCCGCCCGGCGCGGATGGCCTTGACCTCCCAGCCTTCCAGCACGATCCCGGCCTCGTATCGTTCCTCGATGAAATAGTCGAAGAAGGCCTTCTTGTTGTCTGCAATGGTCATGCGTGCGGGTAGGGTGCGGTAGGGTGGATGCTGGCCGGTTCGCTGCAGCGCCGCATGGCGGGATGCCGCGCGGCGCGCGGGTCGGCTAAAATCGGGATTCTAGCAAACCAGCCCCCGGCACAGGCGCATGCCTGCCGCGCAGCGCGCGTGGCAGGGCCGCAAGCCAGATTTCCCCTTACATGGCAGACGTCCATAAATCCGTCCTGCTCGGTTACTCCGCCGCGCAGATGTATGACCTGGTCACCCGCGTGGAGGACTATCCCAAGTTCCTGCCATGGTGCGGTGGCGTGGAGGTGTTCGAGCAGACCGAGACCAGGCTCGACGCCAAGATCCATATCCACTTCAAGGGCATCCAGCAGTTCTTCCATACGCGCAATACCCAGGAACGCCCCACCCGCATCGACATGACCTTTGCCGACGGGCCGTTCAAGACCTTCAACGGGTCATGGCGCTTTACGCCGCTGCGCGAGGACGCCTGCAAGATCGAGTTCCACCTGCACTACGAGTTTTCCAGCCTGCTGCTGGAGAAGCTCATCGGCCCGGTCTTCAGCATGATCGCCAATACCTTTGTCGATGCCTTCGTCAAGCGCGCCGAGGTGGTGTATGGCACCAGCTGAACGCAGCGCCGGCACGGTGCATATCGCGGTCTGCTACGCGCGTCCGGATGCCGTGTTCCTGAAGGCCATCGACGTCCCTGCCGGCACCACCATTGCCGCGGCCATCGTCGGCTCCGGATTGCAGCAGGCGTGCCCGGAGGTTGATCCGGCCACCATGCGCGTGGGCATTTTCGGCAAGCTCAAGACCCCGGAGACGGTGGTGCGCGACGGCGATCGCGTCGAGGTGTACCGGCCGCTGACGGCGGATCCGAAGCAGGCACGCCGCAAGCGGGTACAGAAGCAGCGCGCCAGCGGCACGCGCGAGGGCCAGAAATGGCTGCGCGGCAATAGCTGAGCCGCGCCTTGCCGCCAAAGCGAACGGGGCCCGTGCGGCCCCGTTTTGCATGGCTTCAGTTGCAGTGCTTTTCCAGGTTGGCGCTGGTCTTGAGGATTTCCGCCTGGCGCTGCTCGCTGTTCAGGTGCTGCAGCGAACCATCGGGGCCCGCGACCGCGGCGCGCATGCCCTGCTGCAGGCCGGTGGCGTAGTTGCGCAGCTGCGCGCAACGGGCGGCGCGCTCGGCCGCATCGGTTTCCCTGCGGGCTTCTTCGGCGGCGGCTTTCAGGCTGGCTTCGCGGCGCTTCTGGAACGCTTCCTCGGGCGTCGGTGCACTGGGCTTGGCCGATGCCTTGGCCGGAGACGGTGCAGGCGGGGCGGCATCGGCAGGCTGGATTGCCTGGACCGGCTGGAAGTCGCCGGCATGGCGGCCCGGTGCGCGCAGGACCCTGGCCGCGGCCGTGGACGGCGGCACGTCGCTGTAGACCATGTGGCCGTTGGCGTCGCGCCATTGCCAGTAAGCGAGGGCCGGCGCAGGCGACACCAGGACGGCGGCAAGGGCAGCGGCAAGCAGGCACGGCGCGGACGATCGTTGCATGGCGGGACGTCTCAAAGTGGCTCTGGAAGCACGGGCCGCCGGCTGCATGCGTGGCGATGCCGCGGCAGACCACCGCGGCAATTAGCGCGGGCGCCTCGCCTGCATGGCAATGCGTAGCGCCGGTTTGACCCTGGAACGTTGTATTTTTAAGTGGCGCGTGTGACCCCCGCGCCATGGTTCGCTAGTCTACGCAGACTTGTCGGTGGCGTGCAAGCGCACCGACCAGGCCACGCCGATCATCAGCAACACGATCGCGGCGATTTCCAGCGGGCGCGGCCAGCGCTGGTCAAAGACAAAGCCATAGGCCAGCGCGAACAGTGTTTCGAACACGATCATCTGGCCCGACAGCGTCAGCGGCAGGCGCCGGCTGGCGATATTCCACAGGTTGTTGCCGATCAGCGAAGCGCCCAGCGCCACCGCGGCGTTGACCATCCAGAACCACTGCCAGTCGCGGCCGCTGTCGGCGGCGCTCAGGGTGTCGCCGGCGATGATCCAGCCGACCAGCGCCAGCACCGCCGACACCGCGCCGGTCGACAGCCCGTACAGCGCGGACCATTCATTGCCGCTGTAATGCGGGTTGCGCTGCAGGTAGCGCGCGTTGTCGACCGCGTACAGGGTCCAGCAGACCAGCGCACCGGTGGCGCAGCCGACCCCGGCCAGCTTCTGCCACACCGGCCGCGCCACCGCGCCGGCCGCAACCGCATGGGCGCTCTGGCCGCCGCCGAACAGGTCGATGTTGATGCAGGCAATGCCCGCGGCCACCACCAGCAGCGGCCACAGCAGCCGCGACAGCGGCACCGCGCCGTGGTCGCGCCGCCCCATGATGGTGACCGAGATCGGCAGGATGCCGATGATCAGCGAGGTCGGGCCTACCCCGGCCAGTTGCACGCCGAAGGCCAGCAGCACGTAGTAGAGCAGGTTGCCGGTAAAGGCCTGGCGCAGCAGCGCCACGCAGTCGGCGCGGGTGAGCTTGCGGGCGATGCGCCGCAGCAGCGGCAGGGCGGCCACGCAGGCCACCAGCCCGTAGGCCAGGTAGCGGCCGATGGCCAGTTCCCACGGCGAAAACACGGGCAGCAGCTTGGGGGCGATGAAGACCATGCCCCAGAACGCGCCAGCCAGCAGCCCGCACAATACGCCGATTCCCATACTTCGCCGTGCCCGGATAAAAAGACCACGAGCATAGCAGACCGCACCTCGGAAAGGCCGTTGGCAGGCGTCAGCAAATCGCGCATTCCTGTATAATTCGGTTTTGCGCCTAGAGGAATTGCTATGCGTCTTGTCCAGAAAGCACTCACATTCGATGACGTGCTGCTCGTTCCGGCCTATTCGGCCGTCCTTCCCCGGGATGTTTCCCTCCGCACCCGCCTGACCCGCTCCATTGATCTGAACATCCCGCTGGTATCCGCGGCGATGGATACCGTGACGGAAGCGCGCCTGGCGATCTCCATGGCGCAGGCCGGCGGCATCGGCATCATCCACAAGAACCTGAAGCCCGCAGACCAGGCCCGTGAAGTCGCGCGCGTCAAGCGCTACGAGTCGGGCGTGCTGCGTGATCCGATCACCATTTCGCCGGACATGAAGATCCGCGATGTGATCGCGCTGTCGCAGCAGCACGGCATTTCCGGGTTCCCGGTGGTCGAGGGCAAGGCCGTGGTCGGCATCATCACCAACCGCGACCTGCGCTTCGAGGAAGAGCTCGATGCCCCGGTGCGCGCCAAGATGACGCCGCGCGAGAAGCTGGTGACGGTGGCCGAGGGCGCGCCGCTGGAAGAAGCCAAGCGGCTGATGAACCGCCACCGCCTCGAGCGCGTGGTGGTGGTGAACCAGGCCTTCGAGCTGCGCGGCCTGATCACGGTGAAGGACATCCAGAAGGCGGTGGACAATCCGCTCGCCAGCAAGGACGACCATGGCCAGCTGCGCGTCGGCGCCGCGGTCGGCGTGGGCCCGGACAACGACGAGCGCGTCGAGCTGCTGGTCAAGGCCGGCGTCGACGTGATTGTGGTGGATACGGCGCACGGCCACAGCCAGGGCGTGCTGGACCGCGTGCGCTGGGTCAAGCAGAACTTCCCGCAGGTGCAGGTCGTCGGCGGCAACATCGCCACGGGTGACGCGGCACGCGCGCTGGTCGAGCATGGCGCCGATGGCGTCAAGGTCGGCATCGGCCCGGGCTCGATCTGCACCACGCGTATCGTTGCCGGCGTCGGCGTGCCGCAGATCACCGCCGTCTCCAACGTGGCCGAAGCGCTCAAGGGCACCGGCGTGCCGCTGATCGCCGACGGCGGCGTGCGCTACTCCGGCGATGTGGCCAAGGCCCTTGCGGCCGGCGCGCACACCGTGATGATGGGCGGCATGTTCTCGGGCACCGAGGAAGCGCCGGGCGAGACCTTCCTGTTCCAGGGCCGATCGTTCAAGAGCTACCGCGGCATGGGTTCGGTGGGGGCGATGAAGGATGGGGCGGCCGACCGCTACTTCCAGGAAGACAACACCGCCAACGTCGACAAGCTGGTGCCCGAAGGCATCGAAGGGCGCGTGCCATACAAGGGCTCGGTGATGGCCATCATCCACCAGCTGACCGGCGGCGTACGCGCCTCGATGGGCTATTGCGGCAGCAAGTCGATTGCCGACTGGCACGAGAGCGCGCAGTTCGTCCAGATCACGGCGGCCGGCATGCGTGAATCGCACGTGCACGACGTGCAGATCACCAAGGAAGCGCCGAACTACCATATCGACTGATGCCCCGCGGCCGCGCACCGTCCCTGCAGGCGGTGCGCGACCGCCGGCATCCGGGCGAGGGCGCGCCGGCGCGTGCCCGCGCCCGACCCGCCATCCCATCCGAACCTGGCCGCGCGCCATGCAGGCGTTGTCCTGATGCCCGCCGCACCGCCGGCCGGGGCCAAGACGAGGAGCGCCAATGAAGGTGTTGCTGCGAGCCGTGCTGTTCTTCGATGCCCTGGTGGACCTGCTGCTGGGCATCCTGCTGCTGATGTCCCCGTTCACCACGCTGTACGCGGCGCTGCAGTTGCCGCAGCCGCAGCCGGCATTGTTCGGGCAGCTGCTGGGCGTGGCGCTGGTGGGGCTGTCGGTGCTGTTGTGGCAGGCCGCCTTCAATGGCCAGCTGACGGTGCCGGTGGCGCGCACGGCAGGCTATGTGAACCTGGCCAGCGCGGTGCTCATCATCGGCTGGATGGTGTTCATGGAGCTGCCGCTGGAAGGCGCCGGCAAGATCTGGCTGCCGACCATGGCCGTGGTGCTGCTGTTCTTTGCCGTGGTGCAGATCCCGGCGGCCAAGCGCGTGCGCGTGCGCGAACAGCAACGGAAGATGGAACGCGCGCTGCAGGAACAGGAAAGCAGGAAGGAACCCGGCGTTGCCCCCGCGGCGCGCCCCACGAATACCCCAGAATACCGGCGCGAGCCGGTCATCACGCCGCCGCCGGGCTATGGCCCCGGCACGGAAGTCGTGACCGAGCCCATCCCGGAAGACAAGCCATCGGCCCATCATGCACGACAAAATCCTCATTCTTGATTTCGGCTCGCAGGTCACGCAACTGATCGCGCGGCGCGTCCGCGAGGCGCACGTCTATTGCGAAATCCATCCGAACGACGTCAGCGACGCGTTCGTGCGCGAATTCGCTCCCAAGGCGATCATCCTGTCCGGCAGCCACGCCAGCACCTATGAAGACCACCAGCTGCGCGCGCCGCAGGCGGTGTGGGACCTGGGCGTGCCGGTGCTGGGCATCTGCTACGGCATGCAGACCATGGCGGTGCAGCTGGGCGGCAAGGTCGAGTGGAGCGACCATCGCGAATTCGGCTACGCCGAGATGCGCGCCCACGGCCATACCGAGCTGCTCAAGGACATCGAGGACTTCCGCACGCCGGAAGGCCACGGCATGCTCAAGGTGTGGATGAGCCATGGCGACAAGGTCACCGGCCTGCCGCCCGGCTTCAAGCTGATGGCCTCCACGCCGAGCTGCCCGATCGCCGGCATGGCCGACGAGACGCGCCACTACTACGCCGTGCAGTTCCACCCCGAGGTCACGCACACCGTCAAGGGCCGCCAGATGCTGGAGCGCTTCGTGCTGCAGATCGCCGGCTGCAAGCCTGACTGGGTCATGCGCGACCATATCGAGGAAGCGGTCGCCAAGATCCGCGAGCAGGTCGGCGATGAGGAAGTCATCCTGGGCCTGTCCGGCGGCGTCGATTCGTCGGTGGCCGCGGCGCTGATTCATCGCGCCATCGGCGACCAGCTCACCTGCGTGTTCGTCGACCACGGCCTGCTGCGCCAGGACGAAGGCAAGCTGGTGATGGAAATGTTCGTCGGCCGCCTGCACGCCAAGGTGGTCCATGTCGACGCCTCCGAGCAGTTCCTCGGCCACCTGGCCGGCGTGACCGACCCCGAGCAGAAGCGCAAGATCATCGGCCGCGAATTCGTCGAGGTGTTCCAGGCCGAGGCCCGCAAGCTGACCAACGCCAAGTGGCTGGCGCAGGGCACCATCTACCCGGACGTGGTCGAGTCGGGGGGCACCAAGACCAAGAAGGCCACCACCATCAAGAGCCACCACAACGTCGGCGGCCTGCCCGAGACGCTGGGCCTGAAACTGCTCGAACCGCTGCGCGACCTGTTCAAGGACGAAGTGCGCGAGCTGGGCGTGGAGCTGGGCCTGCCGCCCGAGATGGTCTACCGCCACCCGTTCCCGGGCCCGGGCCTGGGCGTGCGCATCCTTGGCGAAGTCAAGCGCGACTACGCCGACCTGCTGCGCCGCGCCGATGCCATCTTCATCGAAGAACTGCGCAAGACCATCGCCACCGAGCACGACGCCGCCGCGGGCCTGTGCGAACCCGAACAGGTCGGCAAGAGCTGGTACGACCTGACCAGCCAGGCCTTCGCCGTGTTCCTGCCGGTCAAGTCCGTCGGCGTGATGGGCGACGGCCGCACCTACGACTACGTCGTCGCGCTGCGCGCGGTGCAGACAACCGACTTCATGACCGCGCACTGGGCGCACCTGCCGTATGCGCTGCTGGGCCGCTGCTCGAACCGCATCATCAACGAAGTCCGGGGTTTGAACCGGGTCGTGTATGACGTGTCGGGGAAGCCGCCGGCGACGATCGAGTGGGAGTGATCCCGGGTCCGGCATGAGCCGGCACTAAATAACACGAAAGCACCTCGAAGCCCGCGAAAATGCGGGCTTTTTTATTCTCGGTTGGCACTGTCCGGCAAGATCGGGGCTATCAGATGGCGGACTCAACCCGCGATAGGTGCTTCCAGCGGTTAGAGCGGCTAAGAAGACTCGTCATCCCCGCCTACGCAAGGACGACGTCCTGGTTCTGTTGGCTGCCCCTTTTTTTGAGCCACCGGTTTGGAGGCCATGCCCGGCTTCCTTCGAACGGCTGGATTTCGTCGGGCCGCTGCGGCGAGACTTGAAGGCGCGCCGCACGTCCTTTCGGTGGCAGCCGGTCTCTGCCTTGCAGCGAGTGCGTGCTCGCGCAGCGTCTGCCGGCACCCAAGGCTGGCAGACTTCCATTTGCATCTGCCAAGCCGCACAGAAACGTACCTAGTGCGTATCGTGCAATCCCAGCACATTGGCACCGATACGCGGATCAGTCGCACGTTCAAGTCGCCGTGGATGCGTGACGACCGTTACCTCCAGTGATCCGGTGCCGACCTCCATCGACAGGATATGGCCGCCGTACGTGTCGAAGCTGCTGTCACCGGCCACGCCATGCGCATGGATCGACGGCTTGCCTTCCTTCCACGCCAGGCTGCCGACGATGCTGGCCATCTCCACGTTGCGGAAGGTGCGCGGGTTGAACTGCTTCTTCGCGGCATCCCAGAAGCCGAACGTGACGTTGGCGAAGCCGATCGCGGACAGGCTCGCGCTGGGCACCTTCTCGCAGATGGCAAAGGCTTCGATCTGCTCGAACACGTTGTCGCCCATGCGCAGCACCAGCAGGTAGCCGGTGGGGGTCTTGATGTAGCGCGGCACGCTGTCGCGCGGGTAGTTGGGGTTCTGGGCACGGGCGTCCAGAGCCGCCTTGCATTCGGCGGATGGCGCCGGCTGCGCCGCGGCTGCGGCGGGCATCAGGGCGGCGGCGCCGACGGCGGTGGCCGCTGCGAACGTGGCGAGCGCCTGGCGGGCGCGCAGGGTCTTGCGAAGGATCATCATCGGTTGTCTCCTGTCTGGTTTGTTTGCGTCTGGTTTGTGGCTACGGCAAGAAAACTACGAGGCGGGCGGATGCGGCGGCAGCAGGATGTCCGTGCCGACCGCGCGGATGTCGGTGTGGCCGCAGAAGGCCATGGTCAGGTCGAGTTCCTTGCGGATGATCTCCAGCGCGCGCGTCACGCCGGCCTGTCCCATGGCGCCCAGCCCATACAGCATCGGCCGGCCGATATAGACGCCACGGGCGCCGAGCGCGACCGCCTTCAACACGTCCTGCCCGGAGCGGATGCCGCCATCCATATGGACTTCGATGCGCTCGCCCACGGCTTGCGCGATGGCGGGCAGGGCGCGGATCGATGCCGGCGCGCCGTCGAGCTGGCGGCCGCCGTGGTTTGACACGATCAGCGCGTCCGCGCCCGACTGGCACGCCAGCCGCGCATCCTCGACATCCTGGATGCCCTTGAGCACCAGCTTGCCGGGCCAGCGGCGGCGGATCCATGCCACGTCGTCCCAGTCCAGCGTCGGGTCGTACTGGCGGCTCGACCAGTCGGCCAGCGAGCTCATGTCGTCGACGCCCCGCACATGGCCGATGATGTTGCCGAAGGTGCGGCGGCGCGTGCCCAGCATGCCCAGGCACCAGCGCGGCTTGCCCATCATGTTGAGCAGGTTCCACGGCGTCAGCCGCGGCGGCGCCGACAGGCCGTTGCGCAGGTCCTTGTGGCGCTGCGCGCTGACCGGCAGGTCCAGCGTCAGCACCAGCGCCGGGCAGCCCGCGGCGCGGGCGCGGTCCATCAGGCGTTCGACGAAGGCGCGGTCGCG
Source organism: Cupriavidus taiwanensis LMG 19424 (assembly GCF_000069785.1). Taxonomy (NCBI): domain Bacteria; kingdom Pseudomonadati; phylum Pseudomonadota; class Betaproteobacteria; order Burkholderiales; family Burkholderiaceae; genus Cupriavidus; species Cupriavidus taiwanensis. The sequence goes on along the minus strand of NC_010528.1, from coordinate 1,750,983 downwards.
CATCACATAGAGCTGGAACCAGAACGGATGCCCGCCGGTGGCCTCGGCCACGTCCTCGATCGAGCAGATGCTGACCGTGGACAGCGTGAACGGCACGCCGAAATCGCGCGCGGCGCGGGCGGCCAGGATCTCGCCGTCGGCGTGCTGCATGCCGGCCAGCCCCGTCGGGGCGATCGCCACCGGCATGGCGACGTCCTGGCCCAGCATCCGCGTGGCGAGGCGGCGCTCGCCGATATTTACGGCCACGCGCTGGCGCAGCAGGATGTTGCCGAATTCGCGCTGGTTGGCGCGGTAGGTGGACTCGGTCCACGAACCGGAGTCGGCGTATTCATAGAACATGCGCGGCACCCGCTGCCGGGCGAGCCGGCGCAGGTCCTCGATCTCGTTGATATCGCTGAGGGATGACATCTTGTGTCCTGCAAGGATGGAAGGTGGAGCGCGCCTGGCCTTAGTGCAGCCATGCGGCCGGCACCAGGATCAGCTGCGGGAACAGCACGAACAGGAACATCAGCGCGGTCAGGCTCAGCAGGAACGGCCAGACGCCGCCGATCACGCTGTCCAGGCTGCAGCGCGAGGTGCCCGCCACGACGTTGAGCACCGTGCCCACCGGCGGCGTCAGCAGGCCGATGGCGTTGTTGAGCACGAACATCACGCCGAAATACACCGGGTCGATGCCCGCCTTGGTGATCACCGGCATCAGGATCGGGGTCATGATCAGCACCGTCGGCATCAGGTCGAGCGCGGTGCCCACCACGATCACCAGGATCATGATGACGAACATCAGCAGGATCTTGTTGTCGATGAAGGGCTCGAGCAGGTCGGTCACCTGCGCCGGGATATTGGCGATGGTGATCAGCCATGCCGACACCAGCGCGCAGGCGACCAGGAACAGCACCGTGGCGGAGGTCTTGGCCGCGGTGACGATCAGTTCCGGCAGCGCGCGCAGCTTCAGTTCGCCGTAGACGAAGCGGCCGACCACCATGGCGTAGACCACGGCCACCACTGCCGCCTCGGTCGGCGTGAACGCGCCGATCTTCATGCCGCCGATGATCACCACTGGCAGCACCAGCGCCCAGATGCCGTCGAGCGCGGCCCTAGCCAGGCGGCGGGCATTGAAGGGTTCGGTGGGCGCCAGCTTCTCCTTGCGCGCACAGAAGTGCCAGGTGACGGCGAGCGTCAGCGCCATCATCGCGCCGGGTGCGATGCCGGCGAGGAACAGCTTGGTGATCGACACCTGCGCGACCACGCCAAACACCACGATGCGATCGACGGCGGGATCACCGGCGCGATGATGCCGCCCGCCGCGATCAGCCCCGCCGCGCGCGGCACGTTGTAGCCGGCATTGCGCATCATCGGGATCAGCAGCGCTGCGACCGCGGCGGTATCGGCCACGGCCGAGCCGGAAATGCTGGCCACCACCGTCGCCGCGATGATCGCCACGTAGCCCAGCCCGCCACGGACGTGCCCGACCGCCGCGTCGGCGACGCGCACGATGCGCCGTGACAGGCCGCCGGCGTTCATCAACTCGCCCGCCAGCATGAAGAACGGCACCGCCATCAGCGGATAGTTGTTGACGCCCTCGAGCATGTTCTGCGCGAGGATCTGCGTATCGAAGTTGCCCAGGTGCAGCATCAGCGCGACCCCGGAGGCGAGCAGTGCAAAGGCGATGGGCATGCCGAGCGACATCGCGCCCAGCAGCGAGCCGACAAAGACAAAGATGGTCATGGCTGGCTCCTTGCGCTTATTCGCCGGAGGCGCCGGACTGCGGCACCAGTTCATGCTGTGCCATGCGGCCGCTGGCGAGGCGCCACAGCCCGTGCAGCAGCATCGCCGCCATGCCCACGCTGCACACCAGCAGGCAGGCATAGACCACGCCCAGCGGCACGCCGGTGACGGGCGCGCGGTCGTCCATGCCGATCGCCACCAGCTGCCAGGCGCCATGGGCCAGCAGCAGGCAGCAGGCCAGGGCGCCCGCGTCGGCGAGCAGCCGGCAGGCACGCTGCCCGGTCTCGCCCAGCCGCGACACCACGGTGGACATCCCCAGGTGGGCCTTGTCATGCATCACCAGCAGGGCGCCGGTCAGCGTCAGCCACATGAAGATGAAGCGCGAGGCTTCCTCGGAGAAGGCAATGCCGGAATTGAAGACGTAGCGCAGGACCACGTTGCCGAAGACCAGCACGATCATGGCGGCCATCATGGCGACCATCGCGCCCTGGACCAGGCGCAGCGTAATTCGGTTCATGATTGAGGACTCCTGGGGGGGACGGGGACTCAGCGCAGGCTCGCCACGGGCGCCCCGATCCTGTAAAAGCGCATGGCGTTGTCGTGCCACACCGCGTGCGCGGCGGCGTTGGGCAGGCCTTCCAGCGCGGCGGCTACGGTATTGACGATTTCATGCAGCGATGCGCGCAGCCCCGACACGGGCAGGTTGCTGGCGAACATGCAGCGCTGCCAGCCGAAGATCTCCAGCGCCTGGCGGATGACGGCGGCATTGCCGGCGCGATCCCACGACGCGCCCGGCAAGCCGAACTCGGACAGCTTCAGGTGCACCCCGGGCAGGCTGGCCAGCGCCGCCAGCCCGCGGCGCCAGCCGGACAGGCCGGCTTCGGTGCGGTCCCACGGCAGGCCGGTGTGTTCCACCACCACGTCGAGCCCCGGCACCGCGGCGATCGCCTCGGCGGCTTCCTCCAGGTGCCACCACGGCACCCGCAGGTCCCACGCCAGGCCGTGCTCGGCCAGCCGCTGCAGCCCGGACTGCCAGCGCGGGTCCTGCAGCGTGCCGGGCTGCCCGCGCACGCTGTCATCCGCCGTCCGGCTGGTGCGCGGCTTGCACCGCACGCCCCGCACCAGCGGGAAGGCCTGGTGCGCGCGCAGCTGGTCCGCCAGCGTGTCGCTGTTGAAGTCGGCATGCGCCACCACCGCGTTGGGAAAGCCGTGGCGCGCGTGTACCTGATGCAGCCATGCGGTCTCGGCCACCGATTCGTCGGCATGCCGCTCGGCTTCCACGTGGACGCTGGCGGCCAGGGGCAGGCCGTCCCACTGGCGCAGGTAGTCGGCAGGAGCGAAGTCCTGCCGCAGCGCGGTGTAGTCGCCAAGAAAAAACGCTGCGGCGTCATAACGCTCCTGCAGCCAGGGATAGCGTGCCGGGCCGAGGCGCCACAGGTGGTGGTGGCTATCGACGATGGCGGCGGGCAAGGTGGACGAAGCGGACGAGGTGGACGAGGTGGACGAGGTGGACATGGCCGGCCTCCTAGCGCTGCGCGTCCATGGCGCGCAGCACGGCGTCGCCGTTTTTTTGCACGAACAGATGGCGCGTCTCCTCGCGCACCACCTTGCGGATGCCGGCGTTGTCGGGATGCTCGTTGACCTGCACGCCCCTGGCGCGCAGCGTGGCGATGGCCGCGGCCTCGTTGTCGGTGTTGAGCTTGCGCTGGTAGGTGGCGGCGGAAGCGGCCTCTTCCAGCAGTACCTTCTGGTACTCGGGCCTGAGCCCGTCGAACTTCGCCTTGTTCATCAGCACCACCAGCGCGGTATAGGCATGGCGCGTCATCGACACGTACTTCTGCACCTCGTACATCTTGGCCGAGACCATCAGCGTGGGCGGATTCTCCTGGCCGTCGACCGCGCCGGATTCCAGCGCGCCGAAGACCTCGGCGAACGGCATCGGCTGCGGGCTCGCGCCCAGCAGCTGGAAGGCCTTGATATGCGAGGGGTTGGGCGTGGTGCGGATCTTCAGGCCGCGGATGTCCTCGGCCTTGTTGACCGGGCGCTTGTTGTTGCCCAGGCTGCGGAAGCCGATCTCCCAGAAGGCCAGGCCCTTGATGCGGTGGGCGCCCAGTTCTTCCAGCAATGAACGGCCGACCGGGCCGTCCAGCACCTTGTAGGCCGAGGGGCCGTCCTCGAACTGGTAGGGCAGGTCGAGCACGTTCAGGCGTGGTGCCAGGCCGGTGACGAAGGGATTGCCGGTGGCGCCGATATCGATGGTGCCGCTGCGCACGCCGGTGACCAGCGTGGTGTCGTTGCCGAGCTGGCTATTGGCAAAGACCTGGATCTCGACGCCGCCCTGGGTGCGCTCCCTGACCTTCTTGCTGAAGGCGAGCGCGGCCAGGTGCTGCGAATCGGTTTCCGGAACGGTATGGGCGAAGCGCAGCTTTACCGGTGCCTGCGTCTGTGCCTGTGCCTGTGCCACGCCGGCAACGGACAATAGCGCTGCCAGCACGATATGCGGGATAACGTGTTTCATGGTGTCTCCTGGGTTTGTGATGCGGCCCGGTCGATGAGTGCCGGGCTCTGGGGCGCCCCGTGCGGGGGCGGATATCAGGGCGGCGGATGCAGCAGCCCGCGCTGGGCCAGGCTGGCCATCAGCGCGCCGATGCCGAAAGTCCACGGCGGCAGCGCGTCGCTGGTGCCGACCCAGTTCACCAGGCCGCCGAGGCGCGGCGCGGAGATGCTGACGCGGTCGCCGGGGTGATGGGTAAAGCCGGCGCCGGGCGCGTCGCGATCCTGCACCGGCGCGAACAGCGTGCCGCAGAACAGCATCATGCCGTCGGGGTACTGGTGGTGCGCGCCCATCGCATGCGCCACCAGTTCCCGCGGCGAACGGCTGATCTGCGTCATCGCGCTGGCGCCATGCAGCACGAAGCCATCTTCGCCTTCGATGGTCAGGCCGATCTCGGTACGCGCGATCTCGTCGGTGCCGAAATGCGCATCGCACAGCCGGATCCACGGGCCGATGCCACAGGACGCGTTGTTGTCCTTGGCCTTGCCCAGCAGCAGTGCGCTGCGGCCTTCGAAGTCGCGCAGGTTGACGTCGTTGCCCAGCGCCGCGCCGACGATCTCGCCGCGCGGCGAGACCGCCAGCACCACCTCCGGCTCGGGGTTGTTCCAGGTCGATGCCGGATGCAGGCCGACATCCACGCCGGTGCCCACCGATGACAGCGGCGCGGCCTTGGTGAAGATCTCCGCGTCCGGGCCGATGCCGACTTCCAGGTATTGCGACCACAATCCCTGCGCGACCAGCACATCCTTGATGCGCATGGCTTCGGGCGAACCCGGGCGAATGGCGGCAAGGCCCGTGCCGAGGATGGCGCTGACGCTCTCGCGCACCGCGGCGGCGCTGGCCGCGTCGCCGCGCGCGCGCTCCTCGATCACGCGCTCGACCAGGCTGGCGGCAAAGGTCACGCCGGCGGCCTTGACCACCTGCAGGTCGTTGGGCGCCAGCAGGTGGCGATGCGCCGGGTCCGGCCCGTGCGCGCAGGTCGAGTCGAGCCAGTCTTGCAGCGGCCCCAGCGAAGGCCCGCCGGCCTGCCGCACGCGTTCGGCGCAGTCAGGGAGCGCCAGCAGGCCGGCAATGGTGGGCGCGGTGGCCGTGATATCGAACAACTCCGCGCCGCGCACGACGACCGTCACGGGACCGCCGTGCGGGCCGGGCAGCCACGCGCGTCCCACCAGCAAGGCGCGGTCCGCGTCGCGCGGCAGGGTTTCCTCAACCGAGATGCGTCGTGTCATGTCACACCTTCACGTTGGCGTCCTTGACCACGCGCGCCCACTTGGCGCGCTCCGTGGCGATGAACTGCGCGAAGCGCGCCGCGCTGCCGCCGCCGTCCTCGGCACCGAAGCCGGCAAGCTTGCCCGCCACGTCGGGCAGCGCCAGCACCTTGTTCAGGTCTGCATTCATGCGCTGGACCATGGGCGCGGGCAGCCCGGCGGGGCCGACCAGCCCGTACCAGGTGCCGGCATCGAAGCCGGGAAAACCCGATTCCGCCAGCGTGGGCACGTTGGGATAGCTGGCCGCGCGGCGCGGGCGCGTTTGCGCGATCGCCACCACCTTGCCGCCCTGGATCTGCGGCGTGGCGGAAGTCATGGTCTCGAAGCTGAAGTCGATCTGTCCTCCGATCAGGTCGGTCAGCATCGGCGCCGAGCCGCGATACGGCACGTGCAGCGCATCCACGCCGGCGCGCAGCTTGAACATCTCCAGCGCCAGGTGCTGCGCCGCGCCGGCGCCGGACGAGCCGAAGGTGATCTTGCCCGGCTGGCTGCGGCACAGCGCGACCACGTCGGCCACCGAGCGCGCGCGCCCGCCGGTATGGCAGATCAGCAGGTTGGGCGTGACGCCGACCAGCATGAGCGGGGTGAAGTCCTTCTCCACCGAATAGCCCAGCTTCGGGTACAGGCTGGGCGCGATGGCATGGTTGCTGATATTGGTCATCAGCAGCGTGGTGCCGTCCGGCGCCTGGCGCGCGGTGTACTCGGCGGCGACCACGCCGGCGGCGCCAGGCCGGTTCTCGACGATGACCGGCACCCGCCACAGCGCCGAGAGCTGCTGCGCGATCACGCGCGCCATCACGTCGGTGCCGCCGCCGGGCGGGAACCCCACGATGATGCGGATCGGGCCGGTCGGCAGTGCCTGGGACCAGGCTGCCAGCGGCGTGGCCAAGGCGGCCGCGCCCGCGCACAGGAAGGTGCGACGTCGCATGTGTTGTCTCCTGATGTTGTTGTTGGTGTAGGGAAGGGGGTGGCCTTACAGCGAAGCCTGCAGCAGCGCCAGGTAGTCCTCGGCGCTGGCTTCGCGCGGGTTGGTCTTGTGGCAGTGGTCGGCCAGCGCGTAGTCGATGACGCGCGGGAACAGGGCCGGATCGACGCCCATCTCGCGCAGGCCGGCGGGCAGGCCCAGGCGCCGGTTCATGTCGGTGATGGCCGGGGCGATGGCGCTGGCCTCGGATAGTCCCATGGCCAGCGCGATGCGGGCCAGCTTGTCATCGGCCTGCATCGACGGCGCGCCGGCGTTGAAGCGGATCACCGCCGGCAGGAGCACGGCGTTCAGGGTGCCGTGGTGCAGCGTCGGCATCAGCCCGCCCAGCGCATGGCTCAGGCTGTGCACGCAGCCCAGCCCCTTCTGAAAAGCGAGCGCGCCCTGCATCGATGCGCTCATCATGGCCAGGCGCGCGGCACGGTCCTGCGGATCGCGGCGCGCGCGCTCGATATGCAGCCAGGCGCGGCGCAGGCCATCGAGCGCGATGCCGTCGGCGGGCGGGTTGAAGGCCGGCGCCATGAAGGTTTCCAGGCAATGCGCGATGGCATCCATGCCGGTGGCCGCCGTCAGCATCGGCGGCAGGCCCAGCGTCAGCTCAGGATCGCAGATCGCCACGCGCGGCACCAGGTAGGGCGACAGCACGCCGACCTTGCGGCCGTCGTCGAGGATCAGCACGGCGCCGCGGCCGACTTCGCTGCCGGTGCCGGCCGTGGTGGGGATCGCGATCACCGGTGCGGTGGCGGCCGTGATCCTCGCCACGCCGCCCTCGATCGCGGCGAACTGGCGCAGCGGGCCGTCGTGGGTGGCGCAGACCGCCACCCCCTTGGCCAGGTCGATCGGCGAGCCGCCGCCCACCGCGATGATGCCGTCGCAACGGTACTCGCTATAGAGGCGCATGGCCTCGCGCATGGCGGCTTCGGTCGGGTTGGACGGCGTGCCGTCGTAGATCACCGCCTCGCAGCCGGGGCGCAGCTGCTCCAGCACGCGCTGCACGATGCCGGCGGCCTTGACGCCGGCGTCGGTGACCACCAGCGGCCGCGTGATGCCGATGCGTTCGCATTCCTGGGCCAGCAGCCCGATCGCGCCGAAGTCGATCTGGATCTGGGTGATGTAGTGGATCAGGGCCATCTTGTCTCCATGCTGTGTGGGGTGAGCAGGGCGCCGTGGGGCGGGCCGGCTGCATTGGTGACGAAGTCTAGGAACAAGGCCCGCGGGTCACAACGTGGAATTACTTGAAGGCTGCCCAAGAAAAACTCACAGCACCGGACGCCTAGTTTTTCTTGAAACGGCGCTGAGATTTTCTCGTTTTGCGGCGCGCGGCGCGGGCCCTAGACTGGCGCAGACCAGCCGGATTCCGGACCACCGCCCGCACCCGCCGGGCCTCCTCCACACCAACGACAACCATGAGACAACCCATCCTGATCGAGCGCGACGCGCAGGTCGCCACCATCACGCTGAACAATCCGGACAAGCTCAATGCCATGGACCTGTCCATGTGGCAGGGCCTGACCGAAGCCATCCAGGGCCTGTCGGCCGACGACACATTGCGCTGCGTGGTGCTGCGCGGCGCCGGGGACAAGGCCTTCGCCGCCGGCGCCGACATCGCCGAGTTCGACACCATGCGCGCCAACGCCGCGCAGGCGCAGCAGTACGGCGAGATCACCAACGCCACCATGCGCGCCATCGCCGAATGCCGGCACCCGACCATCGCGCTGATCCAGGGCGCCTGCGTCGGCGGCGGGCTGGAAATCGCGTCGATGTGCGACCTGCGCATCTGCGGCAGGTCCAGCCGCTTCGGCGTGCCGGTCAACCGGCTCGGGCTGGTGATGTCGTATGGCGAACTGGGCGGGCTGGTGGCGCTGGCGGGACCGGCGACCGCGCTGGAGATTGTCCTGGAGGGCCGCGTATTCGATGCCGACGAGGCCCTGCACAAGCGCCTGGTCAATCGCGTGGTGGCGGACGAGGCCGTGCCGGACGAAGCCTACGCGGCGGCACGGCGCATCGCCGCCGGCGCGCCGCTGGTAGCGCGCTGGCACAAGCAGTTCGTGCGCAGGCTGCTGGATCCCACGCCGCTGCGTCCGGAAGAGCATGCCGAGTCCTATGCCTGCTTCGATACCGAGGATTTTCGCATCGGCCACCGCGCCTTCATCGACAAGACCCGGCCGCAGTTCGTGGGCCGTTGACAGCACCTTTTATCCAAAGCATCGCGGCGCCGCCATTTCCATGCGGCCGCCCCCAACCTCAGGTGGTATCCATGAATTTGCCGTTATCGAAAATCAAGGTCCTGGACGTCAGCCAGATCATGGCGGGTCCGTTCTGCTGCATGCTGCTGGGCGACATGGGCGCCGACGTCATCAAGGTCGAAGCGCCGGGCGCCGGCGACCAGACCCGCAAGTCGATGGGCTTCCGGCTCAAGGGCGATGACAGCGGCGGCTTCCTGGCGCTGAACCGCAACAAGCGCAGTGTCGAGATCGACCTGAAGAACCCGGCCGGCCTCGAGGCCTTCTATGAACTGGTGCGCGGCGCCGACGTGCTGGTGGAGAACAACCGTCCGGGCGTGGCCGCTCGCCTGAAGATCGACTACGCGGTGCTGCGCGAGATCAATCCGCGCCTGGTCTATGCCAGCATCTCCGGGTTCGGCCAGACCGGGCCGTGGTCGCGGCGCCCGGGGCTGGACCTGATCGCGCAGGCCATGTCGGGCGTGATGAGCGTGATGGGCCACCCGGACGCGCCGCCGGTCAAGGCCAGCGTGCCGATCGCCGACCTGGGGGCGGGGCTGTTCACCGCGTATGGCGTGCTCAGCGCGCTGATGGGGCGCGAGCATTCCGGACAGGGGCAGTACGTGGATGCGTCGCTGTTCGAGACGGCGCTGGGGCTGTCGGTATGGGAGTCGGCCGAGTTCTGGGGCACCGGCGACGTGCCGGTGCCGATCGGCAGCGCCAACCGCATGAGCGCGCCATACCAGGCGGTGCGCGCCGCCGACCGGCACTTTGTGATCGGCGCGGCCAACCCCAAGCTGTGGGCCGCGCTGTGCGAGGTGATCGAGCGGCCCGACCTGCTTGCCGACCCGCGCTTTACCGACAACGCCGCCCGCATCCGCAACCGTGCCGCGCTGATTCCTGAAATTGAGGCAGAATTCGCGCGCAAGCCGGCGGCGGAATGGGTCGATGCGCTGCTGGCGGCCGGTGTGCCGGCGGCACCGATCTTCACCTACGACGAAGCGCTGGCCAGCGAACAGGCGGTGGCGCGGGACATGGTGCTGGAGATCGATCATCCGGTCGAGGGGCGGGTCAAGGCGCTGGGCTTTCCGGTCAAGCTGAGCGGCACGCCGCAGCAGGTGCGCTATCCGGCGCCGCTGCTGGGCCAGCATACCGATGAGGTGCTGGGCGAGTTCGGGCTGGACGCAGCCACCGTCACGCGGCTGCGGGCGCAGGGGGCGTTCGGCGCACCGGCCCGGGCACAGGAACTGGAACGCGGCGCCGCCTGAGCGCACCGCGGCCATCATCTATACCGATAAAAGACAGGAGACGACCATGACGATGTCACGTTCGCTGATGCGGCGCTGGGCGATGCCGGCCGCCGTGGTGCTGGGGCTGCTGGGGGGTACGGCCACGGCAAGCGCGGAAACCTACCCGAGCCGGCGCATCGAGCTGATCGTGCCGTGGCAGGCGGGCGGTGGGGCCGACGTGGTGGCGCGCGCGCTGTCGGCCGCGGCCGCGAAACACCTGCCGCAGCCGATCGTGGTGATCAACAAGCCGGGTGCCACCGGCTCGGTAGGCCTGGGCGAAGTGGTCAACGCGAAGCCGGACGGGTACAAGCTGGTGCTGTCGTCCAGCGAGCTGACCTTCCTGAATTACCTCGGGCTGGCCAAGTTCACCTACCAGGACCTGATCCCCATCGCACGCCTGAATGCGGACCCGGCCGCCGTGGCGGTCCGGGCCGATGCGCCGTGGAGCACGATCGAACAGTTTGTCGCCGATGCGCGCAAGCCGGACGCCAATATCCGCGTGGGTAATGCCGGGCAGGGCTCCGCGTGGCATATGGCAGCCGCCGCGCTGGCCGACAAGACCGGGGCGAAGTTCAACCATATCCCCTATGCCGGCGGTGCTCCGGCCACGCTCGCGCTGCTGGGCGGGCATATCGACGCGGTCACGGTCAGCACGGCGGAGGTCTTCACGCATGTCGCCGCGGGCAAGCTCAAGGTGCTGGCGGTGATGGCCGACAAGCGGGTCAGCGGCTTCGACAACGTGCCAACGCTGAAGGAGCGCAATATCGACCTGTCGATGGGGATCTGGCGCGGCATCTCGGCACCGAAGGGCACGCCGCCGGAGGTGATCGCGGTGCTGAAGACGGCGATCGCGAAATCCGTGCAGGAGCCGGTGATGCGCCAGACGCTGGAGAAGCTGCACTTCAGCACCGATACCTATGCTGATGACGTGACGCTGCAGGCCGCCATGGTGAAGGAGTCGGCGCAGTTCAAGCAGCTCGCCGGCCGCATCAGCGTCAAGGAGTAAGCCCATGCGCGACACACCCGCGGCGGGCGCGGCGTCCGTCGAGCCCTTTATCGACGCGCATCAGCATTTCTGGAACCTGGCGATCAACCCGTACCCGTGGCTGCAGGACGAAACGGTGCCGAACTTCCGCTATGGCGACTATTCGGCGCTGCGCAGGAACTATCTTCCCGAGGATCTCGCCCGCGATACGGCTGGCTGCGCGCCGGTGAAGACGGTGCATGTCGAAGCCGAATGGGCGCGCGCCAATCCTGTCGACGAGACCGCGTGGCTGACCCAGCTCGCCGCGCAGACGGGTCGGCCTACGGTGATCGTCGGCCATGCCCAGCTTGACCGCGGCGATGTCGAGGAAGTGCTGGCGGGCCATGCCGCCTGCGCGATCATGCGCGGCATCCGCAACAAGCCGGTGACCGCGGCGCGGCGCGAGGATGCGCGGCGCGGCGTGCCGGGCTCGATGGACGATGAGCGCTGGCGTCGTGGCTATGCCTTGCTGGCGCGGCACGGCATGTCCTTCGACCTGCAGGCGCCGTGGTGGAACCTGGATCAGGCGGCCGCGCTGGCACGGGACTTCCCGGACACGCAGCTGATCCTGAACCATACCGGGCTGCCGGCCGACCGCAGTGAAGCCGGCCTGGCCGGCTGGCGTGCCGCGATGGCCGAGCTGGCCGCGCAGCCCAATGTCGCCGTGAAGGTCTCGGGCCTGGGTTTGCCGGGAAAACCATGGACACAGGCCGACAATGTGCCCGTGATCCGCGACGCCATCGCCATCTTCGGCACGGAACGCTGCATGTTCGCCAGCAACTATCCGGTGGACAGCCTGGTGGCGAGCTACGGCACCATCGTCGCGGGCTTCCGCGCCGCCATTGCCATCTATCCGCCCGAACAGCAGCGCGCGCTGTGGCACGACAACGCCGCGCGCTTTTATCGCCTGTAGCAGCGCATTGCAAGGATCCGCCACCCGCCCGGCTAGCGCCGTGGGGGACGGGCGGATTCGTCCCTACACTTGAAAGGACCACTTATGAAGAACGGATTGCAACCTGGCGCGACCTGCGCGCGCACGCTGACGGTCGACCGCCAGCGCACCATCGATTTTCTTGGCGAGAGCCTGCGCATCTACGCCACGCCCGAGCTGGTACGCGATATCGAACAGACTTGCCTCGATTTCCTGCAAGGCTTTCTCGAGGATGGTGAAAGCTCGGTGGGCGCGGAGGTGTCGGTGCAGCACACCGGTGCCACGCCGCTGGGCGGCGAGGTGCGCATCCACGTCGAGGTCACGGCCATCGATGGCCGCAGTGTCACCTTCGGCGTGACCGCCGACGATGCGGTGGAGCGGGTTTGCAGCGGCACGCATCGCCGCTTCGTGGTCGATGTCGAGCGCTTGCGCGCACGCGTGCAGAAAAAGACGGCATCAATGCCCGTCGCGGTCTGACTTCGCGCGGCCAGGCGCGTGCAGCTTGCGGGACGCGCCCCCCAAGCCGTGCTCAGACGGGGGACGGCTGCTGCTGATCCGCCGACACTTCCGCGCGGATCCAGTCGGTGAAGCTGCGGATGCGGCGATCCTCCAGCCGCTCCTTCGGGAACACCACGAAGTAGGAGAATTCGACCGGCAGCCGGATCGATTCGAACAGGCGCACCAGCCGGCCCTCGGCCAGGTCCTGCTCGATCCAGTTCTTCTTCACCAGCGCCACGCCCAGGCCGTTGAGCGCAGCGTTGATGACCAGGTGGCTCGGCCAGAACGACGGCCCCCGGCTGGCGTCGACATCGGTCACGCCGGCGTGCTCCAGCCACATTGCCCAGTCGGGGTTGCTTACGTCCGTATAGGTGCTGTCGTCGTGCAGCAGCGTATGGTGCTTCAGGTCGGACGGTGTTTCGAGCGGCTGCGGGCCGTGCCGCAGCGCCGGGCTGCACACGGGGATGACTTCGACCGCCATGCACAGCTCGCAGTGCAGGCCGGGGTAATCGCCGCGGCCATAGCGGATCGCCATGTCGAAATCGTCGCGCTCGAAGTCGATGCGATGGTTCGAGGTCGACACCTTCAGGTCGATATCGGGGTGCGCCTTCATGAAGCGGTCCATGCGCGGGATCAGCCATTTGACCGCGAACGTGGGCGGCATGTTGACCTTCAGCGCCGGGCGGTCCTTGCTGTGCAGGCGGTGCGTGGCATCGGCGAGCTGCTTGAAGGCCAGTTGCACGCTGGGCAGGTAGGCCGTGCCCGCCGGGGTCAGGACCAGTGCCTTGGCGTCGCGGATAAACAACTGCACGCCCAGGCTTTCTTCCAGTGCCTTGATCTGGTGGCTGACCGCCGACGGTGTGACGAACAATTCCTCCGCGGCCCGCGTGAAGCTCAGATGCCGGGCAGCCACTTCGAACGCCCTGAGCGGGTTCAGTGGGGGAATCTGTCTCGACATAGCGGTGGTACGCAATCCTTTAAGCGACTTGCCGGCGTGGTCGCGTTGGCATCGGCAGGCGCTGCACGATAGCATCCGTGTCAAGCTATGGGAATAGGGCCGGCCCCCATGTAGGTGAATTCAGGGCTGCTGCGGTTGCGCCCTGGACGATTGGCCGGAAGGCACTCCATGACGGGCTGGACGCGTGCGGTGACTATCGATTGGAAGCCGTCACCGCGCTACAGGCCGTCCCGCAGTTTCCGGTCATGACGGTGAAAGCGACGGTAAATGCCCACGTCGATCACCGCAACTCCCTTTAGCCACATGGGTTTGCAAGATCTGTTGATGATCGAGTGGGAGTGACCCGCCAGGTCGTTAAATGAATGCTCGGGCGCCTGCAAGGCGCCTTTTTTTGCTTCGCGCAGAGAGCCGCGCGAGACCTCAGCGTGCCGTGGCGACCGCTGCCGCCGGCTGCAGAGCCGAACTGAACTCGGGGGCTTCGCTGAGCGCCTTTTGCAGGTTGCTCAGCATATTCTCGCTGGCGCGCTGTGCCGACAGCGCGAAGTTGCTCTTGAATTCCGAGAACTCCGCGTTGCCCTGGCCCGAGACGACTTTCTTGAACACGACCTTGCCGCTGAGATCCGTCACGGTGCAGGTAAGGTTGACTGTGAAGCGGGTCGGTGGCCAGGTGAAGGCGCTGTCCGACGACGAATCGGTCGAGATCTCGGGCGTCAGGATATAGGCGAGCTGCGCTTTGTCGATTGCCGCGCGATCGTCCGACGCCTTGAGCTTGGTAGCGTTGGCGAACACGTTGGACAAGGTGCTGTAGAGCGGCACCTCCAGGTCGCGGTACGGCAGGTAGCTGACCTTGTCGCCACCGCCGCCGGGCGTGATGACTTCCTTGGCCAGTAGCGGGTCCGGGATAACGAAGCCGATGTTCTTGTCGACCTTTTTCTGCGCAGGTGCGGCGGGCGCGGACTTGTCGGTCGCAATCTGAATCGGGTGGGCACAGCCAGTCAGCGCGATCAGCGCGGCAACAGCCGCGCAGCGGCTCGCGATCGTGAACCAGGCACGCATCGTGTTTCTCCTTTTTTGCGTCGTGAGGGGCGTTACTTCAAAGCGTCGAGGAAAGCGGGGTCGGCGTAGAGCGTGGCGAGCAGCGCTTGCACCGTGTAGCCGTATTCGCTGACAGCCTTCGGAATCGCCACTGCCGCCGCGAACGATGAATCCCATTCGCGATGGGCCGACTTGACCTGGTCGTAACGCACGGTCTCGCCTTTCTTGACGACGAAGCGCGCCGATACGTCGCCAGAGGCAGTGACGATCGCGGGATCGATCTCGTTGCGCAGCAGCGTGCCGGAGATCACCACATCGGCGGTCGGCGACAACTTGCCCGCCATGGTCAGCTCCCGCGTCACGGCCTCGGCGAGGTACGCCGACCATGTCCCGCCATACGGTGACTCAAGGCTGTTGGCGCGCAGCGACATGGGGTGTTTCACGCCGGGTGCGCTCTCAGTAAAGGTGCCGACGCGCGTGGGCGCGGCGCCGCTGTTCCTGAGCGTCTGGACGTTGTCGAGCGATGGCGGATAAGGCGGTGCAACGACGCTGCACCCGGACAGGATGAAGCCCAGCACGCCAAACGCCAGGCTGGTTTTGATGCGACCCACTGCGGACACCTTTCTTGTGTTCTGTGTTTTTGTTGCGTCGTCGGCCGCAGTAACCATGCCGCGACGATTGCCGTCTGACACAGGCATGCCGACGACCATGGCATTTTGCCAAAGCGGGGGCGCTTTGCGTCACGGCGCCGGCCTGATTCGCTCTGTTGTTGCGCCAACTGGACACCCATCCATTGGGGGGTGTCGTTCGTAGGTCAGGAGAACATCCTGGAGTGGTAGCGCCCGAGATTCGCGATCCAAAAAACAAGGCGCCTTCGAGGCGCCTTATGCTTCTCAACGGTGCGACACCGGACAGCAGCCACCGGCTGCGGCCCGCCCGACGATGCTACCGGCCACTCAAACCGACCACCCCAGACTCACCACCCCAATCACCACCCCCAACCCGATCCGGTACCACGCAAACGCACGCAGCGAATGCCGCGCCACCAGCCGCACCAGCGCATTGACGACGACGAGCGCGGAGAGGAACGCAGCGGTGAAGCCGGCGGCGATGGACCAGAAGTCCTGCATGCTGAGCAGGTGGTAGTGCCGCATGGCGTCGTAGGTGGCGGCGCCGAGCATGGTGGGGATGGCCAGGAAGAAGGAAAACTCGGTCGCCGCCTGACGTGAGACGCCGGACAGCATGCCGCCAATGATGGTGGCGCCGGAGCGGGACGTGCCGGGGATCATCGCCACGCACTGGGCGAGGCCGATGCCGATGGCCTGTTTCCAGCCGAAGTCTTCGATGGCGTGGATGCGGGGCACGGCGCTGCGCCGCTCTACCCACAGGATGACGAGCCCGCCGGCGATCAGTGCGGCGGCGACCACGGCGGGGTCGAAGAGGTAGTGCTTGATCGGGCCGATCAGCAGCGCGCCGATGACCGCGGCGGGCAGGAAGGCGACCAGCACCGCGGTGGCGAAGCGCAGTGCGTCGGGATCGCGCCGCACCACGCCGTCGCACAGGTTAGCGATCTTGGCGCGGTAGAGCCAGCATACGGCCAGGATGGCGCCGAGCTGGATCACCACGTCGAACACGCGCGCCTCGTGCGAAGTGAAGTCGATCCAGTCGCCGACCAGGATCAGGTGCCCGGTGCTCGAAATGGGCAGGAATTCCGTCAGGCCTTCGAGCAGGCCGAGAAAGAAGGCCTTGCCCAGGTGGATCCAGTCGATCATGTGGCGGCTGCCTCGGGGTTTGCGTTGCTTTCGAAGGGGCGCGGAGCCGTAGGCCGTCAGGCCGCCAGGCTGTGGATCAGCTGGGGTTCGCGCTGCTCCAGGTAGCTGCGGAACTGCGCGCCGGTTTCCTGGTGCTTCAGCGCAAACTCGACGGTGGCCTTCAGGTAGCCCAGCTTGCTGCCGCAGTCGTAACGCGTGCCGTGATAGCGATAAGCCAGTACCTGTTCCTGGCTCAGCAGCGACTGGATCGCGTCGGTGAGCTGGAATTCGCCGCCGGCGCCGGGTTTCAGCGCGCGCAGGTGGTCGAAGATGCGCGGCGTCAGGATGTAGCGGCCCACCACGCCGAGGTTGGACGGGGCCTCTTCCGGCGCCGGCTTCTCGACGATGCCCGAGACCTTGATCACGCCTTCGCCCCACTCGCGTCCCTCGACCACGCCGTAGGAGCGGCTTTGCTCCGGCAGGATCTCTTCGACGCCCAGCACCGAGCAGTTGTAGTGGTCGTACGCATCCACCATCTGCTTCATCACCGGCGGGTTGCCGTCGATCAGGTCGTCGGCCAGCATCACGGCGAACGGGGCGTCGCCCACCAGCTTGGCCGCGCACAGCACCGCGTGGCCAAGGCCCAGCGCTTCGGACTGGCGCACGTAGAAGCATTCGACGTTGGCCGGCTTGATCGAGCGCACCACATCGAGCAGCGCGCGCTTGTTCTTGGCTTCCAGCTCGACTTCCAGTTCGAAGGCCTTGTCGAAGTGGTCTTCGATGGCGCGCTTGGAGCGGCCGGTGACGAAGATCATCTCGGTGATGCCGGCGGCCATGGCTTCTTCCACGGCGTACTGGATCAGCGGCTTGTCGACCACCGGCAGCATTTCCTTGGGGCTGGCCTTGGTGGCCGGCAGGAAGCGGGTGCCCAGGCCTGCGACCGGAAAGACGGCCTTGCTAACGCGACTTGTCATTTCAGTGGTTCCCTTCAAAGGTTCGGCAATGCTCGGTGCGATGGCGGCGAGGTCTGCCTTGATGTCTGCCTGCATTCGCCGGCAAAGAAAGAGGGTGTAGGCGCAACAGGGAATCAATCGCCTACACCCTTAAGTCGGCACGGGGTGCCACCCGCGATTCTGCTGCGTCGCACCACCCGCGGTACCCCTCAGGCGTTGGGACGGAATTCGTTTCCACTCTGATGGGGGGATCGGAAATTTGGTAAAAACGCCGTCCACGCCTTGAAGAGGTCGTCCCGCGAGCCATAAACTTCGCCGGTCATTTACGGATGACGCAGTGCAGAAAAGAGCGCGCCCAGCGCGCCGTGCACACACCAGTCAACACCGCCAGGTTCAGATCCGCAGCCGTGCAGACAAGCGGACAGGCACCCGACGGGCGCCAATGCCGAACCAGCGGAGTCGCCGCTGCGCATTGCGACAGCGGTGGCGGCGGGCCATGCGGGTCTTCTTGCAAACAAGGGAATCATCGAGAGTGCTAAAGCTTTCAAGCAGCTTGAGGTTTGGCAGGGCCGTCGTGTGCCTGGGGATCGTTCCGTTGCTGGCATCGTGCGCGCTGGCGCCGGGCATGCGCTTCGACCCGCAGCGTCCGCTCGATCCGGAGGACCCTGAGTCGGTGCCCAAGGTCACGCAGATCACGCCCGCGCTGGTGCGTACGCTGAAGGCCGCCACGCCCCCGGCGAACGCCGGCGTGGAAGCGTTGTTCGGCGAGCCGGGGCCTTATACCGTGGGCGTCGGCGACATTCTCTCGATCGTGGTGTGGGACCACCCCGAACTGGTTTTCCCCACGCAGACCTACTCGATTGGCGCCGCCTACGAGATTCCCAGCTACAGCGGCGCGGCCAACATTCCCGGCTACGTGGTCAGTCCGGCCGGCACCATCCAGTTTCCCTATGCCGGCGTGCTCAAGGTGCTCGGCCAGACCCCGGACCAGATCCGCGGGCAGCTGAGCACCCAGCTCAAGCCGGTGGTGACGATGCCGCAGGTCACGGTGCGCGTGCTGGCGTTCCGCAGCAAGCGTGTCTACCTCGACGGCGAAGTGAAGACGCCGGGTCCGCAAAATATCGACGACGTGCCGATGACCCTGGTCGAGGCGCTCAACCGCGCCGGCGGCATCAACGCGCTGACTGGCGACAACAGCCGCATCCGCATCTCGCGCGAGGGCAAGATCTACTACGTCAGCCTGCCGGCGCTGCTGCAGCAGGGCATCGATCCAGCGCGCATCCTGCTGCGCAACGGCGACATCGTGCGCGTGGAGCAGCGCGAGGACAGCAAGGTCTTCGTGACCGGCGAAGTCGTCAGGCCGACGCCGGTGATGCCGCGCAACGGCCGGCTCACGCTCAGCGAAGCGATTGGCGAAGCCGGCGGCCTGAATCCCAATTCGGCCAACGCCAAGGAGCTCTACGTGATCCGCAAGGCCGACGACGGGCAGGCCGAGGTGTTCCACCTCGACGGCAAGTCACCGGTCGCGTTCGCCCTGGCCGAGGCATTCGAGCTGAAGCCGCGCGACGTGGTCTATGTCGATGCCGCGGGCGTGGTCCGCTGGAGCCGCGTGATCAACCAGCTGTTGCCGAGCGGGAATTTCTTCACGTCGACGGCGAACGCAGTCAAATGATCAAGACCGTACTCGTGGTCTGCATCGGCAATATCTGCCGCAGCCCGATGGCGCAAGGCCTGCTCAGGCAGGCGCTGCCCGAGGGCGAGGTGGTCTCCGCCGGCCTCGGCGCGCTGTCCGGGCACGCGGCCGATCCGCATGCGGTGGACCTGATGAGCCGCCAGGGCGTCGACATCTCCGGGCACCGGGCCCAGCAGCTCAATCACGTGCTGATCCGGCGCGCGGACCTGATCCTGGTGATGGACGCCGCGCAGCGGCAGGAGATCCAGCGCCTGCACCCGGCCACCACCGGACGGGTGTTCCGCCTTGGCGAACTGGAGAAGTTCGATGTGCCAGACCCTTACCGCCAGCCCCGTGCGGCATTCGAGAGCGCGTTGCAGCTGATCCAGCGCGGCGTGGAGTCCTGGGTGCCGCGCATCCGGGCCCTGGGTTAAACCGATACTGTCCTGCCTGCCATGAACCAGTCCACTTATCTTCCCGTCGCGGCGCCGGTCCAGTCGGACGAGATTGCCGTCGTCCGCTACCTGGACGTGCTGGTGGCGAACCGCTGGCTGATCGCGGCCATCGCCTTTGCCGTGCTGACGCTCGGGGTTGCCTACGCGTTCCTGGCCCGCCCGGTGTACGAAGCCAACATCCTGGTGCAGGTCGAGGACAGCCAGAACAGTCCCAACGGCCTGCTGGGCGATGTCTCGTCGCTGTTCGACGTCAAGACGCAGGCAACCGCGGAAATCGAGATCCTGCGCTCGCGCATGGTGGTCGGCAAGGCGGTCGACAACCTGCGGCTCTATATCGATGCCAAGCCCAAATACTTCCCGCTGGTCGGGCCCTGGATCGCCAGCCAGTCGAAGGGGCTGTCCGAGCCCGGCCTGTTCGGCATGGGCGGCTATGCCTGGGGCGGGGAATCGATCGACGTGCCGACCTTCGACGTGCCCGAGGCGCTGCAAGGCGAGGGTTTCGTACTGGTGAGCCTGGGCGATGGCCGCTACCGGCTCGAGCAGGCCAGCCTGGACCAGCCCATCGTCGGCCGTGTCGGCGAAGTCATCGAGGCCCGCCATGCGGTCGGCGAGATCCGGCTGCTGGTGACGGCGCTGAAGGCCAGGCCCGGCATTGCCTTCAACCTGGTGCGCCAGTCGCGCCTGAAAACGCTGGAGCAGCTGCAGCAACAGCTGAACATTGCGGAGAAGGGCAAGCAGAGCGGCGTGATCGGGGCCTCGCTGGAGGGCAATGACGCCAGGTTGACGGCGGCGATCCTGAACGAGATCGGCGACGAGTACGTGGCGCAGAACATCAACCGCAAGGCCGCGGAGGCGGAAAAATCGCTGCTGTTCCTCAACAACCTGCTGCCGCAACTCAAGGGCGAGCTCGAGCGCGCGGAAGTGAAGTACAACGCCATGCGCAACGACCGCGGCACCTTCAACCTCAGCGAAGAGGGCAAGGCCTTCCTGCAGGAGAGCGTGACCGCCGAGACCTCGCTGCTGGAACTCAAGCAGAAGCGCGCCGAGCTGGTGACGCGCTTTGCGCCGGGCCATCCGTCGATGCAGGCCATCGACAAGCAGATTGCCGCGCTGGCGGCGAAGGCGGGGGCGGTCGCCGGCCGGGTCAAGACCCTGCCGAACCTGGAGCAGGATACGGTGCGGCTGATGCGCGACGTGCAGGTCAACAACGACCTCTATGTCGGCATGCTGAACAATATGCAGCAGCTCAAGCTGGTCAAGGCGGGCAAGGTCGGCAGCGTGCGCCTGGTCGACACCTCGCCGGTGCCCGAGGAGCCGGTCAAGCCGAAGAAGGCGCTGGTGATCGTGCTGGCGGCGGTGCTTGGCGTGCTGGCCGGGGCGGTAGTGGCCTTTGTCCGCAATGCCCTGTATGGCGGCATCACCGATCCCAAGGACATCGAGGAACATACCGGCCTTAACGTGTATGCGACCGTGCCCCAGTCCGAGCACCAGATCACGCTCAGCAAGGATATCCAGGCGCGCAAGCGCGGCCACTACCTGCTGGCCGACCGCTTCCCCAACGAGCCCTCGGTGGAAAGCCTGCGCAGCCTGCGCACGTCGCTGCAGTTCGCCATGCTGGACGCGCCCAACAACCGCGTGCTGCTGACCGGCGCGACGGCCGGCGTGGGCAAGTCCTTCGTCTCGGCCAACCTGGCGGCGTTGATGGCCTCGGGCGGCAAGCGCGTGCTGCTGGTCGATGCCGACATGCGCAAGGGCTACCTGAACCAGTATTTCGGCAAGGACCGCGATCCGGGCCTGTCTGACGTGCTGGCCGGCAAGCTGGCGCTGGAAGAGGTGGTGCACCGCGACGTGGTGCCGGGCCTGGATTTCATCGGCACCGGCACGATCCCGCCCAATCCGGCCGAACTGATGCTGAAGGAACGCATGGCCGGGCTGCTGGAGGCGTTCAGCGCGCGCTATGACATGGTGATGATCGACACCCCGCCGGTGCTGGCCGTCGCCGATGCCGCGATCCTGGCCGAGCGTTGCGCCACCGTGTTCCTGGTCACGCGCTTCGGCAAGAGCTCGATCGGCGAGATCTCGGAGTCCGCCAAGCAGTTGGGGCAGGTCAATGTCAGCGTGAAGGGGGTGGTCTTCAACGGCCTCGATCCCAACGCCTTCCGCTACGGCTACGGCTCCAAGTACGGGCGCTATCGCTACGCCTACTACGGCTACTCGCAGGGCGAGAAGGCGTAAGCGATGCGAGCCGCGCGACTGGACCGCGACTGGGTGCTGGCCGAGCGCGGGCTGGCCACCGTGGCGAGCCTGGTGCTGAGCCTGCTCTACCTGGTGATCTATTTCTTCGGGCGCGACGCGCTGCCGGAAAAATGGGTCACCGATTCCAACAAGATGCTGGAGTTCCTGGTCAGCGGCTCGACCGATCTCGACGATTCGTTCGCCGCCACCGCCAAGGTATTCTCGTTGTTCGGGGCGGCGTATGTGAATGTGGTCACCGCCACGGTCGGCGTGGCCTATCTTGCGCTGGCATCGAGCCGGGTAGCGAGCCTGCGCGACCTGGCCACGCGCTGGCTGTTCGTGCTGCCCTGCATGCTGCTGAACCTGCTTTCGCCCGGCAAGGAGACCGTGGTGATCGCGATGTCTATCGTGCTGGTCATGGGCGGGATGTCGCGCGGCGTGTCGTTCCGGGGCCTGGTCGTCATGACCGTGCTGCTGTACGGCTGCTACGCGCTCTTCATCCGCAACTACTACGCGATGATCCTGGTGCTGGCGCTCGGCCTGCGCGTGGCGGCGCGGCTGACGCCGGCATGGAGGGCCATTGTGCTGGCCTGCGTGCTGGGCGCGATCCTGGTGGCGCCTTCCGAGATCCTGTACATCCTGCAGTCGCCGCGGGATATCTCGAACAACTATGCCCTGAGCATCGGCAGCGACAACCGCACCATGATCTGGAACCTGTATCCGCCCAGCTCGGGTGTGAATTTCCTGGTCAACTACCTGTACGCGGCCGTCATGTTCGTGCTGCCGGTGATCAGCTTCCGCGCGCCGGTCGACCTGGCCATGATGCTGATGCATGCGGCGATCCTGCGCGTGGCGCTGCGCGGCTTGTCCGGGACGCCCGCGATGAGCGGCGACGAGCGCAAGCGCCGCTGGTTTGCCACGCTGGTGGTTGCGCATATCCTGGTGCAGTTTATCTTCGAGCCGGACCTGGGCAGCTACGTTCGCCATCTCACCTCGGTCAGCTTGTTCCTCATCCCTTTGCTAACTACCTTGCCGGCCAAACAAGATGAAGCACGTCGTCATATGCGCGGTGCCATACAGTGACAACCTTGGCGATGCGGTGATCGCCGAAACGCTGGGGCATCTGATCCGCCAGGCCGTGCCGGATTGCCGGGTCAGTTTCCTCGATATCGCCGGGCGCACGCGCCTGGGCGAACAGTCGCTCAAGAAGGGCCGACTGATGCGGCTTTTCTCCAGGCTGCCAGGCTGGGCCCGGGTGCCGGTGCTGACCATGGCCATCTGGCTGAAATACCGGCGGCAGTGGCGCGTGCGCTGGCAACAGCAACTGGCCGATGCCGATGTGGTGGTGGTTGGCGGCGGCCAGCTGCTGTGCGATGTGGACCTGAACTTTCCGCTGAAGCTGTACCTGCTGGCCCGCTGCCTCGGCAAGAATGCCAGGGTCGCGCTGGTATCGGTGGGCGTGGCGGCTGGCTGGTCGCGGCTGGGACGTTACCTGGTGTCGCGCTTTTTCGCGCTGGCGGCGCCGCAATACGTCTCGGTCCGGGATGAAAGCTCGCGGCGCAATATCGTCGGCCTCGGCGCGGGCGAGGCTTGCGATGTCGCCATCATTCCCGATCCCGCCATCCTGAGCGCGTCGCTGTATGCGGAGCACGGGCTGGAGAAGCGCTGGGATGTGGGGATCTGTGTCTCGGACGTCGAATCGCTGCACTACAACGCGGACCTCGTCAGCGTAGCGGAGCAGGGCGGCGGGCTGGGCATGTTCGTAGAACTGGTGCACAAGCTGCGGCAGGGCGGACAGCGCGTGGTGCTGTTCACCAACGGCGCCGAGGAAGACAACCTTGCCGCGGCGGCGGTCAGGAGCCGGCTGGGCGCGGACGGGATGCAAGGCGTGGATTTCATGCTGCCCGCATCCCCGGCGGAGCTGGCATCGATCATTGCCGCCTGCCACAGCATGGTGGGGCACAGGATGCACGCCAACATCATTGCCTTCAGCTTCGGCGTGCCGTCCGTCGGCATTGTGTGGGACACCAAGGTCGCTTCCTTCTTCAAGCTGAGCGGGCGTGGCGATTTCGCCGTGCGGCAGAACGCCAGCGCTGACGACGTGATCGAAAGGCTGGCCTGCGCTCGCTCGCTGGGCGCGGCGCAGTTCAAGCGTTCGGCGCGGCTGGGCCGCGACATCACCCAGGGCCTGGCGCTGCTGTTCGGCCAGACGCTGGCGCTGCCGGCCGCCCCGGCGACGCTGCGGGCGGCGCCTTCGCTCGAGGGGACGCCATAATGCGCCGCATGCTGTCGGCGCTGGGCGCGGTGTTCGAGCAGGCCGCGTACACGGCGGTCCAGTTCGGCATCAACGTGGCGCTGGCCCGCTCGATGGACGTGGCGGGCTATGGGCTGGTGGCGGTGGTGCTGTCGCTGGTGGTGTTCATCAATATCTTCTATGTCGCGTTCCTGCACGAGCCGGCGCTGATCGAGGGGATCAAGCTGCGCGTGCGCTTCTCGGTCGAAGTCGCGGTGCTGACGGTGCTGCCGGTCACGGCCGGCTCGATCCTCTACCTGTACGGGCATGGCCTGAGCACGTCGGCCTGTGCGGCGGCCGCCGTGCTGTTTGCCTGCTACACCGCCTATTGGGTGCTCAGGACCGTGGGCGCAAAGGCGCGCGGCTATGCCGGGCTGCTCGCCTGCCACATGCTCATCGGCGGGGGCGTGGCCATGATTGGCCTGGCCTCCGGTACGCGGCCGGCGCCCGCGGCGATGCTGCTGCTTGCCGCCGCGATCCTGTTGCCGACCCTGGTAGCCGCCGCCACGCTGCGCCGCCGGGGGCGCATCGAGATCGTCCCGGGCAGGCCGGAGTCGCCGCGCCAATGGCTGGGGTTGGGGGCCAGCTCGGCCAGCGCGCAGCTGATGAGCTGGCTGGTCGGGCCGGGACTGGTGGTGCTCCTGGGCTCGCTCGGGCACTTCGCCGACTCGGCGAAGTTCCGCATCCTGCTGACGGTGCTGCTGCCGGCGCAATATATCCTGATGGCGCTGGGCTACCACCTGATGCCGAAGTTTGCCGCATCGTTCAGGCAGGACGACACGCCGACGCTGGCCCGCAACGCCGCCGGGTTCGTGCTGGGCGGGGTGGTGCTGTCCGGCGCGCTGAGCGTGCTGCTGCTGCTGTTTGGCGACCAGGTCGTCGTCATGCTGTTCGGCGCGGCCTATGGAGATCTCGACGTGCGTTTCTTTTCGCTGTTTCCGATCGTATTTGCGGTGGTGATGTGCCTGCGCACCTTGCTGAAATCCTTCGGCATGGCACGCGCCATCTTCCTCGCCGCGGGTATCGGCCTGCTGGCGGGCATCGCCCTGGGCGCATGGCGTTATCCGCAGCTCGACTACCTCGTGGCGGCGCAGATCATGCTGGTGTCGTTCCTCGTCATCGCGCTGTTCCAGACCGGTGCGCTCGCCATGGGCGTACTGCGCAGGCATGCCGCCGCATAGCGCGGCGCCGCGCGGCGGCGCGCGGGCGCTGGCATTGGCCGCGCTGATCGCGGTATCGGGCTGGTGGCCCGGCCAGCCTGCGCAGGCCCAGGCATGGCAGGCCTCTGGCCGGATCGCGTCGATGCCCGCGTTTGCGGTGCAGATCGATCCCGCCACGGTGTCGTCGCGCGATCTCGCCGAGATCCGGCGCCTGGGCTTTACGCATGTGCGTTTCGGCGTGCGGCCCGAGGTGGTGCGCGGACACCTGAAGCCGCAGCGCTACGCGCAGGTCATTGCGCAGGCGCGCCAGGCCGGCCTGCACATGCTGGTCACGCTGTACGGCGGGCGGTACATCTGGGGGGATGACGGCGAGGACGGCTCCAGCGACGCCAGCGAGGCGAAGTTCGCCGCGTTCGCCAGCCAGTTCATGCTGCGCAACGCAGGGCCGGACCTGTCGTACGAGATCTGGAACGAGCCCGACAACAAGACCTTCCTGCATCCGTCGGTACCGATCACCCGGCTGATCTCGGCCGCCGGCAGGATCTGCGACGCGCTGGCGCAGGCCGGCACGGCGCCGCCGCCATCGGTTTACCTGTTCGGCCTGGCGCGGCTGCCCGGCGCGGAGAATGCCGCGGCGGAACAGTCCTTGTCGCGCTTGCTGACCGATCCGCGCCTGGGCTGCGTGAAGGGGCTCAGCATTCACCCGTACCGGGCCACGCCCGAGACACTGCTGCGCGACTATCGCCAGCTTGGCGAGCGCATCCGCAGCTCGCCGCGCCCGGGCGCGCAGCTGATCGTCAGCGAATGGGGCTATGCCTCGTACCTGCCGGTGCGCAGCGAAGCGACGCAGGCGACGCTGATCGCCAGGCAGGTGCTGGCCGGCGTCATGGCGCAGGTGCCGATGCTGGGCATCTATGCATGGCGCGACCGCGGCCAGGCCCGCTGGGAGCGGGAGGCAAACTTCGGCTTGCTCAGGAATGACGGCTCGGAAAAGCCGGTCATTGCCATGCTGCGCGACCTGCTGGGCATGCTATCCGGGGCGAAGGACGCCAGCTGGCATCAGCGCCAGGACAGCTTCATGGTGGAGCTGCGCAAGGACGGCGTGGCCCATCGCATCTATTGGGGCCCGCAAGCGCGGACCCTGTTGCGCGATGCGCTGGCGCGAGCGGGGGCAACAGACGGTTGCACGGCGAGGGCGCTGGGCGACGCGCAGAAGGCGCTGCCATGCGCGGCGCTGCTGCAGGACAGCGCGGTACTTGCCGATGGCGCGATGCTGCTGGCCAGCTGGTCAGGCGGCAAGGCGCCGCCCTGACCAGCGCGGCCGATGCCGGCTAGGCCAGCGCGGCGCGCGAGTAGAAGGACTCGAACTTTCTGGCCTGGGTCACGATATTGAACTCGGACTTGGCCCGGGTGACGGCGTGCTCGGACATGGCCTGCCACAGCGTGGCATCGCCGACGATGGCTTCGATCGAGCTGGCCATGGAGGGGGCGTCGTCCACCGGCACGATAAAGCCGTTGCTGCCATCGACGATGATGTCCTTGATGCCGTCGACGTCGGTGCCGACCACCGGGATCGCCAGCGCATTGGCTTCCGCCAGCACGTAGCCGAAGCTCTCGTAGTGCGAGGTCAGCACCACCACCGCGGCATGCGCCAGCAGTTCCAGCAGCTCGGCCCGGCCCATCCACGCGATGGCGGTGATGTCCTTGCCCTCGACCAGCCCGCGTTCCCGCAGCATGGCATCGAGCGTGGCCCGGTCATTCTCATAGTGGCCATAGCCGACCAGCATGAATTCGACGTCGGGACGCCCCTGGAACAGCTTCGCCACGTCCAGGAACATGGGGATGTTCTTCTGCGGGCTGATCCGCGCCACCATGATCACGCGCTTGACCGCGCCCAGTTGGCGTTCCACCGGCACGGAGCGGGGCTCGACGGCATTCAGGATGGAGTGCGCACGTTCCCGCGGCAGGCCCACGTCATGGATGGCGCGGTCGCGCTCCGACGGCGAGGTGGCCAGCACCGCATCGGTCAGCCGGTGCAGGAAGCGCTCGGCCATCAGGAACACGCGGCGCTTGATGCCGCGCAGGCCCAGGTAGTAATAGGCATGCGGGGTGTAGACCACGCGCACGTTCAGGCCGATGCAGGCCAGCCGTCCCACCAGTCCCGCCTTGGAGCTGTGCAGGTGGACGATCTGCGGCGCTACGCGTTTCACCAGCGCGCGCAGGCTGAGCGCCGCCTTCAGGTCGTTGAGCGGATCGAGCTTGCGCGGGATCGGCAGGTAGCTGACGCCGAAATTGCGCGCATCGGCGATCGCGGACACCGAGCATTGCTTCGGCAGCGCGAAGTGGAAGCTGATGTGCTCGTCATTGATATGGGAGGCGAGCAGGTGCAGGTAAGTCTCGACACCGCCCAGGCACTCGGTCACGTGCAGGACTTTGATCATTGGCTTGCGGATGCGATGGGGTAGCGGAATTCGGTGGGGCGGGACGGGCTGGACTGGCTCAGTAAGCATTGCTGCCCATCCAGCCGCGGAAGGCGGTCCAGAAGATGATGCGCAGGTCGAGCCAGAACGACCAGTTGCGGATGTAGAAGATGTCGTGCTCCACCCGCTTGGCCATCTTGTCCAGGGTGTCGGTCTCGCCGCGATAGCCGTTGATCTGCGCCCACCCGGTGATGCCCGGCTTGACGCGGTGGCGCAGCATGTAGAAATCGAGCTGCTCCTTGTACATGTTGTTGTGCGCCATGGCGTGCGGGCGCGGCCCCACCACGCTCATCTCGCCCTTCAGCACGTTGATGAACTGCGGCAGCTCGTCGAGGCTGGTGCGGCGCAGGAAGGCGCCGATCGGCGTGACGCGGCTATCGCCCTTGGTGGCTTGCGTGACTACGCCGTGCTCGGCATGCACCTTCATGCTGCGGAACTTGTAGACGTGGATCACGCGTCCGTCCATGCCGAGGCGCTCCTGCTTGAAGAACACCGGACCAGGCGAGTCGCGCCTGATCAGCACGGCTATCAGCAGGAACAGCGGCGACAGTGCGACCAGCACGAGTGCGGCAAAGGTGCGGTCGAAGATGGCCTTGATGGTGCCGCGCACGCCCAGCGAAGGCGGCTTGTTCATCTCCACGGCCGGCATGCCGAGGAAGTTGCCGACGTTGTGGTTGAGGAGGTCGAAGTCGAGCACGCTCGGCATCCACTTGATGTCGATGAAGTCATTGCGCAGCGAGAAGGCGATCTCCTGCATCAGGCGGTGCTCGCGCATCGGCAGCGTCAGCCAGATCTCGGCAATGCCGTGCTCGCGCGCGAAGGCGGCGATGTCGGCGCTGTCGTGGATGCGGCGGCGTCCTTCCGGCGTGGGCTCGCCTTCGGCGGCATAGATGCCGCTGATCTTGTAGCCGGTGGTGTGGCTGGCGGTGGCGCGGCGGTACATCTCCTGGCCGGTGCGGCCAAAGCCGACGATGATCACGCGCTTGTTGTTGGCGCCGGCGACGCGCAGCAGGTTGAGCACGGCGCGGCTGACCACGCGCAGCGCCACCAGCGCTGCCAGTGAGAACAGGTACCAGTACACCATCCACAGGCGCGACAGCGAGTCGGTCTGGTGCAGCAGGTAGGTCAGCAGCAGGCTCACCAGCCAGACCAGGCTCCATGCGGACAACAGCCGCGCGGCAAGCGAGAACAGGCTGCGTCCGCGCCACGACGTGTACACGTCGAAGCCTGGCAGCACGATGAAGGCAATGGCACAGGCAAAGTACTGGATGAACTGGTGGATTGGCGCCTGCGCGGTGTCGAACCGCGCTTCACTGGCGAGGATTGCCGCCACCCAGATGGCGCCGGCGTCGAGCAGGCGAGCCATCAGCGCGAGCTGATCGTGGTGCCTGGCAAACATATCGCGATAGATACCCAATTGCTTCTCCCAGAAGCGTTGAGTAATGGGCGCTCATGCGAGTGCCCACGCCCTTGTTGTCTCCTCCGAACTCCCGGTCCGCGCGAAGTGGCGGCCAGGCTCGTCGCATGGCATGCATCTGCCTGTGCATGCGCATGGCGTGATCAAGCAGAGTCGTGCGGGGCTGCCTTGCGGCAGCGGTTCCATGGTGTGGCGGCGGTCAGCGCATGACCTGCCACGGGCCGCATCGGTGACGGCCGTCCATGCAACTGCAACGCTCTCGTTCTGCCGGTGCGCTGAAGGCTCCGGCGTGCTCCGTGTTTTCAGGAGCGAATAGTGCGATGCGCCCAAAAGCGTCGGTACCCTTCATCGGAAGGGAAACTCCGGACGCGTGTGAACCGGCCTCGCGCCGGTGCCTGCAGTGCGAATCGTGGGGGACGTGATCGACTTTCGCGCGTTTTTTCGCGCGCGAAAATGCCGCCGTTCGCGCTTCTGCGTTACCCCGCGCAAGGAGGGAAACGACAGGGCAGCGCACCCCTCGCTGCGGGGGTGAGAATAAAAAGCGTTGGCGAGCAGCTTCGCGACCGCCGGCCTGGTGCGCGTGCACCGGCACGGCGACGGCGACTCGGCGTCCTGGCATCCTTCACTCCACGCGGTAGAGGAATGAGAAAGAACACAGAGCCACTGACGGTATTCACGCGCGAACAGCTGGATGCGTATTTCGCGTCGTACGTAGGGATGGAAGGGGGCAATCCAGGCGCCGCGGTCTGGTTCTGCGACAGCTCCCCGCATCCCGGCGTGGCGCCGCTGTCCGTGCCGCTGATTCCGCATGCGCGACCCACGGCATGGGATGCGGCGTACCGCTGCAAGTATCGGCATCACATGGAGCGCTGGCAATCGCACCAGAAGATCGCGCGCATCATGTCGGCGGCGCGTGCAAGGGTGCTCAGGACCACCTTGGGCGAGCACGACTGGAAGCATTACTTCGACCGCCACCTGTACGGCCCGCAGGGCGCCGAGTTCAAGCTCAGCCTGTTTCCGCTGCCGGCGCGACCGACCGAGGAGATCCCGTGGTCGAAGGCATTTCGCCGCCAGCCCGAATTGTTTCCGCGACAGCGCTATCTCGACCTGTGCCGCGAAGGGCGCCGCTTTGCCTTCATCGACGGCATTCGCCGGCTCTGGAGACCGAAGGTGGTGATATGCCTGGGCGAGCGGCACGCCGATGACTTTGCCCTGGCCTTCGGGCTCGCGCAGGCACACGCCGCCGAGCACGTCCTGCAGCCCGCCGACCAGCCCAAAACGCTGCGCGTGCTGGAGCGCGACGGCACCACGTGGCTGCTTTGTCCGCCGCTGGCCGGGGCCGGGGGAATGATGTCCGATGTGCTGCTGGATGCGATGGGGCAGTACCTGTCGCGTTGGCTGCGCCCGGACGATTTCTCCGGGCACGTCATGAGCGAGGCGCCGGAGACGGCGAGCCTGCCATGAACCCATGCCAGCGAGCGTCGTCGACCCTGGCCGGCCTGCGGGCAAGCGCGGCGGCGCACTGGCTTTCCCCCGGCATGCAGGGGTGACACGGATTGGCGGATGCATTTATCTGCGGCCTGCCGCGACCTTGCAAGCTGCTGCCGCGGCATCCGCCTGCAGCGTCGCGCTTGGCAGCAGCACCAGAAGCAGTGCTGGGCGCGCCTTAGCCTGTGCGAGGCAGGATCACCGGCGCAGGCTTCCCCACCATGTTTCGTCGTAGCGCAGTATTGATCTCAGGAGAGCAGCGTGCAAACCAAAACCCGTAAGATTTTCATCCTAGGCATCATGGCAGGCGCGGCGGCAACGCTCGTGGCTTGCGGCGGCGGCGACGATTCGCCAGCGCCTTCCCAGCCGTCCCAGCCCTCCGCCACGGTGAGCGGCAAGGCGGTGGACTTCTACCTGTCGGGCTCGACCGTGACCTTCCTCGATTGCGAAAACAAGACCGCGGTCACCAATGCCACCGGCGATTTCACCTTCCCGGCAGGCTGCACCAAGAGCGCGCTGAAGGTGACCGGCGGCACCGATGTCGGCACCAACCTGCCGTTCGCCGGCGTGCTGCAGGCCCCGGCGATCGATTACCGGGAGGGCGTGACACAGGTGGTCTCGCCGCTGACCACGCTGACAGTGCAGCTGGGCGCAGGCCAGGTTGCGCCGCTGGCGACGGGGCTGGGCCTGGCAGGCAAGGACCTGGCGACGCTCGACCCGATGCAGGATGCGCAGGCGCTGCGCGCGGCGGTGGTGGTGCAGCAACTGGTCGACCATGTCTCCAAGACCCTGAACGGGCTGGGCGCAGGCGGCACGCTGACGCCGGCGGATTCGGCCGCGGCGGCGTCGAAGGCGGTCGCCACCGCGGTAGCGAGCGCGCCCGGTACGGCGGACCTGAGCAGCGGTGCGCTGGTGGCGGGCGTGGTGTCGAGCGCCGTGCAGAACGCGCAAGCGGGGCTGCCCACCAGCCTGCAGTCGAACATCGGCGCCGTGGCCACCAACGTGGCTGCGCTGGCCGCGCCGGTGATCGCCAGCGAAGTGGATAGCGTCAGCACCGCGCTGGAAGCGATCGACGTCAGCAGCAGCCCCACCGAAACGCTGTCGGCCCTGATCGAGGGCGGGTCGATCAACATCGTCACGCAGAGTGCCCAGGCGGCCACCACCACGGCGCTGGTGCAGGCGGTCACGGCCGGCGCACTGGCCAATGCGGCGAACGCGGCGGGGCTGGCGCAACTCGGCGACGCGGTATCGAGCGGCAGTGCCGCACAGATCCAGCAGGTCGCCGCGAACCTCGGCGGCGTAGTCGACGCCGGCGCCATCAACAGCGTGGCCGATGCGGTCCGGCTGAAAAACTCGCTGGTGCTGTCGAACCTGACCATCAACGGCGTGACCCAGCCGATCACCGACAACATCACTGCCACCGGCGGCTCGCTCGATGCGATCCAGGTCGGCGTGGCGCAGAACGGCGATGCCTTCAACGGCGGCCCGACGCAGGTGCGTGCCGGCCTGAGCTATACCTATGGCGGCAACCAGGTCGATGTCATCATCGAAAACGTGACGCTGACCTTCAACGGCTCGCAACTGGTCGATGCGGTGGTGCCGGCCAACACCGCGTATTCGTTCCGTGTCAGCGGCAACCTGTCGGTCGCCGCAAGCCTGAGCAACGCCGCCGCCGACAGCCTGTTCTCCAGCGCCAACGGCGGCTCGCTGAACCTGCCGTTCACCACCTTCCTCGGCAAGCTCAGGTCTTCCGGCGCGCTCAGCCAGGCGCAGGTCGACGCGCTCACCCCCAAGGCGACCAGCACCTTCCCGGTGACCTTCGCCACCACCACCGGCCGCCCGGGCCGGGACGTGCGCGTAGGCATGCTGCTCAACAACGACGTCGCATTCGCCAAGACGGCACTGGTCAAGACCGACGCCGAAATGGTGGTCGGCGACGGCCTCAAGACCACGGTCACGCTCAACCCGTGACCAGCGCTTAGCGCCATAGCGAAGGCCTTCCGCCGGCACGGCGGAAGGCCAGGCTCCCGGTCATCCTCACGCGCGCCGCCGGCCGCGTACCGCAGGCCTTGCGTGCCAGGGCCGACCGGGTCATGTTTTGTCTGCGTCGGGCGCTTCCATCGGAACGCGCCGGGCATGAGGCTCGCCCAGTGGCCTCGGAGTTTCCTATGCAGCTGCTTCGAAAGCGCCGGCTCGACCAGGCCTGCGCCCTGATGCTGGGGCTGTGTGCCGCCGGCACGGCCAGGGCCGCCCCGGACGATGTGTTCATGCAAGCCGAGCCCGCCACCGGCGAGTTCACCTCGGTGCGCGTGGAGGCCAGCTATGACATGGTCAATCGCAGCGTCGACGTCTTCAACCTGCGCGGGCGCCAGGGACCGGTATCGGACAACGCGGGCGACTACCGCGGCGGCAAGCTGATGCTGGGCTACAAGTTTTCGCCGCACTGGTCGGGATCGGCGACCTACTGGCGCCGCGGCATCGAGTACGGCCAGGACCGCAACCACATCGATACGTGGATGCTGGCGATGCACTATGACCCGCTGGCCGAGGCCGGCGCGCGCGATCGCATCATGCTGCGTTTCTCGCTGTGGGGAGACCACGCCGGCAGCCTGAACCGCTCGTCGCCAGTGATTGTCCGCAACACCACGTTCAACAGCCTCACCGTGAACAACGCCAACGATGTCCAGGCCCAGGCCGACGTGATCTTTTCCGGCGAGCTGACCGAACGCAACCAGCTTACCGGCTTTGTCGGGCTCGGCATCAGCCGCGTCACGGTTGGCAGCCTCAATACCCGCCTGCAGCGCGGCAACTGCAATTTCAACGTTGCCATCGGCTCGGACAATCTCGCCAACGGCCAGCTGGCGGCACCCTGCAACGTGGGCAACGTCACCCTGCAGTCGGCCTCGTTCTCCGTCAACGCCAGCCAGTTCGGCCTGGATTTCAACGACGATTTCAATTACACCGCTGGCTACCTGAACCTGGGCGGATCGTGGCGCTGGAAATACGACCGCTTCGCGGCGCGCCTCGGCTACCAGTTCCAGTACCTGCTGCGCAGCAACGTCGACAGCCGCGCCGAGTCCTACGGCAACGCGCCGATCAAGTCCAACCACACGCTGGGGCTGGAGCTGTCGTATGGAGTGGCCAAGAACGTAGAGGTGTTCCTGCGCGGCCAGGCTTCCCTGTACAACTTCGTCGGCACCATCCCCTTCCTTTACAACGCGACCACCGCCGGCAAGCTGGACCGCTACTACGGCTACGGCTCCATCGGCATCCGCTTTTCCGGATTCTGAGCCGCAAGCGCGGCGACCCCTCGGTTCCGGTAATCCGTCAGCTGTTTTTTATCCCCTCGGGCGAGGGGATGGAAAATCGCGCCCAAAATATATTGCGCCGCAGCAGATTGCTTATTTCAGACCTTAGAAGATTGAAATTCCTATATCCGAAAGCTTTGGATAAAATCATCTCAATCAAGAAAGGGCTATAGAGCCCTAAATCAGCCGGGCCGGCACCGCCATGGTGCGTTTGACGATCGGCGTTCTCGCTTGTCTGGCGAGAAAAAATGATTGTCAGGTTCGTAATATTTGTAATTTTTTGTATTTCTGGGGGAAGTAAAATAATGAATAAGCTTCGGCCTGATTAAATAAGCGCAGACGCAAAGCGTCCTATCGGGGCCAGCGGTGGCTCTCGACTTCCCGCGACCGGACTAGCCGCAAGGGCGGCGCCGTGCGCCGGGACACGCCTGTTCCAATTACTCAAAGCAGGGTCCGGGACATTATAAGAACCGATGGAAGCATGCCGCTCGGGGGAGGGGTATTTCGCATCCGTCTATTTTCCTGGCCTGTTTAAAAAACAATGGCATATGACCTCGGCAGTACGTACGCCCATCGCGGCGGCGGCATGCTGCGGCATTTAATATTGGGGGTCCCACTAAGCAGCAAGGGATAAAATGCAGCATTCACGGATGTTCACGCGTCAGGAACTGGACCGGTATTTTGCCTCCTACGTCGGAATGGAGGGCGGCAATCCAAGGGCTGCCGTCTGGATATGCGACCGAAGCCCGGCGTGGTCCGAGCCTATCGTCGCGCCGCTTAATCCGCAGCTGGCACCACCGGCCTGGGACGCCGTGTTTCGCCAACACCATCGACAAGACATGGCCAGGTGGTTCGGCCACCAGTGCGTGGCGCGCATCATGGCGGCCGCGCGCGCCGAGGCGCTTGGGGCGCGGCTCGGCGACAACGACTGGGAACACTACTACTGGAACCATCTCTACTCGCCGGCCGGCGCGGAATTCCGGCTGAGCCTGTTCCCGCTGCCCGCGCATGTCGACGGCAGAACGACGTGGTCCAAGGCGTTCCGGGGGCAGCCGGAACTGATTCCGCAGAAGCGCTATGTCACGTTGTGCCGGCAGGGCGAACGCTTCCGCTTCATCGCCCGGACCTGCGAGCGCTGGCGTCCGAAGGTGGTCATTTGCCTGAGCCACCGCCATGCCGAGGAATATATCGAAGCGTTCTCGCTAGAGGGCATCGCGGGCGAGGAGCACGCGCTGCGGCCGGCGGACCAGGCCAGGCGGCTGCACCTGTTTTCCCGCGGCGAAACGACGTGGATCATCTGCCCGGCCATTGGCGGCAGCGCCGGCATGACCTCGCAGGTCCAGCTCGATGCATTCGGCAAGTTTATCGGCGCGCGCCTGGCAGCGAGCGATTTCAAGCATTGCCTCGAGCTGGATGCGCAGCAACCACCGGCCCGGGTGGATCGCCAGCCGGAGCGGTATGCGGTGCCGCCCGCCGAGGTCGCCGGGCGCGACCTGGGGCATCGCCTCCGGCCGGGGCTTGCCTGGAGCGAACCCGCCGTGACGGGGAATCTCGAAACCTACGCCTGAGTGTGCAGGAAGCGATCAGCCCGCATATCGCCGCTTTGTATCGCCGCTTTGCATCGCCGCTTTGTATCGTCGTATAGGACCTTCCCGGCCCGGATACACGGCGATACACAAGGCCCCGGTTTCAGACACATGCCGCTTGCGTCGGCCTCCTAGACTTGCGTTCGGACTCACACCACGCATACAGGAGAACAACATGCCGAACGCCATCAACCTGCCCCGTCGGGGCTTTCTGGGTGCTGCCGCGGTGACGCTCGCGGCCGGCTCGCTGGGCCTGTCGCGCGCCGCGCGCGCACAGGTCGGTGTGCCGGGAGCCGACGCCTTGCCCACCCTCACGCCGGGCACGCATACGCGCTTTGCATCGATCCGGCAGATCGACGCCGGCGTGCTCAACGTCGGCTACGCCGAGGCCGGCCCGGCCGACGGGCCGGTGGCCTTGCTGCTGCACGGCTGGCCCTATGACATCCACAGCTTCACGGACGTGGCGCCGCTGCTGGCGGCGCGCGGCTACCGGGTGATCGTGCCTTACCTGCGCGGCTATGGCTCGACCACGTTCCTGTCGGCCGACACCCTGCGCAACGGCCAGCCTTCCGCCATCGCCGTGGACATGATCGCGCTGATGGATGCGCTCAAGGTGCAGAACGCCGTGGTGGCGGGCTTCGACTGGGGCGCGCGTACCGCCGACATCATGGCCGCGCTGTGGCCGGAGCGTGTGCGCGCGCTGGTCTCGGTCAGCGGCTACCTGATCGGCAGCCAGGCCGCCGGCCGGCAGCCGCTGGCGCCGGAAGCCGAGTTGCAGTGGTGGTACCAGTTCTATTTCGCCACCGACCGCGGCCAGGCTGGCTACCGACAATACACGCACCAGTTTGCCAAACTGATCTGGAAACTGGCGTCGCCGAAGTGGAACTTCGATGACGCCACGTTCGCGCGCAGCGCCGCCGCGCTCGACAACCCCGACCACGTCGCCATCACCATTCACAACTACCGCTGGCGGCAAGGCCTTGCTGCCGGCGAGGCCCGGTTCGACGCGATCGAGCAGCGGCTGGCCACGGCGCCGACCATCGGTGTGCCGACCATCACCATCGAGGGCGATGCCAACGGCGCGCCGCATCCGAAGCCGAGCGCCTATGCCGGCAAGTTCACCGGCTGGTATGAACACCGGACCCTGAACGGCGGGGTGGGGCACAATCCGCCGCAGGAAGCGCCCACGGCGTTCGCGCAGGCAGTGATCGACGTCGACCGGCAGGCGCCACGGCATGGCTTGCGCGGCGCTGCATGACCGCTGGCGCAAGGCCTGAACGCAACGCTGCAAGAGCTTTCAAAACGGGGCTTTCAATTCGGCGCGATCATGTTGTAGAATTCGCGCTTCGCTGAACGGCGATATGTTCCCCGATAGCTCAGTCGGTAGAGCGACGGACTGTTAATCCGCAGGTCCCTGGTTCGAGCCCAGGTCGGGGAGCCAAAGTACGCGGGAGTAGCTCAGTTGGTAGAGCGCAACCTTGCCAAGGTTGAGGTCGCGAGTTCGAGACTCGTCTCCCGCTCCAAATCCTCCGCGTGGTCCCACGCCGGAACACCCGCCCATGTGGCTCAGTGGCAGAGCACTCCCTTGGTAAGGGAGAGGTCGGCAGTTCGATCCTGCCCATGGGCACCATTTTCCCTTCCGCTGTATCGGTCCTGCCGCCGGCGTCCGCCGTCGTTCACAGGTCCGCCTCGCCGCGCGTCGCCAGCCTGCGGCTGTGCCGGCGCATGCCGTCGAAAATCGCGTCGGCCACATCCGGCGGAAAGTCTGCCGGCAATGCCGATGCGACTGTGTCGATCACCTGCGCGGTCTGCCCGGTCACGTGGTCCAGGATGGACGCCACCTCGGCGGGCGAGAAGCCGATGCGCTGGCCCTGTGCGAACCAGTGGCGCCGGCGAATCTCGTGGATGGCATAGTGTCGGTTGCTGCCATGCAGCGCCATCGCCAGCCGGGCCTTCTGCGGTGCCAGCTGGTTGCGGCCGCGGCCGATCACCGGGTGCGCCGACAGCACGTCATACAGCGGCGTCGCCTCATACTGGCTGCCCGGCAGGTGGGCGATGCTGAAGTTCTTGGCATGGCCGTCGGTTGCCGCCAGCAGCCAGAACACCACCTGCGCCATGAAGAAATGCCGGCGGTCGGCGGCCGCCGCGCGCGATCCGGACAGGATCTCGGCAATCTGCCGGATGCCGGGTCCACCGTCGGACTCATATTTCTGCAAGGCCGAGGTGCCGGTGGCCTGGCACATGTCTTCCTGCGGCAGGCGCAGCAGCCACGTGCCGCGGCTCGACGGCCTGCGGTCGAAGCGTTCGACCACCAGCGCCTTGGTGCCGGCAAAGCGTGCGATCTCGCACTGCGCCACCGGCAGGCCATAGGCGGCCACGATCTGCGCGCACAGCCATTCGTTTTCGACCGACGTGCGCATGTCGGCGCGCATATTGCCGACCAGTCCGAGCGGCAGCTTGAAGATGTGCGTGGTCGGCGTGCTGCCCTGCGGCAGCTGCCATGTTCCGCGCCAGCGCAGCAGCGCGGTTTTTTCCTGCGCGCCGGCGATCGACAGCCGCAGGTCGTCGATGGGCTCGCGATGGCCCAGCACGGGTGCCGACGTGGTTTCGTGCAGCAGCGTCGCGATCTCGTCCTCGGTGAGCACACGGCCGCTGACCGTCTGCAGTGCCTCGGGCGCTTCGCCGGGCGGCAGCATCTGGATCGCGCCGACGCAGTCGCGCCCCACCTTGGCCAGCAGCGCGAAGGCGTCGGTGCCGCCGGCGCGGTAGCGCGCCGCGATCCGGCGCCGGATGACATCGCTGTCAGGCAGCAGGTTGTCGAAATAGTTGGCCACCGCGGGTCCGCGATGCGGCTGGTTGCCCGGTGTGAATGGCAGCGACAGGGACAGCGGGCGTCCTTGCGGGTCGGCGATCCAGTCTTCGCGATAGACCAGCCGGTCGCCGCCGGCGCCGGTTTCCCAATGGCCGACCGGGATCCCGTTCATCCACAGGTCCAGGCGGTTGCCGTGCCGCGCGCGCGCCATGGTCACCAGTCCTCCCGCGGGCGCCGGCCCGTCGCGGCGCGGGCCTCGCGGACGCTTTCGCGGGCATTTTCGCGGACTTTTTCGCGGACCTTGTCGCTGGCCTTTTCCGGCTGGCTTGCCGTTACCTTCGTCCTGGCCCGCGGCCGGAGCGGGGCGGCATCGCCAGCCTCCGCCTGCGACAGCACCAGCTCGACGCCAAGCACGCGCAGCACCCGCAGCAGCCGTTCGACGCTGGCGGCGGCAGGGTTGGCTTCCAGTTCGGCATAGGTTTGCTGCCGGATGCCGAGGTGCTCTGCCATCATGGCCTGGGTCATGCCGCGGGACTTGCGGAATCCCTGCAGAATCGGTCGCAACTGGTGGATGGTCTTGATGGCGTAGTGCATGGCGCGCTCCCCGACCCGGCGGACGGCCGGACGGCTACAGGATATTACCTGTTGTCCGTATTCACAAGCTTAAGCCTGTAATCCCAGGAAACAGGATATTTCCTGTATTTGCAGATTATCGGGTAAAACCTGTGAAACTTCCGGGGTGCTGCGGCCGCGTGCGGGCAACCGCCGACCACTCGCTTCAGCGATGCGGCAGGCCACGCGACTTGCGCTCCCTCGCGCGCATCGCCAAACCCGCGGCGACTGCCACCGCGGCGAGGACACCAGCGGCCACCAGGAAGTGCAGGGGCTGGTCGATGGCCAGGCTATCGCCGGCAACAACGATGCCGAACGCATAGCCCGCTTCGGCGATGGCCATTGCCGCCAGGAATTTCAGGAAAGGGTAATGCATGGTGCCGAACAGATAGCCGGGAATTTCCGAAGGCACCGCGATGCAGAACAGCAGTACCGCCCAGAACTTCATCCGCTTCGACACATAGCCGCGGTACTTCTCCAGCTTGTCCGCGTAGCCGGTACGGGCGAGCAGCGGACCGGCCAGCCGCCCGATGCCGAATGCGGCGCCGGCGCCCAGCAGCCAGCCGCCCCAAAGCAGCAGCATCGTCAGCGGCTTGCCCCATGCCTCGCTGGCCACCGGCACCAGCACCACGCTCGAGGCAAACGCGAGCATCGCGGAAACGGCCGACCCCACGAAGAAGACCAGCGCCCCCGCTACGGGGTGCTGCGCCATGATTTCACGCGCCCAGTCGACCGCCTGTCCGACCAGGCCCTTGAAGGCCGGCGACATCGCGACCGCGACGACCAGCACGGCGACGGTCGCGACCGCAAGCCAGAACCAGATGCCGCGCCGGACGGCGTGCCGCTTCCCAGACAATGTGGCAGGCAATTTGCTCAGCATATGAAAATTTAGAACACGGGGCCGGGGGCAAAGTTCTGCACGAGTATCGAGCGCTGGTCCCGGTGGACGATGACCCCGCGTCGCGCGCACGCTGCTGCAGGGCGACGGGGCAAGGCAGGTGCCGGCTCGGCTGGGAGTAAGCAGCGTTTAACTCAGGCCCGCACTGGGTGATCATCGATGGACCGGCACGTAACGTTCCAGGCCATCAGCCGATAGATGCCGTTGTCGTGCTCCGTCCGGAATCCGAGCCGCCGGCGCTGCCACGACAACCTGATG
The DNA here is from genome assembly GCF_000069785.1 of Cupriavidus taiwanensis LMG 19424. NCBI lineage: Bacteria > Pseudomonadati > Pseudomonadota > Betaproteobacteria > Burkholderiales > Burkholderiaceae > Cupriavidus > Cupriavidus taiwanensis. The sequence goes on along the minus strand of NC_010528.1, from coordinate 1,711,119 downwards.
TTCGGCATGGGCGGGCTGCAGCAGGGCGTGCGGCTGACGTTAGCGGCGCCGTTCTAGGCGCGCTGACACCGCCATCGCATCGCCTTGGCGCGCGCTGGCGTCTGCTCAGCGCCCCATGCCGGTTCCGGGCGCGCCCCCCGATGGCCCGGTCGTACCGGTACCGCCCGTGCCCGTGCTGGGCGCGTCCAGTCCGCCGCCGCGCGTCGTGCCCGAGCCGCTGACCGATGGCGAACCGGTCGCGCCCGATGGCGCTGCCACGCCCGACGCCCCGGCCGCGCGGCCGGCCCCGGCATCCGTGCCATGCCGCTTGCCGGCCGACGAGCGCGAGCTGCCTTGCTTGTCGCCGCTGGCGCTCTTGCCGCCGCCATCGGTCATGCTGGTGCCGGTTCCGGGCGTGCCCGGGCTGCCTGGCGTCCCGGTGCTGCCCGACGGGCCCGTGCCGGCGCTGCCGCCGCCCGAGCTGCCGCCCGAACCACCGCCCGCGCCGCCAGCGCCGCCAGCGCCGCCCCCGCCGCTCTGCGCCAGGACCCCACCACTCGCCAGTGCCGTACAGGCAAGCCAGGCCATCATCCATGTGCGTGCTTTCATCATCGTCTCCTTGAGTTGGAAGCACCGCAGCCGCAAGGGGCGTTCCACCCTGGCGCGCATGCCGGCGCGCACACGGTTGCAAGGTTTGCCGGTGCGCGCCGGCAATAGTTACCTGAGGCCACATCGGGCAGCGCGGGCGGTCGTGGACCGCGGTATATCGTTACGCATGGCGCCAATCCCGGGCACAGGCATACGGATTGCTTAAGAGAAACAGAAGTCATCTCCGCAGCGGCGGTATCCCTGGAGCCCGCGATGGACAGCCCGGCAACCACGTTCAAGAAATTCGGCGGACTGCGCGGCCGCATGGTGATCGTTGGTTTCGGCAGCATCGCCCGATCCGTAGTGCCTGTGCTGCTGCGCCATCTCGACATCACTCCCGCGCAGATCACCGTGGTATGCCCGCCGTCCAACGACACCGCCGTGGCACAGGAATATGGGATTCGCGTCGTGCCCAAGGGACTCACCGCGGAAAACCACAAGCAGGTGCTGCAGGAACTTGTCGGCGAGGGAGACTTCCTGCTGAACCTGTCGGTCAATGTTTCCAGCGAGGCGCTGGTGCGCTATTGCTGGGAGCACGGCGTGCTGTACCTGGATACCTCGATCGAGCCATGGGCGGGCGCGGCCACGGATCCGGCCGCGCCGCTGTCACGCCGCAGCAACTATGCCTTGCGCGAAGGCGTGCTGGCGTTCCGCCTCGACAAGCGCGACGGGCCCACCGCGATCCTGACGCAGGGCGCCAACCCGGGCCTGGTGTCGGCGCTGGTCAAGCAGGCGCTGGTCAATATCGCGGCGGACAACGACGTCGAGCATGAGCGCCCGGCAAGTTTCGAGGACTGGGCAGCGCTGGCGCGCCAGCTGGATATCCGCACCATCCACATCGCCGAGCAGGACACGCAAATCGGCGACCGGCGCAAGGCCCCCAACGAATTCATCAATACGTGGTCGGTCGACGCCTTTATCGAGGAAGGGATGCAGCCGGCGGAACTGGGCTGGGGCACGCATGAACGGCACTGGCCCGCGGACGCGCGCCGGCATGGTTTCGGCTCGGATGCGGCGGTCTACCTGACGCGTCCGGGATTCGGCACGCGCGTGCGCAGCTGGACGCCGCTGGGCGGCCCTTACCACGGTTTCCTGATCACGGACGGCGAGTCGATTTCGATTGCCGATCACCTGACCCTGCGCGACAGCGGCGAAGTCGTCTACCGGCCGACGGTGCACTATGCCTATCGTCCGTGCGACGACGCGCTGTTGTCGATCGACGAACTGATGGGCAGCGGCCGCAAGCAGGACCACCAGCGCATCCTGCGCGACGACATCGTCGCCGGCATGGACGAACTGGGAGTGCTGCTGATGGGCAATGCGCGCGGCGTCTACTGGTACGGCTCCCGGCTGACCATCGACCAGGCCCGGCAACTGGTGGAGCACAACACCGCCACCAGCCTGCAGGTGGTCGCCGGCATCCTCGGTGGCGTGGTCTGGGCGCTGGACAACCCGCGCGCGGGCGTGGTCGAGCCCGATGACCTGGATTACGAAACCGTGCTGCGCGTCGCGCGGCCCTACCTGGGCGAACTGGTCGGCGTCTATGGCGACTGGACCCCGCTGGCGCAGCACTCGCAGCTGTATCCGCCGGCACGCGACGAAGACCCCTGGCAGTTTCTCAACGTGCGCGTGACCTAGGCGCCGGCCTGCCGCAACCGGAGCCGAAGACAATGTCGGGGCTGCTGCTAAAGGAACTGGGCGTTATCGAGAACTCGTACTACGAGGCGAGCGTCCACCGGCCGGCGCCGAGCCAGCCGCTGCATGGCCGCATGGACGCGGAGGTGTGCGTGGTGGGCGGTGGCTATGCCGGGCTGTCGTGCGCACTGGAACTGGCCGCGCGCGGCTTTCACGTCGCGCTGCTCGAGGCGCAGCGGATCGGCTGGGGCGCTTCCGGACGCAATGGCGGCCAGGCCATCGTCGGCTTCGGCTCGGAAGGCGAGGGCGCGATCGAGCGCCAGTGCCCGGCCGAGGTGGCGCAGGCCGCGTGGGATGCGTCGGTCGAAGGCATACGCCTGCTGGAGCAGCGCATCGCCACCTACGGCATCTCTTGCGATCACGTGCGCGGCTACATGACGCTGGCGCCAAGGCCGCACAAGGTCGAGGGCCTGCGCCGCTGGGTGCGCCATATGCGCGAACGCTACGACTATCCGCTCGAATGGGTCGAGCGCGCGCAGCTTGGCCGCCATGTCGCCAGCGACCGCTTCGTCGCCGGCGCGTATGACCCGCACTCGGGCCACCTGCATCCGCTCAAATACTGCCTGGGGCTGGGCGACGCGGCGCGGCGGCAGGGGGTCGAGGTGTTCGAGAATTCGGCCGCCTATCGCGTCGAGCGCGACAACGGGCCGGTGGTGAAGACGGCGGAGGGCGAAGTGCGATGCAGGCAGGTGGTGCTGGCGGGCAACGTCTACCTGGGCGAGTTCGGTGACCATCTCGCGCCGGAAATCGCGGCACGCATCATGCCGGTGGGGACATACATGATCGCGACCGAGCCGATGGACGCGCAGCGGGCCAGCGCGCTGATGCCGAGCCGGGTCGCGGTATCCGACAACAACCTGATCGTCGACTATTTCCGTCTCAGTGCCGACAACCGCTTGCTGTTCGGCGCCGGCGAGACCTTCAGCGCGCGCCCGCCCGGGAACCTGGTGCAGCGCATCCGCGCACGCATGCTGCAGGTCTTTCCGCAGACGGCGGACCTGAATATCGACTATTCCTGGGGCGGCTTTGTCGATATCACCATGAACCGGGCGCCCGACCTGGGCCGCATCGGCACCAACCTCTACTATGCGCAGGGTTTCTCCGGCCACGGGCTGTCGTTTGCCGGCATGGCGGGCAAACTGATTGCCGAAGCGATGAGCGGCGATGCCTCGCGGTTCGATGTCTTTACCCGCATCCGGCATCATCGCTTCCCGGGCGGCGCGCTGTTCCGGACTCCCGCGCTGGTGCTGGGGATGTGGTACTACAAGCTGCGCGACCTGCTGTAGGGCGCGGCTGGTTACCGCACCGGTGCCGGCGGCGTTTGCACGCCCACGCCATGGACATGCACCATTTTCCCGCCCAGCCAGCCGGATACCACCAGCAGGCCGATGGCGATCGCCGACAGCACGATGGCGCCCGCTCCGGCCCCGCGCATGCGCCACCAGGCGTTGATTACATAGAGCACGACCACCGTCAGGTTGATGCCCATGTGCAGCAGCGCAATGCGGCGGATGCCGCTCGGCAGCGACAGCAGGTCGATCAGACCGGGCAGGGCTGCGAGCAACGCGCCGATGATGCCGCCGACCATGGCATAGAGTGCCACCACCGGCCAGTTGGGACTGTCGCCGCCGAAATAGCGGATCAGGTCGCAGGCAAAGGAAAAGATCCACAAGCCGATGGGGATGGTGATCAGCATCGGATGGATCGGGTGCTTGGCAATGCTGGCGGGGGTAAGCATGGCGACTCCTCTGACGTTCAGGGCGCGCAAGGGCCCTTACGGTTCGCCGCGCCGGCGCGGCGTGCCTCCCCGTTCAATGATGGCGCTGGTCGTCCCGTGTCACATCGACGGGTTCCAGCCCACCTTTCGCCGGACCATGCAGCACCGAGCCATCGACGCCGAAGCGCGAGCCATGGCATGGACAATCGAAGGATTGCTCCAGGCTGTTCCACTGGACCAGGCATTTCAGGTGCGGGCAGGTGGCGTCGAAGGTGTGCAGGCCGTCATCCGCATCGCGGAACGCGGCCACGTGGCGGCCGCCGGCCCTGACCACATGCCCTGCGCCCGGGGCGATGGCATCGAGCGCGACGCCGTCGTCCTTGCCGAGCCAGTCGGCGTACTGGACCACCACATTGGCGTTCTCGCGCGCGTACTCGACCACGGCCGTCAACGACTTGCGGGACGGATCGTAAAGTTCGGCCCAGTCATTGGTGCGGTCCGTGATCTGGTCGCGGATCAGCATGCCGGCGATCGCGCCGTGGGTCATGCCGTTGCCGGAATCGCCGGTCACGACGTAGACGTTGGCATCACCTGGGTTGCGGCCGATAAAGGCGACCCCGTCGACCGGCTCCATCACCTGGCCCGACCACGCGAACACGGGTGCGTCGACTACCGGGAAGCGCTGGCGGGTCCAGTCGGCCAGCCTGGCGAAGCGCTGTCCGGCATCGTCGGCCTGGCCGACCTTGTGGTCCTCGCCGCCGCTGATCAGCAACTGGTAGTCGGGATCGAAGTCGCCGGCGATGCGCACGTAATGGTACGGTTCCAGCGTGTCCCAGAACTGGCTCGGCGGCATGCTGCCGCGCGGCACTTTCATGCCGACCACGAACGTGCGGTACGCCGCCTGCTTGGTATGAATGGCAAAGCGGTCGATAAACGGCGTGTTGGTGGCGACGACGACGCTGCCGGCCCGGATGCGCGCGCCGCTGGCCGTGTCCACGGTCGCGGGGTGGCCATCGCTGACTTCCATGGCCCGGGTCTTGCCATATACCTTGCCGCCCCGGCGCTGGATCGCGTCGACCAGGCCGCCCAGGTACTTCAGCGGATGGAGTTGCCCCTGGCGCGGAAAACGCAGTGCCGAGCGCAGCAGCACCTTGCCGGTCGGCACGTCGCTGGCCCGTTCGACGTCTTCGAGCCCGGCGCGGTGCGCGGCTTCCAGTTCCCTGGCGAGCAGGTCCTCGCCATCGGACGATTCGGCAAAGAGGTAGCCGTCGACGCGCCGGAAGTCGCAAGCGATGGACTCGGCGGCGCAGATCGCTTCCATCCGCGACACCGCCGCCGCGTGGCTGCGCGCCACCTGCCGTGCCGCCTGGTGTCCGAGGTGGCGTTCGACATAGGAGAAATAATCGTCGAAGGCCGTCATCAGGTGCGCGGTGGTCCTGCCGGTCTCGCCTGCGCCGGGTCCCTGCGCATCGATCACGATCACGGCCAGCCCGGCCGCGGCCAGTTCATAGGCGACCGACAGTCCCGCGATCCCCGCGCCGATCACGCATGCGTCGCACTCCGCGTCGCCGTCAAGGGGCGGGCTGGTCAGGGCGGTGCCGGCTGCCCAGTATGAAGTCGTCATGCCGCCTGACCTCCGCTTGTTCTGCCTACGTTTCAGTGATAGGTCAGCGATGCGGGCGCAGGTATCGGGCGCGGTCCTACAGGCCGGCGGCCACGTGGCCATAATTTACCCGGGTAATATTGACTTCTTATTTTATCCGGGTAATATTTGGACATGTTCCTTTTCCTCTTTCGCGGACTTGCCATGACCGGGCCAACGCCTCACCACTTCACCACCTTCGACGGCCACCGTCGCATTGCCTCCGGCCCGCTGCCGGAGAATGCGCTCGCGCTCAGGCGGGCGCTGCAGGCCGGCGCGGCCGGGCCCGTGCTGGTGTTCGACGACAGCACCGGCCGCTCGATCGACCTGGACACCAGCGGTACCGAAGCCGAAGTGGTGGCGCGTTCGGCCGCGCGCGCGGCGCAGCTGGCGGCGCCGCAACTGGCGTCAGGCGGGAGCGGCGAGGTCGGCGAGGGCATCGAAGCGGCCGAGCCGCGCGGCCGTGGCCGGCCAAAGCTCGGCGTGGTAGCGCGCGAGGTGACGCTGCTGCCGCGCCACTGGGATTGGCTGGCCACGCAGCCCGGCGGCGCGTCGGTGGCGTTGCGCAAGCTGGTCGAGCAGGCGCGCCGCGACACTGCCGGCAGGGACCGCAGCCGCGCGGCCAGCGAGCGCGCCTATCACTTCATGGTGGCGATTGCCGGCGACCTGCCCGGTTTCGAGGAGGCGAGCCGGGCCTTGTTCGCCAGCGATCTGGCGGGTTTCGCCCGGCAGATCGCGGCATGGCCGGCGGATGTGCGCGAGCACGCGCTGCGGCTGGCGGACAGCAACGCCTGAGCGGCGCGCTCAAGTCCCGCCGAGCAGGTCGTGCGCATCCACGATCGCGTAGGCGATCTCGGGATGCGCCTCCATGCTGCGGCGGATCGCGGACGGAATCGACTGGCGGATCTTGCGGCACAGCCCCGGTTGCTCCAGCACCTGGATGCTGATGCCGCGCACGGTACGCACGCCGCGCGCGCTGGGCGTAATGCTCAGCACGATGCCCAGCTGCGCCTGCATCAGGCCCTCCATGCGTTGCAGCTCGGCCAGGCTGGTCAGGTTTTCGAGCCGTTCGACCAGCCGTTTTTCCTCGGCGCGCGTCAGGCGCAGCACGCGCAAGTCGGCATGCGGGTCGCTCAGCAGCGCTTCGCGCCCGCAGATGCAGGCACCGGGCGGGCATTCCGTGCGGAGAGGGAACGGCGCGTTCATGGCGGACGCTGGCAGCGGGGCGGCAGGGTTGCGGGGGACGATGGCCGGATATGTTAAATCAGGTTGCCGGCTACTGGCGCAGGATCCGGCAGCGATGGCCAATCCGGTCTATGCTCGCGGCTGCGGTCCGGGGCACATGCCCGGGCCAGCGATACAAGAAACCCGACCCCTGCACAGGAGACGCTCCATGGCACTTTCGATGTACGACGTTTCGATCCCTCCGTTTATCCGCGCGCTGGGCAATCTTGACGCGATCCTCGCCAAGGGCGCGGCGCACGCACAGGCGCAGGGGATGGACCCTGCCGACCTGATCCAGACCCGCCTGATTGCCGACATGGACCCGCTGCCGGCGCAGGTGCAGCGTGCCAGCGACGCCGCCAAGGGCTGCGCGGCGCGGCTGGCCGGGATCGAGGTGCCGTCGTTTGCCGACACCGAAACCACCTTCGCCGAATTGCAGGACCGCATCGGCCGCACCATCGTGTTCCTGGAGCAGATCACGCCGGCGCAGCTGGAAGGCAGCGAACAGCGCGTGGTCGAGCTGAAGCTGCCCCAGGGGCCGCTGCGCTTCGACGGCAAGTCCTACCTGCTCGGCTTTGCCTTGCCCAATTTCTACTTCCACGTGACCACTGCCTACGACATCCTGCGCCACAAGGGCGTGCAGATCGGCAAGCGCGACTATCTCGGGTTGAAGTAGGCGCGCGGGCGCCGGGCCGGCACGGGCCCGGCGCGAGCGCTGCGCATCACCTTTCCCGGTCGTGCCCGGCGCTCTGGTAGCCGGCTGGCCCAAGGGCGGCCAAGCGGAAGTCCTGGGGCCTCTGGTATACTTGCGGCACGTCCGGCCCCGTGCCGGGCGCAGCCTGCGACAGGCCAGGACAGCCCCACCCGGCAGCCCACGCGCTGCCAGCACAGCCGCCCCGATCGATACGTCCGGTCCACATCGAGTGCGCGACCACGCGCCAATGCGACCACGCGGCGCGAGGTCCGGCTCCGGCCCTGCCCATCCTTTACTGAACCCCGGCCAGCAAGACGCTGCCGAACCGCTGCGAACCGCTGTTTACGGTCCGAGAGAGACCCCACGCATGACTTACGCCGTCAAGGAAATCTTCTATACGCTGCAGGGCGAAGGCGCCAACGCCGGCCGCGCCGCGGTGTTCTGCCGCTTTGCCGGCTGCAACCTGTGGAGCGGCCGAGAGGAAGACCGCGCCAGCGCGGTGTGCCAGTTCTGCGATACGGATTTCGTCGGCACCGATGGCACGCGCGGCGGCAAGTACCGCACCGCCGCGGAACTGGCGGCGGTGGTTGCGTCGGAGTGGCCGCAGGGTGCCGGCGGCAAGCCGCTGGTGGTCTGTACCGGTGGCGAGCCCCTGCTGCAGCTCGACGCGCCGCTGATCGAGGCGCTGCATGCGCATGGCTTCGAGATCGCGATCGAGACCAACGGCACGATTGCCGTGCCGCCCGGCATCGACTGGGTTTGCGTCAGCCCGAAGATGGGCTCGGAACTGGTGGTGACGCGCGGCGACGAGCTCAAGGTGGTGATCCCGCAGGACGGGCAGGACTTTGCCGCATACGAGAAGCTTGATTTCCGCCATTTCCTGGTGCAGGCCATGGACGGTCCGCTGGCGCGCGAAAATACGGCCGCCGCGGTGGCGTTCTGCCAGCGCCACCCGCGCTGGCGGCTGTCGCTGCAAACGCACAAGCTGCTGGGCATCCGCTGAGCGGCCGGGCCGGCGGCGCGCCCGTGAGCGAACCGGCCAGCATCGCGCAGTAAATTCAGTCCACAATAGAGGCTTCGGGCGCACGCGCGGCGTCCGCTTCAACGCAGGCGGCCGGCACCGGCGCCGGTACACATGAGCAAACAAGTTTCCATCACCCGCCGGCTGGAGTTCGACTCCGGCCACCGCATTCCCAACCACTGCGGACAGTGCCGCAATATCCACGGGCACCGCTACCGGCTGGACCTGACGCTGTCGGGCGAGGTCCTCCACCGCGAGGGCGCCTCGGATGACGGCATGATCCTGGATTTCGGCGATATCAAGGCGCTTGCCAACGAGCACCTGGTGAGCAAGTGGGACCACGCCTTCCTGATCTACCGCGGCGACACCGCGCTGCTGAACTTCCTGCAATCGATGGAAGGGCACAAGACCGTGGTGCTCGACGCGATCCCCACGGTCGAGAACCTGGCCCAGGTGGCTTTCGATATCCTGGCGCCGGTGTTCAAGGACTGCTTCGGCCACCACCTGCAACTGACCCGGCTGGTGCTGTTCGAAACGCCCAATTGCTGGGCCGAGGTCAGCGCACCGGCGGTGCTGCCCGCGCAGGACTGAGCGGGCGACGATGACCCAGCCGCCGCCACTGCCGTTGCGCGCGCCGCGCGCACTGCCGGACGATCCGGCGCAGGCCGCGGAGCGCGACGCGCGCTATATGCGCGCCGCGCTCGAAGAGGCCCGCCTGGCCGAAGCCGCGGGCGAAGTGCCGGTGGGCGCCGTGGTGGTCTGGAACGACACCATCATCGCGCGCGGCCACAACCTGCCGATTCGCTCGGTCGACCCGTCGGCGCACGCCGAAATGCAGGCCCTGCGCGCCGCCGCGCAGGTGATCGGCAACTACCGCATGCCCGAGTGCGAGCTGTACGTGACGCTGGAGCCGTGCGCCATGTGCAGCGGCGCGATCCTGCACGCGCGGCTGCGGCATGTGGTGTTCGGGGCCAGCGACCCCAAGACCGGCGCCGCCGGCAGCGTGGTCAACCTGTTCGAGCAGGCGCAACTCAACCACCAGACCACCATCGCCGGCGGCGTGCTAGCCGACCCATGCGGCCAGATGCTGAAGGACTTCTTCGGCGCCCGGCGCCGCGCGCAGAAGGCAGCGCGCCAGCCGGCGCCCGCCGCGGCACCCGACCCGAACCACGACACTGAAGCATGAGCACGCCGAACAGCAGGCCGCATACCGAAGTCCGACTGATTGCCTCGTCCGGGTACCCGCACGATGTCGCCACCGCTGCGCGGGGCTGCGCCTGGCTCAAGCACCACGGCTACCACATGACCAACCCGGACGTGCTGGCGCGGCGCTACCTGCGCTTCGGCGGCACTGACGCCGAGCGGCTGGCCGACCTGCACGCCATCGGCACCGGCGTGCCGCATGAGCTGACGCTGGCGGTGCGCGGCGGGTATGGCATCGCGCGCCTGCTGGCGCAGGTCGACTTTGCCCGCATTGCCGCGCAGGCGCGTGCCAGCGGCACGCCCATCGTCGGCCACAGCGACTTCACCGCGTTCCAGCTGGCCTATCTGGCGGCCACGGGCGGCGTCACCTTTGCCGGGCCGATGCTGCTGGCCGACTTTGGCGCCGAGCCTGTCGACGCCTATATGTGGGAGCACTTCGAAGGCATCCTGCGCGACCCGGCCTACCGCGTCGACATCGCCGCGCCGCAGCCGGGCGGCCAGCCGTTCTCCGGCAGCATCGAAGGCACGCTGTGGGGCGGCAACCTGGCCATGTTGTGCAGCCTGCTGGGCACGCCGTTCATGCCCCAGGTGCAGGGCGGGGTGCTGTTCCTGGAAGACATCAACGAGCCGCCGTACCGGGTCGAGCGCATGCTGGTCCAGCTGCAGCAGGCCGGCGTGCTGGGTGCCCAGCGGGCCATCGTGCTGGGCGATTTCTCCAATTACCGCGTCACCGACTACGACAACGGCTACGACATGGACGCCGTGGTCGCCTACCTGCGCGAGCAGCTGCCGGTGCCGGTGCTGACCGGATTGCCGTTCGGGCATTGCGCCCGCAAGCTGACGCTGCCGGTCGGTGCGCAGGTGCGTCTGTCGGCACGTGCCGATGGCTTCAGCATGGCGTTCTCGGGCTATCCGGTGCTGCCGCCGCTGGCCTGAATCTTCCTGCCGCCGCCGCGCGTGCCGGTCGCAAGGAATGCGTCCGGATGATAGAATGTGCGGTTATTTCGTGACTTCCTGCCGGGTTCTCGCATGAACCGGGCGTGGCCCGTGCCGCAGCGCCATCCATGGCCGCCGGAATGCTTCCGGCCCGCGCCGCGGCGCCACCCTCTCCAGACAAGGTTCCAGACGTGCTTTCTACCGCAAACATCACCATGCAGTTCGGCCCCAAGCCGTTGTTCGAGAATATCTCGGTCAAGTTCGGCGAAGGGAACCGCTACGGCCTGATCGGCGCGAACGGCTGCGGCAAGTCCACCTTCATGAAGATCCTGGGCGGCGACCTCGAGCCGTCGTCGGGCAACGTCATGCTGGAGCCGGGCATCCGCCTGGGCAAGCTGCGCCAGGACCAGTTCGCCTATGAAGACATGCGCGTGCTGGATGTGGTGATGATGGGCCACACCGAGATGTGGGCCGCCGCGCAGGAGCGCGACGCCATCTACGCCAACCCGGAAGCGACCGACGAAGACTACATGAAGGCCGCCGAGCTCGAGGCCAAGTACGCCGAATACGACGGCTACACCGCCGAGGCGCGCGCCGGCGAGCTGCTGCTGGGCGTGGGCATCCCCACCGCGCAGCACCAGGGCCCGATGAGCGACGTGGCGCCGGGCTGGAAGCTGCGCGTGCTGCTGGCGCAGGCCCTGTTCTCGAACCCGGACGTGCTGCTGCTGGACGAGCCGACCAACAACCTGGACATCAACACGATCCGCTGGCTGGAGACCGTGCTCAACGAGCGCAACTCCACCATGATCATCATCTCCCACGATCGCCACTTCCTGAACTCGGTCTGCACCCACATGGCCGACATGGACTACGGCACGCTGAAGGTCTACCCGGGCAACTACGACGAGTACATGGAAGCGTCAATGCAGGCCCGCGAACGCCAGATGGCCGCCAACGCGCGCGCCAAGGAGCGCATCAGCGAGCTGCAGGACTTCGTGCGCCGCTTCTCGGCCAACAAGTCCAAGGCGCGCCAGGCCACCTCGCGCGCCAAGCAGATCGAGAAGATCAAGGTCGAGGACATCAAGCCATCGTCGCGCCAGAACCCGTTCATCCGCTTCGAGTTCGAGAAGAAGCTGCACAACCTGGCGGTGGAGGTCGAGGGCATTACCAAGAGCTACGACCGCAAGATCATCGACAACCTGTCGCTGGCGATCCAGGCCGGCGAGCGCGTGGCCATCATCGGCGAAAACGGCGCGGGCAAAACCACGCTGCTGCGCAGCCTGCTCAACGGCGCGGTGCAGACCGGCGTGCAGCGCGGCGTCGAGGTGGACCGCGGCACGGTCAAGTGGGCCGAGAACGCCAACGTCGGCTACATGCCGCAGGACACCTACGAGGAGTTCCCGGAAGACCGCGACGTGATGGACTGGATGAGCCAGTGGACGCAGGCCGGCGATGACGAGACCTCGCTGCGCGGCACGCTGGGCCGCCTGCTGTTCTCGGCCGACGACATCAAGAAGAACGTCAAGGTCCTGTCCGGCGGCGAGAAGGGCCGCATGATCTGGGGCAAGCTGATGCTGGGCCGCCATAACGTGCTGGCGCTGGACGAGCCGACCAACCACATGGACATGGAATCGATCGAGTCGATGCAGATCGCGCTGGACAAGTTCCAGGGCACGCTGATCTTCGTCTCGCACGACCGCGAGTTCGTCAGCGGCCTGGCCACGCGCATTATCGAAGTGCGCACCGACGGCACGCTGACCGACTACCTCGGCACGTACGACGAGTACCTGCAGTCGCAGGGCATCGACGGCTGAGCGCCGCACCCCGCTGCATGCTGAAGGCCGCCTCCGGGCGGCCTTTTTGCTGTTCGCCTGGCGTGTCAGGCGGCGCTGCCGTCGCGGACCTGGTCCAGCTGCGCCATGATGGCGCGTGCCGTCAGGTCGCCACGGGCCTTGAGCAGGGCGGCGTGCAGCGGTTCGCGCAGCGCCATCAGCGCGGGCAGGTCGGAAGCCTTCTCCACCTTCACCTGCAGCATGTAGCCGCGCAGGCCGAGATGCTGCCCGATCACGTCGGTATAGAAATGGTAAAGGCGCTGGTACGCCTGGACCTCGGCGGGAGAGTGGGCTGTGGCCGCACTGGCGTGTGGCGGCGCCGCTACCTCGGCCAGCGGCGCATGGCGCATCGCGTAGACCGAGAACAGGTTGGTATCGGCAGCCGGCGTTCCGCCACGCACCGGTTCCTGCGGCGGGGCCGCGGGCGGCGCTGCCGGCTCGGCGACGGCTTCGACCAGCCCCTGCGCCAGCAGCGCGGCCATGGCCTCCGGTCCCAGCCCCATGCCCGCAACCTGCGCCAGCAATGCCTGCTCGCGGCGCTCGCCGTTGACCATCAGCAACAGCGCGCGCAGCTTGTGGTCCAGCTTGCGCGCGCGGCTGCGGATTTCGTCGTGCCCCGCATCCGTCTTGCGGTAGATCGGATCGACCATGCCTCGCCCCCTTTGTCATTGTTATGTGCGCGCGCCGTGGCGGGTATCCCGCCCGTGACCCCTCGGCCGATTATCGCCATGTTCTTGCGCGGAGCGGCCGGCGCGGCCGGGGCCATTTCCCGCGGCGCCGGAACATGGGCCGGAATCCGCTCTACAATGTGCGTGCACCATAAAAGTAACAAAAAATTGCAATCGCCAATTCACCAAACCGAGAACTGTGGCCATGCAACAACGAGACAAACTCTTCATTAACGGCAAGTGGGTCGCGCCCCACGGCACCGGCAAGATCGACGTCATCCATTCCGCCACCGAAGCGGTGATGGGCACCATTCCGGAAGGCTCGGCCCGCGACGCCGAAGATGCCATCCAGGCCGCGCGCGCGGCCTTCGACGGCTGGTCGGCCACGCCGCCGGCAGTGCGCGCCGGTTATATCGCCAAGATCGCCGAAGGGCTGAAGGTGCGCAGCGAAGAACTGGCGCAGCTGATCGCCGGCGAAGTCGGCATGCCGATCAAGCTGGCGCGCGCGATCCAGGTGGGCGGCCCGGTCTACAACTGGGGCCAGGCCGCCAGGCTGCTGGACGGATTCCGCTTCGAGGAAGAAGTCGGCAATTCGCTGGTGGTGCGCGAGCCGGTGGGCGTGGTCGGCGCGATCACGCCGTGGAACTATCCGCTGAACCAGATCACGCTGAAGGTGGCGCCGGCGCTGGCGGCGGGTTGCACCGTGGTACTCAAACCGTCCGAAGTGGCGCCGCTCAACGCCTTCGTGCTGGCCGAGGTGATCGAGGCCGCGGGCCTGCCGCCGGGCGTGTTCAACCTGGTGACGGGCTACGGGCCGGTGGTGGGCGAGGTGCTCGCCAGCCATCCGGAAGTCGACATGGTGTCGTTCACCGGCTCCACCCGCGCCGGCAAGCGCGTGTCCGAGCTGGCCGCGCAGACCGTCAAGCGCGTGGCGCTGGAGCTGGGCGGCAAATCGGCCTCGGTGATCCTGGACGATGCCGACCTGCCATCGGCGGTGAAGGGCACCATCAATGCCTGTTTCCTCAACTCCGGCCAGACCTGCTCGGCGCACACCCGCATGCTGGTGCCGCGCGCCCGCTATGACGAAGTCAAGGCGATCGCGCAGAAGGTGGTCGCGGGCTTTACCGTAGGCGATCCGCTGCAGGAAACCAGCAAGCTGGGCCCGCTGATTTCCGCCGTGCAGAAGGAACGCGTGACCGGCTATATCCGCCGCGGACTGGAAGAGGGTGCCGAGCTGGTGGCCGGCGGCCCCGAGACGCCGGAAGGGCTGGAGCAGGGCTTCTACGTCAAGCCGACGGTGCTCGGCAACGTCGAGCCGCGCGCGACGGTGGCGCAGGAAGAGATCTTCGGACCGGTACTGTCGATCATCTGCTATGACACCGAGGAAGACGCGGTGCGCATTGCCAACGACAGCATCTATGGCCTGGGCGGCGGCGTGTGGTCCGGCGACGAGGCGCGCGCGATCCGCGTGGCGCGCCGCATTCGCACCGGGCAGGTCGACATCAACGGCGGACCGTTCAACATGCAGGCGCCGTTCGGCGGCTACAAGCAGTCCGGCAACGGGCGCGAAGCGGGCAAGTACGGCCTGGAGGAATTCCTCGAGTACAAGTCGCTGCAGCTGAAGAAGCCCGCTGCCTGACAGGGCCTGCACGCAACAACGGCGATGCATGAGGAAATGCCCGGCTGGCCCGGGCATTTTTTCGTCAGGATAATGCGCGGAAGCACATGACAAGGATAAAGGGGGAGCAACGATGCGCGGGTTCGGTCGGCTGACCAGGTGGCTGGCGGTGCTGGTGGGGCTTGCGGTGGCCGCTGCCGCGGGCGCGTTGGCCTGGTATCGGCATGCGGCGCAGCCGCCGGTGTCGGGCAGCGAGGTGCTCGCGGGATTGCGCGACCCGGTCACGGTGGTGCGCGACCGCCATGGCGTGCCGCACATACGCGCCGCCAGCAAGGCCGATGCATGGTTCGCGCTGGGCTACGTCCACGCGCAGGACCGCTTGTGGCAGATGCAGATGAACAAGCGCATCGTCGCGGGCCGGCTCGCCGAGATCCTCGGGCCGTCGGCGGTCGATAACGACAAGTTCCTGCGCACGCTGGGCGTGCGGCGCAACGCCGAGGCCATCTTCGCGCAGGCCTCGCCGGAAGCGCGCGCGGCGCTGCAGGCCTATGCCGACGGCGTCAATGCGTGGATCGACCAGCGCAAGGGCCCGCTGCCGCCGGAGTTCCTGCTGCTGCGTACCCGGCCCGAACGCTGGGAACCGGCTGACACGCTCGGCTGGCAGACCATGATGGCCTGGGACCTGGGCGGCAACTGGACCCAGGAGACGCTGCGCATGCGGCTGGCGCAGGTGCTGCCGGTAGCCCGCATCAGCGAACTGCTGGCGCCGTATCCGGGCGAGCAGCCGGTACGCACCATGGACTATGGCCATCTGTACCGCCAGCTGGCGCCGCTGGCGAGCGCGATGGCCAGCGTCGGCGACAAGGCGCCGCCGGGCTATGTCGAGGGGATGGGCTCGAACAACTGGGTGGTGTCGGGGGCGCATACGCAATCGGGCAAGCCGATGCTGGCCAACGATCCGCACCTGGGATTGCAGGCGCCCGCGCTGTGGTACTTCGCGCGCCTGAGCGCGCCCGGGCTCGAGGTGGCCGGCGCCACGCTGCCCGGCATGCCGCTGGTGGTGCTGGGCCACAACGACCGCATCGCCTGGGGCCTGACCAATACCGCGCCGGACGTGCAGGACCTGTATCTCGAGCGCGTGCGTCCGGGCAACGACACCCAGTACCAGACGCCGCAAGGGTGGGCCACGTTCGAGACCCGCACCGAGACCATCCGCGTCAAGGGCGCCGCCGACGTGACGATGAAGGTCCGCAGCACGCGCCACGGGCCAGTGATTTCCGATGTGGCCGAGTCGCTCGCCAGCGCCGCGGCGCCGCTGGGCGCGCAATACGTGGTGGCGTTCCAGTGGACCGCGCTGCGCCCGGACGACCGCACCTTCCTGGCCGGGCTGCGGCTGAACCAGGCGCGCGACTGGAACAGCTTCACCGACGCGCTGCGCGACTTCCACTCGCCGCAGCAGAACATCGTCTATGCCGACGTCGACGGCAATATCGGCTTCTACGCGCCGGGCCGCGTGCCGCTGCGCCGCGCCGACAACGACCTCAAGGGCCTGGCGCCGGCTCCCGGCTGGGATGCGCGCTATGACTGGACCGGCTTTATCCCGTTCGAGGCGCTGCCGCACCAGTACAACCCCGCCGATGGCGTGATCGTGACGGCCAACCAGCGCATCGTCGCGCCCGACTATCCGTACTTCATCACCAGCGAGTGGACGGTGCCGTATCGCTTCGACCGCATCCACACGCTGCTGGCCGCCACGCCGAAGCACACGTTCGACAGCTTTGCCGCGATCCAGAAGGACGTGCTCTCGCTGGCGGTGCGCGACGCCTTGCCGCTGCTGCTGGCCGCGCCGGTCAGCAGCGATGCGTCGCGCCCGCCGCGCGAGCGCGCGCTGCTGGAGGCATTGCGCCGGTGGGACGGCACCATGGATGCCGGCCGTGCCGAGCCGCTGGTGGTCACCGCGTGGCTGCGCGAGCTGTCGCGCCGGCTGTTCGAGGAAAAGACCGGCGAGGCCATCTTTGCGCGCATGTGGGAGCAGCGCAACGTGCAGCAGCCCATGCTCAACATCCTGCGCGATCCGCGCCAGCTGGGCGCGTTCTGGTGCGACCGTCCCCATACCGGCCCGGCCGAGAGCTGCGACGATGCCATCGCCGACGCCTGGACGCAGGCCATGGCGGACCTGACGCGTCGCTATGGCGACGATCCCGCGCGCTGGCGCTGGGGCGAAGCGCACGCGGCACGCTCCGAGCACCGGCCGTTCGGCAAGGTCGCGTACCTTGCGCCGCTGTTCAACCTGCGCGTGCCGACCGGCGGCGACACCTATACGGTCAACGTGGGTCGGCATAACCTGCGCGACGAGAAGGCGCCGTTCGAAAACACCCATGCGGCCAGCGTGCGCGCGCTCTATGACTTGTCCGACCTGGCGGCGTCGCGCTTCATGGACTCCACCGGGCAATCCGGCAATGCGCTGTTGCCGCGCTACCGCGACTGGACCGGCAAATGGGCGGCGGTGGAATACATCACCATGCCGCCTGTCGCGGCCCCGGGCACGCACGGCGCGGCGGACGCCCTGGTGCTGGCGCCTGCGACAAAATAGCGCGGGCCGCGGCAAGCCTTGCCGGCAATGCCGGAACACCGGCAAGGTCATGCCGGTGTTCCGGCGGCAGGTAGCGACAGGCGCTAACATGTGGCCCTTTCCCTCCCTCACTGCCGGCAGGAGCCCTTGATGACAACGCGTACCACCCATGTGATCCAGCACGTCGCCTTCGAGCACGCGGGCGTGATCGGCAACGCCTTGCGCGCGCGCGGGCATACGCTGCGGGTGTTCCAGGCCGGCGTCGACGACCTGGCACCCATCGCCAGCGAGCCGGCCGACCTGCTGCTGGTGCTGGGCGGCCCCATCGGGGTCTACGAAACCGAGGCCTATCCGTGGCTGGAGGCGGAAATCGCGCTGATCCGGCAGCGCCTGGCGGCCGGCGGCAAGATCCTCGGCGTTTGCCTGGGCGCGCAGCTGATCGCGCGCGCCGCGGGCGCCAGGGTCTACCCCGGCGTCCGCGAGATCGGCTGGGCCCCCATCACGCCGACGCCGGCCGGACAGGATTCACCGCTTGCCGAGTTGTCCGGGGCCGACTGGGAAGTCCTGCACTGGCACGGCGACACCTTCGACCTGCCCGCCGGCGCGCAGCTGCTGGCCTCGACCGCGGCGGTACGGAACCAGGCCTATGCCATCGGCAACCAGGTGCTGGCGCTGCAGTTTCACCCCGAGGTCATGCCGCGTGATATCGAAGCCTGGCTGATCGGCCATACCGTCGAACTGTCCAGGGCCGGCATCGATCCGCGCACCATCCGCGCGCGCACCGCGCAAGTCGGCGCCACCGTGGCGGCGGCAGGGGAGCGCATGTTCGCGCGCTGGCTGGAGCAAGCCGGACTATGAGCCAGCCCGTCACCGCCGTACGCGTGCCGGTCGATGCGGTGCTGACCGGGCCCGTGCGCCCGTTCGGCCCCAATGGCGTACCGAGCGGCATTGCCAAGACGGCAACGCGCGCACGCGTCCGTGTGACCGCGACCGGGCTCGAGGGCGACGGGCAGGGCGATCCGCGGCACCATGGCGGCCCGGAAAAAGCGCTGCATCACTATCCCTTCGACCACTACCCGGCGTGGCGGCGGGCGCTGCAAGAACAGGGTGCGTCCGGCGACGGTGTGCTCGACACGCCCGGCGCCTTCGGCGAGAACCTGAGCACCACGGGGCTGACCGAGGCCGACGTCTGCATCGGCGACCGCTTCCGCCTGGGCACGGCGCTGGTGGAGGTGTCGCAGGCACGCCAGCCGTGCTGGAAGCTCAACCACCGCTTCGGCTATGCGGGCATGTCGCGCGCCGTGCAGCAGAGCCTGCGCACGGGCTGGTACTACCGCGTGCTGGAAACCGGCGACGTGGCGGCGGGCGACAGGCTGGAACTGATCGCGCGGCCCTGTCCCGGATGGTCGCTGCACCGCCTGCTGCAGGTGCTGTATGTCGACCGGCTGGACTATGCCGCGCTGGAGGATATGGCCGCGCTGGTGCCGCTGGCCGAGAGCTGGCGCAAGCTGGCACGACAGCGCCTGGAACGGCGCGAAGTCGAAGCGATGGAGCGGCGCCTGTCCGGCGAATGACGGGCCGCGGGCCAGGGCCTCTCAGCCCTGGCGAAAACGCTTGCCGGTGCCTTCGCGCGTGATGCGCTCCCAGACCCGCTGCTTGTCCTCGTCGCTGAAAAAGACCCAGTTGCTGACCTCGGCCGCGGTACGGCCGCAGCCCTGGCACACCTCGTCGAACAGGGTCGAGCAGATGCCGATGCAGGGGCTGTCCGGACGCTCGGACAACGTGGAATCCGTGGCGCCGTGGTCCGGTTCGGGGCTGAGCGTGGCGGATTCGGAAGGTGACGGCATGGTGGCGGCAGGGCGGAGGGTAAAACGGCCGCCCATTATATCGGGAGCGCAGCGGCAGCCCGGCCAAAGGCCGTGCCGTGGGGGCGGGGATTACCTCGGAGGTCATTGAGCCGTGCTGCGGGGGCCATTACGCTGCGACAGGAATCGCGCCCTTTCAGGAGTCCAGCCATGCCCCAGACCATCGCCGCCGTGCCCTTATCCCAATACCGCCGCCCAGACGGTGTCGACCCGCGCATGCGCGCCATGGTCGATACCGTGCTGCTGGGATCCCCCGTGGCGCGCGCCCTCGGCGTGCGGCTGGCCAGCCTGGCCCCGGACCATGTCGAACTGGAGATGCCGTTCCTGCCGACCAACGTGACCCACGGCAGCATCGTGCACGGCGGTGTCATTGCCACGCTGATCGACATCGCCGGCGCGGCCGCGGCGGCGTCTGGCGCGAGTGCGGACGAGGTGAAGGGCGGAGCGACCGGCTCGCTGTCGATCCAGTACCTGGCGCCGGCGCAAGGCGCCGCGCTGAGGGCGGTGGCGTCGGTGGCCCGGCGCGGCCGCCGGCAGGTGGTGACGGATGTCTCGGTGTACGCCGAAGCGCCCGACGAGGGCGTGCTGGTCGCCAGGGCGTTGATGAGCAGCGCCATGTTTTGAGCCGATGCGCCGACGCGCGCTGTAATTCCCATTAACGCAATTAACCGCCGGATATTCGCCTTCACCCCCGTGCGCGCCAATGGCATTGGCGCGACCGGCTGCCAGCATAGTGGGCACGGGCCGTGTGGAGGCTATGAAGCACGGGTGTGCAGTGGCCCGGCTGATGAGGGGGAGGGCGCGCCGCCGGGAGAACCCCTGCGCGGCGCGCGGATCGGTGCTGCCCTGGATCAGTACTTCCAGAACACCTGCTGCAGCGCCTTGGCGTCGTTGGTCTGCGTCAGCGCCAGCGCCATCAGGATGCGCGCCTTCTGCGGCAGCTGGTCGTCGGTGACGATCCAGTCGTACTTGTCATCCGGCTGCTCGGCATTGCGTACCACCACGCCGCTGCCGGTGCGCGACGCGCGCACGATCTGCACGCCCTTGGCGCGCGCGGCCTTGAGCGGCTCGACCATGTAGTCGCCGACGCTGCCGTTGCCGGTGGCGGCGTAGATGATGGCCTTGGCGCCGCTCTTGACCGCGGCGTCGACCGCGGCCGGGTTGGCGTTGCCGTAGGCATAGAGCACGGCGACCTCGGGCAGCTTGTCGATCTTGTCGATGTCCCACTGCGTCTGCACCGTATGCGGACGTGCCGGCAGGCGGTAGAACAGCGTGCGGCCTTCCACCACGTAGCCCAGCGGGCCGAACGGCGAGCGGAAGGTCTCGGTCTTGAAGGTGTTGGTCTTGGAGACGTCGCGGCCGGTGTGGATCTCGTCGTTCAGCACGGCCAGCGTGCCCTTGCCCTTCGACGCCGGGTTCGAGGCGACCAGCACGGCGTCATAGAGGTTCAGCGCGCCGTCGGCACCCAGCGCGGTGCCCGGACGCATCGAGCCGACCACCACCACCGGCTTGTCGCTCTTCAGCGTCAGGTTGAGGAAATAGGCGGTTTCCTCGATGGTGTCGGTGCCGTGCGTGATCACGATGCCATCGACGTCGGGCTGCTTGAGCAGTTCCGACACGCGCTTGGCGAGCTTGAGCAAACGTTCGTTGTTGAAGCTTTCCGAGCCGATCTGGAAGATCTGTTCGCCCTTGACGTTGGCGACCTTGGAGAGCTCCGGCACCGACGCGATGATCTTGTCGACCGGGACCACGGCGGACTGGTAGGCGGCGGTGTTGGTCGCCGCGGCGCCAGCGCCGGCAATGGTGCCGCCGGTGCCGATGATGACGATGTTGGCCTTGCGGGCCTCGGCCGGAGCCGTGGCAGCGGCGGGCTGTGCCGCGGGCGCGAGCTGCGCATGCGCGGTGCCGGTGATCAGGCTCGCTGACAGCAGGGCAGCGGCCAGCGTGGTGACGCGGGCGAAATGTTTCATGATTCTCCTCGGGTATCTATACGAACGTGTGGCCCGTACTGGAAGCGGCACGACATACCTTATGGGTGGAATGGTGCCGTCCGTGTTCAGTCGGTGGCTGCCTGCGGCCGGGACTGTGGTGCAGGCCCGGCGCTGGCAGCGGCAGAGACTATACGTGAGGAGAAATTCGCGTTGGAAGTGCGGCGCAAGGGTTATGCCAATTCGGCATGAAACTGCTGCCGCCATAACCGCAAGCGCATACTTGGCGGGGGCCGAACCGGCCGGCGCCCGCCATGCGCTGGCGGCTGGCTCAGAACGCGTCGCCGGGCACGCGCACCCAGCCTTCCATCAGCACGCGCGCGCTGCGGCTCATGATGGCCTTCCGGACCACCCATTCGCCGTCGACCAGTTGCGCCTCGGCGCCAACGCGCAGCGTGCCGGACGGATGCCCGAACCGGACCGCATTGCGTTCGCCGCCGCCGGCCGCCAGGTTGACCAGCGTGCCGGGGATGGCGGCGGCAGTGCCGATCGCCACTGCCGCCGTGCCCATCATGGCGTGGTGCAGCTTGCCCATCGACAGCGCGCGCACCAGCAGGTCGACGTCGGCCGCGGCCACCTGCTTGCCGCTGGAGGCGGTGTAGTCCGCCGGCCTGGCCACGAAGGCGACCTTGGGCGTGTGCTGGCGCTTGGCCGCCTCGTCGACGTTCTTGATCAGGCCCATGCGCAGCGCGCCGTAGGCACGGATGGTTTCGAACATCGCCAGCGCCTTGGTGTCGCTGTTGATGGCGTCCTGCAGCTCGGTGCCCGTGTAGCCGATGCTCTCGGCATTGACGAAGATGGTCGGGATGCCGGCGTTGATCATGGTCGCCTTGAGCGTGCCGACGCCGGGCACTTCCAGGTCGTCGACCACGTTGCCGGTCGGGAACATCGCGCCGCCGGCGCCTTCTTCCTCGGCCGCCGGGTCCATGAACTCGAGCTGGACTTCGGCGGCGGGGAAGGTCACGCCGTCCAGTTCGAAATCGCCCGTTTCCTGGACTTCGCCGTTGGTCATGGGCACGTGGCCGATGATGGTCTTGCCGATATTGGCCTGCCAGATGCGCACCACGGCCACGCCGTTCTGCGGGATACGGCTCGGGTCGACCAGGCCGGCACTGATGGCGAAGGGGCCGACCGCGGCCGACAGGTTGCCGCAGTTGCCGCTCCAGTCGACAAAAGGCTGGTCGATCGAGACCTGGCCGAACAGGTAGTCGACATCGTGGTCCGGGCGCGTGCTTTTGGACAGGATCACGGTCTTGCTGGTGCTGGACGTGGCCGCGCCCATGCCGTCGATCTGCTTGCCATAGGGGTCGGGGCTGCCGATCACGCGCAGCAGCAGCGCGTCGCGCGCGGGGCTCGCGACCTGGGCGCGCTCGGGCAGGTCCTGCAGGCGGAAGAACACGCCCTTGCTGGTGCCGCCACGGATGTAGGTGGCGGGGATCTTGATCTGGGGTACGTGGGCCATGGGAATGTTTAGTCCTGGTTAGGCCGGGGGCCTTTGTACAGATTGGAAGTCCAATGCGGGGAAGCAAAGCGAAGCGCTTGTTTTCTCCCCTCTCCCGCAAGCGGGAGAGGGGAGCACACCACTGGCTTCGGTAGAAGCCTTAGCTTACGCCGCCGCCTTGTTCGACTCCAGGAAGTCCTGCGCAAACCGCTGCAGCACGCCACCCGCCTCGTAGATCGACACTTCTTCATCGCTGTCGAGGCGGCACGTCACGGGCACTTCCACGCGCTCGCCGTTCTTGCGATGCACGACCAGCGTCAGCGTGGCGCGCGG
Source organism: Cupriavidus taiwanensis LMG 19424 (assembly GCF_000069785.1). Taxonomy (NCBI): domain Bacteria; kingdom Pseudomonadati; phylum Pseudomonadota; class Betaproteobacteria; order Burkholderiales; family Burkholderiaceae; genus Cupriavidus; species Cupriavidus taiwanensis. The sequence goes on along the minus strand of NC_010528.1, from coordinate 1,688,043 downwards.
CCGGCGTTCGCCGATCACGTCGTAGGTTTCGGTGCCATCCAGCCCCAGCGTCAGGCGGTTCACGCCCGGCTTGAACTCCAGCGGCAGCACGCCCATGCCGATCAGGTTGGTGCGGTGGATGCGCTCGAAGCCTTCGGCGACGATGGCTTCCACGCCGGCCAGGCGCACGCCCTTGGCGGCCCAGTCGCGCGACGAGCCCTGGCCATAGTCCGCGCCGGCGATGATGATCAGCGGCTGCTTGCGGTCCATGTAGGTCTCGATGGCTTCCCACATGCGCACGACCTTGCCTTCCGGCTCGATGCGCGCCAGCGAACCCTTCTTGACCTGGCCATCGACCACGGCCATTTCATTGATCAGCGTCGGGTTGGCGAAGGTGGCGCGCTGCGCGGTCAGGTGGTCGCCGCGGTGCGTGGCGTACGAGTTGAAGTCCTCTTCCGGCAGGCCCATCCTGGCCAGGTATTCGCCAGCCGCGCTGTTGGGCAGGATCGCGTTGGACGGCGACAGGTGGTCGGTGGTGATGTTGTCGCCCAGCAGCGCCAGCGGGCGCAGCCCCTTCAGCGTGCGCTCCCCGGCCAGCGCGCCTTCCCAGTACGGCGGGCGGCGGATATAGGTGCTCTGCGGGCGCCAGTCGTACAGCGGCGCGGCGCTCTCGCCGGTTTCCGCGGTCAGCGCGAACATCGGCTCGTAGACCTTGCGGAACTGCTCGGGCTTCACGCTCTGCCTGACGATGGCGTCGATCTCTTCGTCGCTCGGCCAGATGTCCTTCAGGTACACCGGCTTGCCGTCCTGGTCGGTGCCCAGCACGTCCTTTTCGATATCGAAGCGGATGGTGCCGGCGATGGCGTAGGCCACCACCAGCGGCGGCGAGGCCAGGAAGGCCTGCTTGGCGTACGGGTGGATGCGGCCGTCGAAGTTGCGGTTGCCGGACAGCACCGCGGTGGCATACAGGTCGCGGTCGATGATTTCCTGCTGGATCTTCGGATCCAGCGCGCCGGACATGCCGTTGCAGGTGGTGCAGGCGAAGGCGACGATGCCAAAGCCGAGCTTTTCCAGGTCAGGCAGCAGGTTGGCTTCTTCCAGGTACAGTTCGACCGCCTTCGATCCCGGCGCCAGCGACGACTTGACCCACGGCTTGCGCGTCAGGCCGCGCGCGTTGGCGTTGCGTGCCAGCAGCGCGGCGGCGATCACGTTGCGCGGGTTGCTGGTGTTGGTGCAGCTGGTGATAGCGGCGATGATCACGGCGCCATCGGGCATCAGGCCTTCGGCTTCCTGCGCGCGGGCCTTGTCCAGGTCCACCGCGATGCCGCGCTCGGCCAGCGCCGAGGTCGGCAGGCGCTTGTGCGGGTTCGACGGGCCGGCCATGTTGCGGACCACGGTCGACAGGTCGAAGCTCAGCACGCGCTCGTATTCGGCGTGCTGCAGCGAATCGGCCCACAGGCCGGCGGTTTTCGCGTAGGTTTCGACCAGCTTGAGCTGCTCGTCGGTGCGGCCGGTCAGGCGCAGGTATTCGATGGTCTGCTCGTCGATGAAGAACATCGCCGCCGTGGCGCCGTATTCCGGGGCCATGTTCGAGATGGTGGCGCGGTCGCCCAGCGTCAGGCTCGATGCGCCTTCGCCGCGGAACTCCAGGTAGGCGCCGACCACCTTTTCCTTGCGCAGGAATTCGGTCAGGGCCAGCACGATGTCGGTGGCGGTGATGCCGGGCTGGCGCTTGCCGGTCAGCTCGACGCCGACGATATCCGGCAGGCGCATCCATGAGGCGCGGCCGAGCATCACGTTCTCGGCTTCCAGGCCGCCCACGCCGATGGCGATCACGCCCAGCGCATCGACGTGCGGGGTGTGGCTGTCGGTGCCGACGCAGGTATCGGGGTAGGCCACGCCGTTGTCGGCGTGGATCACCGGCGACATCTTCTCCAGGTTGATCTGGTGCATGATGCCGTTGCCCGGCGGGATCACATCGACGTTCCTGAACGCCTTCTTGGTCCAGTCGATGAAATGGAAACGGTCTTCGTTGCGGCGATCCTCGATGGCACGGTTCTTCTCGAACGCCTGCGGATCGAAACCGCCGCATTCCACTGCCAGCGAGTGGTCGACGATCAGCTGCACCGGCACCACCGGGTTGACCTTGGCAGGGTCGCCGCCCTGGTCGGCAATGGCGTCGCGCAGGCCGGCCAGGTCCACCAGCGCGGTCTGGCCCAGGATGTCGTGGCACACCACGCGTGCGGGGAACCACGGGAAGTCGAGGTCGCGCTTGCGCTCGATCAGCTGCTTCAGCGAATCCGCCAGCGTGGCGGGATCGCAGCGGCGCACCAGGTTTTCTGCCAGCACGCGCGACGTGTACGGCAGCTTGTCGTAGGCACCCGGCTGGATGGCCTCGACCGCGGCGCGCGCGTCGAAGTAATCCAGCTTGGTGCCCGGTAGCGGTTTGCGGTTTGCAGAATTCATGGTGTAGGGAAATCTATATAAGTATGAAAAAGGGGTAGTGGCCCCGTGTCAGCGACCAACTACCCCCTGTGCCCGCAGGCTCGGATCCATGCAACCCGCGGGCAAACCGGCAGCCGGTCTTACTTGCGATCCTTGATCGGCACGAACTTCAGGTTCTCCGGCCCGGTGTAGTTGGCGCTGGGGCGGATGATCTTGTTGTCGATGCGCTGCTCGATGATGTGCGCGGCCCAGCCCGAGGTGCGCGAGATCACGAACAGCGGCGTGAACATCGCCGTGGGCACGCCCATCATGTGGTAGCTGACCGCGCTGAACCAGTCCAGGTTGGGGAACATCTTCTTGATGTCCCACATCACGGTCTCCAGCCGCTCGGCGATGTCGAACATCTTCATCGAGCCGGCATCCTTCGACAGCTTCTTCGCCACTTCCTTGATCACCTGGTTGCGCGGGTCGCCGGTGGTGTACACCGGGTGGCCGAAGCCGATCACGACCTCCTTGTTCTCGACGCGGCGGGTGATGTCGGCCTGGGCCTCGTCCGGGTTGTCGTAGCGCTTCTGGATCTCGAATGCGACCTCGTTGGCGCCGCCGTGCTTGGGACCGCGCAGCGCGCCGATCGCGCCGGCGATCGACGAATACATGTCGGAACCCGTGCCGGCGATCACGCGCGCGGTAAAGGTCGACGCGTTGAACTCGTGCTCGGCATACAGGTTGAGCGAGGTGTTCATGGCGCGCTCCCACAGCGCCGACGGCTTCTCGCCGTGCAGCAGGTGCAGGAAGTGGCCGCCGATGGAATCATCGTCGGTCTCCACCTCGATGCGGCGGCCGTTGTGGCTGTAGTGGTACCAGTACAGCAGCATCGAGCCGAGGCTGGCCATCAGGCGGTCGGCGATGTCGCGCGCGCCCGGGGTGTTGTGGTCTTCCTTCTCCGGCAGCACCGCGCCCAGCACCGACACGCCGGTGCGCATCACGTCCATCGGGTGGGCGCTGGCCGGCACCCATTCGAGCGCCGCCTTGACGTTGGCGGGCAGTCCGCGCAGCGACTTCAGCTTGGCCTTGTAGGCGGCCAGTTCGGATTTGGTCGGCAGCTTGCCGTGCACCAGCAGGTGGGCGATTTCCTCGAATTCGCAGGTCTCGGCGATATCGAGGATGTCGTAGCCGCGGTAGTGCAGGTCGTTGCCGGTGCGGCCGACGGTGCACAGCGCGGTATTGCCGGCGGTCACGCCCGACAGCGCGACGGATTTCTTGGGCTTGGGAGTGACGAGCGGTTGCGCTTCGGACATCTGGGTCTCCTTGGTGTGATGCCTGGTGTTGCCTGTCTTTGGTCGTGCAAGCGGCCGGGAGGGGATATCCCCGCCCCGGCCGCGCCTGCGTCTGGTGCCTTACTTGCCCTTGCCCTGCGCGAACAGGGCGTCGAGCTTCTGTTCGAAGGCATGGTAGCCGATGCTCTCGTAGAGCTCGGCGCGGGTCTGCATGGTATCGACCACGTTCTTCTGCGTGCCGTCGCGGCGGATCGCCGCGTAGACGTTTTCCGCCGCCTTGTTCATGGCGCGGAAGGCCGACAGCGGATACAGCACCATCGACACGCCGGCGCCGCCAAGTTCATCAGTGGTGAACAGCGGCGTGGCGCCGAATTCGGTGATATTGGCCAGCACCGGCACCTTTACCGCATCGACAAACTTGCGGTACATGGCCAGGTCGGTCATGGCTTCGGGGAAGATGGCATCGGCGCCGGCTTCCACGCAGGCCACGGCGCGCTCGATGGCGCTGTCCAGGCCTTCGACGGCCAGCGCATCGGTGCGGGCCATGATGACGAAGTTCTCGTCAGTGCGGGCATCGACGGCGGCCTTGATGCGGTCGACCATTTCACCCTGGGTGACGATTTCCTTGTTGGGACGGTGGCCGCAGCGCTTGGCGCCGACCTGGTCCTCGATGTGCATGGCCGCGGCGCCGAACTTGATCAGCGACTTGGTAGTGCGGGCCACGTTGAAGGCCGAGGCGCCGAAGCCCGTGTCGACATCGACCAGCAGCGGCGTGTCGCACACGTCGGTAATGCGGCGGATGTCGGTCAGCACGTCATCCAGGTTCGAGATGCCCAGGTCCGGCAGGCCCAGCGAGCCGGCCGCGACGCCGCCGCCCGACAGGTAGATGGCGCGGTAGCCGGCACGCTTGGCCAGCAGGGCGTGGTTGGCGTTGATGGTGCCGACCACCTGCAGCGGATGCTCGTCGGCAAGCGCCTGGCGGAAACGGGCCCCAGCGGAGCGCGCGAGGTCGGAAGCGGAGTAGGTCATGGCGTATGCGTTGGTGAACAGGACAAGCCGGATACTGCAAGGGGTGTGCCAGGCCTTGCGAGCGCGGCAGGAAAACCCGGAATCCCTTGCCAGTATTGGGCCGATGGGCAGGGCAGCGGGTTCCGCCGCGGGATCCATGCCGGGATTTCCGCACATTTGAAATCCAGGCCCTGCATTTTGGAATTCAAAGTTGAAATCCGGGGCCGCGTAGCGGACAATGTGACAGCACTGTACGCCCGTTCCTGCCGCTTTTCATCCGACTTTCCTTCCGCACCGCATCATGGCTCCGCCCGTCTCCACGCAAGGCCGCCCGCGCATCTGGGCGATCGGCATCAGCCGCCTCGCGCGCGCCTTTGCCGACCTGATCCCGGCCTATGCCGACCGCGCCGAATTCCGCATCGTCGGCAAGGGCTTCGAGGCCGCCGCCAGCGCGGTGTCGCGCGAGGTGCGCGAGGGCCGGCTCGACGTGGTGGTCGCCGGCGGCTCCAACGGCGCCTACCTGCGCCAGCATGTCGACGTGCCGGTGGTGCTGGTCAAGGTCACGGGATTCGACGTGATGAGCGCACTGGCTACCGCGCGGCGGATTTCGCCGCGGGTTGCGCTGGTCACGCATGCGGCGACCTATGCCGAGGTCGACGAATTCGTGCGCGCGTTTTCGCTGTCGGTGCCGGCCTATACCTACCTGACCGAGGACGACGCCGTGGCGCGGGTGAAGGCGCTCAAGCAGGAGGGGATCCAGGTGGTGGTGGGTCCCGGCCTGGTGACCGACCTGGCCGACCGCTATGGCTTGACCGGCGTGTTCCTGTACTCCGGCAACTCGGTGCGGATGGCGCTCGAAGACGCGATCGAGGCCGCGCGCCTGCGCCGCATCGAGGCCACCCGGCGCGACTACGTCAACACTATCCTGGCGCACCTGAACGAGGGCGTGGCGGCGGTCGATGCGCAAGGGCGCATCCAGTCGTTCAACCCGGCGATGGAGCGCTTCCTAGGCACCTCGGCCGCCGCCGCGGTGGGACGCAAGCTGCAGACGCTGGCGCCCAGCCTGGCGCTGGAAGGCGTGATGCAGAGCGGCGACAAGGAGCTCGAGGCGATCCACAAGCTCGGCGACAAGATGGTGGTGGTCAACCGCATTCCCATCCTCTCGGAGGCCGGCACCGCCGGCGCGGTGCTGACCATCCAGGATGCCAGCGCGATCCAGCGCGTCGACCGCAACCTGCGCTCGCGCAGCCGCGCGCGGCCGGCGGCGGTGCGCTACAGCCTGGACGACCTGGCCGGCACCTCGGCGGCGATGACGGCCCTGCGAGAACTGGCGCGGCGCTACGCCGCGGTGGACTCGACCGTGCTGATCGGCGGCGAGAGCGGCACCGGCAAGGAGGTGCTGGCGCAAGGCATGCACGATGCCAGCCCGCGCCGCGCGTTCCCGTTCGTCGCGGTCAATTGCGCCGCCTTTCCCGAGGCGCTGCTGGAAAGCGAGCTGTTCGGCTACGAAGAGGGCGCCTTCACCGGCGCGCGCCGCGGCGGCAAGGCCGGCCTGTTCGAATCGGCCCACAACGGCACGCTGTTTCTCGACGAGGTCGGCGACATGCCGCCCGCGCTGCAGACGCGCCTGCTGCGCGTGCTGCAGGAAAAGCAGGTGCTGCCGATCGGCGGGCTCGACGCGGTGCCGGTGAACGTGCGCGTGATCGCCGCCACGCATCGCGACCTGGCGGCGATGGTGCGCGACGGCACCTTCCGGCAAGACCTGTATTACCGCCTCAACATCCTGCGCATTGCCATGCCGCCGCTGCGCGAGCGCGCCGAAGACCTGCCCGAGCTGGCCGAACTGCTGTACCGCCGCGCGCAGGACCGGCTGGGGCTGGAGCGTCCGCAGCGCCTGCCCGCCGCGGCCCGCGCGCGGCTGGCGCGCTACCGCTGGCCCGGCAACATCCGCGAGCTGGAGAACGTGACCGAGCGCATCGCGGTGCTGGTCGCCGGCCGCCGGCTGGACGGCGAAGCCTTGCAGCGCGAACTGCATGCCGCCGCCCCCGAGCTGTTCGGCGATGCCGCGCTTGCCACTGCGCCAGCGGGCGGGCCCGAGGCCGCACCGGCGGCGCCGGCCGCGCGCGCGCGCCGCTCGCTGGCGCGCGTCAAGCAATCCAGCGAGGTCGACCATATCCGGCGCGTGCTGGAAGAGTGCGGCGGCGACCGGACCGCCGCCTGCCATATCCTCGGCATCAGCCCCACCACGCTGTGGCGGCGGCTGAAGGCGGCCTAAGGGCGCTAATGCCGGCTAATGCCGTTCAGTTAAGCACTGTCGTTCCCGCGTAGGCGGGAACCCAGCGACTTTATCCCCAAAGGGGACGTGAAAGACGCTGGATTCCCGCCTGCGCGGGAATGACAGTAGTGTTTGGGCGCCGGTTTTATCGGGCTAGCCGGCCGGGCTGGCCCGGCGGAACGGAATCGGCTGCAGCCCCTTGCCCTGCAGCCACGCTTCATTGAACAGCCGTCCCATGTACAGGTCGCCACGGTCGCACAGCAGCGTCACGATGGTGTGACCCGGCCCCATCTCGCGCGCCAGCGCTACCGCGGCGCCGACGTTGATGCCGGATGACCCGCCCACGAACAGTCCTTCCTCGCGCAGCAGCCGGTAGACCATGTCGACGCAGGTCTGGTCGTCGATGCGCACGGCATCGTCGATGGGGGTGTCCTGCAGGTTGGCGGTGACGCGGCTGGAGCCGATGCCTTCAGTGATCGAGCTGCCTTCGGCCTTGACCTCGCGGTGCTTGACGAAGTGGTACAGGCCGCTGCCGTGCGGGTCGGCCAGCACGATGCGCACGCCCGGCTTGTGTTCCTTCAGGCAGCGGGCGATGCCCGCGAGCGAGCCGCCGGTGCCGGTGGCGCAGGTGAAGGCGTCGATATGGCCGGTGGTGGCGTGCCAGATCTCCGGGCCGGTGGTCTCGTAGTGGGCCTGGCGGTTGGCGAGGTTGTCGAACTGGTTGGCCCAGATCGCATTCTCGGTTTCGTCGGCCAGCCGGCCGGCGATCTTCTGGTAGTTGTCGGGATCGGCGTAGGGCTTGGCCGGCACCGCGCGTACCTCGGCGCCGAGCATGCGCAGCCGCTCCATCTTTTCCGGGGATTGCGTGTCGGGGATCACCACGATGCAGCGGTAGCCGCGCGCCGCGCACAGGTGCGCCAGGCCGATGCCGGTATTGCCCGCTGTGCCCTCGATCACCGTGCCGCCCGGCTTCAGCAGTCCGCGCCGCTCGGCGTCGCGGATGATGTACAGCGCCGCCCGATCCTTGACCGAGCCGCCCGGATTGAGGAATTCCGCCTTGCCGTAGATATCGCAGCCGGTTTCGGCGCTCAGGCCGGCCAGCCGGATCAGCGGCGTATGGCCGATGGTGCCGGCAAATCCATCCCTGATCTCCATGGTGCACTCCTGCCGCGCCCGGGGCGGGCGTCATGCTTGAGTGATAGATCGGTGCGGCGGGAATGACAAGCGGGCAGCCCCGGAGCGGCCCCAGGCGGGGCGGGAAGTGACCGGGTGGCGGTTTGCGCCGAGGGCGCCGGGGGGCTCAGGCGGCGTTGAGCCAGCGGAAGCTGAAATCGCCTTCGACGAAGTCAGCGCGCGCGGCGTGGAAATCGCGCATATAGGGGCGGTTCAGGTGCGATTCGAGCGCGCGCTTGGAGTCCCAGACCATGTAGATGACGAACACCCGCGCATCCTCGGCATCCTGCCCGACGTGGTAGTCCAGGCAGCCGGGCTCGGTCAGCCCGCGCGAGCGCAGCGCGGCGAGCTGGGAGACCAGCGCATCGCGGCGATGCGCCTTGGCACGGGCGATGCCGACTAGCGTGTACGTTCCGGACATGGGTGAACGGGGGCGACTGGCTGGCGTCTGTGAGCACTGGGCCAGCCATTGTAGCGGCGGCCATGGCGGCGCCGGCAATGCCCGACGGCGCCGTCCGGGCATTCGGCCGGCGCTTGACAAGGGTGCGCGGCACCGTTCCTGCCGCCGCCGACACTCAAGTTATGCCCGCCGGCGCCGATAACCGGATCGACAACAAGACATCCATCATCCGAGGGGGATGGCGCATGCTGAGACGCATTGGGTCGGAGCAATTGCAGGTCGGGATGTTCGTCGCCAGGCTGGGCGGGCCCTGGATCAACCATCCGTTCTGGCGCGCGCGCTTCCTGGTCGCCAGCGAGGAGCAGGTACGGCAGATCCAGTCGGCCGGCGTGCGCGAAATCTGGATCGATATCCTGAAGGGCCGCAACCTGCCGGCGCCGGAAGAGGCGGCCGGCGCAGCCACGGCCATGGCTTCGGCCCGGCCCGCGCCCGGCGCCGATGGCCCGGCTGACGCGCCGCCCGCCACCACGCTCGAAGCCGAGATCGTGCATGCGCGCGAACTGCTGCAGTCCGGCAAGGCCGTGATCGGTTCGATGTTCGCCGACGTGCGCATGGGGCGGGCACTGGAGGTCAGCGGCGCGCTGCTGCTGGTCGACGCGGCCTCGCGCTCGCTGTCGCGCCACGGGCAGGCGCTGCTGGCGCTGGCGCGGCTCAAGGCGCGCGGCGACGACAACTACCTGCATGCCTTCGCGGTCTGCGCGCTGATGATCGCAGTCGGCCGCACCCTGGGCCTGCCCGGCGACGAGGTGCGCGAACTGGGCCTGGCCGGCCTGGTGCACGACATCGGCAAGCTGACCGTGCCCGGAGCCGCCAACCTCCGCGCCGGCGAGCGCACGCCCGAGCAGGAGGAGGCCTACCGCCGCCATCCCTCCGCCGGCTATCGCATCCTCAACGAAGCCCGGCTCTATTCCAATATCCCGCTCGATGTCTGCGTTCACCACCATGAGCGCGTGGACGGACGCGGTTTCCCCTTTGGCCTCGTGGGGCACGAACTGAGCGTGCATGCCAGGATCGGCGCGATCTGCGACACCTATGACGCGCTCACCGCCAGCCATCCCGGGCACCAGCCATGGTCGCCGGCCCGCGCCATGGAATACATGGCGGTGCGCGTCGACACGCTGTTCGACCGGCACGTGTTCAAGGCCTTCTCGCGCACCGTCGGCATCTACCCGCTCGGCACCGTACTGCGGCTGCGCTCCAACCGGCTGGCGGTAGTCTGCGCGCAGCATGACGCCGACCCGCTGCGGCCCAAGGTGATGGTGTTCTACTCGGTGTCGCAGTCGCGGCCGGTGCCGACCGAGCTGGTCGACCTGCGCCACGGCGACGAGACCGTGGTGGCGTTCGAGAACGCGGCGGAGTGGGGCTTTACGGATGAGCAGCTGCTGGAGATGTATGCGCCGGCGGCGTGAGCGCGCCGCGCCGTTGCGTCATCGCGCCAGCCATTTGCCTTGCCCGAGCCGTTCATGCAGGAAATCCGCCAGCGCCCGCACTCGCGCGCTGTGCCGCAGGTCGGGGTGGGTCAGCACCCACAGGTCGGTGTCCATGGCGGCGTCGGGCGGCGCCAGCCGCACCAGTGCGGGATCGTCGCCGGCCAGCAGGCACAGCAGCATGCCGGCGCCCATGCCATGGCGGACCGCGTCCGCCATCGCCACCAGGCTGTCGGCGCTGACCACGCGGCGCGGCTCCGGCACGTGCTCGCGGATCCAGCGCGCCTGGGCCAGGTGCGACAGCGCTTCGTCCGGCACGACCCAGTCATAGGCCGGCCAGTCCGATAGCGCGGGGCTGTCCGCCGCGGCCGGCAGGCCGAGTTGCTGCAGGTAGCTGCGCGCGGCGTACGGCGCCGTTTGCAGCCGGCCGATACGGCGGCCCACCAGGTACTCCGGCGGCGTGTTCGCCGGCCGGATTGCCATATCGGCCTCGCGCCGGCTCAGGCTGAGAAAGCTGTTGTTGACCACCAGCTGCAGCTGGATGCGCGGATGCAGCGCGCGGAACGCGGCAAACAGCGGCATCAGCAGCGCGCCCAGCAGCGTGTCGGTGGTGGTCACGCGCAACGGGCCGCTGAGCTGGCTGTCCAGGCCGGACAGCTGGCGCTGCGCCGCATCGATCTGTTCGCCCACCCCCGCCAGCCGCTGCGCCAGCGCCTCGCCGGCCAGGGTCATGGCGTAGCCGGTGGCGTGGCGCTCGAACAGCAGCGTGCCCAGGGTGTCTTCCAGCCGCGCCAGCCGGCGCAGCACCGTCGAGTGGTTGACATGCAGGGCGCGCGCGGCGCCGGCCAGCGAGCCGGACTGGCCCACGGCCAGGAAGTACTTCAGGTCGTCCCAGTCTGCTTCCTGCATGTTTGCATAGCCCCTTTGCAAGATTCGCCAGTTTTCGTGCGGATCCGCACAGCCTACAGTGGCTGGACCTGGCCGGCAATGGGTGCCGGCGGGCGCTGAGCACAGGGAGGAAAACATGGCGATGGCGTGGACGCTGCTGGTGCTGGCCGGGCTGATCGAGATCGTGATGGCACTGGCGCTGAAACATACCGACGGCTGGACCCGCCTGGGCCCGACGGCGCTGGGCATCGGCGCCGCGCTGGCCAGTATCTACCTGCTCAGCGCGGCCCTGCGGCACCTGCCGGTGGGCACGGCCTACGCGATCTGGACCGGGATCGGCGCCATCGGCGTGACGCTGATCGGCATCCTGTTCCTGGGCGAGAGCGCGTCGCCACTGCGGCTGGTGCTGATCGGGCTGGTCTTCGTCGGCATCGGCGGATTGAAGCTGCTGCCGGCCTGACCTGCATCGGCACGGCACGCAGGGGAGGCGGGCGCGTTCGGTACACTATCTGGCCTAGTCCAAGGCCAGAACCGCCCCGCCATGAATTTCGATGCCCTGCTGGAGCTGTTCCAGCAACGTATTCCCGCCCATCCATGGGCGCAGATCGCACTGTACCTGGTGGCGCTGGGGCTGATCGCCGCGCTCGCGCAATGGCTGTTCGGCCATGTGATGTCGCGCATCGCCCACCGGGTGCTGAAGGTGTGGGGCAAGACCCCGTGGAGCACGGCGCTGACGCGCCATCGTGCCTACCGGCGCTTCGGCTATGCGGTGGGCTTTGCCGTGATCACCGTCGGCATCGGCGAAGTCCCGCATATGGGCCGCTATGCGCTGGCGATCGAGCGCCTCGCGCATGCCAGCCTGTGGGTGTGCTTCTTCCTGATGCTCGGCGGCGTGCTGGGCGCCTGGCAGGACGTGTATGCCGCCAGCCGCCGCGCGCAGACGCGTTCGATCAAGGGCTATATCCAGGTGGGACGGCTGGGGCTGGGGCTGGTGTGCGCGGTGCTGGTGCTGTCGATCCTGATCAACCGCTCGCCGCTGTGGATGCTGTCCGGCCTGGGCGCGTTGTCGGCGGTGCTGCTGCTGGTGTTCAAGGACACGCTGCTGTCGCTGGTGGCGAGCACGCAGCTGACCTCCAACGACATGCTGCGCATCGGCGACTGGATCGAAATGCCCCAGTGCAATGCCGACGGCTACGTCAAGGACATCGCGCTGCATACGGTCAAGGTGCAGAACTGGGACAACACCGTGACCACGGTGCCGACCTACAAGCTGTTCTCGGAGAGCTATCGCAACTACCGCCAGATGTTCGAGTCCGGCGCGCGCCGGATCAAGCGCACCTTGCGATTGGATGCGGGCAGCGTGCGCTTCCTGGAAGACCGCGAAGTCCACGCGCTGATGCGCTTCCGCCTGCTGCACGACTATTTGGAAGAAAAGCAGCGCGAGGTCGACGAGGCCAACCGGCTGCTGATCGCCGCCGGCAACGACCCGGTCAACCGGCGCCGGCTGACCAATATCGGCACGTTCCGCGCCTATGGCATTGCCTACCTGAAGGCGCATCCCGAGATCCACCACGACCTGCTGCTGAACGTGCGCATGATGGAGCCCGATTCGCAGGGCATCCCGGTCGAGATCTACTGCTTTACCGCGCTGACCGCGTGGATGGACTACGAGCGCATCCAGGGCGATGTGTTCGACCACCTGCTGGCGATCCTGCCGGAACTGGGACTGCGGCTGTACCAGGCGCCGTCGGGCGCCGACCTGAACGGGGTGCGCATCGCGCCGGTGCTGGCCGCCGCGCAGGTGGCGGCGGCACAGGCGGTCCAGCATGCCCCGGCGCACGGGGCCGCCGCGGGCAGCCATCCGATGTAGCGCGCGGCGTTTCGGCGTTCTAGCGTTTCAGCGGCTCAGCCCACCGCGCGCGGGCGCACGCGGCTGGCGGCTTCCTTGGCCCGCGTGCGCGCGGTGTCGATATCGTCGGCATACGCCAGCGCCACGCCCATGCGGCGCCGGGCGAAGCTCTCCGGCTTGCCGAACAGCCGCACCTCGGTCTGCGGCACGCGCAAGGCCTGGTCGACGCCGTCGAAGACCACGCCCTGCGCCTCCACGCCGCCGTAGATCACGGCGCTGGCGCCGGGGCTGCGCAGCGTGGTGTCGACCGGCAGGCCGAGGATGGCGCGGGCATGCAGCTCAAATTCGTTCTGCCATTGCGTGGCCATGGTCACCATGCCGGTGTCGTGCGGGCGCGGGCTGACCTCGCTGAACCAGACCTGTTCGCCCTTGACGAACAGCTCCACGCCGAACAGGCCCATGCCGCCGAGGTCGGCGGTGACCGCCTGCGCGATGCGCTGCGCGCTGGCGAGCGCGGCCGGGTGCATGGGCTGCGGCTGCCAGCTCTCGACATAGTCGCCGCTGACCTGCACGTGGCCGATCGGCGCGCAGAACCGGGTTTCGACCTGTCCGCTGGCGCCGATCGCGCGAACGGTCAGCAGCGTGATCTCGTAGTCGAAATCGATAAAGCCTTCGACGATGACGCGGCCGTGGCTGACGCGGCCGCCGGCCATGGCGTAGTCCCACGCCGCCTTGACGCCTTCGGGGCCGTCGATCTTGCTCTGGCCCTTGCCGGAGCTGCTCATCACCGGCTTGACCACGCACGGGTAGCCGATGCCGCCGTCGATGGCGGCCTGCAACTCTTCGAGCGAATCGCAGAACTTGTAGGGGCTGGTTGGCAGCCCGAGCGATTCGGCGGCGAGCCGGCGGATGCCTTCGCGGTCCATGGTCAGGCGCGCGGCGCGGGCGGTGGGAATCACGCGCACGGTGCCGGCGGCTTCCAGCGTTTCCAGCATCGGCGTGGCGATGGCCTCGATCTCGGGCACGACCAGGTGCGGCTTCTCGGCTTCGATCAGGGCCTTGAGCTGGTCGGGGTCGCTCATCGCGATGGTGCGGGCGTGATGCGCGACCTGCTGGCCGGGCGCGTTGTCATAGCGGTCGACCGCGATCGTCTCCACGCCCAGGCGCTGCAACGCGATCAGCACCTCCTTGCCGAGCTCGCCGGAGCCGAGCAGCATCACTTTGGTGGCGGAGGGGGAAAGGGGCGTTCCGAGGGTGGTCATGGCGGGAAGGGCGGCGGTGCGAAAGGAAAACCCGGATTGTACGTGCTGCCGCGCGCCCTGGCGTCCCGGGCGCTAGTCTTCGGCGTCGCGCGAGCCGGTGTGGCGCCGCGCCGCCTCGTCCTTGCGGTCGGCCGCCTCGGCCTCGGCCGGGCTGGAGGCGACCCCGTACATGCCGTGGCGCGGCGTGCCTGGCGGCAGGTTGCCAAGTCCGGTGGGCTGGTAAGGATGCGGGCCGGGCGGAGGCTGCGAGGTATCGCTGGACGGATGCGCGCGGCCGGTCAGTTTCTCGTCCTGCGTGACGCTGTGGCCGCCGTAGTGGTAGTCGGTCAGTGATCCTTCATGCGCAGGGGCCGACGGGGCCGGCGCGCCGGAGATATCGGTCACCCGTACCGGAATCGACGGATAGACCTGCTGGGCGCCGGCGATCGCCATCTCGGGCGAGTCGAACTCGCCGTCGAGCCGCTCCGGTGCGCCCTTGCCGGTGCGCATTTCCAGATGCCAGCGGCCGTCTTTCGGGCCGCACACCAGGATTTCCTGTTCGGTCGAGGTCATGGGGGCCTCCTTGGGTCTGGGCGTTGCGTCTCTGCGCAGACAGGCAGGAACCGTTCCAGCGGCGCGGCCCGCGCCGTACCGCCCTGGGCGCGCGCCGCGTGACGCCAGATTTACAATGCGCGCCCGTTCTTACCGCCGCCGCGCTCAGGACGTCGCCATCAACGGCGGCCGCGGCCGCGTCGCCACCGCGAAAGCGATCTGCGCAAGCCCCGCGGCCAGCCCCAGCGCCACGCCGGCCTGCCAGGCTACGGTATAGGAGCCCAGTGCGTCATAGACCAGCCCGCCGCCGAAGGCGCCGACAAAGCTGCCGATCTGGTGGCTGAAGAAGGCCACGCCGCCCAGCATTGCCTGCCAGCGCAGGCCGAAGGTCTCGGCGATCCAGCCCGATACCAGCGGCGCCACCCCGAGCCACAGGAAGCCCATGACCGCGGCGAATACCAGCGTGCTCTGCGGCGTCGGTGCCGACGAGAAATACCACGTCAGCGCGAGCGAACGCAGCGTATAGATTCCGCCCAGCAGCATCAGCTTGTTGTAGCGGCCGCCGGCCCAGCCGAAGAAGATGCTGCCCAGCACGTTGAAGCCGCCGATCACGCCCAGCGCTTCGGCGCTGAGCATCGGATCCATGCCGCACACGTCCAGATACGACGGCAGGTGCGTGGTCAGGAACACCAGCTGCATGCCGCAGACAAAGTACGCCAGCGCCATCACCACGAACGGCGCATGGCGCAGCGCGGTGCCCAGCGCCTGGCGCGCGTTGTCCTGGCCGATGCCCGCCGGCGTCGCCAGCGGCAGCCGGTCGACGCGCCCGGCCGCCCACGCCGCCGGCAGCATCACCAGCGCCAGCAGCACGAACGCGGCCAGCCCGGTGCGCCAGCCATAGGCCTGGGTCACCATCTGTCCGATCGGCGCCGCCAGCAGCGCGCCGAGCGAGCCCGCGCCCGACACCAGCCCCAGCACCGTGCTGCG
Source organism: Cupriavidus taiwanensis LMG 19424 (assembly GCF_000069785.1). Classification (NCBI taxonomy): domain Bacteria; kingdom Pseudomonadati; phylum Pseudomonadota; class Betaproteobacteria; order Burkholderiales; family Burkholderiaceae; genus Cupriavidus; species Cupriavidus taiwanensis. The sequence goes on along the minus strand of NC_010528.1, from coordinate 1,672,482 downwards.
CAGCGCCGCCGGCACCGGCCGCGCCGCCACCGCCATCGCCAGCGCGCTGCCGGTGCAGGCCATCGACGCGCCGATGGCCACGCCCGCACCGAGCGTGACGCCGACCAGGCTGTGCGCGGTCGCCAGCAGCACCAGGCCGGTCACGTACAGCAGCGAGCCCGCCATCATCAGCGGACGGAAGCCGATGCGCGTGGCCCACGCGCCGGCGAGCGGCTGCAGCAGCCCCCACGCCAGGTTCTGCACGGCGATGGCGACGGTGAAATCCGACACCGAGATGCCGATATCGCGCGTCAGCGGTGGCATGAAGATGCCCAGGCTCTGGCGCAGGCCCATGGCCAGGCTCAGCATTACCGAAGCGCCGAGCAGGATCGGCAGCGCCGGGCGCAGGCCCTCGAAGCGGGAAGGAGTGGGGGAGAGGGGCACGGTGGGTCTCGTCGCGGGGGTTATCGTTATCGTTGTGGACCCCGGGCGCCTTCCATGTCTGCAATGTCTGCAATTTAAGCGGGCACTGAATATACCGCAGGGTAAGGCGAGGGTATGCCGCGGCGCCGGGCCGTGTCAATTTGGCTTTGGGGCGGGCCGCCTTCCGATTTGGCAAAGGGGGCCCGGTGAGCGGCCGCCAGCTCAGTCCAGGCTGACCTTCGACGCCCGGATGGTTTCGCCCCAGCGCTGGAAGTTCTCGGTCAGGTGGGCGGTCTGGCCGACGCCAGCTGAAGCTGCACCGAGCTGTAGATACTATTGGTACTGCCTTGGGTGAGGCTCGCGTTGGCGTGCACGGTGGTGCCGTAGCAGAAGGGCGGCACGCAAAGGCTGGCCTGCATGCCCGGCCAGTCGCCACGATGGTGCCCGCAATCTGCACCAGCGCCTTGCGGTCCTGTTCGGAAAGCTTCTGCAAGTCCGGATTGCTCAGGATCTGCTGGCCGACCAGCTCGGCTGCCAACGTAGCGGTCGCGTCCCCGGCAGCGCCGGCCGCAAAACTGCCGTCCATCGCTTGCGCCATCAGACCGCCAATGACCGCGTGCAATGCGACCTTCACTTCCGCTGGCTGGTTCTGCGTCAGCGTGCCCACTTGGTCATACACCATCGGCGCCAGTTGCTGTGCCACCTGGCTCTGCAACTGGTTCAGCTCCCGTTGGTCCTTCACCTTCTGTGTATCGAAGACCTTGTCGATGCTCTGGTTGGCGGTGGCCGTGTCGCGGTTCAGGCCGCCACGGTCTCGTCGGCCGACTTGCCGGTCTTCTCCCGCTGACTCGCGTTGTCGGTGATGATGACCCTGGCCGGCGCAATCGCACTCTTGGTGACGCCAGCGGCACTGCCGTCAATCGACTTCTGCGCGTTACCCGCAGCGGTGGCCGCCAGGCTGTTGGCCCCGCTTTGCAGCAGGTTCGCATTGCCCGCCCAGTCAACGTGCGCCGGTTGCACCGGCCCCAGGTTCGGATCGCTCGCGGGCACGCTCTTGCCGCCGCTGTAGCTCGCCACGAGCGTGGTCGAGTCACTGCTGTACTCGGCCTTGTTCTCGATGTCGCTGGTGGTCAGCGTCCATGCGCAACTTCGATTAGTCGCTCATGCGAAAGATGCGCAGGTCATCCAGAGCGTCAGACGCTGCGCTGGCAACAGCTTGATCCCCCCCCAAGCTCAAGAGAAACTCTTCTGCCATGGCGACGTCCAAATCATGAATTCGCCGCGCCAAATGTCCAACACATGTTACCGCCAGGCTCCTCAAGGAGTCCGGCCGGTTAAGATCGAACGCGACAGATTTCAATCGCTTAAATGCCCATTCCCAGTCATCTTCATAATACGCGATGCTCAAACAGGCATCGGCTATGGCCTCTGGATTACCAGAAGCAAGTACGTGGTCAATCTCGGCATTAGGAATGCGGGCCGGTTCTTGATACCTCATTGTCATTTCGGATTTCCTTTCCTATCCACATAGCCGCCTCGCACCAGTGCATTCTGCATATCGCTGGTAAGGTCTTTCCATGCCCGGACATGACCGTGATATACATCACCGAGAGTTCGATCGAAAACCACAAATTCGCCAGTTTGCGGATCAACGCTAACGCGGCGCGGCGATGTCTCCTTTACCTGAACTGAATTTTCTAGAACACTTTGTCCATTTGATGGCCCACGGCTCTTGACAGCATTGTCGGTAGACCCGTGATACGGAGCTGCCTCATAGGTTAGCCCTTTAGGACTTATGGCGCCAGCAATGCCCGGAGCCGCGCCGATTCCGACATCTGCCACCAGACTCGCAACGGCATTGGGATCTAGCGGTTTGTCGCCTGCCAACCGATTCGCATTAGTGATGGCAACACTGCGCATGCGATTCAGCGTGGCGTCGCCAAAACGCAGGTCAGAGTACTCGAGAGTTTCCGCCGCAGTCCAGTTGGTCGGCCCCTTGGCTTGCAACTCTGCCATCCGCTGACCTTGCGCCTGTTGCTCCGCGCGCAGGTCTTGGGCAACTGACACACATTCTGCCTGACTGGAGCAATTCTCGACTGCCGCCTTATTTCTCTCATACTCTGCGGCGTACTTCTCCTGCACTTGTTTCTTGCAATTACCGTCCTTGCAAGCAACCGTTGCCTCAGCCCGAGCCTTCTTCTGTGTATGGGTCAGGTAGTTGTTCTCTGTCGCCACCTTGCCAACGTTGGCGCCAGCCGCTGCATCGGCAACGGTTCCACCTGTCGCAGCACCGGCGGCACCGCCCACGATAGTGCCAGCCAGCAGCACCAGCGCCTTCCTGTCATCAGCCGACAGGCCTTCCACGCCCAGAAGTTGCTGACCGAAGGTTTCTACCGCCAGTTTGGCTGCAGCGCCGCCGGCTGCCCCCGCCGTAAAGTCCCCACCCAAGGCCGTAGCCATCAGACCGCCCAGCAACGCGTGCACTGCCGTCTTGGTAGCCACTGGCTGGCCCTCCAGCAGGCCACCTACCTGGTTGTAGACCATCGGCGCCAGTTGCTGCGCCACCTGGCTCTGCAGCTGGTTCAGCTCCCGCTGATCCTTCACCTTTTGTGCGTCGAAGATCTTGTCGATGCTCTGGTTGGCGTTGGTGGTATCGCGGTTCAGGCCGGCAACGGTGTCACCGGCCGATTGGCCGGTCTTCGCCTGCTGGCCCGCATTGTCGGTAATGACGACCGTGCCCGGCGCAATCGCACTCTTGGTGATGCCCGCGGCACTGCCGTCAATCGACTTTTGCGCATTGCCGGCAGCGGTGGCGGCCAGGCTATTGGCGCCGCTTTGCAGCAGGTTGGTATTGCCTGCCCACTGGACATGTTTCTCAATCAGATTGCCATCCTGGTCCAGCGCGTCGTCCAAGCTCTTGCCACCGCTGTAGCTCGCCACGATGGTGGTCGAATCACTGCTGTACTCGGCCTTGTTCTCGATGTCGCTGGTGGTCAGCGTCCCGGTGTTAAGGTTGTTCTTGCCCGCATCTGCCGTACTGGCCAGGATCCCACCCTTCAGGTCGGTATGGCCCTTCACGTCGACATCGAACCCGCCCTTGCCGGCATAGATGCCGCTTTGCTCCTGCACCGAGCTGTAGGTGCTGTCGGTATTGCCCTGGGTGAGGCTCGCGCTGGCGTGCACGGTGGTGCCGTAGCAGAAGGGCGGCACGCAAATGCTGGCCTGCATGCCCGACGACGATTCCTTGCTGTGGTAGGTCTCGGTATCCGGACGGCTCTCGATATTGAGGTCCCGACCCACGGTGCCGGCGACGGTGTCGCCGATCAGCTGCGCGCCCTTGAGGTTGGTGTCGCGTCCGCTCACCACCGTCACCTTGTCAGTGGCCACCACATGCGAGTTGTGGTTGGTCACCGCCTCGCCATTGGCCTTGGCCTTGTTCTGGCTCGCGGCCAGTTCCAGCGTAAAGCCGAACTGGTCGCCGCCGACGCCGAATCCGACACCAACGCTGGCATTGCTGCCCGAACTGCGGCTGTCCAAGGTAGAGCGGTCCTGCGCGCTTTCGAGGTTCACATCGCGCGCCGCTGAAAGAGTGACCGTCTTGCCCTCGATCTGCACGCCGTGCCCGCTGATGTCGCCGTCGGTGGCGAAGCCGTCAGCATCCTTCTGGCCGGAGCCGGTCGCGACGATGGTGACCACGTTGCCCGCCTTGATGGTCGTGCCCTGGTTAGTGCTCGACGTGCTGTGCGCTTCGCTTTGCTGGCTGGCGCCACCGACACTGGCGGTCACCTTGATCGCCGCCGTCTGGCTTACCCCACCGCTGGTCACCGTCTGGATGCCTTGGATGCCGTTGGCGATGGCTAGGCCCGCCTGGACTCCATAAAGCGTCGCCACCCGGCCGTCCTTCTTGTCCTCGACAGCATGGGCGGCATTCTCGACGGCCTGTGCCGCCGTGACGGTATAGCCTGACAGCGCCAGGGTCGTGCCGTACTGACTGGTGCGATGGCGCTCGTTCTGGCTCGCCGAGTCCGTGCCGGGATCGAGGATCACGTTCTTGCCGATCATCGTCACGTCGTTGCCGGCTTCGATGTCGGCGCCGCGCGCGGTGATGTTCTCGCCCGCGGCCATGGTCACGTTGCCGGATTTGCTGACCACCTGGCTGCGGATCGTGTTCTGGGTGGTCTGGCTGGCGTCGGCGTGGTGCGACTCGCTGCGCACGCCCACCGTGCCGGAGTAACCGGTGCCGCCCAGGTCGCCAATCTGGCGGCTGGTGCGGTCCAAGCGCTGCGACAGGGTGTCCTGCCCGGACAGGATGTCGATCTTGCCCTTGGCTGCCGACAGCGCCACATCGCCCTCGGCAGCGATGCCGCTGCCGGCGATGGTGATGTCTCCCGTGCGGGCCTTCACGCCCACGGTGTTGCCGGTGATGACGCTGGCGTTCTGCTTGCTGCTGGTGGTGGCGCCGGTGGCGTTGCTCTTCTGGGTGCCAAACGGCACCATGCCCACGCCGCTGTTGTTCGGGCCGCCGCTCAGATGGCGGGCCACGTCACCGGGGCTGGGTAACGCGCTACTGATGGACCAGCCACTGCTGCTGGTGCTGTTGGCGGCCTGATAGGTATCGGTGGAAGCGCGCACTGTCACGTCGCGCGCGGCGTCCAGGATGGCGGCGTCGCCGGCGCTGATCGTGCTGCCGGACACCAGGACGTTGCCGTCGAGTGCCTTGCCGTTGGCATCGGTCTCGCCGTTGCCGGTGGCGCGCACGCGCACGTTGCCGGCCCCGGTCACGCTGCTGCCGCTGCTGGTGGTGGTGACGCTTGAGCCCTGGGCGCTGCTCTTCTGGTTGCCGATGCGTACGTCGACTTGGGGCAGGGTGAGCGCTGACGCGCCCAGCTCCTTGACCGTACCAGTCACGCGCGAGACAGCGCTGGGATCCTTCTGCACCGCCTGCAGGTTCTTGACGGTATCGTAGGGCGTCCCGACCAGAGCGACTGACAGGCCGCTGGAACGGTTGCGCTGGCTGGCATCCTGATATACGCGGTCCACGCCCTCGGCAATGGTGACGTTCTGCGCGAGGATATCGATGTTGCCTGCGCTGGACTTGTCCTTGTCTCCTTTGCTGCCCGCGATGAGGTCGCTGCCGACGATGGTGGCGTCCTTGCCGGCGGTGATGACGACGTTGCCGTTGCTGGCGCCGACCACGCTGCGCGCGTCGCTCTGGGTGATCGCCAGACTATGGCTTGTCCCGGACGCCTCGCTCTTGCCCACCGAGACGCCGATGCCGCCCTGACCCGCGAAGCCGGAGATACCGGACTTCTTGACCTTCAAGGCGTCGCTTGCCTCGTGGATGTTCTGCCCCGCGGTCACCAGCACATCGCCCCGTGTGGCGATCAGCGCCACGCCGTCGGTCGCGGCGATAGCGCTCTGGCGGATGGTCACATCGTTGCCGCCCTTGACGCGAACGGTATCGCCGGACAGCGTGCTGCCCACGCCGATGTCGCTGTGGCGGCTCGACTGCTCGCTGGTGGAAGTCCGGGACACGAAGCTGCCGAACTTGCGCTGGATATCGACGCTGCTGTCGTGCAATTCACGCGCCTCGGCCACGGTCACGTCGCGGTCGGCCACCACATTGAGGGTGCTGCCGCCCTTACCGTCGGCGCCCGCCATCACGTTGGCCCCGATCAGCGTCACGTTGCCCTTACCATCGGTACGATCCAGCCCGCCACCTTGGCTCGTCGGCTTGACGGCGGCCAGCGTGGCGTTGCCGCCCGCCTCCAGTTTCACGCCGACTGTGCTCTGGTCGCGGCGGTGATCCTCCTGCTGGCGCTGCCTGCTCTGGCGCGCCACGTTGTCATGGGTGGTTTCGTTGGTGACGGCGCTGGCGTTCAGGTCGCCACCGGCCACCATGGTCAGGTCCGTGCCGGCCTTGACCTGGGTACCCTTGAGGGTGGTGTCACCTCCACTGCTGGTGGTGAGGCTGCCGCCGGTCCCAACGGAGCTGACGGAATGTTCGGTGCGGCTGCCCTCGCTGTGGTGCCTGTCGCTGTTGTAGATCGACTGGCTGGTCTTGCCTTCCAGCACGTCGAAGGTGAGGTTGCGTCCAGCCAGCACGGCGGCGTCGCCGCCCGCATTGATGGTTGACCCGGTAGCGGTGAGGTCCCGGCCCGCCGAGAGCAGCATATCGCCGGTCGAGGTGATGCCCGCCTGCTGGCCGTAGAGGCTAGTCGAGGCCTTCGAGTTGCCTGCCGCTGACTGCGTGCCTCGCTGGTCGAACAGGGTCACGTTCTGGATGTCGCGCCCGGCGACCAGCCCGACCCTGTCGCCGCTGATCTGGCCCGACTGGTTCAGGATGTCGCGGCCGGCGGAGATGGCCGTGGTGCCCTGGCTGCGAATAGCACCCCGGTTCACCACATCATCCGTGGCCGCAATCGAAAGGCGGCTCTTGGCGTCTACAATGCCGCTGTTGCGCATGGTTCCTGCGCTGTGCAGCTCGAGGTCATCGGCGGCAATCAATGCGCCGTTGGCCTGCAGGTCGGCGGCATGCGCACGCGCGAGGTAGATGCGCGGCACTAGTACGCTCTGGGTGCTGCCGTCAGCCAGTGTGACCGTCTCCGACACCAGCCAGACGATGTCCGAGGTGAGCGCATCCATCTGCGCCGCGGTAAGCGCCATGCCGGGCAGGATGTTGAACTGCTGGGCCGCATGAACGCCGGAGGCCATCAGGGCCTTGTATTGCTCTTCGGCGCTATCGTAGCCGGCGAGCGTGACCCGTCCTGTCAGGCGCGTCACCTGGTCGCGGATCAATTTCTGCTCGTAGAAGCCGTCACCAAGGCGCTTCTGCGTCATGGCCGGATCGATCCCAAGCAGCCCCAGCATGTAGTCCGACGACAGGAAGTTGCCGTATTGGGTGAAGCGCGGGTCTGTCTCGATCAGGTAGGTGTAGCCGGGCTCGGTATGGTATTTGTACAGCCCATTGGTCGGAAGGCTGATCGGCGCGTTGGTCAGAGTGGTGGCGGCGATCGATTGCGCATCAACACTGCGACCGGTCACGCCGGTGCCGCCGCCCTGACCGGCATTACTGCCCTGAATGGGCGACGCGCCGGCGATGGTCACACCCGACACGCCCGTGCTGCCGGTTCCCGCCAGCGGATCGCTCTTGCCGACATCTTCGTTGCGGAGGTCGCCACCGAAGATGGCAAGTCGCTGGCCAGCGGTAATGTTGCCGCTTATCCTGCCGACCGCGACGGGCGCCAGCACTACGCCAGGCTGGGCGACTGGTCCGACATCCTGGCTGGTGTCCTTGCTCCACGCATAAGTGGAAACAATGTCCTGCGTCGTGCGCCGGTAGAGCGTCTGGCCGACATTGGTGACGGTGGTGGTGCCGAACTGGCCGGATTCCAGCGCGCCGGAAGTGGCGCTCTGGTCGCCAATCTGCATGCTGCCACCCGCGGCAATGGTGCTGTAGCGGTTGGTCAGGCTGCCGACGTTAGCCAGAATCATGGCGCCGCCCGACACCAGGTTTGCTGCCGCTTGATTAGGGGTGGCGTCGCGGTCAGTGGTCGTCGTGGTGGTCGTGTCCCGCGCTATCTCGACGCGTTGCCAGCCGCGCTGCGCATCGCTGAGGGTGGCATACTCGGTGCCGGGGTCGTAGTGGACATCACGGTCGTAGCCGTCCCAGTAGTTGACCTGCAGTACGCCGCCGTTACTCTCGGAAAGGGTGTTGTAGTCGATCTGGGTGGCGACGCCATTGATATCGACCACCAGCCGTTGCTTGGTATTGTCGCGCGACAGGATCTGCGCGGCAGTGAAGGTGGCATCGACGGGGGTCTTGTAGGGGCCTTCCCAAAGTTCCTGAGTGCAACCCTTTTGCGGGTAAGCGTTGGTCGTCGCGCAGTGGATGTACTTCTCGCGCTTGAGCTGGTGTTTGGTATCGACGGTGGTATCGCTCACAATCACCGGGTCGGGGCGCTGGTTGATCAGCTCCTGCGCCGCGATCTCGACCACGCTGTAGTCACTGCCGCCCTCGATGGTGCCGCTGTCGTTGAGCACCCGGCCGGAGCGGTTCTTGAGGTAGCCCCTTTCGTCGCGCTCGCGGTTGGCAGCGATGTTCACATCGCCCAGGCTGTAGAGCGTCGCTCCTTCTGTGTTGCTGACCAGCTCGCGGCCATACGCGTTCAGAGTGTCGGTGGCCGCCATGATGGCCGCCGCCCCCGTGTTGTGAACCTCCCGGTGACTAGCGGTGACCTCGCCGCCAATCACCGTGCCGGTATTGGTCAGCACATCGCTATTGGTCGCAACGATATCGCCTTCGATGCGGCCGGCATTGATGAGATCCGTCGTGGCGTTCAAGGTCGTCGCCGCGGAATTGATGGTCGCGCCGGCCTCGTTGACGATGCGGCTGCCGTTGATCGTGAGGGCGTTGACGGCCTCCAGTTTCCCCTGGTTGGTGAAGGCGCCGGTGGTGCCGACCGATAGATTGCGTTCCGCTTTGAGCAGGTTGCCAGCGACATTGGCGTAGTCGCCCTGCATGGCGAGGCGCAGGTCCTGGCCGCTGTGGACGATGCCGACCCCGGTGAGAGTGCTCGTATCGATGCCGATATCGCCATCGGCGATAACCTTGCCGGCCTGGTTACTGAGCGATGCGGCATGCACAATGCTGTTGCCGCCCGAGGCGAGGCTGCCGCCGTCATTATTCAGGGCAGCAGCGCCACCTTTGACCGTCAGGCCAGTCCCTCCATAAACCTGGCCGCCGGTATTGCTGAACGACTGGCCCACGTCGAGGAACTGGGCGCCACCTGAGACGATCTGGGCCCTGGTGGTGTTGGTAAGCTGCCGCGCTTGCACCTGTACGTCGCCGTTGCCTCCCACCATGGCCCCGTTCGTATTGACCAGGCTGGTGGCAACCACTCGTGTCTGGCTCGTGCCCGTGTTGATGATTTGGCCCGCGTCATTGGTGACTGTGCCACCGGCCGAAACGTCCAGCGCAGCGCCGCCCTGCAGGGCTCCGCCGGTGTTGTCCACGTTGCCGCTGAGCGAGCCAGTCAGCTCCTCGTCGGCCAGCATCGTGCCCTGGCGGTTTGACAGCGAAGCACCCGCAAACTGGACCGACTTGCCGGAGATGGTGCCTCCGTCGTTGCGCCAGGTGACCTGGCTACCCTCCATCGTGAGGCGCTGTCCGGCATAGATTTGCCCGCCGGCGTTGTCCGCCGACTGGGTGAGGTGCAGGCCGAGGTCCGTGCCCGCGATCAACTGGGCGCCACCGGTGTTGACCAGTTGGTCGGCGGTAACCGATGCGGCGCCATTGCCGCCAAGCAGTCCGCCATGTGTATTGGCAATGATCGCGGCGCGCACCGTCGCGTCGGCTGCGCTGGTCCCGACAATCCTCCCCCCGGCATTGCGAAGCGCGCCAGTGGCTTCAACGGCCAACGCATCCCCCGCCTGGATGGTGCCGGACGCGTTATCGATATCGCCACCGATTGCGGCCGAGAGTGCTCCATCGGAGACGATGGCGCCATGCCGATTCGATAGCGACCCGCCGGCCAGCCGCAACGCATTGGCGGTGATCGTGCCGCCGTCGTTGTTCCAGGCGACACCGGTGCCGTCCATGATCACGGCCCGCGCTGCACGAATCTGCCCGCCCGAGTTGTCGCCCGTCTGGCTGACGTGCAGCGCCAGGTCGGTCCCGGCCACCAGTTGCGCGCCGTTGGTATTGGCCAGCCTGTCGGCCGTGAGCGAAAGCGAGCCGTTTCCGCCCACGACACCGCCGTTGGTGTTCGTGACGGCCGCCCCATTCACGACCGCGGAGCTGTTGGCATCGACACTGATCACCTGGCCGCCGTCATTGGAGACGCTTCCTGTCGCGCGTATGCCGAGGTACTGGCCGCCCTGTAGTACCCCGCCCGAGTTGTCAATGTCTCCGGTGCTTCCGATATCCAGGCTATCCCTGGCCAGTACCGTACCCTGTCGATTCGACAACGAACTCGCGGCGAACTGGACCGACTTGCCCGAGATGGTGCCGCCGCCGTTGTTCCAGGTGACGTGGCTGCCATCGATGGTGAGGCGCTGTCCGACGTAGATTTGTCCGCCGGAATTGTCCGCCGACTGGGTGAGGTACAAGCCGAGGTTGGTACCGGCGATAAGTTGAGCGCCACCGGTGTTGACCAGTTGGTCAGTGGTGATGGTCGCGACGCCATTGCCACCGATCGCGCCGAAGCTGGTGTTCTCGATGCGCTGGGCGTGGATCGTTGTCCCGCCCGTTCCGGCGTTCGTGATGCGGCCCCCGGCATTGGTCAACAGGCCGTCAGCGGACAGCGACAGGTCGCCCGCATCGGCAAGGATCTGTCCGCCGGAGTTATCGGCGTCGCCCCGGATCACCAGGGCCGTGCCATTTTGCGCATACAGCGTGCCGCCTTGGTTAGAGAGTTGCTGCGCGCTGCCGTCGATCCGCGCGCCACTCACTTTGGCGCCGTCGCTACGCAACAGGCCGGTGGTACTTGCCGTCAATCCCTGGCCTGCTGTGACGGTGGCATTGGCCAGGTCCAGCATGCCAGTCTGCGCGGTGAGCGCGACATTGCCGGCAGCACGTGTCTGGCTGCCCGTGAGGCTGACGCTGGCTCCGGTGACCGATATATTGCTGCCGGCGAGATTCTGGCCGGTTGCGGCCACACCCTGGGAACCAGTGACGGTCAGGTCGCCCCCCTGGCTCATGTTGCCGTTCGGGTCGATGCCGGCGGCCAAGGTGCCGGTGGATTGCACTGACTGGCCAGCGACTTGCAAGTGCTGTCCGGCAATCAGGGCACCGGAGTTCCGGATGTCGCCTTCGCTCGTAGCCGAAAGGCCGGCGCCCGCGGCCGTGGAGCCGCTGTTATCGAGCCCTTTCGCACCGTGGATGGCGAGCGCACCTGTCGACGAAGTTGTGCCGGACAGCGACACTCGGCCAGCGCCGTCGATGGTGAAATCACCTGCCTGGGCAGCCAGCGTGCCGGCATTGCGCACGCCGACGCCGGCCTCCGTGCCAATCAGGCGAATGCGATTCGCGTACATCCCGCCCAGGTTCGCCACATCGATGCCGACCGTCGGGGCCGCGCCTTCGCCCTGAATCAACCGCACGCCGAGGTTGGCGTAATCCACTTCGTTGGCACCCGTGATCACATTGGCAGTGTTAGCCCAGAGTTTGCCGTTGACCTCGACAGACCGTGCGATCAGGTCCACTTGATCGAGGCTGGTCCCGTTGAAGCCGGCACCTTCGACCTGGATGCCGCCGCGCGTGACACGAAAGGCTGCGAGACTGCCGTCGCCGCCGAACACGGGAGCGCCCGTTGTCAGCGTGGCGCGGTTGGCATTGATGAAACCGCCGCCATTTACGGAAATGCCATTGCCGTTTGAGATGACCACGTCGGCTCTTTGGCCCGCGATCTCGATATAGCCGTTCAATTGCGATGGGTGGGGGCCTGTCACTTCGTTCAGGATCACCCGCGCCGGACCGCTTGCACCCAGATTGGCATTGCCCGGTACATAACCGCCCAGTTGTGTCGGGGTGATGGCCGTGGCGTTATTGAGGATCGCGCCGCGCCCGTCCACCGAGAACTGTTGGTACTGGTTGTGCGAAACGCCAGCCGCTGATGGCGCAGTGATGCCGACCAGCGGCGTGCCGTTGGGCGCCCCCGTGACGTTCGGACCGTGCCCGGCGCGCGGGTCGGACACGATCTGCGCTGCGGCCGGGGGCACACATCCCAGTGAAAGCAACACTGCCCACGCCGTGGGGCGCAGCGTGGCGCAACATGCGCTACTCATTCCTCCGGTACTCCCCGCGCGCCCCGCGGACGCTGCCTTGCGGGCGCCGCTGGCACACTCGGCCACCGCCATTAGCATGTTTCGATGCTTGTTGAAGATCAGACGAAAGCGCTTGTGGTTCATGCTATGAGTACGTCAAACATCAAACAACGGCACGCCGAGGCAGCGCACAGGGAGCTGGTACCAGCAGGCCTCTCAGTATTGGTAGGACACCGAAAACCCGCCCGCTGGCGAGCGCGTGGGAAAATTGGCGGGTTTCACCAGCCCCCAACCGAGAAATGCGTCGTAGTACAGTCCCTTCACGGGGCTGCCACGTACGCCGATCGCCGTGCCTACCAGAGTGCGGCCTGCCAGGTAGCTGGCGCTGCGCCCACCAACGGTGCCAGCGTCGAGTCCAAGGTAAAGAGTCTGTCCGGTCGATCCGAGGGGAATTTCCAGATCGTTACGCCAGTAGGCACCGCGCTCGGCGGCGAGCGTCACGTCGCCATCGAAGCCGCGCACGGTCCAACGATTGCCGATAGAGATGAATTCGCTTGCGAATAGTGCCTGCCCGGTGTATTGGCCGTGGAATGTAGTGATATAGCGCAACGGCAACCGGCTGCCATCGGCGCCGCCTGGCACCGAGAAGGGCACCACCAGGTTGGCGTCGAGCGTGACGATGCGATAGAGAAACTTGCTACGCTGGCTGGGGAAGTCAGGTTCGACCGTGCGGATCTCCGTCTGGCCATCGAACCATGGCACACCGAAGCGGTAAGCCAGTGAGAGATCAAGTTGCGATGCGCCGAAGTATCGGCGATGTAGCCAGCCGACTTCCGCAAAAGTCGTGCTGCGCTGCTGGTTGAGGATTTCGGTGTCCTCAATGAACGCGTGGCTCCAACGGTGGCCCAGGCGAAACTGCAAGGAGTTTTTTTGGAACTGGTCGCGTTGGAACAGGTACTGTGCCTTGAACTCGGCGGTTCTCGAGTTGCCGCTGGACTCGAACGCCTGATTCACGCCGGCTATGCGCTGGAAGTAGTTGTAGCTGCTACCGGCGGCGCCGAGCGTCCAATTTCCCCAAGGCACGGAGTACGCGGCATTGGCGCCACGTGTGCCACGTCCGCCCTGATTGACATTGGCGTCGTGGCCGACGCCAACGTTGAAGAGATCGTTCAGGCCCAGCGGGTTGTCGATGCCCAGCGACAGGTTGCCCTGCAGGCGTCCCGTACCTTTGCTGCCGCTGTCGTCAAGCGAAGCCACCACCCTCCAGGCCTTGACCCGCTTCACCGAAATGACGACATCGGATTCGCCAGGCATCTCGCCGGGGACGATCTGCATCTCGACATCCTGGCTGGGGACACGCTTTATCTGCTCCAGCCCCTGTTCGAGGTCCCGGATATTGAGCAGATCGCCGGGGCGGGATGGAAATGCGCTCTGCCACATCCCACGAAGCGAGTCGTCGGCAAAGCGGATCTGACGGATGACGCCAGGAATCAGCGACAGTCGCAACGTGCCGGACGAAAGGTCTTGCTCCGGCACGGCCACGCGGGTGGTGGTGTAGCCTCGTCCAAGGATTTGCGCGGCCAGACGGCGAACAATCATGTTCAGGCCGTCGCGACCGATGCATATGCCTGCGTACTGGTCCAGGTAGACCTGTGCGAAGTGGAATGTGTCCATCGGCAATGCGCTCGCGCCTTGGGCGCGAATTCCGGCAGACAGCGCCTCTGGTACTGACAGCTGCACGTGCTCAATGGCAAAGCATGGAGCTTCGAGTGGAAGCTGAGTCGATTGGGCTTCCTGCTCCGCAGTTCTGCCGTCCAGCGAGACATTGGGTGACTGCACCTGGCGAGCGCGGTCATCGGCCTGCTCGATATTGCGCTCTCGCTGCAATTGCTGGTTTTGCTCCTGCCGGGAGCGGCGCAGCGCGTCCTCAGTATTTGGCGAACCCTGCGCGAGAGCTGTCCCAGCCAACAGCAAGCAGGCGGCGACCGGTATGGCGCTGAAAATGTACGAGTTAGGACATTGACCCATGCGGTTACTTCGAGGGATATATTTTTTGACGCGACCAAGAATGCCCGGGGTGCAGGACGACGGACCAAGGAGCGGGAAGCCAGACGTGTGCGATCAACCGTTCGTCCTGGTCGATCGGAAACGAATTAACCGACAATTTGAATAATGCGTCGATAGGACGTGTCTGAAAATCGAGGAAAGAATGAAAACGTTTGTGAAAACGAGGGTGTCAGGCCGGGTATTTGTTAAATAACTTTGCCGCGTGCCACGAAAACTGGCAAAAAAGGTGGAGCTTTCATAAGAGTCATGTTGAAAATTCTGATCTATGGATTCTCAGGACGAGACTCGACGCGTAGCAGCGGCAATGAAAGCGACTGGGACGTGTAAGAAGAATGGTTGTCGGCCATCTAAGTCCCCTGAACGCAAGTGTCCGCGCCATCGGCCCGGCGATATGGCCCAGCGGCACTTGTCCAAGGAATGCCCGTGCGGGAGCGCACCAGGGAGTTAGGGATGAACCGGGCGACGGGGCGGTTCTTGGGATAACGGCACGAAGTTCTCTAAGTTAAGAGCCCACTCTGCGTCGCAAAGCAAGGTGGCGGCTTGCCGGCACGGAATGGTGGCAGCGCCTGCGCCGGGTCGTCGAACACCAAGGCCCGCCAGCACCGAAGTGGTGGCGGGCATCGAGCCCTTATACGGCGCGTGGATGACCTTCGATGCTGGCGCGCAGGCGGAACAATTCCGTGGTCAGCCCTCGAATGCTGCTTGGCGTGCCAGACAGCTTAGCTCCGGGCTGACCAGCCTTAGGACGTCTGGATCTTGGGCCCGGCCAACGCCCGCCCTTCAGTCCAGGCTGACCTTCGACGCCCGGATGGTTTCGCCCCAGCGCTGTATCTCGCCGCGCACCAGCGCGGCGAACTTCGGCTGCGGCTCGCCGCCGGCAACGCCGCCCATGTCGCGGAAGCGCGCCACCACCTCGGGATCGCGCATGGCCTTGCCCAGCGCTTCCTGCAGCGCCGCCGCCACCGCCGGCGGGGTTTTGGCCGGGGCGAAGAAGCCCAGCCAGCCCATCACCACGAAGTCCTTCACGCCGGCTTGCGCCATGGTGGGCACGTCGGGCAGCGCGGGCAGGCGCTCGGGGCTGGTCACGGCCAGCGCGCGCAGCTTGCCGGCGCGGATCTGCGGCAGCGCCTGGGTCAGGTTGTCGAACATGAAGGTGGTTTCGCCCGCCAGCACGGAGGTGGTGGCCGGCGTCGAGCCCTTGTACGGCACGTGGATGACCTCGGTGCCGGTGCGCAGGCGGAACAGTTCGGCGGTCAGGTGGGTGGTCTGGCCGATGCCGGCCGATGCATAGGAGTACTTGCCCGGCGAATGCTTGAGCTGCGCCACCAGCTCGGCCACGCTGCGCACCGGCGCCTGCGCGCCGACCACCAGCACGTTGGCGAACGAGATCAGGTCGGTCAGCGGCAGGAAATCCTGCGGCTGGTAGGACAGCTGCTTGTAGGCGCTGTAGTTGATCGCATGCGAGCCGGTATTGCCGACCAGCAGCGTGTAGCCGTCCGGTGCCGCGCGCATGAAGGCCTGCGTGCCGATGATGCCGCCGCTGCCGGGCTTGTTGTCGACCACCACCGGCTGGCCCAGGATGGCCGACAGCTTCTGCGCCACCAGCCGCGTCGGGATATCGGTGGTGCCGCCGGGCGCGCCGGGCACGATGATGGTGATGGGCCGCTCGGGCCAGGCGGCGGCATGCGCGGCCGCGGGGACCATGCCGGGCAGCGCCGCGGCAGTGGCCAGCACCAGTGCTGCGCTGCGATGGGTCAGCGACGGGAACAGCGATGCGGGCAGCTTGGGTGTCATGGGTCTCCTCCACGTATGTTTATGGGCTGCTTGGCAAGGCAAGAACGGCCGGCTTGCGGCCGGCCGTTCTCATGTCAGGTGCGGGCGTTTCACTTGCCCGTCCACACCGGCTTGCGCTTCTCGGCGAAGGCGGCGGCGCCCTCGCGCGCGTCGGCGGAAGTGAAGACCGGGTCGATCAGCGGCTTCTGCTTGATGAACATTTCCTCGCGGGTCCAGTCGCCGGACTGCGCCACCACCTGCTTGCTGGCGGCAATCGCCAGCGGCCCGTTGGCGCCGACCGCTTCGGCCAGCTGCAGCGCGGCGTCGAGCGCGCCGCCGGCATCGGTCAGGCGGTTGACCAGGCCGAGGTCGTAGGCACGCTCGGCCGGCAGCATGTCGCCGGTCAGCGCATATTCCATCGCCACGTGGTACGGCACGCGGCGCGGCAGGCGGATCAGCCCGCCGGCCGCGGCGGCCAGGCCGCGCTTGACCTCGGGCAGGCCGAACTTCGCCGCGCGCGAAGCCACCACCAGGTCGCACGCCAGCACCAGCTCGAAGCCGCCGGCGAGCGCATAGCCCTCGACCGCGGCAATCAGCACTTTGCGCGGCGGCTGCTCGGTCACGCCGCCGAAGCCGCGGCCGGGAATGCTGGGGCGCTTGCCGGCCAGGAAGCCCTTCAGGTCCATGCCGGAGCAGAAGGTGCCGCCGGCACCGGTCAGCACCGCCAGGCTCAGGTCATCGCGCGCATCGAGTTCATCCAGCGCGGCGGCAATCGCCGTGGCGGTCTCGAAGTCCATCGCATTGCGGGCCTCGGGACGGTTGATGGTCAGCACCATCACGTTGCCGCGGATTTCCTTCAGCAGGGTATCGCTCATCAGTTCTCTCCTGTCTGGTTCGGCCGGTTTAGCGCGGTGCCATGCGGATGGCGCCGTCCAGGCGGATGGTTTCGCCGTTGAGCATGGGGTTCTCCAGGATGTGCAGCGCGGTCGAGGCGTATTCGTCGGGCGCGCCCAGGCGGGCCGGGTGCGGCACCATGGCGCCGAGCGAGGCGCGCACGTTCTCGGGCAGCTTGGCCAGCAGCGGGGTGTCGAACAGCCCCGGGGCGATGGTGCAGACGCGGATCGCGCGCTGCGCCAGGTCCCGCGCGGCCACCAGCGTCATGCCGACGATGCCGGCCTTGGCCGAGGCATAGGGAATCTGGCCGATCTGGCCTTCGTAGGCGGCCACCGACGCGGTCAGCACGCAGGCGCCGCGTTCGCCGTCGACCAGTTCGTTCTTGGCCATGCGCGCGGCACCGAGGCGCAGCGCGTTGAAGGTGCCGATCAGGTTGATGCGCACGATCGACTCGTACTTTTCCAGCGAGCCCGGCGAGCCGTCCTTCTCGACCACGCGCACCGGACCGCCCAGGCCGGCGCAATGGATCAGCGCGCGCAGCGGGGCGATGGCCTCGGCAGCGTCGTAGACCGCGTTCATCTGCTCGGTGTCGGTCACGTCGGCCTTCAGGAAGCAGACCTTGCCGCCGAACTCGTCGACCACGGCGTTGCCGCGCTCTTCCGACAGGTCGGCGATGACCACGTCGACGCCGCGTTCCACCAGGCGCCGCACGCAGGCCAGGCCCAGGCCGGAAGCGCCCCCGGTGACGACGGCGGACATATGCTCGAGTTTCATGGATGTCTCCTAGTAGGGTGCTATTGCTGAATGGGGCAGGAATCCTCTGCCTGTCATTCCCGCCTTCGCGGGAACGACGGAAGGGTTGCTTACAGGCGCTCGATGATGGTGGCGTTGGCCATGCCGCCGGCTTCGCACATCGACTGCAGGCCATAGCGCTGGCCGCTGTCTTCCAGCGCATGCAGCATGGTGGTCATCAGCCGCACGCCCGAGGCGCCCAGCGGATGCCCCAGCGCGATCGCGCCGCCGCGCGGGTTCAGGCGCGCCGGGTCGGCGCCGAGCGCGCGCTGCCACGCCAGCGGCACGCAGGCAAAGGCTTCGTTGATTTCGTAATGGTCGATCTGCTCCAGCTTCAGGCCGCTCTTCTTGATGGCGCGCTGGCTGGCGGGGATGGGGGCCGTCAGCATCGCGATCGGATCGTCGCCGCAGACGTCGAACGCGACGAAGCGCGCGCGCGGCTTCAAACCCAGGCGCTGCGCCATCGCCTCGCTCATCAGCAGCATGGCGGCAGCGCCGTCGCTGATCTGCGAGGCATTGCCCGCGGTCACGTTCCAGCCGATCTGCGGGAAGCGCGCGCTCAGCTCGTCGTTGCGGAACGACGCCTGCAGCGTGCCGAGCTTTTCCACCGAGGTGCCGGGGCGGATGGTCTCGTCGTGCTCGACCACGCCGTTGGGCGTGCTGATGCCGACGATCTCGCGGCGGAACGCGCCGCTTTCGCGCGCGGCGGCGGCCAGCTCGTGCGAACGGGCCGAGTAGCTGTCCATCTGCTCGCGCGACAGCTCATACTTCGCGGCGACCAGTTCGGCCGCCACGCCCTGCGACACCAGGCCGGGCGCGTAGCGTGCTTCCATCGACGGGCCATACGGGTTCTGGCCGATGCGTGCCGAGCCCATCGGCACGCGGCTCATCGACTCGATGCCGCAGGCGATGACGATGTCATAGGCGCCGGCCATGATGCCCTGCGCGGCGAAGTGCACGGCCTGCTGGCTCGAGCCGCACTTGCGGTCGATGGTGGTGGCCGGCACGTGTTCGGGGAATCCGGCCGCCAGCCACGCTACCCGGCCCGGGCCGGCGGATTGCTCGCCCGCCTGGGTTACACAGCCGGTGATGACGTCGTCGACCAGGCCCGGGTCCAGCCGGTTGCGCTCGACCAGCGCCTTGAGCACCTGGGCCAGCAGTTCGGTGGCATGGAGTTCGGTAAAGGCCGAACCCGGCTTGGAGCGGCCCATCGGGCTGCGGATGGCGTCGACGATGACGGCTTGTTGCATGCGGAGTCTCCTGAGAAAGCTGAGCGGTGCGAGTCGTGCGGGGATATTGAGACGTCTGTATCGAAAAGTGATCGTCGGATACGATGAATTGGGATTCTGGCGTCGGAAAACCGCCATGTAAACGTAAAAATCCCGGTTTGACTTTCGAAAAGGCGAAGGGCAACATCCGGGTTTTGAGACACGAGTATCAAAAAACTCCAGATCCAGGCCCTGCGATGACTAATGCTCCACATGCCTCCGTGGCCCCCGCATCCACCGATGCCGACGGCGAGGCGCGCCTTGTCAGCGCGCTGGCGCGGGGCGTCTCGATCCTCAACTGCTTCTCGCCGACGGTGCGGGAACTCAGCAGCCGGGAACTGATGGAGCGCACCGGGCTGGCCAAGCCGACCCTGTTCCGGCTGCTCGACACGCTGTGCGGGCTTGGCCTGCTGCATTACTCGGAACGCCTGTCGCGCTATGTGCCGGGCGTGGGCCTGATCAACCTGGCCGCGCCGGCGCTGGCGCGCATGACCGTCCGCCAGCTGGCGCGACCGGCGATGCAGGAACTGGCCGACCATATCGCCGGGCAGGTCGAGCTGATCGTCGGCAGCGGCCATGCGCTGACCTATGTCGAGATCGCGCAGGGCGTTGGCAGCCATGTGTTCCGGCCCGAGGTCGGCACGCGCGTGTCGGCCTCGCGTACCGGCTCGGGCCGCGCGTATCTGCTGCAGCTGGAAGCGGCCGAGCGCGAGGCCTACCTGGCCCAGCTGCGCGCCGCCGATCCGCCGCGCGCCGAGTGGCTGCAGGCGCGCCTGGCCGATGCCGCGCAGGACCTGCAGGAGCACGGCTTCTGCCGCGGCCATCGCGATCTGCACCGCGAGGTGGAGTCGGTGGCGGTGCCGATGCGAACGCGCCGCGACGGCGAGGCGTGGATCTTCGCCGCGTCGGTGCCGGTATTCAGCCAGCAGAGCAAGCAGCTGGAGGAAGATGTCGGCCCGCGCCTGGTCAGCCTGGTGCGCAATGTCGAAGGCGCGCTGGGCGTGGCGGGGTAGGGCCGTTGCGGCGCTTCGGTTGCCGCCTTAGTTGCCGGTAAAGACCGGCGTGCGCTTGTCCAGGAAGGCCTGCACTGCTTCGCGGTGGTCGGCGGTCTGGTGCGACAGCGCCTGGAAGCCGGCCGACAGCTCCAGCAGCGTATCCAGCCGGGTATGCATCGCCTCGCGCATCAGGCGCTTGGCCAGCCGCACCGCGTGCGGCGGATTGGCGGCGATGCGGCCAGCCAGCTCATAAGCGGTGGGCAGCAGCGCGTCGGGCGCGACCACGCGCGACACCAGGTTCCATTCGAGTGCCTGCCGGGCGTCGATCGCCTGCCCGGTGAAGGTCATCTCGGCCGCCCGCGACAGGCCGATCACGCGCGGCAGCAGCCATGCGCCGCCGTCGCCGGGGATGATGCCCAGCTTGACGAAGGACTCGGCAAACTGCGCGCGTTCCGAGGCGATGCGGATGTCGCACATGCAGGCCAGGTCCAGTCCCGCGCCCATGGCCGCGCCGTTGACCGCGGCGATCACCGGCACTTCCAGGTTGAACAGGGCCAGCGGCAGCCGCTGGATGCCGCGGCGGTAGTCCTGCCGGATCTCCATGCCTGGCACCGTGCCGGACGCCTGCCGCTCCATGTCCTTGATATTCCCGCCCGACGAGAACGCCGTGCCGGCGCCGGTGATGACCACCGCGCGCACGCTGCGGTCGCCGTGGATGCGCTCGATCGCGTCCAGGAATTCCGCCACCGCGGTATTGCCGGTCAGCGGGTTGCGCCGTTCGGGCTCGTTCATCGTCAGGGTGACGATGTGGTCCTGCTGTGCGTAGAGAAGGAACTGGCTCATGTCGGGGCTCCGGGTAGCAGTGCGGGGGTCTGTCCTGGCGCCAAGGCTAAGCGACGGCGGCCGGCAGCGTCCAATATTCATTTCTTGCGAGGCGATATCCGGCGGATATTGGTCGCCGGCCTGGCCATGCCGCCGGATCCGGGTTATCCCTGTACCCATAACGCGAGGGCTCGCCGATGATCGATGGGCCCCGGCCACCGCCCGGCATCGCGCCATACCGCGCAGTACCGTAATCCTGCAGTCCCGAATTCCAACAAGAATGCCCTCCAGGAGACGATATGAGCCATGCGTTGAAGTTGGCAACGGATCCCGTTGCCGCCGAATTTGCGTCCGAAGTTGCCACGGCCAGGCGCCGTACCAGGACACGCGCTGCGGCCTGGCTGGCCACCCTGGCACTGGCGGCGCAACTGTTGCCCGCCAACGCCGCGGCCCCGCGCAACGCGGCGGCGAAAGTCGACGGCGCCTTCATCAGTGCCAATGCCAGCACCACGCGCGACTGGCCCAGCCATGGCCTGGACTATGCCGAGACCCGCTTCAGCCGGCTGCGGCAGATCGATACGGCCAATGTGCGCGACCTGGGGCTGGTGTGGAGCTATAACCTGGAGTCGACCCGCGGCGTCGAAGCCACGCCGCTGGTGGTCGACGGCGTGATGTACGTGACCGCGTCGTGGAGCGTGGTGCATGCGGTCGATGCGCGCACCGGCAAGCGGCTCTGGAGCTTCGATCCCAAGGTGGACCGCGCGCTCGGCTATCGCGGCTGCTGCGACGTGGTCAACCGCGGCGTGGCGCTGTACCAGGGCAAGGTGTTCGTTGCCGCCTACGATGGCCGGCTGATCGCGCTCGATGCCGCCAGCGGGCGCAAGCTGTGGGAGCAGGACACCATCATCGACCGCCGCTATTCGTACACCATCACCGGCGCGCCGCGCGTGTTCAAGGGCAAGGTCATCATCGGCAACGGCGGCGCCGAGTTCGGCGTGCGCGGGTACATCACCGCCTACGACGCCGCTACCGGCGCGCAGCAGTGGCGCTGGTTCACCGTGCCCGGCGATCCGTCCAAACCGTTCGAGGACGAGTCGATGGCGGCCGCGGCGAAGACCTGGGACCCGAGCGGCAAGTACTGGGAAGCGGGCGGCGGCGGCACCGCCTGGGACACGCTGGCCTTCGACCCCGAACTGAACCTGATGTACGTCGGCACCGGCAACGGCGCGCCGTGGTCGCGCAGCAAGCGCAGCCCGGCCGGCGGCGACAACCTGTACCTGGCGTCGATCGTCGCGCTCAATCCCGACACCGGCAAGTACGTCTGGCACTACCAGGAGACCCCGGGCGACAACTGGGACTACACCTCGACCCAGCCGATGGTGCTGGCCGACCTGAAGCTGGACGGGCAGCCGCGCAAGGTCATCCTGCACGCGCCCAAGAACGGCTTCTTCTTCGTCATCGACCGCACCAACGGCAAGTTCATCTCGGCGAAGAACTTCGTCGACGTCAACTGGGCCACCGGCTATGACGCCAACGGCCGCCCGCTCGAACGGGCCGAGGCGCGCGCCGCCGACAAGGCCTATGACGCAATTCCCGGCCCGTACGGCGCACACAACTGGCATCCGATGTCGTTCAACCCGCAGACCGGGCTGGTCTACCTGCCGGCGCAGCACGTGCCGCTCAACCTGATGGACGACAAGACCTGGCAGTTCAATGAGGGCAAGCCCGGCACGCCCCATGGCAACGTGGGCTGGAACACGGCCAAGTTCCTCAACGCCGAGCCGCCGAAAAGCAAGCCCTTCGGCCGGCTGATTGCGTGGGACCCGGTGCAGCAGAAGGCCGCGTGGACGCAGGAGCTGGTCTCGCCGTGGAACGGCGGCACGCTGACCACGGCCGGCAACCTGGTGTTCCAGGGCACCGCGGACGGCCGCTTCGTCGCCTACGACGCGCGCAATGGCGACAAGCTGTGGGAATCGCCGACCGGCACCGGCGTGGTGGCCGCACCGGTCAGCTTCGAGCTCGACGGCAGGCAGTATGTCTCGGTCGCGGTGGGCTGGGGCGGGGTCTACGGGCAGGCGCAGCGCGCCACCAACCGGCAAGGGCCGGGCACGGTCTACACCTTCGCGCTCGGCGGCAAGGCGCCGCTGCCGGCGTTCGCCGAATACCGCGCCGGCAAGCTGCTGCAGGGCGTGAAGTACGATCCGGCGCTGGTCAAGGACGGCACCGCGCTCTACGTCAGCAACTGCGTGCTGTGCCACGGCGTGCCCGGCGTGGACCGCGGCGGCAATATCCCCAACCTGGGCTATATCGACGCGGCCTTCATCGAGAACCTGGACAAGGTGGTGTTCAAGGGCCCGGCAATGGCGCGCGGCATGCCGGACTTCACCGGCAAGCTGATGCCGCAGGACGTCGAGAAGATCAAGGCCTTTATCCAGGGCACCGCGGACGCGGTGCGGCCCAAGCCCTGAACAAAAGGCAGGGGGTCCGGTCTCCGGCCAGCAAGCCGGTCGCGTCGACGACCGGCTTGCACGCGGCACGCCGGCCATGCGCTGCGCCCTGCCGGCGACCAGCATGCGCATGGCGACACGCTTTCGGATTCTTGCGCGATACGATGATTTTTTTCGCAAATCGCGCCAACTGACTGGCACAGGCGGCCCAATGCCGGCAGAATCCGGACAGTAGCGGCCGGGATCGCCTGCCGAAAGAATCCAGACCATGACCACCGCCCCGACCATCCAGACCCGATCCGTCTTCCACCCCGCGGCCCGGCCCGCCATGCGCCGCAAGGCCGGCTGGCACCTGCCGGCCCCTGGCCCCGGCAACGGTTGACGGGGCCGGAGATGGCGCTGCCGCTGCTGATTGCGCTGCCGCTGCTGGCCGCGGCGCTGGCGTGGTGGATCGGCATGCGTGCCCCGCGGCTGCTGGCGCCGGTCATCATCGGCTTGCCGCTGGCCGCGCTGCTGCTGCTGCTGAGCCTGCGCGGCGAGGTCTTCGCGCAGCCCGGGCACGCACAGGGCTGGCGCGTGGCGTGGCTGCCCGCGCTGGGGCTGGACCTGTCACTGCGCCTCGACGGCCTGGCCTTCCTGTTCGCGCTGCTGGTGCTGGGCGTGGGGCTGCTGGTGATCCTGTATGCGCGCTACTACCTGGCGCGCAATGAATCGGCGGTGCGCTTCTTCTGCCTGCTGCTGCTGTTCATGGCGGCGATGCTGGGCGTGGTGCTGGCCGGCAACCTGCTGTTGCTGGTGGTGTTCTGGGAGCTGACCAGCATCCTGTCGTTCCTGCTGATCGGCTTCTGGTCGTGGCGCGCCGATGCGCGCCAGGGCGCGCGCATGGCGCTGGCGGTGACCGGCGGCGGCGGGCTGGCGCTGCTGGCCGGGGTGCTGCTGCTGGGCCATATCTGCGGCAGCTTCGAGCTGTCGGTGGTGCTGGCGCAGGCCGGCAAGGTGCAGCACCACCCGCTGTACCTGCCGATGCTGGTACTGGTGCTGCTGGCCGTGTTCACCAAGTCGGCCCAGTTTCCGTTCAGCTTCTGGCTGCCGCACGCCATGGCCGCGCCCACGCCGGTCTCGGCCTACCTGCACTCGGCCACCATGGTCAAGGCCGGCGTGTTCCTGCTGGCGCGGCTCTATCCGGTGCTGGACGGCACCAACAGCTGGTTCTATCTGGTCAGCATGACAGGGCTGGCCACGCTGATCGTCGGCGCCGGGCTGGCGCTGCTGCAGCGCGACCTGAAGGGACTGCTGGCATATTCCACCATCAGCCACCTGGGCCTGATCACGCTGCTGTTCGGGCTCGACACCCAGCTCAGCACGGTGGCGGCGATCTTCCACATCATCAACCACGCGGTGTTCAAGGCCTCGCTGTTCATGGCCGCCGGCATCATCGACCATGAAACCGGCACGCGCGACCTGGACCGCCTGCGCGGCCTCGCCCGCTATATGCCGCACACCGCGGTGCTGGCCATCGTGGCGTCGCTGTCGATGGCGGGGGTGCCGCTGTTCAACGGCTTCCTCAGCAAGGAAATGTTCTTCGGCGAGACCCTGGCGCAGGGGCTGCTGGGCGAGTTCAACTGGGTGATCCCGGCCGCGGCGACCATGGCCGGCGCACTGACCATGGCCTATTCGCTGCGCTTCATCTACGGCGTGTTCTTCGGCGGGGGCCAGCCGGACCTGCCCAATTACCCGCCGCACGAGCCGCCGCGCTTCATGAAGGTGCCGGTGGAATTCCTGGTGGTGATCTGCCTGGTGGTCGGGCTGGTGCCGGCCTACACCGTCGGCGACCTGCTCGCGGCAGCGTCGCTGGCGACGCTGCGCGCGCCGCTGCCGGAATACAGCCTGCATCTGTGGCACGGGGTCAACCTGCCGCTGATGATGAGCCTGGTGTCGATGGCGGGCGGCGCGACCCTGTTCTTCCTGCGCCGCGACGCGTTGCGGCGCTGGCAGCAGGCGATCGAGCACGTGAGCGCGCGGCGCTCGTTCGAACACGGCATGCGCGCGCTGGAACGCTTTGCCGCGGCGGTCACGCGCTGGCTGGAAAACGGCTCGCTGCCGACCTATATCGCCTGGATGCTGCTGGCGATGCTGGCCGTGCCGGCGTATTTCCTGGCCGACCTGGGCGCGCTGGCCGGCAGCGTGCCGGCCGGCGCCATCGACCCGATCGGCGCCGCCACGCTGGCATTGCTGTCGCTGTGCGCGATCGCCGTGGTGGTGGCGCACCGGCAGCGGCTGCTGGCGCTGGTGCTGCTGAGCGGCTGTGGCCTGATGGTGTCGCTGGCGTTCCTGCGCTTTTCGGCGCCTGACCTGGCGCTGACCCAGATCTCGGTCGAGGTGGTGACCATCCTGCTGCTGGTGCTGGCGCTGTTCTACCTGCCGCGCGAGACGAATGACCGCGCACGCGCCGGCCGCCGCGTCCGCGACGCCGTGCTGGCACTTGGCGGCGGCACGCTGCTGGCGGTGGCGGCCTATGCGGTGATGACCCGGCCGTATGACCCGGTGTCGACGTTCTATATCGAGCAGGCGGTGCCGGGCGGCGGCGGGCACAACGTGGTCAACGTGCTGCTGGTCGACTTCCGCGGCTTCGACACGCTCGGCGAGATCTGCGTGCTGCTGGTCGCCGGCCTGGCGGTGCAGGCCCTGCTGAAGGGCATGCGCCTGCCGACGCCGTCGGCGGCTCCCGATGGCCTGCCGTGGACCAGCCAGCCGCATCCGCTGCTGCTGGCGATGCTGGCGCGGCTGATGCTGCCGCTGACGCTGCTGGTCGCGGCCTTCATCCTGCTGCGCGGGCACAACCAGCCGGGCGGGGGCTTTATCGCGGCGCTGATCACCTCGGTGGCGCTGCTGCTGCAATACGTTGCCAACGGCGTGCGCTGGACCGAAGCGCGCATCGCGCCGGACTACCGCGCCATCGCCGGCGCCGGCATCCTGCTGGCGGGGCTGACCGGGCTGGGCAGCCTGGCCTTCGGCTATCCGTTCCTGACCACCGCCTTCGGCCACTTCCACCTGCCTGGCATCGGCGAGGTGGAGCTGGCCACCGCCATGATCTTCGACCTGGGAGTGTTCTGCACCGTGACCGGAACCACGCTGGTGATCGTGTCTCATCTGGGCGTCCGCAACCTGCCGCCGGCACGCGCCGCGGAGGACGACTGATGGCCGCGCTCTACGCCATCGCCATCGGCATCCTGACTGCCGCCGGCATCTACCTGCTGCTGCGCGAGCGCGTGTTTACGGTGGTGCTGGGGCTGACCCTGCTGTCCTATGCGGTCAGCCTGTTCCTGCTCGGCATGGGGCGACTGTCGATCGGCCGGCCGCCGGTGATTGCGCCAGGAGCCAGCTATGCCGATCCGCTGCCGCAGGCACTGGTGCTGACCGCCATCGTCATTGCGTTCGGCATGACCGCGTTCGCGGTGGTGCTGGCGCTGCGCTCGCTCGGGCTCACCGGCAGCGACCATGTCGACGCCGCCGGCCAGCCGGAGACGCGCGACGGCCACGCTGACGCAGGCGGCAACGCTGGCGACAACGCTGCCGGCCAGGAGCCGCGGCCATGAACCACGCCGTGCTGCTGCCCATCCTGATCCCGATGTTCGCCGGCGCGCTGCTGACGGCGATGCCGGCCCAGCGGCTGCACGCGCAGCGCACGGCCAGCGCGGTGGCCACGCTGCTGCTGGTGCCGGTGGCGGTGCTGCTGCTGCGCCATGCGGCCGGCGGGGACATCTCGGTCTATGCCATGGGCGACTGGAGCGCGCCGTTCGGCATCGTGCTGCAGCTGGACCGCACCGGCGCGATGATGCTGGCGCTGACCGCGCTGCTGGCGGTGGCCGCGCTGGCCGCGGCGGGCGAGAGCACGGCGCGCCAGGGCCGGCATTTCCACGCGCTGTTCCAGTTCCAGCTGATGGGCCTGAACGGCGCGTTCCTGGCGGGCGACCTCTTCAATCTCTTCGTCTTCTTCGAGATCCTGCTGATCGCTTCCTACGCGCTGCTGGTGCACGGGGCAGGGCGCGCGCGCGTCGGCGCCGGCCTGCACTACGTGATCCTTAACCTGGTGGCGTCGTCGTTCTTCCTGGTCGCGATCGGCGTGCTGTACGGGCTCTCGGGCACGCTCAACATGGCACACCTGGGGCTGCGGCTGGCCGGGCTGCCGGCGCAGGACCTGCCGCTGGCGGTGGCCGCGGGCGCGATGCTGATGCTGGTGTTCGCGCTCAAGGCGGCGCTGTTCCCGCTGTACTTCTGGCTGCCGCGCGCCTACGGCAGCGCAACCGGGCCGGTGGCGGCGCTGTTCGCCATCATGACCAAGGTCGGCATCTACGCCATGCTGCGTTGCGACGCGCTGATCTTCGGCGGCGCGCAGGGGCTGCTGGGGCCGTTCCTGCACGACTGGGTGTTCACGCTGGCGCTGGCCACACTGGCGGTCGGGGCGCTGGGCGCGCTGGCGGCGACGGCGCTGCGCGCCATGACCAGCTACCTGGTGGTGGCCTCGGTCGGGCTGCTGGCGGCGTGCGTGTCGATGCAAAGCCAGGCCGGCTGGGCCGCGGCGCTGTACTACCTGCTCAGCACCACGCTGTGCACGGCCGCGCTGTTCCTGCTGGCCGACGCGCTCGAGCCCGAAGCCGCGCGCACCGACGGCGCGCCGGTCATTGCTTCGCGCCTGGCGGGGCTGCTGTACCTGGTGGGCGTGGTCGCGGCGGTCGGCCTGCCGCCGCTGTCGGGTTTCCTCGGCAAGGCCATGATCCTGCGCGCCACGCCGGCGCAGTGGATGCCGGTGCTGTGGCCCGCGGTGCTGGTGTCCAGCTTGCTGATGCTGGTCGCCGTCTCGCGTACCGGCACGCGGATGCTGTGGCGCCTGCCGCATGAAGCGCAGCGCGTGGCCGAAGGCCCGGAATACCTCGACGAAGACCATCCCGGCGCGGCACGCCTGCGGGTGCGGCCGGATGCGCGCAAGCTGGCCTGCTGCATGCTGCTGCTGGCGGGCAACCTGGCGCTGACCGTCGGCGCGCGTCCGGTCAGCGACTACGTGGCGGATGCTGCCGCGCAACTGCTGGACCGCGCCGCCTACCTGCGGGCAGTGCTGCCCGGCGAACGGGGGTAGGCATGATGCGCCGTCTGCTGCCCCATCCCTGGCTGAGCCTGATCCTGATGCTGATGTGGCTGATGCTGGTCCAGAGCGTCGCGCCCGGGCACTGGCTGCTCGGCGCGGCGCTGGGCTGGGCCATCGGCCGGCTGGCGGACCGCTGGCTGGTGCTGGGCGCCTTCCGCCTGTCGCGGCCGGACCTGATCCTGCGGCTGAGCTGCCACGTGCTGATCGACATCGTCAGGGCCAACCTGGAAGTGGCCGTGATGGTGCTGGGACGTACCGCGCGGCTGCGGCCGGCTTTTATCGTGGTCCCGCTCGATGTCGAGCATGAGCTCGCCACCACCGCGCTGATCAGCATCGTCTCGCTCAGCCCCGGCACACTCTGCGCCGAACTGAGCGACGACCGCCGCGCCTTGCTGGTCCATGTGCTGGACCTGGAGGAAGAGGCCGCGCTGGTCGCGCTGATCAAGTCGCGCTATGAAACCCCGCTCAAGGAGATCTTCCAATGCTTGCCATCGTGATTCCGATCTGCCTGGCGATCCTTGGCCTGGCCTTCCTGCTGACGCTCGGCCGGCTGCTGCGCGGGCCCAGCCTGCCCGATCGCATCGTGGCGCTGGATACGCTCAACATCAACGCCATCGCGCTGATCGTCGTGCTGGGCATCAGCCTGGACTCGGCCGTGTTCTTCGAGGCCGCGCTGCTGATCGCGGTGATGGGCTTTGTCGCCACCGTGGCGCTGTCCAAGTACCTGCAGCGCGGCGATATCATCGAATACTAGGAGCCTGGCACATGCTGCATCCCGTTGCCGAATTCATTGTCTGCGCGCTGCTGCTGGTGGGCAGCGTGTTCATGCTGGTCGGGGCCATCGGGCTGTTCCGGCTGCCGGACTTCTTTATGCGCCTGCACGGGCCGACCAAGTCGACCACGCTGGGCGTGGGCGGCGTGGTACTGGCGTCGGTGGCGTACTTCGGCTTTCGCGGCGACGCCACCCTGCATGAATTGCTGGTGACCGCGTTCCTGTTCCTGACTGCGCCGATCAGCGCGCATATGCTGGCCAAGGCTGCGCTGCAGCGGCAGTTGCCGGTGGATCCGCGGACGCGGGGGAGTGGGTGGATGCCCAGGATCAGGGATTGAGTGTGGGCTCTCGTTGATAGAGTTGTCGTGCTTGGCGGGCGCTGCCGGAGTATCCACGAAGCCAACTGCATCCATTCGCGCATACCTGCATCAATTCAGCATTCGTCCACAACCTTATTTCTCCTCGATGCGCGCGCGCAAGCGCTGCGCGTCGAATGGGGCCTTGACCTTTTTGTCGTTGTCGAAATAGCAGTAGATGTCCCGATGCGCGGCGGCGCGTGGGCGTTTTGGCGAGATCCGCTGTGCGTCGGCGGGTTCCTGGCCGTTGGCCCACATGACCAGCCGCGCGGCCCAGCGGTCCAGCGCGGCATCGGAATAGGCGCCGCCATACAGCGTCTCGGAGCCATGCAGGCGCAGGTACAGGAAGTTGCTGGTGACGTCCTCGGCATAGGGCCAGTCGGCAACGGCGTCGGAGATGACCAGCGCCACACGGTGCCGGCGCAGCAGCGCCGGGAATTCCGGCGTGCAGAAGCTGGCGTGGCGGATTTCCACCGCATGCCGGATCGGGCGCCGGCGCCGGGTTTCGCACCACGGCTCCCGGACGTTGCGGTTGTGCTGCTGCGCCAGTTCGCGGGCACTGTGCGTGTCGTGCGGGATCAGCGACAGGAAGCGTTCCATGCGCTCCGGATCAAAGGCGAAGTTGGGCGGGAACTGCCACAGGACCGGCCCCAGCTTTTCCTCCAGCGCCAGCACGCCGGAGGCAAAGAAGTTGGCCATGGCTGGCCGGGCGGAGTCGTCGCGAAAGCGCAGCATGTGGGTCAGGTAGCGCGGGCCCTTGACGCTGAAGACGAAGTGCGGCGGCGTGGCCTCATGCCAGGCGCGATAGCTCTTCGGCGTCTGCAGCGCGTAGTGCGAGCCGTTGATCTCGATGGTCTCGACCGCGCGCGACGCGAATTCCAGTTCCCGCCGTTGTGGCAGGCCCTCGGGATAGAACACGCCGCGCCAGCCGGCATAGCGCCAGCCTGAGATGCCGATCCGGATCATTGTGATGCTCTGGTCTGTACGTTTTGCAACCGACGGCGCCAACTTGCCCGCGTGCCGGCCCGGGCGCCCGTCACAGTCGGCCCGATCATGCCTGCTCCGCAAGATCCGCGCCGTGGCCGGCGTACCACAGCGGAAGGCGTTCGCGCCGGCATAAGGCGTTTACCGCATCCCCGCGCGCCAGGTTTACATTCGCCGCGATGTGACCTACACCCAGTCAGGCGACGGCGGCGAGTTTGGGTAGGGCGGTCAGGGGAGGGCGGGGCCATGGGCATGCAACACCAGGACAAAGTCTTTGCCGGGGCAATTCCCGAGACCTATGAGGCTCTGATGGTGCCGATGATCTTCGCGCCCTATGCCGCCGACCTGGGGCGGCGCATCGCCGCACTGCGGCCAAGCCGGGTGCTGGAGCTGGCAGCCGGCACCGGGGCGCTGACGCGCGAGCTCGCCGCGCGCATGCCGGCCGACACCCTGGTGGTCGCCACCGACCTGAATGCGCCAATGCTGGCACGCGCGCAAGCCGCCGGCACCGCGCGCCCGGTGCAATGGCGCGAGGCCGACGCCATGCGGCTGCCGTTCGATGACGCCACTTTCGACCTGGTGGCATGCCAGTTCGGCGCGATGTTCTTCCCCGACAAGGGCAAGGCGTTTGCCGAGGCGCGCCGCGTGCTGGCGCCGGGCGGCACGCTGGTGTTCAACGTCTGGGACCGGATCGCCTTCAACGCCTTTGCCCGCGATATCACCGCGGCGCTTGCCACGCTGTTTCCCGATGCGCCGCCCGATTTCATGGTGCGCGTCCCGCATGGCTACCACAGCCAGGCCACGATCGAGCAGGACCTGCGCACGGGCGGGTTCACCGCCGGCGCGGTGTTCGAGACCGTCGCCGAGACCAGCCATGCCGCCGCCGCGCGCATTCCCGCCATGGCGTTCTGCCAGGGCACGCCGTTGCGCACCGAGTTGGAGGCACGCGGGCCGGACGCCCTGATGCGTGCGACCAATCACTGCGAGCAGGCGCTGGTCCAGGCCTACGGCGCCGGGCCGCTGGCCGGCCCGATGCAGGCGCACGTGGTCATGGTCGCGGCGCCCTGACGGCGCGGCTGGCGTTCAGGCTCCGGTCCCGGTAGCGCAGCGTTGTCGCGGCCGTGGCGGAATACGCCCGATGCAGTGGGAGCATGCAGGGTTGGCGGTTGTCTTGTTCTTGTGCAGCCAGATGCCGGGGAGGGGGGCATATCACTGCACGGCCGCAGTGTCTCGGAAGGGGACGGCGGCCGGCAAATTCTGCAACGCCGCGGCAGCCCTTGCCGCAGCGGGCGGCCGCGACGACGGCCAGCGGCTCCTGCGCGGAGGCCCTGCCTCGTGGAACAGAAGTTGCGTCGTTCTTGCTCGCCAGTACCGCTAGTCCCTTTCCGACCAGGCAAGTGGCCAGGGCGGGCAGGCAGTCCTCTCAGACCGACCATCGTGTCATGACAAGGAGTTGGAGATGAAGCCAGGTTCCAGCAGAAAGACGGCAGGCAAGGGCGGCGCGGACAAGAAGAACCCGGGTGCGCGCATGGACCGGGATGCCAGCGAGATCAAGAGCCGCAGCGCCGACCCCGGCCAGAGCAGCTATGGCGGATTCCGCAACGAGGATCCGCGCAAGCAGCACCAGGCGGAAAGCGGCAAACCAAAAAAGTCTTCGCGCTAGATTGCGCGGGATAGCGTGGCCTGAAGGGCCACGGTGCGCTCAATGCCCGCGGCGTGGCAGCGTGAAGCCCGCGATGGCTTGCGCATAGCGGCGCGCGACGGCCTGGCGGCGGTGGTCGGCCAGGAACCGGCGCAGGGCCGGTTCGGTGCGGCGCGACTCGCCGGCACACACGGCCAGCATGGTTTCGCATAACCGGTCCGGTTCAGGCTCCACCACCCAGCCGAACCGGTCGACGGCCTCGGGCAGCCCGCCGCGATGCGTCACGATGACCTCGCAGCCGGCCGCCAGGCCCTCCAGTGCCACGATGCCGAACGGCTCGTAGCCGATCGACGGCACTACCAGGCAGGCGTGCTGTACCAGCATCGCGGCCACGGCCGCCGCTGGCTGCGCGCCGGCGAAGGTCACGGCCTCGGCGCACTCCAGCGCGTTCGCCAGTGCCACCAGCAAGGCGTACTGCGGTCCATCGCCGATGATCGTCAGGCGGGCGTCGGGCCGCAGCCCGCGCAGCTTCGCGAAACTGCGCAGCAGCATGTCTACGCCTTTCTCGGTCACCAGGCGCCCGACAAAAACGAAGCTGCACGCCCGGCGCGGCGGGGACGAGTGCGCGAACAGGTCGTCGCGGTACCCGTTGTGGATCACCAGTGGCTGTCCTGGGAACCATCCGGCCAGGTAGCGGCTGACGCAAATGTTGTCGTAGAAGCGTGACATCCAGCGCTTGACGGTGCCGGCGGTAAAACGGCGCCCGTCGCCATAATGGGCATACGGGCCATGATGCGTCAGCACGATGCGCCGCCGCAGCAGTGTCGCCAGCAACACGTCGTAGAACGTCATCCCGACGAACACAACCAGCGAGTGCCGCAGCAGGGCGCGCGCCAGCGAGATATACCCGGCCACGCGCGTGACCGGATAGGCAAAGGCCGCCGCGTCGTCCGCAGCCGCCGGCGTACGCGTCGCCAACTCGATCCGGTAGCCGAGGTCGGTCAGCCCTTGCGCGAGGTCCTCGGCAAAGCGCTCCATGCCGCCCACGGAAGGATGGAACGGGGCGCTGAATATCAGAAGGTCGGGCAGCGGCGGGGGCGCGGTGTCCGCGGGCTCGGGCTGGCTCATCCTAGTCGCGCTCCATGGCTTGCACAGCACAAGCCCCCTGAGGGGACGGCGATGCGCCAGCATGCCGCGCGCCGCCTTCTCCTTCCGTGCGTTGGCGCACGCTGTCCTGGCGCCGCATTTGCGGGCACCCCCCATGCCGGGCGCTGTTTGCGGGCTAGGATAACCCGGACTCACCATCACCCGCGGCGGGTTCTGTCTCAGTCCAATGACGTTGCCAGCAGCATTTGCGGCCGCTGGCGCGAAGGATTTCCATCCAGAGGCGCATCGATGACACCGATACGCCGTGCGCCACAAGCGATATAGAACGGTTCGGCATACGGTTCCGCATCGATCGTGAGCTGTTTCACGCCCGTGGCGGCGGCGAGGCCGGACGCATGCTGCAGCAGTGCCCGGCCGATGCCCCGGCCCATGTAGTCCGGCACGACCCACAGATGCTCAAGCGGCCAGCCCGACATCGCGTCCGTCGCGCGGACTGTACAGAACCCGGCGATCCTTCCATTGATTTCGGCAACGTAGGTGAAGGTTTGCGCGACATATGCACCAGCGATCGTCAGGTCTTCGCGCCACGCTTCGAGTTGGGCGGCGGTGTATGGCCAGTGCGCCTTGGCCTGGAACGCTATGGCTGAGTATGGAGGCGTCGGTTTCGAGGCCGCGTCGGATGTTCATGGGCGGATGAGGAAGAACCGTGCTGGGGGTGGCCATGACCGACTCATCCTTCAGGCGCCTGTCCGCCTTGGAGACGAAGCCTTTCCGGTATTTCCGGTGTTCACGCCGCTTCTGGAAGGCGTCGCGCCACGGCCATTTCAGTGGACCGGGAAGTCTGCCGGGGGTTCCACGGTCTGGGAACCTTGGACCAACTCGGACATTTGAACTTAGCCAGAACCGGACATTACAACTTTGCCGCTACACGCGCGTTTCGCATAATGTATATTATGTTAAATCGTTGACGTACCAGGCCGGCGCTACGGAATGCGCTATGAGCTCTGCCCAACGAGCTATCCCTCAACGCCACGCCTGCGTAAACTCGCTGATCACCCTTTCCAGGTGGTTACGCATTGCCGCTCGCGCCGCTGTCGCGTCGCGGGCCATCACCGCCGCGAAGATTCGCTGATGGTCTTCCTGCGATGCCTCGCGCAGCCCCGTGGTATGGAAGTGTTCCTCGATCTTGCCCCATAGCGGATCGCTGCGCCCACTGTCCCACAGCGCGGTGACCATATGCAGCAGGACCCTGTTGCCAGTCGATTCGGCCAGGCACAGGTGGAATTGCCGGTCCGCCGCCTCGTTGGCTTCCTTGTCGTCCATGTGCTCGCGCATCAGGCTCAGGGCCGCGAACATACGGTCAAGGTCGCCGTCCTTGCGCTCGCTGGCCGCCAGGCCGGCGATTTCCGATTCAATCAGAGCCCGGGCGCGCAGTGATTCTATCGGCCCCGGCCGCCAGGGCATCTCAAACGGCTCGCGACCGGGCGTGGGCGCTTCTGCGCAGACGTAGATCCCGGAGCCGCCGCGCACTTCGACCAGTCCCTGTACCTCCAGCGCGATGATGGCCTCGCGCACCAGGGTACGGCTGACGCTGAACCGCTCGGCCAGCGTGCGTTCGGACGGCAGCCGCATATTGGCGGAGAACTCTCCGGATGCGATCAATGCCTGCACCTGGCTGGCCAGGCTCAAGTACGAACGGTCGCTGGCCGCCGGCGGGTTCTCGAGTATCGGACGGGTTGCAAGAGCGCTGGTGGAATGTGGCATCGCAAGTAAGGCGGCGACTGCTGATGTGATCAACGGTTGACCACTCGCCGCAAGAAGGCATGGGCCGGACAGTGCCTGATGCAGACCATGGTAAACCATGACGGCAAAATTGGGCAACCTGTTCATAATTGGTGAACCAGATAATCCAATCCGGTACACCAATGCCGCGCGGCCTGCCGGCCATGACGCGCGCCGGTTCAGGCCGGATTGCCTTTCCGCCCTCTTCTGCCGCATCAGAGTCGCCCCAAGGAAGCCCCACCCATGAAGATGTCGTTCCGCTGGTTTGGCCCGACCGACCCGATTCCTCTCGAATACATCCGGCAGATCCCGGGCATGACCCACATCGTCTCGGCCATCTACGACGAGCCGGTCGGGGAGGTATGGCCGCTGGACAAGATCCAGGCGCTCAAGTCCACGATCGAGGCGGCGGGGCTGCAGTTCAAGGTGGTGGAGTCGGTTCCCGTCCATGAGGACATCAAGCTCGGCAAGCCGACGCGCGAGCGGCTGATTGCGAACTACCAGCAGACCATCAGGAACCTGGCCGCCGCGGGCATCGAGGTCATCTGCTACAACTTCATGCCGGTGTTCGACTGGACCCGTACGGAACTGGCAAAGAAGCTCGATGACGGCTCGACCTGCCTTGCCTTCAGCACCCGCGAGGTCGAACAGATCGACGTCAGCCAGGGGATCGCCCTGCCCGGCTGGGATTCCAGCTACGCTCACGCAGAACTGCAGTCGCTGCTGGCCGAATATCGTGGCATCGACGAAGGCAGGCTCTGGGAGCACCTGGAGCATTTCCTGCGCGCGATCATTCCGGTGGCCCAGGAGTGCGGCATCAAGATGGCCATTCATCCGGACGATCCGCCGCGGCCCATCTTCGGACTGCCGCGCATCGTCAAGAACCGCGACGACCTGGCACGCATCCTGGCGATCGTCGACACGCCGGCAAACGGCCTGACGCTGTGCTCGGGCTCGCTTGGCGCCGGCCCCCAGAACAACGTCGAGGCGCTGGTGCGCGAGTTCGGCGGCATGGGACGCATCCACTTCGCCCATATCCGCAACGTCAAGATCACGCCGGAAGGCGATTTCGAGGAAACCGCCCACCTCTCGAGTTGCGGATCGCTGGATATTGCCGCGATCGTCAAGGCGTACCACGACGTCGGCTTCCAGGGCTATTACCGCCCCGACCACGGCCGCATGATCTGGGGCGAGACGGGCAAGCCGGGATACGGCCTCTATGACCGGGCACTCGGCGCGGTCTATATCAACGGGATGTGGGAAGCGATGGAAAAGACGGCCTGAAGCGCCGTGGGGCTGCGGCCCAGACAAAACATAATCGGAGACCTGTCATGACAATCACCAAGAAATCGCCCGTGTATTCGCGCCGTTCCGCGTTGATCCTGAGCGTCGCTGCCCTCGGCCTTGGCGCGCTGGCAACCACCGCCGCGTGGGCGCAGACCAGCTGGCCGACCAAGCCAGTAACGCTGCTCGTGGGCTTTCCGCCCGGTGGCCAGACCGACTTCGCGGGGCGTGCGCTGCTTAACGGCCTGCAGAGTTCGCTCGGCCAGTCGTTTGTCATCGACAACAAGGCCGGCGTGAACGGCAATATCGCCTCCATCGAGGTCATGCGCGCGGCGCCTGACGGGAACAAACTGCTGGTAGGCAATGGCTCGATGACGATCATGCCGCACGTCTACACCAAGCTTGGCATCGTCGATCCACAGAAGCTGACGCCGATAGGCGTGATGCTGCAGTCGCCGCTGGTCCTCGTCGTGCCTGCCAGTTCGCCCATCAAGACTTACGCGCAGTTCGTCGAGGAGGTCAAGGCGCGCGACAAGTCGGGCAAGACCATCGACTATGGCTCGGGCGGCACCGGCGCATTGCCGCATGTCACGATGGAATTGCTGCGCGAGCGCATGGGCGGCCCGAAGATGAACCATGTGCCCTACAAAGGCAGCAGCCCGGCTATGGTCGACCTGATGGCCGGACGCCTGGATGCGATGTTCGATGCCACGTCGGTCGTCGCGCCTTTCATCAAATCGGGCCAGTTACGGCCGCTGATGGTCACGGGGCCGAAGCGCGTAGCCATGATCCCGGACGTGCCGACCGCTACCGAGAGCGGCATCAAGGACTTCACCATCATCTCGTTCATCGGCCTGTACGGGCCGCCGGGCCTGAGCCCTGACATCGTCAAGAAGGCCAACGGCGCATTGAATACGGCGCTGAAGGACCCGGGCGTCGTCAAGAGCATCGTCGATCGCGGCGACGAGCCCGGCGGCGGCACGCCTGAGCAGCTCGCAACGCTGACCCGCACCCACTACAAGATGTGGGGCGAGGTGGTGAAGGCCAACCACATCACGGCTGATTAAGGCCGCACAGGCCGGTGAATGCCGGTCTGTCGCCAGCGCCGCATCGTCGCGGGCCTCGTTTCGCGCCGCCCCCGCGCCTCACAGCGGGTGCGAGTGCGCGCGATCGTGGATTGGGCGGCAGGCTTTTCCGGCAGCGGTTTAAGCCATTAGCGGGGCGACATGACGCCGACAGCCGTTCTTCAACTGGCACTGACTTCGTTCGTGAGCGACTTGCCGCGTTCGAACTCCGTCACACTGCGCAAGGTTGTTTCGCAAATGGTCATCACGGCTTCGCGGGTGAGGAAGGCCTGGTGCCCGGTCACGATCACGTTAGGGAACGTAACCAGCTGCTGCAGCACGGAGTCGTCGATGATGGTGCCGGACAGGTCGCGGAAGAACAGCCCCGCCTCCTGCTCGTACACGTCGATCGCCAGCCCGCCGAGTTGCCCGCTCCTGAGCGCCGCGATGACTGCTTCCGTGTCGATCAGCCCGCCGCGGCTGGTGTTGATCAGCAAGGCTCCCGGCTTGGCGCGCGACAGCGTTTCGGCGTTGATGATGTGATGCGTCTCGGGCGTGAGCGGGCAGTGCAGCGAGATGCAGTCCGCGCTTGCGCCGATTTCTCCCTCGTCCGCGTAGCGTCCGCCAAGGGCCTCGAATTCGGGGGATGGGTACTTGTCGTAGCCGATCACGTTGCAACCGAACCCGACCATGATCTTCGCAAACACGCGGCCGATCTTGCCGGTGCCGATCACGGCCACGGTCTTGCCGCACAGGTCGAAGCCCATCAGGCCTTCGAGCGAGAAATTGAAGTCCCGCGTGCGGTTGTAGGCCCGGTGGATCTTGCGGTTGACCGCCATCAGCAGGGCCACCGCGTGTTCGGCGACCGAGTTGGGCGAGTAGTCGACAACGCGCACTACCTTGACCCCGAGCGCCTGCGCGGCTTTCAGGTCGACGTTGTTGAACCCCGTGCAGCGCAGCGCGACCAGCCTGGTGCCGCCGCGTCCGAGCGCTTCCAGCACGGTCGCATCGGCGCGGTCATTGACGAAGATGCACACTGCGCCGTGCCCCGCGGCGAGGCCCACCGTCTCGGTGTCCAAGGGAACTTCGAAGTACTTGAGCTGATGGCCTTCGACCGCATTCGCGGCATCGAGATGTTGGCGATCGTAAGACTTTGCGCTGAAAACGGCGATTTCCATGATGTGTCTCCGTGGCGAATCGCATGGGGCGCTCCGCCCAGACTGCCCTGCACTATCCGCCAGCCAGTGTGGCAGCGACCTGTACGAACAGGATTTTCACGATGGTCATTGACGGGAAGATCATCGAGTAGCCGAGGTCGGGCCGGTCGGTGGGCGCGACGCGATTGGCAAAGGCAAGGATGGCGGGATTGCCGGTCGCGCCGCAGATCACGCCCACCGCGAGGTCGAACGGCAGCCTGAAGACCCACAGGCAGAAAATCGCAGTAATCAGCAGCAGGGCAAGCAGAATTACCACGCCATAGATCAGGAAGGACACCCCGGTCACGCCGATGGTGGCGAAGAACTTCGGCCCGGATGCAATGCCCACCTGTGCGAGGAAGATGGTCAGCCCGAAGTTGCGCAGGACCAGGTTGGCCGACAGCGGCATGGTCCAGACGAACGGCCCGAGACGGCGCATCCGGCCGAGCACGAGGGCGACCAGCAGCAGCGCGGCGAGCCCCAGCGCCAGCGTGCCGACGCCGGGAATCGGCACCGGGATCAGCCCCACCAGCAGCCCGAGCGCCGCGCCGATGCCGATCGAGATAAAGCTCAGCTCGGCGGTGCCCTTGATGGAGTCGCCGAACAGCGCACGAATCGGCTTCATATGGGCGCGATTGACCAGCAGGCCGACGCGGTCACCGAACTCGAGGGTGAGGTCCTCGCGGGGCATCAGGTCCGCATCGCCGCGCCGCACATGGGCGATCGAGCAGACCATGCCTTCGGGAAAACGGATATCGCGCAGCGTGTGCCCGACCACGAGCCGGCTTGAGGCGAACACGCGCATATAGTCCAGGTCTTCGCGATGGCTTGTCATGCGGCCCGGCTGCAGTTCTCCGCACAGCGAGGTGGCTTCACGCAGCAAGGCCGGGTCGGTGGCGGTCGCGAGCAGCACGTCGTTGGCCTGCAGGACCAGGTCGTCGGCGGACGGGTAGTTGTGGTGGGCGCGACGCACGGCGGCAATCGCCACCCCCTCCGGCAGGCGCGCTACCACCTCCGACAGACGCACACCGATAAACGCCGGGTTGGTCAGCGCAATCTCGGCGGTCTCAATCAGCTTTGGTGGCGGCCGCACGATATTCGGCTTGAGCAGCGCGGTGAGGGCATACAGAAACAGGATCGGCCCTGCCACGCCGACGGGGTATGCGACGCTGTAGCCCACCGCGGCGCCGTCGCTCTTCATCGCCGTCATCGCGGCCTGCAGGCTTGCCGTGCTGGTTCCCGCGCCGGCGAACATGCCTAGCGACTCATCCAGCTTCACGCCGACCAGCGGCACCAGCGCAACCGCGACCAGTCCGGAGCCAACCACGCCGAGGACCGCAGCGGCGTTGGCCTTGATGCCGTCGGGGCTGGTCAGACCTTTAAAAAACTGCTCCCCGTACTGGATCCCAATGCCATAGAGAAAGAGCAGCAGCCCCAGCGTGCCAAGGATGGCAGGCGGCGCGGACTTCGGCGCGAACCCGCCGATCGCCAGCCCCACGAACAGCACCGCGCCCGATCCGAGCGACACGCCCTTGATATTAATCTCGCCGATGACATAGCCCAGTGCAACCGTGAGGAACAGCGTGAGCAGCGGCTGGGTTTCGAGCAATGTCCGGACTGCATCCATGGCAGCGCCTTTCTGATGGGCAGGAGCAAGGGGGCAGCGGCAAGCAACTGCGCAGGGTCACGCGCGCATTGCGCGGACGGGGGCGATGGCCCTTGTTCCGGGCATGCGTTATTGATTGCGGCTTGTAGGAACCCGATCCTCGTAACAGGCACCGGCCGACACGGCGGCAACCACCGGAATGCCCCTCGAAAATATACGATGCGCCGCACGAATTCAAGAATTGATGCGGCGCAGCTACGGGGCGACAAAACTTCCCGCCTCCGCCCAACTTGCAATCGGCCCTCCGTGCACGCAGTCAGCAGGCGCTGCGCCACCTCCACGTTATGCTGCATATCTTCGACGGAGTGCGGGCCGTGATAGAACGATTTACTTTCGTGCCCGCTCCGCCCTCCCCTCACACACGCCGCTTCTGCCCGGCCCAATACCTGTCCCCGGATGGCTGACGAGACGGCTTCGCGCCGCACGGCGATCGTTGCGTCACGGCGGGTCCGCCGCGCCGCCTCGCAGCACTCATCTACGCAGCGCAGCGCACGCAGCTTGAGCAAAATGCAAGCCCGCAATCGCATTCGTTCCGTGCGCCAGCCCACATTGGCTCTCGGCTTGCCCCCCTAAGCTAGAAAAGTCCGGTGCGAATGTCATTGCGGCATTCGCACCTGAGCTACCCCGCGCGGACCCGCCCGCGAGGCCCCTTCGCCTGTCCGCCTGGCAGATG
Source organism: Cupriavidus taiwanensis LMG 19424 (assembly GCF_000069785.1). Taxonomy (NCBI): domain Bacteria; kingdom Pseudomonadati; phylum Pseudomonadota; class Betaproteobacteria; order Burkholderiales; family Burkholderiaceae; genus Cupriavidus; species Cupriavidus taiwanensis. The sequence goes on along the minus strand of NC_010528.1, from coordinate 1,631,587 downwards.
ACTCTGGCATCGATGCTCGGTGGCAGGCCTCCCGAGATTGCCGGAATCGGCTTTCACGTCGATTCGATGGCAACGCCGTGACACCAGGAGGACATACCAATGCGTCAACTCACGATCTTCCGGAAAACCGTGTGGGCATCGATGGTTGGCCTGGTCATGGCAGCGCCGCCGATTTGCGCGGCCCCTGTCAGCTTTGATAACGATGCGTGCACCAACCCCTCGGCCGAAGCCAGGCTGAGGCAGCGGGAAACCGCTGTGCTGGGCCCAGGCCATGCGGAATCGCATGCCAAGGCACGTGCCAAGCAGTGTCGCGTGGCAAAGGGCCTGGAGAAGGCCCCAACGCCGGATGAACAGGTGCTGGCTGCCGCCAGCGCCCAGGCGACCAATACGGCCGGCCAATGGAGCGCACCGTTCGTGATTCCCGTAGTCGGCATCACGGCGGTGTTGCTGCACACCGGCAAGGTGCTGTTCTGGTCGTACGAGCCGACCCAATACCATAATCCGGAGGCGTCCAACACGGGCGTCGCTTACCTCTGGGATTCCCGCACACGGACGGGATACGCCATTACGCCGCCGGAGAATATCTGGTGTGCCGGACAGACGATATTGAGCGACGGCAGGGTTTTTATTGCCGGTGGCAATCTGCGCTACCCGGACCCGAACGCGCCGGAGGGACAGCAAAACTTCAGGGGCGCGCTGAGCAGCTATACGTTCAATCCGCTTAGCGAAACCTGGACCGCGCAACCGAATATGTCGGTAGGCCGGTGGTATCCGACGGCAACCAGGCTGGCGGACAACAGGGTGGTGATTACCAGCGGTCTCGACGAGACCGGCTCCGGCAATACCACCGCGGTGGTCGAGGTGTTCACCCCTGCCGCCAGCATGGACGGGGTCGGCACGATGAGCGTGGTCTCTTTACACGACCCATCCGGCATGTACCCTTTCCAGTACCTGCTGTCATCGGGCCAGATGATGCAGGCCGGGCCTGCTTTCTACAATACCTTGCTGTTGACGCCTGGCAGCTGGTCATGGAGCAGCATTCCGAACTTGCTGAGCTCGCATTATGAATACGCCAACGGCGTTCTCTACACCGACGCCTCGGTCACGCCGGTCAAGCAGGTCGTGATGATCGCGGGTGGCGCCGAAGGCGACAGCGCCTTCCGCAACAACGAATGGTTTGACGTCGGCAACCCTAACGCCGGGTGGAGACAGTTTCCGCAATGGCTGCAGCCTCGCCATAACGCCAATACCGTGATCCTGCCCGATGGCACGCTGTTTACGGTGGGCGGAAATGCTGCCAGCAACGGTTACGACAATCCGCATTTTGACAGCGAGCTCTACAACAAGCCGGCCGGCGATCCGACCGGCAGCTGGATTTCGATGAGTCCGAACACCATACAGGCGGGCTACCACTCCAGTGCCATTCTGTTGCCCGACGCGACCGTGCTGCTGTCCCAGGATGATATGAACCCGCTGGCAACCAGCACGCACCAGGCCCAGGTCTATTCGCCCCCCTACCTGTTCAAGGGCGCGCGCCCCAGCATCACCAGCGCACCCGGTACAGTGAGCCTGGGGCAAACCTTCACCGTCGGCTCCAGTACCCCCAATGTTTCCAGCGTTGCCCTGGTAGCGCCGGGGGCAGTGACCCATGGCAACGACATGCACCAGCGCTATATCAAGTTGCGGTATACCAAACAAGGCGCCAAGAACCTGAGGGTCACCCTGCCCGCCTCGAGCTCCCTGGTGCCGCCCGGTTATTACATGCTGTTTGTCATCGACTCCCAGGGGGTGCCGTCCGTCGCGAAATTCGTTCGCATCTCCTGAATCGGGCACTGGCTGCGCGGCGGCATGATTGTTGCAATGCCGGGTATGGTTGCCCGTTCAGGAGACAGTCATGCCATTCGATGCTCGCCAGCCCGCCCGCACCGGGCGCCATGCCAGGACCGCGCTTGCGGCAATGTTGCTTTGCCTGACCACAACTGGCCTGTACGCCGCGCCGCCTGCCGGCGACGTGGACTTCATGAACAAGGCCGCACAGGCAGGCCAGATGGAGATCGATGCCAGCAAACTCGCCGAGTCCAAGGCCGCGAGCGGCACGGTGAAGCGCTTTGCCAGCCAGATGCTGCAGGACCACCGCGCCGCCGCCGAAGACCTCAAGCGGCTGGCTACCGCCAAGGAGGTGCAGCTCCCAACCACGCCGAGTCCTGACGACCAGAAGAAGCTGGAAGCCATGGGTGCCCTGCAAGGCGCCAGCTTCGACAAGCAGTACGCCAGCGAAGTCGGCGTCAAGGCGCATAACGATGCGGTCGCGTTGTTCCGCAAGGCCGCAAGCGACGCACGCGACAACGATGTACGGGCTTTTGCAAAGAAGACACTGCCGACGCTGGAGCATCACCTGGAATCGGCAAAGAAGATGGCGTCGGAGGTATCGCGATAATGACCGGGACTTCCGGTCACGGGAGAGAGGCCAGCCCGGCCCTTTGCACCCCCACCTGGACAGGTGTAGCGAGTCGTGGCTGACCTCAAGGGAGCATGATCGTGTGTACCAATTTCGCCCCGGCGACCGGGCCGATGCTGCGCGATGTCTTCGGGGTCGAGCCGCCCACTGGCGCATGGAAACCGGAGATCTGGCCGGGCGACCCCGCGCCGATCGTTCGTGCAGATGCGACGGGCCGACGCGAGTGCCTGATGGCGACGTTCGGACTTGTGCCGCGCTCGCGCCACGTCCATGGCGCCAAAGATTTTGAAATGATGAACGTCCGCGCGGAGTATGTCGGCGACAAGCGAGGGTCGTGCAGCGCGTGGCACCGTACCCAACTGTGCGTGGTCCCTGCCTTGGCGATCTACGAACCATGCTACGTTGCCGGCCAGGGGTGGGTCCGCTACCGGATCTGGCTACCGGACGAGCCAGCCATTGGCGTCGCCGGACTATGGAGGCAATGGCCAGATGGGTCCTACTCTTTCGCCATGTTCACGGTAAGCGCGCCGGGCCATGCGGTGATGAAGCTGATGCACACCCCCGGCAAGGAAAAACGCTCGGTCGTCATGATTCCGCGCCTGCAGTGGGATGCCTGGCTCGCGTGCCGGGATCCCGAACTGGCGCGAAGCTTCATGACGCTCTATCCGGCCGAGAAAATGATGGCTACCCCCGCACCGCTTGCGCCCATGCCTGCCGAGGAACCCGGCACGACGGACGTGGATTCTCCGTCGCGGTAGGCCACTTACGCAAACCGGTCATGCAGGATGGAAGCGCTGAGCTGGCGCTTCTTCCAGTACATATGGTCGATACGCTGCTGGAGCTTGCCAAGGACCGCGGGGTCCAGGTTGCCATACGTCAGCAGAACGGCCGGGTGCGTACCGTCGCCGTCTTCGTGCTCCAGGTTGTCGAAGGGCGGAAAACCGTATTTTTCCAGAAACGCCTGGATCTCTTCGTCCGAAGTGCCGGGGTCGATATTGGTGAGCAGCAAGCGGCTCATTTTCTCTCCCAATGTCAGAGGTGACGGCAGGGTGGCGCGCCTTTTGAGGTTAGCACCTTGGCCCCGTCTGGGCCAACGCATGCCGTGTCAGGCCGGCAATCTCCTGCCGCCCGGGCACATCGCCGGTCACGATTGAACGAATTCCCGTGCCAACAGCGACCGACTTTGCAAATACTCCCTGGCATCCCGCGCTCGCGCCAAAGCCAGGCGGAGTTGGCCGGGATTTCGGCTACAGGTCTTTTTTGCGCCGCGCCAAAGACAAAACCCCTCGCAGCACACGCTGTCGAGGGGTTTTGCACAATAAGAGCCTGGCGATGACCTACTTTCACACGGGTAATCCGCACTATCATCGGCGCGGAGTCGTTTCACGGACCTGTTCGGGATGGGAAGGGGTGGTTCCAACTCGCTATGGTCACCAGGCATGAGGGGTTGTGGCGCTGGGGTTGAAGCCAGCGTCACGAATCGGGATGTAGTGTTGGTTGTGTGTGTATCGAGGCACAAGGCGATCGACTCACCAGGTGAAACACACTGGTTATAGGATCAAGCCTTACGGGCAATTAGTACTGGTTAGCTTAACGCATTACTGCGCTTCCACACCCAGCCTATCAACGTCCTGGTCTCGAACGACCCTTCAAGGAGGTCAAGCCTCCAGGGAATCCTCATCTTCAGGCGAGTTTCCCGCTTAGATGCTTTCAGCGGTTATCTCTTCCGTACATAGCTACCCTGCGATGCCTCTGGCGAGACAACAGGTACACCAGCGGTACGTCCACTCCGGTCCTCTCGTACTAGGAGCAGCCCCCGTCAAGATTCCAACGCCCACGGCAGATAGGGACCAAACTGTCTCACGACGTTTTAAACCCAGCTCACGTACCTCTTTAAATGGCGAACAGCCATACCCTTGGGACCGGCTACAGCCCCAGGATGAGATGAGCCGACATCGAGGTGCCAAACACCGCCGTCGATATGAACTCTTGGGCGGTATCAGCCTGTTATCCCCAGAGTACCTTTTATCCGTTGAGCGATGGCCCTTCCATTCAGAACCACCGGATCACTATGTCCTGCTTTCGCACCTGCTCGACTTGTCGGTCTCGCAGTTAAGCACGCTTTTGCCATTGCACTTTAGGTACGATGTCCGACCGTACCAAGCGTACCTTCGAACTCCTCCGTTACACTTTGGGAGGAGACCGCCCCAGTCAAACTGCCTACCATGCACTGTCCCCGACCCGGATTCACGGGCCAAGGTTAGAACCTCAAACAAACCAGGGTGGTATTTCAAGGACGGCTCCACGTGAACTAGCGTCCACGCTTCAAAGCCTCCCACCTATCCTACACAGATCGGTTCAAAGTCCAATGCAAAGCTACAGTAAAGGTTCATGGGGTCTTTCCGTCTAGCCGCGGGGAGATTGCATCATCACAAACACTTCAACTTCGCTGAGTCTCGGGAGGAGACAGTGTGGCCATCGTTACGCCATTCGTGCAGGTCGGAACTTACCCGACAAGGAATTTCGCTACCTTAGGACCGTTATAGTTACGGCCGCCGTTTACCGGGACTTCAATCAAGAGCTTGCACCCCATCATTTAATCTTCCGGCACCGGGCAGGCGTCACACCCTATACGTCCACTTTCGTGTTTGCAGAGTGCTGTGTTTTTATTAAACAGTCGCAGCCACCATTTTATTGCAACCCCTTCACCCTTCTGGCGCAGGCCAGTCAAGCTACCAGGGCGTACCTTATCCCGAAGTTACGGTACCAATTTGCCGAGTTCCTTCTCCCGAGTTCTCTCAAGCGCCTTAGAATACTCATCTCGCCCACCTGTGTCGGTTTGCGGTACGGTCTCGTATGACTGAAGCTTAGAGGCTTTTCTTGGAACCACTTCCAATTGCTTCGCAGCACTAGGCCGCTCGCCCCATAGCCTTGAATTCCGCGCCCGGATTTGCCTAAGCGCCTTCTCCACTACAGGGACCGGGACTTCCAACACCCGGACAACCTTCCGCGATCCGTCCCCCCATCGCATCATACGACGGTGCAGGAATATTAACCTGCTTCCCATCGGCTACGCATCTCTGCCTCGCCTTAGGGGCCGACTCACCCTACGCCGATGAACGTTGCGTAGGAAACCTTGGGCTTACGGCGAGGGGGCCTTTCACCCCCTTTATCGCTACTCATGTCAGCATTCGCACTTCTGATACCTCCAGCATCCTTTACAAGACACCTTCACAGGCTTACAGAACGCTCTCCTACCACGCACTTGCGTGCGTCCGCAGCTTCGGTGACTGGCTTAGCCCCGTTACATCTTCCGCGCAGGACGACTCGATCAGTGAGCTATTACGCTTTCTTTAAAGGGTGGCTGCTTCTAAGCCAACCTCCTGACTGTTTTAGCCTTCCCACTTCGTTTCCCACTTAGCCAATCTTGGGGACCTTAGCTGGCGGTCTGGGTTGTTTCCCTCTTGACACCGGACGTTAGCACCCGATGTCTGTCTCCCGTGATTGCACTCTTCGGTATTCGGAGTTTGCTATGGCGGGGTAATCAGCAATAGACCCCCCAACCATGACAGTGCTCTACCCCCGAAGGTGAGACACGAGGCACTACCTAAATAGTTTTCGGAGAGAACCAGCTATTTCCAGATTTGTTTAGCCTTTCACCCCTATCCACAGCTCATCCCCTAACTTTTCAACGTTAGTGGGTTCGGTCCTCCAGTACGTGTTACCGCACCTTCAACCTGGCCATGGATAGATCATCTGGTTTCGGGTCTACACCCAGCGACTCAACGCCCTGTTCGGACTCGCTTTCGCTACGCCTTCCCTAACCGGTTAAGCTTGCCACTGAATGTAAGTCGCTGACCCATTATACAAAAGGTACGCCGTCACCCCCGAAAGGGCTCCGACTGTTTGTATGCATGCGGTTTCAGGATCTATTTCACTCCCCTCCCGGGGTTCTTTTCGCCTTTCCCTCACGGTACTGGTTCACTATCGGTCGATCACGAGTATTTAGCCTTGGAGGATGGTCCCCCCATCTTCAGACAGGATTTCACGTGTCCCGCCCTACTTGTCGTACACCTAGTTCCACAATCGTGTTTTCGCATACAGGGCTATCACCTGCTATGGCCGGGCTTTCCATCCCGTTCTGCTAACACCACTGCTAAAGAGTACAAGGCTCTTCCCATTTCGTTCGCCACTACTTTGGGAATCTCGGTTGATTTCTGTTCCTGCAGCTACTTAGATGTTTCAGTTCGCCGCGTTCGCTTCCCTTGCCTATGTATTCAGCAAGGGATGACCCATTCGGGCCGGGTTTCCCCATTCGGACATCTCCGGATCAAAGCTTGTTTGCCAGCTCCCCGAAGCTTTTCGCAGGCTACCGCGTCCTTCATCGCCTGTGATCGCCAAGGCATCCACCACATGCACTTGTTCGCTTGACCCTATAACAAGTGTGTCTCGAGGACACGCTCACTACAGGTTGAGTTCTCGCATTTGTGCCGTATTCCAAGTCATCTTTCGATCACTTTAAAATACATTTGGTTGATACAATCACAACCCGGTATCGCGTTCAACTACTGTGCTTCTCATCAAAGCACCGCGACACCTTTACTACATCCCATATTGTTAAAGAACAGCCGATCGTTAGATCGCTTGGCAATGCCAAATGCAAACGCTCAATCCTTAAGCGCTTGCATTTGGCCACCTGGCCTTAACCGACAAACCACCGATAAGTGTGGACGCTCAACGTTGGATGCACGCTCTGAAAGGAGGTGATCCAGCCGCACCCTCCGATACGGCTACCTTGTTACGACTTCACCCCAGTCATGAACCCTGCCGTGGTAATCGCCCTCCTTGCGGTTAGGCTAACTACTTCTGGCAAAACCCACTCCCATGGTGTGACGGGCGGTGTGTACAAGACCCGGGAACGTATTCACCGCGGCATGCTGATCCGCGATTACTAGCGATTCCAGCTTCACGTAGTCGAGTTGCAGACTACGATCCGGACTACGATGCGTTTTCTGGGATTAGCTCCCCCTCGCGGGTTGGCAACCCTCTGTACGCACCATTGTATGACGTGTGAAGCCCTACCCATAAGGGCCATGAGGACTTGACGTCATCCCCACCTTCCTCCGGTTTGTCACCGGCAGTCTCTCTAGAGTGCTCTTGCGTAGCAACTAGAGACAAGGGTTGCGCTCGTTGCGGGACTTAACCCAACATCTCACGACACGAGCTGACGACAGCCATGCAGCACCTGTGTCCACTTTCCCTTTCGGGCACCTAATGCATCTCTGCTTCGTTAGTGGCATGTCAAGGGTAGGTAAGGTTTTTCGCGTTGCATCGAATTAATCCACATCATCCACCGCTTGTGCGGGTCCCCGTCAATTCCTTTGAGTTTTAATCTTGCGACCGTACTCCCCAGGCGGTCAACTTCACGCGTTAGCTACGTTACTGAAGAAATGAATCCCCAACAACTAGTTGACATCGTTTAGGGCGTGGACTACCAGGGTATCTAATCCTGTTTGCTCCCCACGCTTTCGTGCATGAGCGTCAGTCACGTCCCAGGGGGCTGCCTTCGCCATCGGTATTCCTCCACATCTCTACGCATTTCACTGCTACACGTGGAATTCTACCCCCCTCTGACGCACTCTAGCCTGACAGTCACAAGCGCCATTCCCAGGTTGAGCCCGGGGATTTCACGCCTGTCTTATCAAACCGCCTGCGCACGCTTTACGCCCAGTAATTCCGATTAACGCTCGCACCCTACGTATTACCGCGGCTGCTGGCACGTAGTTAGCCGGTGCTTATTCTTCCGGTACCGTCATCGACCCCGGGTATTAGCCAGAGCCATTTCTTTCCGGACAAAAGTGCTTTACAACCCGAAGGCCTTCTTCACACACGCGGCATTGCTGGATCAGGGTTGCCCCCATTGTCCAAAATTCCCCACTGCTGCCTCCCGTAGGAGTCTGGGCCGTGTCTCAGTCCCAGTGTGGCTGATCGTCCTCTCAGACCAGCTACTGATCGTCGCCTTGGTAGGCCTTTACCCCACCAACTAGCTAATCAGACATCGGCCGCTCCTATCGCGCGAGGCCTTGCGGTCCCCCGCTTTCACCCTCAGGTCGTATGCGGTATTAGCTAATCTTTCGACTAGTTATCCCCCACGACAGGGCACGTTCCGATGTATTACTCACCCGTTCGCCACTCGCCGCCAGGCCGAAGCCCGCGCTGCCGTTCGACTTGCATGTGTAAGGCATGCCGCCAGCGTTCAATCTGAGCCAGGATCAAACTCTTCAGTTCAATCTCTGTGTGGACCTTCGGTTTCCCGACCGGTCCTCGCTCTTTCGAGCGGTCGCTCACTCTCAGAAAACTGACTGACCAGATCCGAAGATCCAGTCACGTTTTGCTGTGCGAGCACTGTATAACTTTTAAGCTAAAAGACCGAAGTCTTTCGCATCCGCTATCAAGCGCCCACACTTATCGGTTGTTTGTTTGTTAAAGAACTTCGCTCACCGGCTTTGCCGTTCAGCGCGCTGCGTTGTCAGCAGCGAAGGAACGAGACTTTAAAGAAATTTTTTCGATTAAGCAACTGATTTCGAAAAATTCTTTATTGCGCCTGGCGCCCTCTTTCGAGTCAATTCTTGCGCGCCGCTCCTTCCCCGTTGCGCGATGCCTTGCGAACGAGGGGGCGAATATTAATGCCTGGATGCCTGCCTTGCAAGCGTTTTATCAAGCGCAATGAAAAGAGCCTCTTTTAGCACCTGGGCGGCGCGCTCGCCACCGGGGCAGGATGCATATTGCCCCGTCCACCACCAGCGGCGTGGCCTCGACGCCTCGCGTCGACTCGAGCTCATAGGACCAGGGCAGGCCAAGGTTTGGCTTGGACTACTGCGGAAAGAGCGCCATCTGGCCCGATAACAGCGTCTCGAAGCCATCGTCCAGGAATGGCAAGATGGCATCGGCGATCGGCTGGAGCTGCCGCGTCACGTAGTAGCCGTAGTCGATCGGCGCTGTCCGGACTTCCAGCGGCTCCGGCCCTGCAACCGTCATCACATAGCTGATCCAGCCGCCCTGCTGGTACTGGCGCGGGCGCCCCTGGCGCTCGTTATAGTCGTCGGCGATGCGCGCGGCGCGCACGTGCGGCGGCACGTTGCGCTGGTACTCTTCGAGCCTGCGCCGCAGCCGCTTGCGATACACCAGTTCCTGGTCCAGTTCCCCCGCCAGCGTGCGGCGCACGATGTCGCGCACATAGTCAGCATACGGTTCGCGGTTGAAGACCTTCTCGTAGAGCGTCTGCTGGAAGCGCTGCGCCAGCGGCGACCAGTCGGTGCGCACCGTCTCCAGGCCCTTGAACACCATCTCTCGCGTGCCGCCCGGACGCTCCACCTGGCCGGCATAGCGCTTCTTGCTGCCCAGGTCGGTGCCGCGGATAGTCGGCATCAGGAAGCGGCGGAAGTGCGTCTCGAACTGCAGCTCCAGCGCGCTTTCGAGCCCGTAGGCCTGCCACAGGTGGTCGCGCCACCAGTCGTTGACGTACGCGACCAGGCTGCGCCCGATCTGCGCGGCGTCGGCTTCCGTGCGAGCGCGGCGCAGCCAGACGAAGGTGGAGTCGGTGTCGCCGTAGATCACCTCGTAGCCGCGGGCCTCGATCAGCGCACGGGTCTGCCGCATGATCTCGTGCCCGCGCATGGTGATCGACGACGCCAGCCGCGCATCGAAGAACCGGCAGCCGCTGGACCCGAGGACCCCATAGAAGGCGTTCATGATGATCTTGAGCGCCTGCGCCAGCGGCTTGTTGCCATCGCGCTTGGCGGCCTCCCGGCCCTGCCACACGCGCGCCACGATGGCCGGCAGGCAGTGCTTCGTCCGCGAAAAACGCGCCCCGCGGAAGCCCGGCACCGCATCGGCATCGTCCGGGTGCGCCAGCCCTTCGACCAGGCCGACCGGGTCGATCAGGAAGGTACGGATGATCGACGGGTAGAGGCTCTTGTAATCCAGCACCAGCACGGACTCATACAGCCCTGGCCGTGAATCCATGACGAAGCCTCCGGGGCTGGCCTCGGGCGCCTTCTCGCCCAGGTTGGGCGCGACCAGGCCCTGCCGATGCATCAGCGGCATGTACAGATGCGTGAAAGCCGCCACCGAGCCGCCGTTGCGGTCGGCCGGCAAGCCGGTGACCGTGGCGCGCTCGAGCAGGAACGGCAACAACTCGGTCTTCTCGAAGATTCGCGTTACCAGCTCGCAGTCATGCAGGTTGTAGCGCGCCAGGGCCGGCTTGTCATGGGCGAACATGCGGTCGATGGCGTCCATCCGGTCGTACGGATTGTCGATGGCCTTGCCTTCCCCGAGCAGCGACTGCGCCACAGCCTCGAGGCTGAAGGACGGAAAGTTCCAGGTGGCGGACCGCAGCGCCTCGATGCCGTCGATGATCAGGCGCCCTGGCGCGCTGGCGAAAAAGTGCTGCTGCGCGTTGTGCTCGCGCCATTCCATCTCGGTGCCGCCCCGCCCCAGCCGCAGCGGCACCTGGAACCGGCGCGCGTGCTCCTGCAACACGCGCAGGTCGAATTGCACCAGGTTCCAGCCAATGATGGCATCGGGATCGTGGTCGGCCAGCCATTGGTTCAGCCGGTGCAGCAATTCGGGCCGCGTCGCGCAGTAGTCCAGCGAGAAATCGACGTCGGCGGGCACCTGCGCAGCCGGCCCCAGCACGTAGACCTGCCGCTGGCCGCAGCCTTCCAGCGCGATCGAATAGAGTTCGCCCGCGGCGCTGGTTTCGATATCGAGCGACACCAGCCGCAACGCGGGCCGGTAGTCGGCCGACGGCTTCATCTGGGCGTTGCGCAGCAGCCCGGCGCCATCCGGCTCGCCATCGAACCACACCGGCGCGGTGATAAAGCGCTCCATCAGGTAGCGCTCCGGCGGGCGGATATCGGCTTCATACACGTCGACGCCGGCATCGCGCAGCGTCCTGGCCAACTGGATCAGCTGCCGGTGCTGGGCGCAATACAGCCCCAGCACCGGCCTGCGCTGGAAATCGCGCAGCGCCAGCGGGCGCAGTTCGACCCCGCGTTCGCGGCCCAGCAGCGCCTCGGCGCGCTCGCGCTGCACCTGCGGCACAAAGGCAACCGATGGCTGCGGCGCCAGCCGCAGCCGGCGCGGCCCGTCATCGGTCGCCAGCCAGAATTCGACTTCGGTCCCGGCTGGCGTATCGCGCCAGTGCCGCGTCAGGATGAAGCCTTGCTGAAGTGCCACGTTGCTGCGGGAACAGGAATGGAAATGCGCTGGATGCTGGAGGAAGCGGGCCGGCTTGCGCCGCGCAAGCCGGGGCGCTGCATCAAACCGGCGTTGTGCCTCGCCTTGCTGCCTCGATGGTGGCGATATCGATCTTGCGCATCGTCATCATCGCGTCGAAGGCGCGCCTGGCCGCGGCGCGGTCCGGGTCGGTGATCGCGGCAAGCAGCGCGCGCGGCGTGATCTGCCACGACAGGCCCCAGCGGTCCTTGCACCAGCCGCATGCGCTTTCCTGGCCGCCATTGCTGACGATGGCGTCCCACAGCCGGTCCGTCTCGGCCTGGTCGTCCGTCGCGATCTGGAACGAGAAGGCCTCGCTGTGCTTGAACTGCGGGCCCCCGTTCAGGCCGACACACGGGATCCCGGCAACGGTGAACTCGACCGTCAGCACATCGCCCTCCTTGCCGTCAGGATAGTCGCCCGGTGCGCGCATCACGGCGCCGACGGCGCTGTCGGGAAACGTCTTGGCGTAGAAGTTGGCCGCTTCCAGCGCATCGCGGTCGTACCACAGGCAGATCGTGTTCTTGCCAGGCATGTTGCGTCTCCTTGAAGTTGAAGGGACACGGCGCCGGATCTCCGGCGCCGTGTGGCCGGTGGGCCAGCGTGCCGTTACGAGCGGCGCCGTTGGCGGGGACTCCAATGTCTCACACTCCGCGGCGCCATGCAGGGCAAGGCATGCTATGGCTGCATCACATCGACGGGAAGGCAGCCGGCATGCCGCCGCGGCAGGCGCTGCCGCTTCACTGGGCGGTTTGCGCGCGTACGAAAGCGTCGCGCGCCGTGATGCGCCCGACGTAGTCCTGGATGCGGCGGCTTTCGCGGACCCGCGGCGCGCCGAACTGCCCCGCCCACGCCAGCGACGCGCCCAGGTAGACGTCGGCGGCGCTGAAGCTGTCGCCGAGCACGAAGGGGCCCGGGGACAGGGCTTTTTCGATGGCGTCGATGACTTCGTCATAGTCGCCCCAGCCGACGGTTTGCTTCGGTAGCGGCGCCTGGGCACGCATCATGCGGTCGGTCAGCGCGGGCTCGAAGCAGCTGCCGCAGAAGAACAGCCACCGCAGCACCGTGCCGCGCGCGGACGAGCCCGCCGGCGGCATCAGTCCGGCTTTCGGATAGGCATCGGCGAGCCAGGCGATGATGGCGCCGTTCTCGGTCAGCACGGTGCCATCGTCCAGCACCAGCGTGGGGATCTTGCCCATCGGATTGATCGCCAGGAAAGCCGGCGCCCGGCTTTCTCCCTTGGCGATATCGAGGTGCTGCAACGCGTAATCGGCGCCAACCTCCTCCAGCATCCAGCGCGCCACCGACGCGCGGCTCTGGGGGTTGTAGTAAAGCGTCATGGTCATACCGTCCTCCTGGCCTCGGCCCAATGGATGCGAGGCAGCAGGATAGCACTGACCCGGCGCCGTCAGCCGCTGAACGCCAGCAGCTGCGCGCCCTCGGCAACCTGCTCGCCGATGCCGTAGAGCACTTCGCTGACGGTGCCGTCGGCGGGGGCGCAGATGGTGTGCTCCATCTTCATCGCCTCCATCACCAGCAGCGGCGTGCCGCGCGCGACCGTGTTGCCGGCCTCGACCATCACCGCGATGACCTTGCCCGGCATCGGCGCGGTCAGCTTGCCGCCCTCGCCTTCGGCCTCGCCGGCATGCGCGAGCGGGTCCAGCCAGGCCAGCGTGGCGTGGTGCCCGCCATGGAACACGTGGAACTCGTCGCCATCCACGTGCACCTGTCCGTGCGCGCGCCGCGTGCCGAGGTTGACGCGGATGTCATCCGCCTGGCAGGTATAGGCAAAGGGCGCGGCCTGGTCGGCGTAGACCAGCGTGCTGCCGCGCGCATTGCTGTCCAGCTTCACGTCGAGCACCTGTTCGCCATAGCCGAAGCGCAGCGCGCGCGACACGCCGCCGTTGAGCCGCCACGCGCCGGCGTGGGTCCACGGCGAGTGCGGATCGGCGGCATCGATGCGCAGTTCGCGTGACTCGCGCTCCAGCAGCGCCGCCACCGCCAGCGCGATCAGCTCCATGCCGACCGGCGCGGGCGGCGGGAACAGGACCGCCTCGTTGCGCGCGATCAGGCCGGTGTCGAGGTCGGCGGTACGGAACGCCTCCGACTTCACCAGCCGCTGCAGGAAGGCCACATTGGTCGACAGCCCCACCACGTGGTACGCCGCCAGCGCCTGGCGCATGCGCGCCAGCGCCTCGTCGCGGTCCTTGCCCCAGACGATCAGCTTGGCGATCATCGGGTCGTAGAACGGGCTGATGGTGTCGCCCTCGCGCACGCCGGCGTCGATGCGCACGCCGGCCGGGCCGTGCGGGTTTCCGTCAGCCCCGCCGCCGCGCATGAACTGCACCGCCGGCGGCGTGCGCAGGAAGCGCAGCGTGCCGGTCGACGGCAGGAACTGCTTGTCGGGGTTCTCGGCGTAGATGCGCGCCTCCAGCGCGTGGCCGTCGATGCGCAGCTGCTCCTGCGCCAGCGGCAACGGCTCGCCGGCGGCAACGCGCAGCTGCCATTCGACCAGGTCCTGCCCGGTGATCATCTCGGTCACCGGATGCTCGACCTGCAGGCGCGTGTTCATCTCCATGAAGTAGAAGGAGCCGTCCTGGTTGGCGATAAATTCGACCGTCCCTGCGCCGACGTACCCCACCGCCTTGGCAGCGGCCACCGCCGCCTCGCCCATGGCGCGGCGGCGTTCCTCGGTCATGCCTGGCGCCGGCGCTTCCTCCAGCACCTTCTGGTGGCGCCGCTGCACCGAGCAGTCGCGCTCGAACAGGTAGACGCAGTTGCCGTGGGTGTCGGCGAACACCTGGATCTCGATATGGCGCGGGCGCGTCAGGTACTTCTCGACCAGCACCTTGTCGTCGCCGAAGCTGGCGCTGGCTTCCCGCTTGACCGACGCCAGCGCGGCCTCGAAGCCGTCGCCGGACTCGACTACGCGCATGCCCTTGCCGCCGCCGCCCGCGCTGGCCTTGAGCAGCACCGGGTAGCCGATGCGGTCGGCCTCGCGGCGCAGCAGCGCCGGGTCCTGGTCCTCGCCGTGGTAGCCCGGCACCAGCGGCACCGACGCCTTTTCCATCAGCTGCTTGGCCGCGCTCTTGCTGCCCATCGCGTGGATGGCGGACGCCGGCGGGCCGATAAAGACCAGCCCCGCCGCGGCGCAGGCCTCGGCGAAGGCTTCGTTCTCGGACAGGAAGCCGTAGCCCGGGTGGATGGCCTGGGCGCCGGTCTCCTTCGCCATCTCGATGATATGGTCGGCGCGCAGGTAGCTGTCGCGCGCGGCGGCGCCGCCGATATGCACGGCCTCGTCGCAGAAGGCGACGTGGCGCGCCTCGGCGTCGGCATCGGAATACACCGCGACGGTGCGGATGCCCAGCCGGCGGCAGGTGGCGGCCACGCGGCAGGCGATTTCACCGCGGTTGGCGATCAGGATCTTGTTGAACATGGAGCTTCCTAGTCGTTGTGACATGCCACGATTACATGCGGAACACGCCGAACTTCATCTCGTCGATCGGCGCGTTGAGGCTGGCCGACAGGCCCAGCCCCAGCACCGTGCGCGTCTGCGCGGGATCGATCACGCCGTCGTCCCACAGCCGCGCGCTGGCGTAGTACGGGTGGCCCTGGTGCTCGTACTGGTCGCGGATCGGCTGCTTGAAGGCTTCCTCTTCCTCCGCGCTCCACTGGCCGCCCTTGGCCTCGATGCCATCGCGGCGCACCGTCGCCAGTACGCTGGCGGCCTGCTCGCCGCCCATCACCGAGATGCGCGCGTTCGGCCACATCCACAGGAAGCGCGGCGAATACGCGCGCCCGCACATGCCGTAGTTGCCCGCGCCGAACGAGCCGCCGATGATCACCGTGAACTTGGGCACCTGCGCGGTCGCCACCGCGGTCACCATCTTGGCGCCGTTGCGGGCAATGCCCTCGTTCTCGTACTTGCGTCCGACCATGAAGCCGGTGATGTTCTGCAGGAACACCAGCGGGATCTTGCGCTGGCAGCACAGCTCGATAAAGTGCGCGCCCTTCAGCGCCGACTCCGAGAACAGGATGCCGTTGTTGGCGACGATCCCCACCGGATAGCCCCAGATGCGCGCGAAGCCGCACACCAGCGTGGTGCCGTAACGGGCCTTGAACTCGTCGAACTCGGAGCCGTCGACGATGCGCGCAATCACCTCGCGCACGTCGTACGGCTTGCGCGTGTCGGTCGGGATCACGCCGTACAGCTCTTCCACCGGGTACAGCGGCTCGACCGGCTCGTGCAGCCGGATCTGGTCCGGCTTGCGGCGGTTCAGGTGCTGCACGATATTGCGCGCCAGGCTGAGCGCATGGTGGTCGTTCTGGGCGAAGTAGTCGGCCACGCCGGACAGGCGCGTATGCACGTCGGCGCCGCCCAGGTCCTCGGCGCTGACTTCCTCGCCGGTGGCCGCCTTCACCAGCGGCGGGCCACCGAGGAAGATGGTGCCCTGGTTCTTGACGATGATCGACTCGTCGCTCATCGCCGGCACGTAGGCGCCGCCCGCGGTGCACGAGCCCATCACCACCGCGATCTGCGGGATGCCGCGCTTGGACAAATTGGCCTGGTTGTAGAAGATGCGGCCGAAGTGGTCGCGGTCGGGGAAGACCTCGTCCTGGTTGGGCAGGTTGGCGCCGCCGGAATCGACCAGGTAGATGCACGGCAGGTGGTTCTCTTCGGCGATCTCCTGCGCGCGCACATGCTTCTTGACCGTCATCGGGTAATACGTGCCGCCCTTGACGGTGGCGTCGTTGCAGACGATCACGCATTCCTGCCCGGCCACGCGGCCGATGCCGGTGATGATGCCGGCGCCCGGCGCAGCATCGTCGTACATGTCGTACGCGGCCAGCTGCGACAGCTCCAGGAACGGCGTGCCCGGATCGAGCAGTTGCTGCACGCGCTCGCGCGGCAGCAGCTTGCCGCGCGCCAGGTGCTTGTCGCGCGCGGCCGCGCCGCCGCCTTCGGCCAGCTTCGCGATCTTTTGCTGCAGGTCGGCAACCAGCTCCTGCATTGCCTGTGCATTGGTCCTGAACGACTCGGAGCGGGCGTTCAGCTTGGTTTCAATTACCGCCATAGGGGCCTCGGGCAGTCGGTTATCGGTTGTGTAGGGTCAATCTCTCGGGCCCGGCGCTCAGGCCGTCCTGGATTCATCGAGGTTCAGTTCACGCACCATCTGGTCGCGCATCACGAACTTCTGCACCTTGCCGGTCACGGTCAGGGGCATCTCGTCGACAAAGCGGATGTAGCGCGGAATCTTGTAGTGCGCGATCTGGTCGCGGCAGAAAGCGCGGATCTCGTCTTCGGTGGCGTTCTCGCCCGGCTTGAGCACGATCCACGCGCACACCTCCTCGCCATACTTGGGGTCGGGCACGCCGAACACCTGCACCGCCTGCACCTTCGGATGGCGGAACAGGAATTCCTCGATCTCGCGCGGGTAGATGTTCTCGCCGCCGCGGATCAGCATGTCCTTGACGCGGCCGACGATATTGCAGTAGCCCTCCTCGTCAATGGTGGCCAGGTCGCCAGTGTGCATCCAGCCGTCGCGGATGGCTTCGGCGGTGCGGGCCTCGTCGTCCCAGTACCCCAGCATCACCGAATAGCCGCGCGTGCACAGCTCGCCTTTCTCGCCCACCGGCACGATCGCACCGCTGGCATCGACGATCTTGACCTCCAGGTGCGGCTGGATCCGGCCCACCGTGGTGGTGCGCTTGTCGAGCGGATCGGTGGTGCTGCTCTGGAACGACACCGGGCTGGTCTCGGTCATGCCGTAGGCGATGGTCACCTCGGACATATGCATCTGCGCCACCACGCGTTTCATGGTCTCGATCGGGCATGGCGATCCGGCCATGATGCCGGTGCGCAGCGAAGAGAAGTCGTAGTCGGCGAAGCGCGGGTGGTCCAGCTGCGCGATAAACATGGTCGGCACGCCGTGCAGCGCGGTGCAGCGCTCTTCGCTGACCGCGCGCATGGTGGCCTCGGGGTCGAAGGCCTCGCCGGGGAACACCATCGCCGCGCCCGTCGACACGCATGCCAGCACCGACAGCACCATGCCGAAGCAGTGGTAGAACGGCACCGGGATGCAGAGCTTGTCCTGCTCCGAGAAGCGCATCGCCATGGCGATGAAACGCGCGTTGTTGACGATATTGCGATGCGTCAGCGTGGCGCCCTTGGGCGCGCCGGTGGTGCCGCTGGTGAACTGCACGTTGATCGCATCATGGCGGTCGAGCTGCGCCGTGATACGGTCCAGCTCCGCGCGCGCCACGCCGGCGCCGCGCGCCAGCACGTCCGCATAGCGCATCATGCCGGGGGTCTCGCCCTCGCCCATGCGGATCACGCAGCGCAGCGACGGCAGGCGCGCGGCCTGCAGCGCGCCCGGTGCGCTGGTAGCCAGCTCCGGCGCCAGCGCCTGCAACATCTCGAGGTAGCGCGAGGTCTTGAAGGCCTCGGCGGCAACAATGGCCTTGACGCCGACCTTGTTCAGCGCGTACTCCAGCTCCGCGAGCCGGTAGGCCGGATTGATGTTGACCAGCACCAGGCCCAGGCGGGCGGTGGCGAACTGGGTCACCAGCCACTCCACCCGGTTGGGCGCCCAGATGCCGACGCGATCGCCCCGGGCCAGGCCAAGCGCGTGCAGGCCGGCTGCGAGGGCATCGATCGCTTCGGCAAATTCCCGCCAGTTCCAGCGCACGCCCTGCTCGCGAAAGACCACGGCCTCGCGTTCCGGGAACGCTGCCACGGTCTGCGCCAGCAGCGCCGGCACGGTCTGCTCGGACAGCGCAATGCTGGTGTCGCCACGGACATGCGACAGCCCGCCGATTGGCAGAATGGTGGGAAGCGGCTCTCCCTGCATCTTCATCGTTGTCTCCAAAGCGCGTCGGGTTTCAACTTGAGTTGAGCACAACTCAAGATCACGAATATCGCCGGGGTGATTCGCCCAGTCCGGGTTAACCCCGTGAAGCTGCTATCAATGCTGCCGGTTCGTCATTTCGACTTCCGGTCTCGTCACATCGGAATGCCCAAAAGGTATACGGGCTGCCGGGAAAATTCAACCTTAATTTGAGGTTGACTCAACTACAGGCCAAAATCGAGTACGATGGGATGACATCGCGCGAGGCCGAGGCCGCGCCGCCGCTCCTTCCCTCCTTGCCCGGGTCCGGGCACGGTCTATCATTTCGTGCTTTTGCACACAGGGATCCGACACCATGGAAGACAACGCCGCCGCCCGCCGGATCCCGTCCGGCGCCAGGGCGGAACAACGCATCCGCGACATCCTGCGCGTCAGCCGCGAGGTATTCGCCGAACTGGGCTACGAGAAAACCACCACCACCGAGATCGCCCAGCGCCTGGGCGTGTCCGAGGCGACGGTGTTCACGTACTTCCAGAGCAAGCGCAAGCTGTGCGTGCGGGTGATCGAGGATTGGTACGATGAAATCATCGGCGCCATCGAGCGCGGCATGCCGCGCGACCAGAGCACCAGGGCGCAACTGGCGTTCTACGTGAAGACGCACCTGCGCCTGTTCTTGATACAGGGCACCGGGCTGTGCGCGCTGGTGCTGTCCGAAGGCCGGGCCAAGGGGCCGGAACTGGGGCAGGAATTCGTGCCGCTGCAACGCCGCTATACGGCGCCGCTGATGGACCTGCTGGCGCGCGGCCGCGAACATGGCGAGATTCGCCGCGACGTGCCGCTGAGCCTGTTGCGCTCGGCCATCCTGGGACCGATGGAACATATCCTGTGGGACGCCATCGCGCGCCAGCGCGAGGTGGACATCGACCAGACCGCCGCCGACATGGTGGCAGTGCTGTGGCCCGCGCTGCAGCCGGCGGATATCGAACTGGAGGCGCTGCGCGCCTTCCATGGCGAAGTCGGCGCTGCGTTGCGCAAGCTGGACCAGGCCTGAGAGGATCTCCGGCCGAACCCGCAAAATCCTTGTACGCTGGAGGCGGCATTGACTCCCAGCACGGAGATTGCGACATGGCCATCCAGCTCAACCACACCATCGTCTTCTCTCACGACAAGCGGGTATCCGCCGACTTCCTGTGCGAGGTCCTGGGCCGTCCGCCGGCCGAGCCGTTCGGGCCCTTCCTCGGCGTCGCGCTCGACAACGGCGTCACCCTGGACTTCATGGACGCGCAAGGCGATATCGCCATGCAGCACTACGCTTTCCTGGTCAGCGACGCCGAATTCGACCACGGCCTTGCCCGCGTGCGCGCCCACCAACTCACCTTCTGGGCCGACCCGTACCGGCGCCGCCCCGGCGAGATCAATACCGACGACGGCGGCCGGCGCATCTATTTCGAGGATCCCAGCAAGCACTTCCTGGAGATCTTCACCAGGGGCTGAAGTCCAGGCGGCCATGCAGTGCCTTGGGCGAGACACAGTAGCTGGCGACGCCGCCGCGCTTGTGCCTGTCCTGCGCTTGGTTGATACGGTTGGGCCTCATAGAATGGAATGGCCTGGTTTTCGCCGCATCGAAGGACCATGCAGACCGCCGCCTATCCCTACCACCCCGTGCGCGAGCGGCGCACGCTGACCTGCTTCCTGCTGGCCCTGCTCATGCACCTGCTGCTGGGGGCCCTGCTGTACTACGGCGTGCGCTGGCGCAACGCCGTGCCCACCGGTGTCGCGGCAGAACTGTGGGAGCCGGTCCCGGAAGCCACCGTGCCCGAGCCCGTGGTCAAGCCGGCGCCGACGCCCCAGCCCGTCGAAGAAGAAGACGCCGATATCGCGCTGCAGGAAAAGCAGCGCAAGGCCAGGCAGGCCGAACGCGAAGCAGAGCAAGCGCGCCAGCGCGAAAGCCAGGCCCGTGCCGAAGCGGCCCGCAAGGACACGCAACGCAAGGCCCAGGAAGCGCAGCGCCAGGCCAGCAATGCCGAGCGCCAGGCAGAACTGGCCCGCCTGCGCGCGCAGGCGGGCGGTGCCGGCGCCGCGGCCAACACCGGGGCGGGTTCCGGCTCGTCGGCGAAGCCGTCATCGGGCTATGCCGAGCGCGTGCGCCAGCGGGTCAAGCCGAACATCATCTTCAACGAGGACGTCGCCGGCAATCCGGCCGCGGTGGTCGCCGTCCACATGGCGCCCGACGGCTCGCTGCTGTCGACGCGGCTGGCCAAGTCCAGCGGCAATGCCGGCTGGGACAACGCGGTGCTGCGCGCGGTGCAGCGGTCCGACCCTCTGCCGCGCGACAGCAACGGCGTAGCGCCGTCCAATATCCTGATCACGTTCTGGCCCAAGGACGAGGGCGGCTAGGCCCCTTGCCCCGCCAGGCCGCGCCTGCATCCCGTAGCGGGCGTTATCGCACCAACGGTGTCCCGATAGAAAAAAATTCCAATAAGGCGCGCCTTCCCGGAATACGATTACAATTCCAGCCTGCCTGGAAGGACAACTCGCATGCCTGTGCTACCGCCGGCCCATATCATGAATAGACAAGAACAAGCCGACGGATTCCGCCATGACGACCGCCTCCCCCCTTTCTGTCTCACATCATCCTGCCGCCCGCCCGGCTGGCGCCCCGCTCGACCGGCTCGCGCTCGACCTCGCCGACATCTTCAGCAACAGCGCACGCCTGGTTGCCAGCCACATTGCACAGCACCTGCCCGACACCGACACGCTGCTGGCGGCGTTGCCGACGGGCGCCCTGCTGGGCTCGGCCGATACCTATACCCGGCACCTGGTCTACGGCGATCCGCTGGAACGCTTCTCGGCCATGGTGCTGGTCTGGCGCCCCGGCCAGGCCAGCCCGGTGCACGGCCATCGCACCTGGTGCGCCTACCGCGTGCTGCGCGGCACGCTGACCGAGCAGCACTACCAGTGGGACGCCGCCAGCCGGCATGCCCGCCATACCAATACCGTGGCGCGCTGCGCCGGCGATACGTTCAGCGTGCCGGGCGGGCTGCAGCATATCCACGCGCTCGGCAATGCCAGCCACGAGATCGCGGTTTCGCTGCATCTCTATGGCGTGAGCCGCGACCATATCGCCACCGGCGTAAACCTGCTGGTGCCCGCCGACGCCTAGCCGCCACGCCGCGCGCCGGGTGCGGGCGCGCCCTCCTCCCCTGACCGCCACGCACCATGGACCGCTACGACAAACAGATCCTCGCCATCCTGCAGGAAGACGCCACCTTGCCGGTCGCCGAAATCGGCGAGCGGGTCGGCCTGAGCTCGACGCCGTGCTGGCGCCGCATCCAGAAGCTGGAAGAAGCTGGCCTGATCCGCAAGCGCGTGGCGCTGCTCGACGCCGCCAAGCTTAACGCCGGGGTCACCGTCTTCGTCTCCGTCCGCACCAGCCAGCACAACGTGAAATGGCTCAAGCAGTTCCACGGACTGGTGTCGTCGATTCCGGAAGTGACCGAGTTCTATCGCATGGCGGGCGACACGGACTACCTGCTGCGCGTGGTAGTGCCCGATATCGCCGCCTACGACCGGGTCTACAAGAAGCTGATCCAGGGCGCGGAACTGGCCGATGTCAGCTCCAGCTTCGCCATGGAGCAGATCAAGTACACCACCGCCCTGCCGCTGGACTATGCCTGAGCCCGCACTTGGCGGCTGAACAGGTGACGGTGGGGCCAGCCGGGGGTGGCAAATCGCGCCATGGCAGCGGCTTCGGCCGCGCTTTTCAGCGCATCCTGTTGCAAATACCCCGCATTCCGGCAGACTAGCCGCCACGCATTCCGGGCCCGGAACCTGCTGCGACGCAGCAATGGCTGTAGAATATGCGGCCCCTATTCAAACGGCCGCGGCGTACGGTAATCCGCCCCGCCTCCGCCGAACCCCACGCGAGCCTTGACAGCAGGTTGGAATCACGCGCGCCCTCGCGCGCACTGCCGTCGACACGCGATGCACGAAGGAAACAGCAGTCAATGACAAGTGGCGCACAACGAACGGCAGCCAAAACCCGAGCAGCAGCAGTCAAGGACACCGGCCAGGCCACCCCGGCCGCGGCACACACTGATCCGACGGCCGAAGCCGCCGCGCGCAGCCAGCAGCTGCGCGCGCTGATCCAGCTGGGCAGGCAGCGCGGCTACCTGACCCACGCGGACATCAGCGACCACCTGCCGGAGAACTTCACGGATACCGCCGCGATGGAAAGCATCGTCGGCACCTTCGCCGAGATGGGCGTGAAGATCTATGAGCAGACGCCGGACGCCGAGACCCTGCTGCTGAGCGATGGCCCCGTAGTGGCCTCGGACGAGCAGGCCGAAGAGGAAGCCGAGGTGGCGCTGGCCACCGTCGATTCCGAGTTCGGCCGCACCACCGACCCGGTGCGCATGTACATGCGCGAAATGAGCTCGGCCACGCTGCTGACGCGCAAGCAGGAAGTCGAGATCGCCAAGCGCATCGAGGACGGCCTGAACAACATGGTCCACGCGATCTCGGCCTGCCCGTTCACCATCGCGACGATTCTCGAGCTGTCGGCCAAGGTCGCCAGCAACGAGATCGGCATCGATGACGTGGTCGACGGCCTGAGCGACGAGAGCATCGCCGAGCCGGCCGCCGCCGCGGCGGACGACGCCGACGACAGCAGCCTCGACAGCGCCGACGAGACCGACGAAGATGACGACGACAGCGCCGATGAGGGCAGCAGCGGCCAGCAAAGCGCCGAAGCCGACCTGGCCAGGCTGCGCGAAGAGTGCATGAAGCGCTTCGCGCGCGTCGCCGAACAGTTCGAGCGCATGCGCGCCGAAAGCGAAGCCGGCGGCGCGGCAACGCCTGCCTTCGCCGCCGCGCGGGACGCGGTGCGCGAGGAGCTGCGCACGATCCGCTTTACCGCCCGCACCATCGAGCGCCTGTGCGCCAACGTCCAGGGCATGGTGGATGAAGTGCGCGCGATCGAGCGCCAGGTGGTCCAGCTGCTGGTCGAGCGCTGCGGCATGGAGCGCGAGGACGTCATCGCGCGCTTCCCGGGCAACGAGACCAACCTGGCCTGGGGCCAGGGCCTGGTTGCCGAAGACCGCCCCTACAGCGCGGCGGTGGCGCGCGCGCTGCCGGACCTGGAAGCCCACCAGCAGAAGCTGATCGACATCCAGGCCCGCGCCGCGCTGTCGCTGGCCGAGCTGAAGGCGGTCAACCGCAAGATGCTGGCCGCAGAGCGCCAGATGCGCCAGGCCAAGCACGAGATGACGCAGGCTAACCTGCGCCTGGTGATCTCGATCGCCAAGAAATACACCAATCGCGGCATGCAGTTCCTGGACCTGATCCAGGAAGGCAACATCGGCCTGATGAAGGCGGTCGACAAGTTCGAATACCGCCGCGGCTGGAAATTCTCCACCTACGCCACCTGGTGGGTGCGCCAGGCGGTCACGCGCGCCATTGCCGACCAGGCACGCACCATCCGCGTGCCGGTGCACATGATCGAGCAGATCAACAAGCTCAACCGCCTGTCGCGCGAGATCATGCAGCAGACCGGCAAGGAACCCGATCCGGCGGTGCTTGCCGAGCGCCTGGACATGACCGAGGACAAGGTGCGCTCGATCATGAAGATCGCCAAGGAACCGGTGTCGATGGAAACCCCGGTGGGCGAGGACGGCGACACCAGCCTGGGCGACATGATCGCCGACTCGGACACCGCCACGCCCGCCGATGCCGCCCTGCAGGCCGGCCTGCGCGCGGTGGTGCGCGAGATGCTCGACGAGCTCTCGCCGCGCGAAGCCAAGGTGCTGCGCATGCGCTTTGGCATCGACATGTCGACCGACTACACGCTGGAAGAAGTCGGCAAGCAATTCGATGTCACGCGCGAGCGCATCCGCCAGATCGAAAGCAAGGCGATGAAGAAGCTGCGGCATCCCAGCCGCGCGGACCAGTTGATCACCTATCTGCGCGACGCCTGAGCGGTCTCCCGCTTCCGCGCACAGAGGAGTGTTATCCATGCCTGACTCGAACCTCTCTTTCTTTGGCAGGCTTTCGCTTGCCATGGGCACGTTCTTCGCGATCCTTGGCAACCGCGAGCTGGCCGCCGGCATCAAGCGCCTGCGCGCCGGCGAGCCGGCCGCGCAGGCGGCACCGGTGAGCGCTCCCGCCCCGGCGCCGGTTGCTGAGCCCGCCCCCGCGCTGAAGGAAGCCAGCCCGGTGGCCGCGCTGCAGCTGCTCGGACTGCTCCAGCGCGACGCCCGCTTCGTCGACTTCGTCGAGGAAGACATTGCGCGCTATGCGGACGCCGAGATCGGCGCCGCCGCGCGCCTGGTGCACGATGGCTGCCGCGCGGTGCTGCGCGAGCATTTCACCATCCGGCCGGTGCGCGAGGAAGCCGAGGGCAGCCGCGTGACGCTGGCCGACGGCTTCGACGCCAGCGCGATCCGCCTGACCGGCAACGTGGTCGGCAGCGCGCCGTTCCATGGCGCCATCAGCCATCGTGGCTGGAAGGTCGAAGACGTGCGCCTGCCGCGCCTGGCCGAACGCCACGACGCCAGCGTGATCGCCCCCGCCGAGGTGGAACTATGAGCGAGGCGCGCTATGCCATCGGCATCGACCTGGGCACGACCCACAGCGCGGTCTCCTACGTGGACCTGGCTGCCAGCGAGGGCGAGAAGACCAGCCAGCGCGTGCTGCCGATCACGCAGCTGACCGCGCCCGGGGCGGTCGAGGATCTCGAGCTGCTGCCCTCGTTCCTGTACCTGCCGCACGAAAGCGAACTGGCGCCTGGCGACCTGAACCTGCCGTGGAGCGCCGCGCGCGACTTCGCGGTCGGCGAGATGGCGCGCAGCCGCGGCGCGGGCACGCCGATCCGGCTGGTGTCCAGCGCCAAGAGCTGGCTGTGCCATCCCGGCGTCGACCGCCGCGCCGCGATCCTGCCCGCCGATGCGCCGCCCGAAGTGCCGCGCGTATCGCCGCTGGAGGCTTCGGTACGCTACCTGACGCACCTGCGCGAAGCGTGGGACCAGGCCCATCCCGATGCACCGTTCGGCGAGCAGGACGTCACCGTGACGATCCCGGCCTCGTTCGATCCTGCCGCGCGCGAGTTGACCGCCGAAGCGGCCGCGGCGGCCGGCTATGCCCGCATGACCCTGCTCGAGGAACCGCAGGCGGCGCTCTACAGCTGGATCCAGAAGAGCGCCGGCCAGTGGCGCAAACAGGTCAAGGTGGGCGACATCATCCTGGTGGTGGATGTCGGCGGCGGCACGACCGACCTGTCGCTGATCGCCGTGATCGAGCGCGAAGGCAACCTGGAGCTGCATCGCATCGCGGTCGGCGACCACATCCTGCTGGGCGGCGACAACATGGACCTGGCCCTGGCGCACGTGGTCGCGCGCAAACTGGCGGCGCAGGGCACGCAGGCCGACCCGTGGCAGCTGCGCGCGCTGACCTACGCCTGCCGCGCCGCCAAGGAAACGCTGCTGACCGACCCCGCCACCGATGCCGTGCCGCTGGTCGTGCCCAGCCGCGGTTCGAAGCTGATCGGCGGCTCGATCCGCACCGAACTGACCCGCGCCGAACTGACCCAGACCATCCTGGAAGGGTTCTTCCCGCAAGTCGACGCCTCGGCACGCCCCGTCAGTCGGGCCCGCGCCGGCCTGACGCAGCTGGGCCTGCCCTATGCGCAGGACGCCGCCATCACGCGGCACCTGGCGGCATTCCTGGGCCGGCAAGCCGGTGCCCTGGCCGAGATCGAAGGCCTGCATGCCACGCAGCCGGAAGGCGCCAGCTTCCTGCGCCCCACCGCCGTGCTGTTCAACGGCGGCGTGTTCAAGTCGGGCCTGCTGGTCGAGCGCATCCTGCAGACCCTCAACGGCTGGCTTGCTGCCGAGGGTGCGGCGCCGGCGCGCCTGCTCGACGGCGCCGAGCTGGACCTGGCCGTGGCACGCGGCGCGGCCTATTACGGCTATGTGCGGCGCGGCAAGGGCGTGCGCATCCGCGGCGGCACCGCACGCGCCTACTACGTGGCGGTGGAATCGTCGATGCCCGCGGTGCCGGGCTTCGAGCCGCCGATCCAGGCGCTGTGCGTGGCCCCGTTCGGCATGGAAGAAGGCACCGAGGCCGAGCTGCCGCCGCAGGAATTCGGCCTGGTGGTAGGCGAGCCGGTGCATTTCCGCTTCTTCGGCTCGTCGGTGCGGCGCCAGGACCAGGTCGGCACCTTGCTGGACTACTGGGGGCCGGAGGAGCTGCAGGAGCTGGAAGAAATCCAGGCGACGCTGCCCGCCGAAGGCCGCACCGCCGGCGAAGTGGTGCCGGTCAGGCTGCATGCGCGCGTGACCGAAGCCGGCACGCTCGAACTCGAGGCCGTGCCGCGCGCCAGCGGCGAGCGCTGGAAGGTGCAATTCGACGTGCGCGGCAACGCCGATGCCTGATCCCGCGGCAGCGGCGATGAAGCAGTCGATGAAGCAGTACAGCGTCGGCATCGACCTTGGCACCAGCAACACGGTGGTGGCTTACGCCAGGGCCGGCTCGGACGATATCCGC
Organism: Cupriavidus taiwanensis LMG 19424; assembly: GCF_000069785.1. Taxonomy (NCBI): domain Bacteria; kingdom Pseudomonadati; phylum Pseudomonadota; class Betaproteobacteria; order Burkholderiales; family Burkholderiaceae; genus Cupriavidus; species Cupriavidus taiwanensis. The sequence continues at coordinate 1,604,461 of NC_010528.1, read as the reverse complement.
GTCTTCGACATCGACCAGCTGGTCGCGCCGGGCGAGGTCGCGGCCCGCCCCCTGCTGCCGTCGGTGCGCTACCACGCGGCGCCGGGCGAGCTCAACGGCGATGACCTGCAGCTGCCCTGGCAATCGGCCGCCAGCGCGGCCGCGCGGCGAACCGTGTTCGGGCGCCTGGCGGCGACGCTGGGCGCGCAGGTGCCAGGCCGGCTGGTGGCCAGCGCCAAGAGCTGGCTGTCGCATGCCTCGGTCGACCGCACCGCGCCGATCCTGCCCTGGGGCGGCGAGGAGGATCTCGACAAGATCTCGCCGGTGGTCGCCAGCGCGAGCTATCTCGGCTACGTGTGCGCGGCGTGGAACCACCGCTTCCCCGACGCGCCGCTCGAGCAGCAGGACGTGGTGCTCACCGTGCCGGCCTCGTTCGACGAGGGCGCGCGCGCGCTGACGCTCGAAGCCGCGCGCCTCGCGGGCCTGCCCGCGCTGCGGCTGCTGGAAGAGCCGCAGGCCGCGCTCTACGACTGGCTGTTCCGGCATCGCCAGACGCTGGAACGGGACCTCGCGCAAACCCGGCTGGTGCTGATCTGCGACGTCGGCGGCGGCACCACCGACCTCACGCTGATCCGCGTGGCGATGCAGGACGGGCAGCCGCAGCTGACACGCATCGGGGTGGGTAACCACCTGATGCTCGGCGGCGACAACATGGATTTGGGGCTAGCGCACCAGGTCGAAGCGCGGCTGGGCGACGGCGCGCCGGCGCAGCCGCGCCTGTCGGCCGCAAGCCTGTCGCAGCTGGTGGCGCGCTGCCGCGCCGCCAAGGAACAACTGCTGGGCGCGGACGCGCCCGATGCCGTCAACGTGACGCTGCTGGGCGCGGGCTCCCGGCTGGTCGGCGGCGCGCGCTCGGTGCAGGTGACGCGGCAGGAAGTCGAACAGCTGGTGGTCGACGGCTTCTTCCCCAACGTGCCGGCCAGCGAACGGCCGCGGCGCGCGCGCGGCGCCATCGTCGAGTTCGGCCTGCCCTATGCCGCCGATCCCGCCGTGACCCGCCACGTCGCGGCCTTCCTCGGCCAGCACGCGGCCCAGGCCCGTGCCGCGCTCGGCATGGACGACGCGCCGGACCATGCCCTGCCGGTGCCCGACACCCTGCTGCTCAACGGCGGCGTGTTCCGCGCGCAGGCGCTGGCGCACCGTATCGCCGACACGCTGGGCGGCTGGCGCGGCACGCCGCTGCAGGTGCTGCACAACGCCGATCCCGACATTGCCGTGGCCCGCGGCGCGGTCGCGTATGCGCGCGCGCGCGCCGGCCAGGCGCCGCGCATCGGCGGCGGCTCGGCGCGCAGCTATTTCCTGGTGCTCGACGATGGCGCCACGGGCCAGCAAGGCATCTGCCTGCTGCCGCGCGGCACCGAGGAAGGCCACGAGATCCACCTCAGCGACCGTACCTTCGCCTTGCGGCTGGGCCACCCGGTGCAGTTCCACCTGGTGTCTTCGGTGGCCGAGGCGCCCTACCAGCCCGGCGCGCTGACCGACCTGTCCGGCGGCGACTTCGTGCGCCTGCCGCCGATCGCCACCGTGGTGCCGACGCGCGGCGCCGGCGGCCCGCGCGAAACGCCGGTGCAGATCACCACGTCGCTGACCGAGGTCGGCACGCTCGAAGTCCATTGCATCAACACCGGGGATGCCGCGCAGCGCTGGCGCCTGGAGTTCCAGCTGCGCGGCAACGACGCCGCGGCGGCTGCCCCGGCGCCGACCGCGCACCCGTCGCTGCCGCAGGCGCTGGAACTGATTGACCGCACCTTCGGCGCGCGTTCGCAGGAGGTCGGGCCGAAGGAGGTCAAGCGCCTGCGCGCGCAGCTCGAGCAGATCCTGGGCGCGCGCGAGCAATGGGACAGCGCGCTGCTGCGCGAGCTGTTCGGCGCCTTGTGGGAGCGCGCCAGGCGCCGGCGCCGCACGGCGGACCATGAGCGCCTGTGGCTCAACCTGGCCGGCTATTGCGTGCGCCCCGGCTTCGGCTACCCGCTCGACGAATGGCGCGTCGCGCAGCTGTGGTCGCAGTACGACCAGGGCATCCAGTACGTCAACGAAAGCCAGAACTGGTCGGAATGGTGGACGCTGTGGCGGCGCGCCGCCGGCGGCCTGGACGAAAGCGCGCAGCTGCGCCTGCTGGAAGACATGGCCTTCTACCTGCAGCCGCCGGGCAGCGCGCATTTCAAGAAACCGGCCGGGCCCGCCCGGGGCGGCTATGCCGACATGGTGCGGCTGGCGGGGTCGCTCGAGCGCCTGCCCGTCGACGCCAAGACCGAGCTGGCCGGCTGGCTGCTGACCCGGCTGCGCAAGCCCTCCGAGAACAACCAGGGCTGGTGGGCGGTGGGCCGCATCGGCGCGCGCATGCCGTTCTACGGCAGCGCCCACAGCGTGGTGCCGGCCGACACCGCCGGCCAGTGGCTCGACGCCATCCTCGCGCTCGACTGGAAAAAGGTCGAGCCGGCCGCGTTCGCCGCGGTGCAGATCGCGCGCATGACCGGCGACCGCACCCGCGACCTGCCGGACGAGCACCGCGCGCACGTGGTGCGCCGGCTGGAAGCCGCCAGCGCGCCGCCGGGCTGGATCGCCATGGTGCGCGAGGTGGTGGCGCTCGATGCCGCGGACGAAGGACGGGTGTTCGGCGAGGCGCTGCCCGCCGGCCTCAAGCTGATCGCGGGATAGCCTTCCCAGGCCGCGCAGCCGCAAGCGTCTTGTTTGCCACTTGCCGGCGCCGGTGGGACCGATGACCTACGATGACGGTAGGCTCTCTGGGGTCTCATCGTGCAGCCGTCCGCCCGCCATCCCTGCTTTGCCTTGCTCGCCGTTGCCGTCGCGGCCATGGCCTCGGCCGGGCTGTGCCGCGCGGCCGACGATGCGCGGCTGAAGCAGCGTGCTGAGATGGTCAGCGAGATCGCGGCCATCGACGCGGGCGCCGGCGTCCCGAACCGCAACCACGGCATTGCGCCGGGCGTCCTGTCGGTGATGGGCCAGGTGCCGCGCCACGAGTTCGTGCCGGACCCGCAGAAGCCGCACGCCTACGAGAACCGGCCGCTGCCGATCGGCCATGGCCAGACCATTTCGCAGCCGTATATCGTGGCGCTGATGACCGACCTGCTGCGGGTCCAGCCTGGCGACAGCGTGCTCGAGATCGGCACCGGGTCCGGCTACCAGGCCGCGGTGCTGAGCCAGCTGGCGCGCGCGGTCTACACCATCGAGATCATCGAGCCGCTCGGGCGCCAGGCCTGCGAGCGCCTGCAGCGGCTGGCCTACCGGCAGGTGGCGTGCAAGGTGGGCGACGGCTACTACGGCTGGGACGAGCATGCGCCCTATGACGCCATCGTCGTCACCGCCGCGGCCAGCCATGTGCCGCCGCCGCTGATCCGCCAGCTGAAACCGGGCGGGCGCATGGTGATCCCGGTGGGCGCGCAGTTCCTGACGCAGTACCTGCTGCTGGTCGAAAAATCCGCGGACGGCAGCGTCAGCACCCGGCAGATCCTGCCGGTGCGCTTCGTGCCGCTGGTCGGCAAGCACTGAGGCGCGGCGCGCCGCCGGCCGGGTTACCCGATGCCACGCCCGCCACTGTTTGCCCTGGCCTTGCTCTCGGCCGCCGCGCTCGGCTATGAAATCCTGCTGATGCGGCTGCTTTCCATCATCCTGTGGCATCACTTCGCCTACATGATGATCAGCGTGGCGCTGCTGGGCTACGGCGCCGCGGGGGCGCTGGTGGCCCTGGCGCGCCGGGCGCTGGTCCGGCATTTCGTGCCGGTCTTTGCCGGCGGCGCGCTGCTGTTCGGCCTCAGCGCGCTGGCCTGTTTCGAACTGGCGCAGCGGGTCGGGTTCAACCCGCTGGAAATCCTGTGGGAGCCCGCGCAGCCGCTGCGCCTGCTGGCGATCTACCTGCTGCTGTTCGTACCCTTCCTGTGCGCGGCCACCAGCGTGTGTTTGAGCTTTGCCCGCTTTCCGCAGCAGGTGCCCCGGCTCTACAGCTTCGATATCCTCGGCGCCGGGCTGGGTTGCCTGGGCATCATCGCCGCGCTGTTCCTGCTGGATCCGGTCGACGCGCTGCGCCTGGTCGGCATGGCCGGCATGGCGGCCGCGGCGCTGGCCTGCATGGAATGCCGCTGGCATCGCCCCTGGCTGCCGGTACTGCTGCTGGCGGCGGCAGCCGTTCCGGCGGCCGTCCCGGACAGCTGGATGGCGTTGCGGCCGTCGGAGTACAAGGAGCTGAGCCAGTTGCTGCGCATCGGCGACGCGCGCGTGGTCGCTCAGCGCTCGAGTCCCCTCGGCCTGGTCACGGTGGTCGAGAGCCCGTCGATCCCGTTGCGGCATGCCCCCGGGCTCAGCCTGAATGCCACCGCGGAGCCGCCGCCGCAACTCGCCGTGCTGACCGACGGCGATGGGCTGAGCGCGCTCAACCACTACGACGGCCGGCGCGAAGCGCTGGCCTACCTCGGCGACCTGACCTCGGCCTTGCCGTATCACTTGCTGCGGGCGCCGCGCGTGCTGGTGCTGGGCAGCGGTGCCGGCGCCGACGTGCTGCAGGCGCTCTACCACGGCGCCAGCGAGGTCGATGCGGTGGAACTGAACGCGCAGGTGATCGGGCTGGTGCAGGACCGCTTCAGCGCGTTCTCGGGCAAGCCATACAGCGCGGCGGGCGTGCAGGTGCATGTCGGCGAAGCGCGGGGCTTCCTCGCAGCCAGCCCGCAACGCTACGACCTGATCCAGGTGGCGCTGCTGGATTCCTTCAGCACGTCGTCGGCGGGCCTGTATGCGCTCTCCGAGAGCTACCTCTATACCGTCGAGGCGTTCGGAGAATACCTGCGCCACCTGCGGCCCGGCGGCATGCTTGCGATCACGCGCTGGGTCTCGCTGCCGCCGCGCGACATCCCCAGGCTGTTCGCCACCGCCGTGGCGGCAATGGCGCGCGCGGGCGTGCCCGATCCCGCGCGCCGGCTGGTGCTGGTGCGCGGCTGGAAGACGGCCACGCTGGTGGTCAAGCACGGCGACTTCCAGCCCGCGGAAATCGGCGCGCTGCGCGACTTCTGCCGGGCCCGCTCGTTCGACGTCGAATACCATCCCGGCATCCGGGCGGGCGAGGCCAACCGCTACAACGTGCTCGACCGGCCGGATTTCTTCACCGCCGCGCAGGCCCTGCTCGGCCCCGACCGCGAGGGCTTCCTGTCGCGCTACAAGTTCGACGTGCGGCCCGCCACCGATGACCGGCCGTACTTCTTCCATTTTTTCAAATGGCGCACGCTGCCGGAGCTGATCGCGCTGAAGGCGCAGGGTGGGCTGCCCCTGCTGGACTGGGGCTATCCGGTGCTGGTGGCGACGCTGCTGCAGGCCACGGCCGCGGCCTTGCTGCTGATCGGCATCCCACTTCTGGTGCTGCGGCGGCGGTCGGCAGCCGCGCCCGCCGTGTCCCCATGGCGCACCGGCCTCTATTTCGCCGCGGTCGGGCTTGGCTTCATGTTCGTCGAGATCGCGTTTATCCAGAAATTCATCCTGTTCCTGAGCCACCCGCTCTATGCCGTCGCGGTGGTGCTGTGCGCGTTCCTGTGCTTCGCGGGGCTGGGCAGCCGGTATGCCCCGCGCGTGCCCGGACGCAGTCGGCGCCAGGTGGCGCTGGCAATCGGCGGCGTTTGCGCCGTGGCGCTGCTCTACCTGGCAGCACTGCCTGTGGTGTTCCCGCTGCTGATTGCCTGGCCGGATCCCGCTCGGGTTGCCATCGCAGTGGCGCTGATCGCTCCGCTGGCCTTCCTGATGGGGATGCCGTTCCCGCTCGGCCTGTCAGGGCTCGCGGCCCGCGACGACACGCTGGTACCGTGGGCCTGGGGCATCAATGCCTGCGCCTCGGTGGTGGCGGCGGTGCTGGCCACGCTGCTGGCGATCCACGCCGGCTTTACCGTGGTGGTGCTGGTGGCGCTGCTGCTGTATGCCGGGGCCGCGCTGGCGTGCCCCTGAGGCTTGCGTGGTGCCGCCGGGCCCGCGCCCTCAGCCTGCGGCCGCGTTGTCCTGGGCGGCGTGCAATACCGGCTCGCTCGGCAGCCGCGGCACGAAGCGGTGGCGGTCGATCTCGCCCCCGCGCGCCACGAGGATGGTGCCCTCCGGAATCTCTTCCCACACGCCCTGCACGTCGATCAGCGGCTCCGACAGGACCAGGAAGGCATCGTCGCCCGCGGCGGCGATGCGCGGGTCGTCCGGATAGAGTTCGCGCAACTGCCGGAACGAAGTGCTGTGGAACAGCGAGCGCGAGTTGGTCTCGCTCGAATAGCGCACCGCGACGATCTGCCGGCCGTCGGTCACGCAGACCGTCATGTTGAGCGGAAACTGCACGTCGTGGCGATGCCCGACGTCCTCGATCAGGCCGGCCATCTGCTCCAGCGCGCCGACCGGATCGCGCTCCAGCCCGAAGGTCAGCGCCAGGAAGAACATCACCTCGGAATCGGTCGAGCCCTCGATCCAGCGGAACAGGTGAGGCGCCACCGCCATCATCAGGTCGCGCCGCACCAGCGGATAGTCGCGGATCAGGCCATTGTGGACGAACAGCCAGCGGCCAAAGCGGAACGGATGGCAGTTGGTTTCCTGCGTCGGCGTGCCGGTGGCCGCGCGCACATGCGCCACGAACATCGGCGCGCGCACCGCCCGCGCGGTCTCGCGCAGGTTGGTGTCGCTCCACGCCGGGTGCAGGCAGCGGTAGCGGAACGGCACTTCGGCATGGCGCCCGTACCAGCCCACGCCGAAGCCGTCGCCGTTGGTGGTGGTATGGCCAAGCCGGGAATTCAGGCTCTGGTCGATCAGAGAGTGTTCCGGCTGGAACAATACCGTTTCCAACGCAACGGATTTGCCCGAGTAAGCCAGCCAGCGGCACATATTGCCCTCCTTGTCCTTTGCGAGTGCGGCGCGGTGCTCTCCGCCCCACACTCCAGTTGTAGGACGGCGCGGCGCGAACGGCAAAGAAATGGTCCGTCAGGCACCTTGCCGGCGCCCCGGCCAGCCGGCGATCAGGTGAAGCGATAGGCCAGCGAGATGATGATCGGCCCCAGCACCGGCAGCATCACGTTGGCGATGGCGTAGGTGATGGTGTAGCCCAGCAGCGGCACCGAACTCTGGCTGGCGGCCAGGATGGCGCTGATCGCCGGGGTGCTGACATGCTGGCCGGCGATCGCGCCGACCAGCAGCGGGCCCTCGATCCTGAGCAGCTTGTGCCCGATCCACAGCGACAGGCACGCCGGCCCCAGCGACACCGCCAGCCCGATCAGCGGCAGCACCGCACCGTGCTCGCGGATCAGCGTGATCGCATCCGGCCCGGCGGACAGTCCGACACAGGCGACGAACACCGCCAGCCCCAAATCCTTCAGGATCTGCACCGCCGACGCCGGAAAGGTGCCGAGCGACGGTTTGCGCGACTGGGCCCAGCCGAACACCAGCCCGCTCAGCAGCGCCCCGCCGCCGCTGCCCAGCGAGATGTGCATGCCGCCCAGGCTCACGCTCAGCGTGCCCACCAGCAGGCCGGCCAGGATGCCCACGCACAGGAACACCAGGTCCGTCACCTCGGAGGCCTTGGCCTCCACGCCGATGCCCGCGATGGCCTCTGACAGCGAGGGCTCCAGCCCGACGATGGTGATCACGTCGCCCAGCTGCAGCGGCGTCGAGCGCGTGATCGGCAGCGACAGGCCCGAGCGCCGCACTTCCAGCACCCACACCTCGCGCAGGCGCCGTGCCCCGGCCAGGCGTGCCAGCTCGCCGAGGGTCTTGCCGTTGACCCGGCGCTTGTTCACCACCACATGCTTTTCCACCAGCTGGATGGCTTCGGTGTGCGCCTCGGGCAACAGCACTTCGGGCCCGATCAGCGTGGCGGCCTTCAGCAGGTTGCTGCGGATGCCGACCATCGCCAGGATATCGCCGGGCTGCACGGCGTCGTCATCGCCCAGCTCGATGCTGGCCCCGCCGCGCAGCACCTTGACCACCGAGGCCCGGCCGCCGACCTGGTGCTGCAGCTGGCTGACGGTCATGCCCGCGGCCTGCTGCACCGCGTAGGCGCGCCCGATCAGCCGCGGCAGCGCCGGCTGGGTGGCCACGTCGTCGTCGGACGCGGCCTCCATGCGCGCCGCGACCTCGCGCGCGGCCTTGCGCAGGTCGATGCCGAGCAGGGCCGGCGCAATCTGGCTGGTGAAGAACACGATGCTGATCAGCCCGACCAGGTAGGTCAGCGTATACGCGGTGGCGATATTGGCCTCGTAGCGGCCCACGGTGGCGGCATCCAGGCCCAGGTGCTTGAGCGCTTCGGCGGCGGTGCCGACCACCGCCGACTCGGTCGCGGCGCCGGCCGCCAGCCCGGCGGCGGTGCCCGGATCGAAGCCCAGCCAGGCCGCCGCGCCCAGTGCGATCGCCAGCACGACCACCGCCTCCACCACCGGCAGCACCATATAGCGCAGGCTCGAGCGGTTCAGGTTGGCAAAAAACTGCGGCCCGCCGGAATAGCCCATGGCGAAGATGAACAGGGCGAAAGCCATGTCCTTCAGCTCGCCATGCATCTGGCAGCCGGTCTGCCCCATGAATAGCGCCACGATCAGCGTGCCGCACACGCCGCCCAGCTGGATCGGCCCGACCCGCGCCTTGCCGACGAAGTAGCCCAGTCCGACAGTGATGAACAGCACCAGCAACGGGTTGGCGGCAAGGAAGTCAACGTTACAGGTCATGGGGGCGCGGGTTGGGTTCGTGGAAGCGGCGGGCTCAGGGATTGAGCGGTGGCAGCGCCGGCGCGGGCTGGTGCCCGCGCCGCGGGGCGGGTGTGGCGTAGCGGCCCAGCGCCTGGGCGAGCGGGTTGCCGTCCCAGGCGGACGGCACTGGCGCCGCCCCGTAGAGATGGCGTTGCAGGCCGGTGACGGCATCGGCCAGTGCGGCATCACCGGCGGCTTCGGCCCAGGCCGCGGGCGTGGTGCCGTGGGCGGTGCGGGTCCAGCCGCCCAGCGCCAGGCTGGCGGCGGCCGCATCGCCCGCGCGGCAAGCCCGCAGCGTGGCCGCCAGCCGCGCATCGGCGCCATCTGCGCGGGCGCGGCGGCGCCCGGCGCGCCGTTGCCGCAGGCGCGCCAGGCGCGGCCGCAGCCGCCGCCACAGCAGCGCCAGCACGGCCGCGCCGAGCAGCGCGCCCGCGGCCCACAGCAGCGTGCGCCACGGCAGGCCGCCCTCGCCCGGCAGCGCGCCGGCCGATGGCCCGTCCGGCGCAAGCGCCCCGGCGTTGCGCGCGGCGGCCACCTCGACCTTCACCGCCGGCGCTTCGGAGCTGGCCGGCTGGCGCGTGGCGGGATCGACCCAGTCAACCGTGACCGGGGGCAGCGTATAGCTGCCGGGCCGCTCGAACACATAGGTCAGCGTATCGATACGCGTGCCGCCCGGCCCCCTCGCCTGATCTTGTGCCTGGTCGGACAGCCGCGCATCCGCGCGGAACATGCGCACGCCGCGCGGCGCCGCGGCCGGCGGCGGCACGATCATCATCGCCCGGGTCTGCGGCGCGAAGGTGGTGACGGTGCGCACCAGCGCATCGCCCGCATGCAGCCGGACCACGCCGTGGTCGGGGTTGTGGTCCAGCGTCTGCGTCACGCTGAGCCGCGCCACCGGCAGCAAGCGCCGGCCGGCGGCAGCGCCCGCCGCCGCGGTGCTTTTGCCGCCCGTGCCGGCCCGGATCGTGGTGACCGGCAAGGTGACGCTGCCCTCGCGCGGCGCGCCGTCGTCGCCGGCGTAGGTCACACGTACGGTCGCGGCCGGCAGCTGGAAATCGCCATCCTGCTCGGCGGTGAAGGCATAGGTCTTGCGGATGCCCGCATAGGCCACGCCGTCGATGGTCTCGGTGGAATTCACGGCGCGCGCATCCGGCAAGGTGACCACCGCCCCCGGAACCTCGAGTGCCGGGAACTGCGGCGCTGACAGGAAATAGTTGGGCGCGAGGATGGTGACGTCGATGGCAACCTGCTGGCCCACCAGCACCGGCTGCCGCGCGCCGACTTCCACGCGCACGACGGGCCCGGCGGCTGCCTGCGCCAGCCACGGCCACAGCCACGCCGCCAGCAGCAGGACCAGCGGCGCGATGCGCCGCTGCCACGCGCCCAGGGACATGGGCCGGCGCGTCATCGCGAGCCTTGTCCGGGCGCGGCCTGGCCGTGCTGCAACGCGAACTTGCGCTGCAGCAGGTCGGTCGGCGTGGTCTGGATCGCGCGCATCCACATCTCGGCGTCCTGCGTCAGCACTACCTGCAGCGACTTGCCGCCCGGCGCCGACGGCTTCGCGGCGTCGTACTTGACCTGGTCCGGCGGCAGGTCGGGCGGCTCTTCGCCGTCGTCGGAATCCGGCTTGTCCTTCGGCAATTGCTGCGCCAGCAGCTTTTCCATCAGCGCCAGATTGGCGGCTGCCGCCGGCCACTGCGGCTGGCGCCTGAGCGCCTGGCGGTAGCGCGCCGCGGCCTGCTGGTACTGGCCTTGCCGCGCCAGCGCATTGCCCTGGTTGTAGTCGGCCTGCGCGGAATCGACCCGCGCGAAGCTCTGCACCGCCTGCGCGTACTGGCCGGCGCGATACTGGGCGATGCCGCGCCACATCGGGTCGTCGAACAGCGTCGCGGCGCGCGCAAAGTCGCCCTGTTCGAAGGCGCGCCGGCCTTGCTGGTCGTGCGTCAGCCACAGGTCGACAAAGCGCCATGGGCGTACCGCGCTGCCTTGCGTGGCTGACGCGGATGACTGCGCGCGCGCCTCGGGCGGCGTGGCCAGCGCCAGCGCCAGCAGCAGGCCCGCGCTCCAGCGCACGGTCCAGCCCTTGCGGAACCACAGCATCGCCAGCAGCGCGATCGGCGCCACGAGCCACCAGCCCTCGTCCTTCCAACGTGTGCGGTCCCCGGCCTGCATTCGTTCGAGATGCGACTGCACGTGGCGCTGCACCCAGGCCACGTCGTCGTCGCTGTCCGGCGTGAAGGTCGCCACCGGCACGCCGCCTTCATGGCCAAAGCGCTCCAGCGCTTTCACATCGAGCCGCGCAAATATGCGCGCGCCGTCCTGCTCGACGAAGCCCCCAGCGGCATTGCGCAGCGGCCCGCCCTGCGCAGTGCCCAGCGCCAACACCACCGGCTGGCTGCGGCCGCTGCCGGCCTGGGCGCGGAACGCCGCCGCGGCGGCCGGGTCGACGGCGTCGGTCAGGAACAGGATGGTGCCCGGCACCGGCTCGCGTTTCAGGTCGGCGTCGATCACGCGCAGCGCCTGGGCCATGTCGCGCCCGGGCACCGGCATGATGCGCGTCTGCAGCGCATCGGCGAAGGTCTGCAGCAGGCTGGCGTCGTCGGTCAGCGGCAGCACCAGGTGGGTCGAGCCGGCATAGGCATAGAGGGCGGTGCGGCCGCCGTCGCGGCGCGCCAGCAGCGCCTTGATCTTGAGCTTGGCGCGCTCCAGCCGCGTGGGCGTGACGTCGACCGCGTCCATGCTGGGGGACAGGTCCACGGCGATCGCCAGCGGCGCCTTGTCGTCGAGGAACGGCGGGCGCTCCTGGCGCCAGCTCGGGCCCGCCAGCGCCACCGCGCCCAGCGCCAGCAGCAGCGCGGTCAGGTGCACCGGGCGCAGCGCCAGGCGGCGGCGTTCGCCCAGCATCAGCGCGTCGAGCAGGTGCGGCGCGATGGTCTCGCGCCAGCGCCGCCGCACATCGCCGCGGCGCCGCACTGCCCACACCAGCAGCACGGCCGGCATCAGCCCGAGCAGCCACCACGGGCGCAGGAAATGGAAGTGGGAGAGCGTCTCCAGCCAGGCCGGCATCAGCGCCCTCCCCCGGTGGCATCGGCCATGGCGCCTGGCGGGTCTGACGCTTCGGCGGCATCCGGTGCTTCGTCTTTCCCTGCCGCCTGGCGCCGACGCGGCCGCGCCAGCCACGCCGAATAGCCGAACATCAGCAGCTGGTAACCCAGCACCAGCGCCAGCGCCGCGCCCAGCGGCCACATGAACAGCTCGCGCCGTGGCCGCCACGACAGCGTCTTCTGGTTGTGCGGCGTGATCTGGTCCAACGTCGCGTAGATGGTCTCAAGGCCGGCCTGGTCGGCGCCGAAGAAATAGCGCCCACCGGTCTGCGCCGCCAGCTTCTGCAGCACGTCGAGATCGACCTTCTCCTCGCCCGAGGCGTTGGGATCGCCAATACCGATGGTATGCACCACTACCTTGCGTTCTTTGGCGATGCCCCCGGCGCGCTCCGGCGGCATCCGGCTGGCGGTGTCGTTGCCGTCGGTCAGTACGATCAGCACTTTCTCCGGCGCCTCGCTATGCTCGAACATCTTGATACCGAGCCCGATGGCATCGCCCAGCGCTGTGCTCGGGCCAGCCATGCCGGGCAGCAGGTCGGCGATCAGCGTCTGCACCAGCCGGTGATCCAGCGTGAACGGGGCCAGCGGATACGGGGCGTCGCCGAACACGATCAGGCCGATGCGGTCGCCCGGCCGCCTCGCCACGAAGCCGCTCACGACCTGGCGCACCGCCTGCACACGCGGAATCAGCGCGCCAGCCGGGTCGCGGAAATCGCGTGTATCCATCGACTGGGACAGGTCCAGCGCGATCAGCAGGTCGCGTGCCGGCTGCATCTTCTCGATCGGCGCTTCCAGGAACTGCGGCCGCGCCAGCGCCGTCACCACCAGCGCCCATGCCAGCGGCGCCAGCACCCATTGCAGCCGGTTGCGGCGCGGCACCACGGCGCCGGCGGCCGGCGTCAGCCCCGCGGCGCTGGCCACCTCGCCGAAGAACGGCAGGCGCACCGACGGGCTTTCCTCGCGGTACGGCGGCAGCCACCACCACAGCAGCACGGGCAGTGGCAGCAGCGCGAAGAGCCAGGGGTATTCAAACTGGTACATGGTGCTGCGCGATCCAGCGCCGGCATGCCGCGGCGACGGCGCGCACCTCGGTGTCGGGCCATTGCGCCAGCGCGGCGTCGCCGCGGTACTCGGCGTCCTGCACCAGGGCCGCAAGCTGCGGCGCGACATCCTGGGCCCGTCCCGCATGCGCCCGCAGGAATTCGGCCCAGCCGGCGCCGGCCAGGCTGGCCACCTGCGCGCGCGGCCATGCCGCCAGCGCGGTGCGCTTGAGCAGCGCCGCCATCGCGCGCAAGGCCTCGGCACGGTGTGCGGGGTCCGGATCCAGCGGCAGCGCCGCCAGTTCCGCCAGCGCCTCGCGCCGGTAGCGGTTGGCGCGATAGCGCCGCCAGGCGCGCCAGGCCGCCCACGCCAGCGCCAGCAGCAGCAAGCCCCCGGCGATCGGCCAGCCGATGGTCTGCGGCATCCACGAAGGCAGCGGCGGCACGGCGAGATCGGCCAGCGTTGCCAGGGTTGCCGGGGCGGCGCTGTGCGTGAGGCTCATCGCGCCGCCCCCGTGCGTTGCCGCACCGGCGCCTGCTGCAGCGGCCGGCCCAGCAGCCGCCGCAACTGCGGCGCGGTCTCCTCGGCGGCGGACAGCGGCAGCAGCGGCACGCCCATGGCATGGTGCCAGTCCAGCAGCGACCTGGCGCGCGCATCGGCAAATTCGGCGATGCCGCGCCGCGTGGCTGCGTGACCGAAGCCCAGCTCGACCTGCAGTTCGCCATCGCTGACCACCAGCTGTCCGGAGCCTGGCAGCGCACCGAGGAACGGGTCGTGGACCAGGATGGTCAGCACATCGTTGTGCGTCGCGAGTGCCAGCATCAGGTCGCGGGTGCGGGTGTCATGGCCGTCGAAATCGCTGACCACGATGACCAGGCAATCGTGGCGCGCCATGCGCGCGGTGCGCTCCAGCGCCGCGTTCAGCTGCCCCGCGGCGCGGCGCGCCGGCGCATCGGCGCGCAGGGCCTGGTTGAAGCGCGCGATGCCGCCCAGCAGCTGCTGCACGGCGTCGCGGCTGCGGCGTGGGGCAAACGCTTCGATACGGTCATCCCCCAGCACCACGCCGCCGACGCGGTCGCCCTCGGCCAGCACGCGCCACGCGGCCAGCGCCGCGGCCTCGGCCGCGCTGACCGACTTCATCGCGCGCCGGCTGCCGAAGAACATGTTGATGCGCTGGTCCACCACCAGCAGCACCGGACGGTCTTTTTCCTCGGTGTAGACGCGCACATGGGGCCGGCCGGTGCGCGCGGTCACGCGCCAGTCCATGCTGCGGATATCGTCGCCGGGCAAGTACAGGCGCAATTCCTCGAAAGCCAGGCCGCGCCCGCGCACCCGCGAGGCATGGCGCCCGGCCAGCACGCTGTGCACCGGCTGGCGCGGCAGGAAATGGAAGTCGCGCGCAGCCACCTCAAGCCGCGCCAGCGCCGCGTCATCCACGCTGACACCGGCCACTGCCTGCGACGACGGTGCGTGCACCGCCGGGGCAGCGCGGGCGATGGCGCGGAATGGCAGGCGCATGGGTGCCTTCGCGGTTGGTCAGGCCACCGCCACCTGCTGCACCAGGCGCTCGATCACGGCATCGGCGCCGATGCCGGCGGCATGCGCCTCGTACGACAGGATCAGCCGGTGCCGGAACACATCGCCGACCACGGCCTGCACGTCCTCGGGCGTGACGAAGTCGCGCCCGTGCAGCCACGCATGCGCGCGGGCCACCTTGTCCAGCCCGATCGAGCCGCGCGGGCTTACGCCCACCTGGATCCACTTGTCGAGGTCGTCGTCCACGGGCTTGGGCGCGCGCGTGGCCTGCACCAGCGCGACGATATAGCGCTCCACCGCCTCGCTGACATGGATGCCGTGGATCTCCGCGCGCGCGGTGAAGATGGCCTCGGGCGCGAGCCGCACCGCGGCGCTTGCGCCCCCGGCCGCGCCGCCCGCCTCTTCCGCGCGCGCCAGCCTGACGATGTCGGCCTCGGCCTGCGCCGCCGGATAGCCCACGCTGACATGCATCAGGAAGCGGTCCATCTGCGCCTCGGGCAGCGGATAGGTGCCCTCCTGCTCGATCGGATTCTGCGTGGCCATCACCAGGAACAGCGGCTCGAGCTTGTGCGTGGTGCCGCCGACGGTGACCTGGCGCTCTTCCATCGCCTCCAGCAGCGCCGCCTGGACCTTGGCCGGCGAGCGGTTGACTTCATCGGCCAGCACCAGGTTGGCGAACACCGGGCCGGCCTGGAAGCGGAACTCGCCCTTGCCCCCTTCGGTGAAATAAATCTCCGACCCGGTGATATCCGCCGGCAGCAGGTCCGGCGTGAACTGGATCCGCGACAGCCGCGCATCGAGGTTGCGCGCCAGCATCTTGATGGCGCGGGTCTTGGCCAGCCCCGGCAGGCCTTCGACCAGCAGGTGGCCGTCGGCGAGCAGGCCCAGCAGCAGGCGTTCGATCATGCGCTGCTGGCCCACGATCGATTCGCCCATGCGCTGCTGCAGGGCCAGGACGTCGTCGCGTGTGCTCATGGGGCGTTCCTTGGGGTGTTCTGTGATGCAGCCGGAGCGCGGCGGCCCTGGCCGCCGACGAACCACGCATAGTAGGGATTGTCGGGATCGGCGCGCATGGCCTGCGTGATATGGCTGGCCCACGCCTCGCGGTCGCCGCGGTAGGCGTCGAGACCGGCGTGGTAGAACGTGTGCAGGATCTCGCGCTCGTGGCGCAGTTCGCGCCAGAAGGCATCGTCGGCGCCCGCCAGCGGCGGCTCGCTCTGCAGCGACAGCAGCCTGGACAACGATTCCGGGAAGGCGTCGGGGCGGACCCAGCCGGCGTACTCGATGCGCGGGCGGTCGTCGGTCACGGGTGGGGCGTCGGCCGCATACCAGTCCAGCCCCGCCCGGTCGGTGACCCAGGTGGCCAGCAGCGCCGCGGCCGAGCGCACGCCGACCGCCTGCAGGGCCGCGGCGACCCCGGGCTGCGCAAAGCGCGCGCGGATCTGCGCTACATCCAGCGGTAATGGCGACATCGAACCGACCAGCAGCATCTCGTGCAGCTCGGTGGTCCACAGCGTGGCGTGCGGGAACACGTCGAGGAAGCTGCGCACCAGCATGCGCGTATCGGCGTCGTTCTGCGTCGGCAGCGGCAGCCACTGCGCGACCAGCCCCCCGGGTTGCAGCCGCGCCGCGGCCAGGCGGTAGAAATCGGTCGAATAGAGGTTGGCCACGCCGACGGCAGACGGCGGCGGCGGCTCCAGCGTGATCAGGTCGTAGTGCTGCGGGCTCTGCAGCAGCTCGCGCCGGCCGTCGCGCAGGCGGATCTCCACGCGCGGGTCGGTGGCCACGCCGAAATTCCCCTTGAAGCTGGGCACCGCGCGTGCGACCGGCGGCAGCAACTCCGCCACCACGCGCTGCTCCAGCCCTGGCCACGCCAGCGTCGCGCCGGCCGTGATGCCGGTGCCCAGGCCGATCACCAGCGCAGACTTCGGCGTGCCGTTGTGCACGATCAACGGCAGCAGCGCCTGCAGCCGCATATAGCGCTGCGAGGTCATGGCATCGCCGGAATTGGACACGCCCTGAATGTAGAGGCGCCGGAAGCGGTTGGTGGCGGAGGCCTGCTCCACCACCGCCACGGTGGCGCCGCGCCCTTCCTCGTAGAACACCAGTTCGCCGCCGCGCGCCCGCGCCAGCAGCGTGGCGAGGCGGTCCGGCGGCGCCAGCGCAGCGGCGATCACCGCCAGCACACCCAACATCGGCACCGCCCAGCGCGCCGCGGGCCGCACCCCACTGCCCAGCGCCACCGCCACCACGCCGACCACCGCCGCCGCGACCGCCAGCAGCGACAGCGTACGCACCAGCCCCAGGTGAGGCACCAGCACGAAGCCGGCCAGCGCCGTGCCGGCGATGCCGCCCAGCGTGTTGAGCGCGATCACGCTGCCCACGCCCGCGCCGATGCGCCGGCTGTCGACACTGACGCGCAGCACGAACGGGAACGCCGCACCGAGCAGCAGCGTCGGTACGAACACCACCGTCAGCGCCGCCAGCGCAAATCTCGCGCACGCCGCCAGCAACGGGCTCGCGGTCAGCGCCTGCACCCACGCCGACAGGCTGCCCTGTGCGCGCAGCAGCCATTCGCCCAGCAGCACGAATTCCAGCAACGCCACCAGCCCGGCCGCCGCCACCAGCAAACCGAAGGCACCCCACGGATCGCGCACGCGGTCGGCATGGCGCGCGGCGAGCGCGCTGCCGATGGCCAGCCCCGCCAGGTAGGTGGCCAGCACCACGGTGAAGGCGAAGGTGCGGGTGCTGAGAAACTGGACGATCGCCTGCGACCACACCACCTCATAGCCCAGCGCGATGCCGCCGGCGGCGGCATACAGCAGCAGCGCGAGCCGGCCGTTGGCGACATCGCCGGTGGCAGCGGCATCTTGCGCTGCATGAGCGCCGGCGGGAGCGGACGGGTTCGTTGCCCGCCGCGCCAGCAGCCACGCTGCCAGCGCCGCAACGCCGTTGAGCGCGCCCGCCGCCATGGCGCTGCCGAGGATGCCAAGCCCGGGCACCAGCACAAAGCCCGCCAGCAGCGTGCCGGCGATCGCGCCGGCGGTGTTGGCGGCATAGAGCCGCCCGCCGTGGGTGCCAACGCGGCCCGGGCGCGAGCCCAGCACGCGCATCAGCACCGGCAGCGTGCCGCCCATCGCGGCCGCCGGCAGGATCACCAGCACGAACGGCAACGCCCACGCCAGCAGGCCCACCCGGTCCTCCATCCAGGCAAACGGCGCGGCGGCGCGGGCCAGTGCCAGCGTCGCGCCGATGCCCAGTAGCAGCACCGCGATCTCGAGCCGGGCATACAGCCGCAGCGGATCACCATGGCGGTCGGCACTGCGGCCGAAGGCCCAGCCGCCCAGTGCCAGGCCACCGAAAAACGCGCTCACGGCGGTAGTGACAGCGTGGACTTCGACGCCCACCACCAGCGCAAGTTGCCGGATCCACAGCACCTGAAAAACCAGCCCCGCGGTGCCCGAGGCAAAAAGCAGCAGGGCAGGCACCAGCACGGCGTCCTGCCACGCCAGCTTGTCCTGCCCTGCCTGCGCGGCGGCCCGGGCGCCCTGCCCGTTGGTGGCCGTCGCATGCCGCACCTTATCCTTGCCGGAGCCTGCGCCGGCGCGCGCTTCTACCATGGTGCGATCCCTCTGGAATGGGCCAGCCGGCCCCTGCATCGGAGGCCGGCTGGCCGGTTACGCCGGAGGTTACTTGCCGCCGGCCGCGCCCCTGTCGATCGACGACATCACCGCTTCGGTCATCTGGTCGATGGTGAAGCTCGCCGGCCGCTGGCTGGGTGGGTAGTCCTTGAACGACTGGAGGAACGGTGCCACGCGCGAGGACGCATAACTGATCATGTAGGCGTTCTTCGCGGTCCAGTCATAGTACTGGTCGGAAACCGTATCGGCCCGCTCATAGGGGTCCATGCGCAGGTTGAATGCCTTGGGCACGCGCAGGCAGGTGAACGGGTTGGCCCAGACCTGGAAGCCGCCCGGCTGGCGCTGCTCGCAGAACACGAACTTCCAGTCGTTGTGGCGCATCGCCACCAGTTGCCCGTCATCGTTGAAGTAGAAGAAGTCCTGGCGCGGCCCGGTATTGGTCTGCCCGGTCAGGTATGGCAGGAAGTTATAGCCATCGAGATGTACCTTGAAGGTTTTCCCGCCGATGCTGGTGCCCTTGAGCAGCCGCTCCTTGATATCGCCATCCCCGGCCGCGGCCAGCAGCGTGGGGAACCAGTCGAGCCCGGAAATCATCGTAGTGGACACCGTGTTGGGCTTGATGCGGCCCGGCCACCGGATAATCGCCGGCACCCGGAACGCGCCTTCCCAGTTGGTATCCTTCTCGCTGCGGAACGGCGTGGTCGCGGCATCCGGCCAGCTGAACTGGTTCGGTCCGTTGTCCGTGCTGTAGATCACGATGGTGTTGTCGGCCACCTTCAGGTCGTCGAGCGCCTTGAGCAGCTTGCCGACGTGGCCGTCGTGCTCGATCATGCCGTCGGCATATTCATTGCCGGGCATGCCGCTCTGCCCCTTCATCGACTCGCGGACGTGGGTGAACACATGCATGCGCGTGGTATTCATCCACACGAAGAAAGGCTTGTCGGCCTTCACCTGCTTGTCCATGAACGCGACCGCCGCCGACGTGGTTTCATCGTCGATGGTTTCCATGCGCTTGCGGTTCAGCGGCCCGGTGTCTTCCACCTTGCCGTCGGCGAAAGAGCGGATCACACCCCGCGGCGCATTGGCCTTGACCCAGGCCTGGTCGTTCTTCGGGTAGTACGGGCGCTCGGGTTCCTCCTCCGCATTCAGGTGATAGAGGTTGCCGAAGAACTCGTCGAAGCCATGCGCGGTGGGGAGGTACTCGTTGCGGTCGCCCAGGTGGTTCTTGCCGAACTGGCCGGTGGCATATCCCAGCGGCTTCAGCGCTTGGGCAATGGTCACGTTCTGCGCCTGCAGCCCGACCGGCGCCCCCGGGATGCCGACCTTCAGCAGGCCCGTGCGCAACCCGACTTCACCGGTGATGAAGGTGGAGCGGCCGGCCGTGCAGCTGTTCTCGCCGTAGTAGTCGGTGAAAAGCATGCCCTCCTGGGCGATGCGGTCGATATTCGGCGTGCGGTAGCCCACCACGCCATGGCTGTAGGCGCTGATGTTGGTCTGGCCGATGTCATCGCCAAAGATCACCAGGATGTTCGGCTTCTTGCCGGACGCCGCCGGCGCCGCCAGCGCGGGCGCGGAGGCCGCGGCAACCGGAGCGCTGGTGGCCACCGGCGGATTTTCGCGCGCCGGTACCGGGGCGGCGGCGCCCGGCGCCGGGGTGGCGGCGGGCGCCTGGGCAGCCGGCTGCTGCGCCTTCGGCGGTGTTTCCTTCTTGTCGCAGCCTGTCGCCGCGATTACCGCGGCGGCCATGGCCAGCACCACCAGCCTGGAACGCCGTCCTCTGACTATGCCTTCTTCGATTCGGTGCATCTCCCGCCTCCGTTCATTGACCGCTACGGTCGGTTTACTGTGATACGCGCGCTCATGGCTTGCCGGCCGGATAGACCTGCTGCCAGTCCCGCTTCATGCTGACCACCGTCCAGCCCCTGGCGCGGGCTGCGTCCAGGGCCTTGTCGAGCTTGCCCACCCTGGACTGCCTGTCATAGGCAAACTCGCGCTCGGCATCGTCGTGATGCACCAGCACGGCCAGGCGCGGACCGTCGCCGCCGGTGGTGTACTCCAGCATCTGCAGGTCGCCGTCGGAGTTGCCCACGGCGAGGATGGGCCGGCGGCCGATATGGCGGTAGATGCCGACCGGCTTGCCCGGCCCGTCATCGATGAAATCCAGCTTGGGGTCGCGCACCAGCACCGGCTTGCCGTCGCGCACCTGGTAGCGCACCGCCTGCGAGGAGCCGATCACCTGTTCGGGCGGGATGCCATAGATGGCCTGGCTCCACGGCCGCATGAAGTCGATGGTGCCGCCCGAGACGATGTAGGTCTTGAAGCCGTTGGCGCGCAGGTAGGACAGCAGCTCGAGCTGCGGCTGGTACACCAGTTCGGTGTAAGGCCGGTTCAATTTGGGATGCCGGGACTTTGCCAGCCAGTCGCGGATGGTGCGGTCGTACTCGTCGACGGTCATGCCGCTGTTGGCCTGGGCGACCAGCGTGGCCAGCGCCTTCTCGTCGCGCATCAGACCCTGCAGGTCGTTGGCCATCAGCGCCTTGAAGGCCGGGTTGCTGCGCCACTCCGGATGCTGCGGCGCCGCGGCGCGGACCTGGTCGAGCAGGAAGAAGAACTGGAAGTACAGCGGCTGCTCGCTCCACAGCGTGCCGTCGTTGTCGAACACGGCCACGCGCTCTTCCGGCGGCACGAAGGCGGGCGAGCCGGGACGGGTCACGTCGGCGACGAATTTCAGCAGTGCCTGCCGGGCCGCGCCGTCGCGCCATGACGGCAGCGCCAACTGTGCCGTCTGCGCCGACTGCGCCGACTGCGCGGCCGCATCCTGCGCAGCGGGCGCAGTGGCGGAGGTCGAGCAACCGGCCAGCGCCAGGCCGGCCAGCGACAGCGCGGCGATGGCCTTGCGCGTGTAGCTGGCAAGGATTGCGGGAGGCGCTGCCATGGTCATGCTGCTCGCTCCTGTCGGGGGTTGTGCTGCGGCAAAGAAACGTGGTCCGCGCGGGTGTCAGTGCGCCGCGGGACCGGTGGGCCCGGCCATCGCAACCGGCGGCCGCCGCTGCATTTCCGCCCAGCGGCTTTCGTCCATCACCAGGCGGAAGCCGAGGTGCGACATGCTGTTGAAGGGATCGGTGCCGCGCCGTGCGCTGGGGCGGTAGCTCAGGCAGAAATCCTCGTTGCACAGGAACGAGCCGCCGCGCGTGACGCGCTTGGGCGCGTTGACCGGCACCCCCGGTTCGGACGGATCCCACGATGCCAGCGGGCCCACCGGGTTCTCGATCGGCTGGGCCTTGCCGGCCTCGCGCCGGAACTGGTCGGCGCGGTACCAGTCCGCGACCCACTGCCAGGCATTGCCGGTCATGTCGGCAAGGCCGTAGCCGTTGGGCGGGAAGGTGCCGACCGGGCTGGTGCCCAGCGCCCCGCCCGCCTTGGGGCTGACCACCGGAAACGGCTGATTCTGCTGGCCTTGCCAGACATTGGCCATCTGCCTGCCGTCTGGCGCAAACTGCTCGCCCCAGGCATAGGTCGCCTGCTCCAGTCCGCCGCGCGCGGCGAACTCCCATTCGGCCTCGGTCGGCAGCCGCTTGCCGACCCACCTGGCGTAGGCCTGCGCGTCTTCGTACGAGACCTGCACCACCGGGTGGTTGTCCTTGCCCTCGATCGAGCTGCCGGGGCCGTTCGGATGGCGCCAGTCGGCGCCAGGCACATAGCGCCACCAGCGCGAGTAGTCCTGCAGCGGCACCGGGCGCGACGTGCCGACGAAGACCATGCCGCCCGCGACCATGGCGCTGTCGGGCGGGCGCGGCGTGCCGGGCGGCAGTTGCACGCGCAGGGTTTCCCAGTCGGGCGCGCGCTCGGCGGTGGTGACATAGCCGGTGGCTTCGACGAACTTGCGGAAATCCCCGTTGGTGACGTGGTGCTGGTCCATCCAGAACGCATGCACGCGCACCTTGTGCGCCGGTTTCTCATTGGGCTGCGCCATCTTGCTGTCGCTGCCCATCAGGAATTCGCCGCCCGGCACGCGCACCATGCCGGCCGGGCCGTTCTTGCCATCGCCGATGACAATCGCGGGCGCGGCCGGGGTCCGTCCCTTCAGATACCAGTAGCTGCCGCCAAGGCCGGCCGCGAGCCCCACGCCGAGCAGGCCCGCCAGCAGCCACGCCCGCCTGCCGCCGTGCCGTCGGGCCGCCGGGGCCGCGGGGCCTGCACCGGAATTGCCGCTGTCACGTGGTCCGCTCATTCCCATTGTCTCTGTATGCAAAACACTGCACCGATCAGTGAAAACTATGATCTCAGATGGGTTCGGCAATCAGAAGTCAGCGTTTTAGGCTTTCTGCGGACAGTGAATTAAGTTTTTTCTGATTTACGCCGCCTCAGCGCCACGCACTGCCCACCTGGATATAGAACGCGTTCTGGCCCTTGCTGTGCGCCACATCCACGCCGATCGACACCCCCAGCTTGCGCGCGATCATGTAGCGAAAGCCCGCGCCGACGCTGTAGATGTTGGCGGCATCGGCAAAATCGTGCCAGCGCCCATAGGCCTTGCCGACACCGGTGAAGCCCAGCAGCGACCAGCGCGGCGTCACGTCCCAGCGCAATTCCATTTCCGCCGCGAGCGCGTTGCGGTCCTGGTAGCGCCCCTTCTGCACGCCGCGCAGGTCTACGTACGGCTGCGCGTAGAACGGCACGTCGCCGCTGGAAAAGCGTGTATCGGCGCGCAGGCCCAGGATCACGGTGCGCGCCAGCGGCAGCCAGGTAAAGCCGCGTGCGTTGTACATGTTGAACGACTGGGTACTGCCGAAGCCGCCGCGCGCGAACTGCGCCTCGAGTTCGGCATAGCTGCCGCGGCTGGGGTAGAAGATGTTGTCGCGCGAGTCGTAGTCGATCACCAGGCCGGCCTTGCCGATGCGCTGGGTCCGGTCGAAGCTGCCCAGCTCGCCGGCATCGCCAAATTTGAAGGTCGCGGTCGAATCGAAATACACATAGCGCGGGCCCACGTACCAGCGGGTGTCGGCGATGCGCACCAGCAGTTGCTGGACCAGGAACACCCCGCGCAGCTGATAGGCGAGCGGCTGGTTGCGCAAGCCGTAGTAGTCGAGGTTGGCATCGACCTTGGCCAGCGCGCCGAGATAGCGGTAACGGTCGCCGTCCCAGGTATGGAAATGCGCCACGCCCGCACCCCAGGTGCCGTTTTCGGTATAGGCGCCGCCAATGCCGGTGATATTGGGCGGCGCCGGGCCCTTGCCGCTGGCCCTGGCACTGGCGGCCGCGTCAGCCATCGACTGCGAGAAGAACAATAGCCCGAGGCCCGCGCCGTAACCCACCGCCGGCTCGGTGATGATGGTGGGCACGGGCAGCGCGCCGCTGTGGTTGAGCAGGAAATCGCTCATGTCTAGCGCGCCGTCTTCCTGGTCGAAGAACGACAGCGGCTTCTTGTCGCCAGCCGTGTCGGCCTGCGCCCATGCGCCGCCGCACCAGCACATGGCCAGTGCGAACATCAGAGCGGCAAGGGGTCTCGTCACGGCGCGAGGAATCATCGGCATGCGTCGGGCCTTTGCGTCGCCGCTCGCGCTAAAGCGGAAACTGGATATTCAGCCCCATGAACACCTGGAACTTGGGTACGCCGCTGCCATCATGCTTGAGCGTCCATTGGGGTTCGGCGAACAGGTTGTAGGTGTCCTTGCCGATCTTCCAGATCTTGCCGGCGCCAACGCCGACCGGGATGTAATAGCTGCCGCGCCTGAGATCGAAATTCCAGGTCGCGCTGCTGCGCAGGTACCAGCCCTGCGGCAGGTTGTAGATCACGAACGGCTGCGCGGTCAGGTTGTCTTGCGTGGGGCGGTCGCCCGCACCGGCAAAGGAATGCTGCCAGGTCACCAGGCCGCCGAGCAGGCCCCATTGCTGCGGCGAGATGCCCACCGCCGCCAGGCCGGCCTGCCACTTGCCGGTGCCGGTCTGGTCGCGGGACGCGGTGGGAATGGTGAGCTGTGGCCCGATGCCCCATTCCATGCCCAGCCCTTTCACCAGCACCAGGTTGAACAGGTTCAGGTCGCCCAGCCCGGTCTTGCTGCCATCGGGCGCAACGCCGGGCGTGGTGACCACCGGCAGGGTGAAGCGGACGATCTGCGGCAGCCCGAACAGCTTGTGCGGCACCGTGCCGCGCAGCAGCACGCTATTGCCGTCCTCGTCGCCCAGCCCGTAATAGCGCCCCACGTACTGGTCCTGCAGGTTCAGGGTAATGGTCGGGCTCAGCGGATTGTTCGACGCATTCATGTCGTCGGTCGACGGGCCGGCAGCGAAGGCCAACACCGGCGCCACCGCCGCCACGCACCCTGCAACACGCCTGGACTTCTGCATGAATATATTGACTCCCGGACGCCACGCTGAATGAGACCGCTGCCATCGCCGTTGAAATATGGCGAGAGCATCATGGCAGAGCGGCTTTGGCCTTGTGAAGTAAATATTTGCGATGCCGTAATGAAAGTTTTTGCGTGCTTTTTTTGCGTGTTTTCGCGCCAACAGTGACGCGGGGGTTTGCTGCTAGTATGCAATGTCGAAAAACCGGCGAGGGCGCCGACCGCGTGCCCTGCCCGGTCTGTCCTACCTGTTGATGCCCATGCCAAAAAACCTCGCACAACGGCTTGCCGTGACTGCCCCGCTGCTGCTGGCCTGCGCCGGCGCCCATGCCACCGAAGGCGCGCTCGGGCGTCCCGTCACCGGCACCAGCGTGGTCCCCAATGCGGGGGTGGTGTCGCCCGAGCCGGCGCTGATCGTCAACGTCGGCGAGATCTACCTCGACGGCTCGATCGGCGGCAGCCGCACCGTGCCGATCGCGGGCAAGGCCTCGGCCGGCATCGACGGCAAGATCGCCTTCACCCTGGCGACCGTGATGAAGGTGTGGGACACCGGCACCGGCGCCTGGAACTTTGCCTCCAGCTTTACGCTGCCTTATGTGTGGACCCGGGTCACGGCCAATCTTGCGGTCGGTGGCCGGGGCGCCAGCACACAGGACACTGCCTCGAACCTGTTCGACATCGCCTTTGCGCCGGTCATTGCGGGCTACCATTTTTCGAAGACCGAACACGTGGCCCTGAGCCTGAACGTATGGGCGCCGACCGGCAAGTATGACCCCAACGCCCTCGCCAATCCCAGCCTGAACAACTGGACCTTCATTCCGCAGGTGGCCTACACCCGGCTGTTTCCCGAACACGGGCTCGAGTTCGACGCCGTCGCGGGCCTCCAGTTCTACACCCGCAACCACGCCACCGATTACCAGAATGCGCCGCTGTTCACGCTCGACACCATGCTGCTCAAGCGCTTTGCCAACGGCGCCGGCGTGGGACTGATCGCCGGCACCACGCAGCAGCTCGGCGACGACAGCGGCCCGCTGGCGGACCGCCTGAACGGCTTCCGCGGGCACGACTGGGCGGTGGGCCCGATCGTGACCTACGACACCAAGGTCGGCGCCAAAAGCCTGCTGTCGCTGGGGCTGCGTTGGGTGCCATCGGTGGAAAGCAAGAATCGGCTGAAGAGCACGAACACGTTCATGGGCACGGCGACGCTGGTGTTTTGAAGGCAGGGAACGATGCAGCCACGGGGCGTTCGCACGGCTCCTGAACGGAGCAGCCGCATCAATTTGAGATGCCCGCACGCCAGCGTCCGCCTTGATCAAGCGCAAGCTCCAATTCCTTTCCAGCCTGCAAACTGGCGCCCATGACGACTTTGCCCTCCTCTTCGCCCGTTGCCGCCGAAGCACCCAAGTCCACCTCCGCCGTCCCCGCCGCGCCAAGGCGCCGCCGGGCGCTGGTGCCGCGCGGCCGCTTCGCCTTTGTCACCGGCCTGCTCAGCTGGACCCTGCTGATCGCCAGCACGCTGTTCTGGTGCACGCTGCTGTTTCCGCTGGCGCTGCTGAAGCTGGCGCTGCCGTTCACCGCGGTCAGGCGGCGCATCGACCCGCTGCTCAATGGCATCGCCACCGCCTGGATTTCCGGCAACACCGGCTGGTTCGCGTGGATCCAGCGCGAGCCCTGGGACATCCGGGGCAACGAAGGGCTGCGCTATGCCGACTGGTACCTGGTGAACTGCAACCACCAGTCGTGGGCCGATATCTTCGTGCTGCAGCGGGCGCTGAACCGGCGCATCCCGCTGCTGAAGTTCTTCCTGAAGCAGCAGCTGATTTACGTGCCGGTGATCGGCCTGGCCTGGTGGGCGCTGGATTTCCCGTTCATGAAGCGCCACGGCAAGGCCGAGCTGCGGCGCAATCCGGCATTGCGGCGGCAGGACCAGGAAACCGCCCGGCGCGCCTGCGCCAAGTTCTCGCTGGTGCCGACCAGCGTGATGGTGTTTGCCGAAGGCACGCGCTTTACCGCGGCCAAGCACGCGGCGCAGGATTCGCCGTACCGCCACCTGCTCAAGCCCAAGGCCGGCGGGCTGGCCGTGGCGCTGAACGCGATGGGCAGCAAGTTCCGGTCGCTGATCGATGTCACCATCGTCTACCCCGACGGTGCGCCGGGCTTCTGGGACCTGGCCTGCGGGCGCGCGGGCCCGGTGCTGGTGCGCATGCGCCAGCTGCCGGTGCCGCCGTCGTTCTGCGAAGCCGACTACGGCAGCGACAAGGCCTTCCGCACTGAATTCCACCACTGGCTGGCCCGCCAGTGGGAGGCCAAGGATGCGGAGATCGGGTCGCTGACGCCGCCGCGCGAGGGCTGAGCCGCCGCTAGCCGGGCAGCCGCTCGATGGCGCGCTTGCCCTGGGCCACCGCCGCCGTCAGCGAAGGGCTGCCGGCGTTGTCGCTGTTGGCGATGCTGATGTTGCCGGCGCCGGCCAGCCCGGGCCACGCGGCGTCGGCTGGCACGTTCTCGCCGGCGAGGCTGTCGGGCATGTAGCTGTAGCCGTGCGCCCAGCGGTTGACGGTGATGCCGCGGATGACTTCCTTCGAAGCAAAGCCCTGGTGCCCCAGCATGCGGTCGAGCTGCGTGCGGATGTCGCGCTCCATGGCATCGAACGGCGTGCCCAGCAGCAAGGCGCGGCCAGCGCGGAAGCGGTCGCGCGCGGGCATGCCGCTGTCGGGCACGGTCGGTACATGCAGCATGTGCAGCACGGCCGGGTCCGAGGGCTCCCTGCCCGCGGGCGGCTCCAGCCAGAGATCGGTGTAGGTCATGGCCGGCGCATGGATGCGGCGCGTGCGCAGCGCGGCAAACGCCTGCCAGTGGTCCAGCGCCACCTTGGTGTAGACCAGCGGCGCCTTGGCCTCGTTGTGGAGCACCGCCTTCTGCTGCGGCGGCAACGACGGCAGCAGGTACGGGATCATCATGTTGTAGCCGGCCAGCACCACGTGGCGCGCCTCGACCCGATGCAGGTTGCCGCTGAAGCCATAGGTGACGCGCGTGATCGGGCCGTCGGGCTCGACTGCGATCGCGGTGCTGTTCAGCCGCAGCCGCACCGGCTGCCCGTCGCGGTCGAGGCGGCCATAGTCGAACGCGGCCGACACCACCTGTGCCGGCGTGGCCATGCGCGCCGCGTCCGGGATCAGGCTCTGCACCAGCAGCCGCGCCAGCGAGGCGTTGCCATCGGCAAACCACAGCCGCGAACCCGGCGACTTGCCCAGCCGCGCATTGCCGGCCGGCGCCGGCATGTTGGCGCCGGCTGGCAAGCCGATGGCGATGGCGTCGGCCACGGAGATGCCGTCGGCATCGAGCGCATAGGCGTCGAGGCTGCGGCTGCGTAGGAAGCGCTGGCCGGCCAGGCCGATGCCGGCCTTGTCGCGCAGGAACGTAGCGTAGCGCATCGCGCGCAGCGCGGTGGTGCGCTCGGTGCCGGACAGCGCCGGCAGGTAGTCCGTGGTGCCGGCGGCCAGCCGCGCCAGCGCGGCGCGGTCCGACGCGGGCAACGGCGCGCTGTCGAGGAAGCGCGACAACGCCTGCGCGTCGGCGCCGCCCATGCGCGCGCCGCTGCGCGCGTCGATCCATTCGCCGAACGGGTCGCCCGCGACCCACTGGTCGCGGCCGAAGTGCTCGGCATCGAAAAACACGGCCCGGCCCATGCCGAGCGCGGCATACGGGTCCGCGGCCACGGCGGCGGGCGGATGCGCGGCATCGAGCCCGAGCCCCGCCAGCAGCTCGCGCACCGCGGCGTCGCCGGCAGCGCCTGCCGGCATGTCCGCGCTGCCGCCATAGGTCACCAGCCGCTTGCCGCGCACCGTGAACTCATTGCGCTTGGCGTGGCCGCCGAAATCGTCGTGGTTGTCCAGGATCAGGATGCGGCGCTTGTCGCCGAAGCGGCGGCGGTAGAACCACGCCGCCGCCAGGCCGCTGAGGCCGCCGCCGACCACCACCAGGTCGAAGGCTTCACGCGCCAGCACCGCAGGATATTTCGCGCCTTCGCGCGCCAGGCTGTGGGCCAGCGTGTAGGTGCCCGGATGGTTGCCGCGCAGGCCGGTCAGCGCCGGCGGGTAAGCGGGAGACGGCGCGCCCGCGCGAGGCTGGGCGTGCAGCCATTGCGCCGGCGCCAGTCCCGCGGCGATGCTCAGCGCGGTGCCATTGAGAAAGTCTCGTCGGGTGATGGTCATCGGCGGCTCATCGTTCGGCGTTGGCCCGGCGCTGCGCGGCAAGTGCCTGGCGCCGCGCGGCCACGTCGGCCTCGGGTACCGGCGCGGCGCGGTTGCCCCAGCTGCCGCGGATAAAGGTCAGCACGTTGGCCAGTTCCTGGTCGTCCAGGGTCCAGCCATAGCCAGGCATGTGGTAGTCAGACGGCGCGGTGCTCACGCGGGCGGTCACGGCGCCGTCCAGCAGCAGGTTGACCAGCGACGCCGGGTCCGGATCGGCCACGGTCGGGTTGCCTGCCAGCGGCGGGAATACCCTGGCGAAACCTTTGCCATCGGCGCCATGGCACGGCATGCAGAAGACCGCGTACTGGCGCGCGCCGGGCAGGTCGAAGCGGCCCTGCCGCAGCTGCTGCGCGGTGGCGGGATCGGGCCGGAACGGCTTGTCTTCGCCGCGCGCGCCCGGCAGGGACTTGAGATAGGCAGCGACCGCGTCGAGGTCGGCGGGGCTCATGTACTGGGTGGCGGTGGAAACAACCGTGGACATCGGGCCGAACGAGGTCGCGTGCGCATTGCGCCCGGTGCGCAGGAACTCGGCGATGTCCGCGCGCGACCAGGCGCCCAGCCCGGTGACCTGGTCGCCGGTCAGGTTGGTGGCGGACCAGCCCTCGACGCTGGCGCCGGACAGGAAATGGCGGCTGCGCTCGTCCAGGCCCTTCTCGGCGAACAGCGTGCCGCGCGGCGTATGGCAGGCGCCGCAGTGCGCCACCGCCTGCACCAGGTACGCGCCGCGGTTCCAGGCCGCGTCGCGCGCCGGGTCGTTGCGCACCGGATCGTCATCGAGAAACAGGACATTCCACACCGCGAGCAGGCCGCGCATGCCGAACGGCCAGCGCATCTGCGGCGCGGGATTGCGCTGCGCGACCGGCGCCACCTCGGCGCGCAGGTAGGCGTACAGGGCCGCCACGTCGTCGCTGCGCAGGCGCGCGTACGAGGAGTACGGCATCGCCGGATACAGGCGCTTGCCGTCGCGCGCCACGCCGTGGCGCACGGCGCGGTCGAACTCGGCCAGCGTGTAGGCGCCGATGCCGCTGGCGGCATCGGGCGTGATATTGGTCGAATAGAGCGTGCCGACCGCGGTGCGGATCGGGAGCCCGCCGGCGAATGGCTTGCCGCCTTCGCTGGTGTGGCAGGCCGCGCAGTTGGCGATGCGTGCCAGGTAGCGGCCACGCTCGACCTGCTGCATGTCGCCGGCGGCCTGGGCCAGGCCCGCGGGCAGCAGCGCCGCCAGCGCCAGGCCGGCCAGTTTGCGCAACGCGCGGGAAACAGCAAGGCGAGGCCCGTGGGAAAGAACGCGCATGGAGGCAGTCTGGTCAGGCGGCGGACACGGCCCAGTTGGCGGCCAGCACCAGGCAGGCCACCAGTCCGGCGGCGACAGCCACGCCGGTCACGATCAGCGGCACCGGCCGCAGGTTGTCCAGGTCGCGCTGGTGCTCGCTGCCCTGGCGCAGGCCGAAGAAGCCCCACAGCACGGTCCGCAACAGCCTCAACGGGTTCATGGCATCTCCTCGCACAACGGCAACGGATATCGGGACGAGAGGCCGATTATGGCCCGTCGCTGCCAGCCATACCAGCATCAGATAACTGGAAAAATTACGTATCAGTTGGTGGCGCCCGGGCGATAATCCCCTGACCGCCGCCGCCCTGCCCCCATCATGAAAAGGTACGAAGCCCTGGCCGAAACCCTGGCCGCCGATATCCGCAACGGCAGCCTGCCACCCGGCACGCGCCTGCCGTCGATCCGCAAGACCGTGGCCCAGTACGGCGTCAGCCCGTCGACCGCGTTCCAGGCCTACTACCGGCTGGAAGAGCGCGGGCTGGTGCGGGCGCGCGAGCGCTCCGGCTACTACGTGGCGGGACCGGCGCGGCGCGAGCTGCCGCAGCCGCAGGCGCGCCCGTCGCGGCAAGTGTCGACGCAGGTGGACATCTCCAAGCTGGTATTCGCCGTGCTCGAAGGCGCGCGCGACCGTGAGCTGGTGCAGTTCGGCTCGGCCTTCCCGTCGCCCGAGCTGTTCCCGTGGGAGCGGCTGGGCAAGTCGCTGGCGCGCGCCGGCCGCGCGCTCGACCCGTGGTACTCGGTCAACGACCTGCCGCCCGGCAATGCCGCGCTGCGCCGCCAGATCGCGCTGCGCTACCTGGGCGCGGGCGCGCCGCAGCCGGCCGAAGACCTGGTGGTCACCAACGGCGCGCTCGAGGCGCTGAACCTGTGCCTGATGGCGGTGACGCAGCCTGGCGACGTGGTCGCGATCGAGTCGCCCGGCTTCTATGCCTCGCTGCAGGCGCTGGAGCGGCTGCGGCTCAAGGCCGTCGAGATCCCGGTCGACCCCGCCGAAGGCATTGACCTGGGCGCGCTCGATACCGCGCTGTCGCGCCATCCAGTCAAGGCGTGCTGGTTCATGACGCAGTTCCAGAACCCGCTTGGCGCCAGCATGTCGGAGGACAAGAAGAAGGCGCTGGTGGCCCTGCTCGCGCGCCACCAGGTGCCGCTGATCGAGGACGACGTCTATGGCGAGCTCTACTTCGGCAACCGCTGCCCGCTGCCCGCCAAGGCCTTCGATACCCACGGGCTGGTGATGCATTGCAGCTCGTTCTCCAAGACCCTGGCACCGGGCTTTCGCATCGGCTGGGTCGCGCCGGGGCGCTTTGGCGAGGCAATCCAGCGGCTCAAGCTGATGACCACGCTGTCGGCCGGCGTGCCGACGCAGGTGGCGCTGGCCGAATACCTGCAGCACGGCGGCTACGACAAGCACCTGCGCAAGCTGCGCCATGTGCTGGAGATGCAGCAGGGGCGGATGATCGACGCCATCGGCCAGCATTTCCCGGAAGAGGTGCGGGTGTCGCGGCCGGAGGGCGGGTATTTCCTGTGGGTCGAGTTTGCCGCGGACTTCGATGCCCTCGCCTTGCACCATGCCGCGCTGGAAGCCGGCATCGGCATCGCGCCGGGACCGATCTTCTCGGCGCGGCAGGGGTATCGCAACTGCATCCGGCTCAACTACGGGCATCTGTGGAACGAAGACGCCGAGACCGCGGTGGCCACGCTCGGTCGCCTGATCGCGCAGCAGCAAGCGGGCTAGCGCGCGTCGCGATGGCGGCGCAGGGCCCACTCCAGCGCCTCGAACGCGGCCTGCACCGCCAGCGCCAGCACCGCCGCCGGGATCGCGCCGGCGAGCAGCAGCGTGGTGTCGTTCAGCGCCAGCCCGGTGGCGATGCGCTCGCCGAAACCGCCGGCGCCGACGAAGGCGGCGATGGTGGCGGTGCCCACGCTGATGATGGCCGCGGTCTTGACGCCGGCCAGCAGCACCGGCAGGGCCAGCGGCAGTTCCACGTAGCGCAGCACCTGCGCGCCGCGCAGGCCCAGCGCCCGCGCCGCGTCGCGCATGCCCTGCGGCACCTGCTCCAGCCCTGTGGCGGTATTGCGCACGATCGGCAGCAGCGCATAGAGAAACAGCGCCACCATGGCCGGCCAGACGCCGATGCGCCCCAGCAGCGGGATCAGCATCGCCAGCAGGGCCAGCGACGGCACCGTCTGCAGCACGCTGACCGCGCCCAGCACCAGCTGGCCGGTGCGGCGCCGCCGCGCCGCCAGCATTCCCAGCGGCACGCCCACCAGCGTCGCGGCGCCGACCGCGCCCGCCACCAGCCCGACGTGACGCCGCGCCAGCCGCGGCGTATCGGGTCCGAGCAGCGCGGCCAGCAGCCGGTTGCGCGCACCGGCAGGCGCGGGCGCTGACCGTCGCGCGCCGGTTCCGTCCAGAAAGGCGCGCGCGATCGCGGCGAACGGCTGGCCATCGATCTCCGCCGCCGCATTCATGGCGATCATGTCGCCGGCGCTGACGCGGCCGGCCAGGCGCTGCAATGCCTGCCAGGCCTGCGGGAAGCGCTGCGGCACGTCGAGCCGGTAGACCACCACGGCGTCATAGCGCGGAAAGTAATGCCGGTCGTCTTCCAGCACGCGCAGCCGGTATTTGCGGATCTTGGCGTCGGTGGAATAGATGTCGATGGCGTCGACCTGCCCGGCCGCCAGCGCCTCGTAGGCAACGCCGTGATCCAGCCCGAGCGGGCGCTGCGGCAGGCCATAGCGGCTGGACAGCCCGGGCCAGCCATCGGCGCGGCCGAGGAACTCATGCGACAGCCCGAGCCGCAGCCGCGGCTGTGCCGCCAGATCGCTCAACCGCCGCAACGACCCTGCGCGGGCGTCGGACACGGCCAGCGCATAGGTGTTCTCGAAGCCGAGCGCAATCGACGCCCCCAGCCCCATCGGCGCCAGCGCCCGCCGGATCTCGTCCAGCCCGGCCCCGGGCGGCAGCCTGAGGATCTCGGCGGCCAGCGTGCCGGTGTAGTCCGGGTAGAGATCGATGCTGCCGGCCTTCAGCGCCGCGAACACGATCGCCGTATTGCCCAGGCCGGGCTGGTGCTGCGCGGTGCCGGGCGGTCCCGCGGCCTGGCTCAGCAGCTCGCCAAGGATGTAGGACTCGGTAAAGCGCTTGGAACCGACGCGCAGCGGGTCCGCCGCGCGGGCCGGCAGGCTCGCGCCAAGTGCGGCCGCCAGCACCCATGCCATGGCGAGGCCCAGCCCATGCCGCAGCCCGGGCCGCGCCCTCCCGCCTGCCTGACTTCCACGAATCCCGGCCAACACGTCCGTCCCGATGTGGCGCCGGTGTGCGCCCGGCATCGCTACATCATAGGCCGCTCATGAACTTATCCCGAAATAGTATTTGCAAATTGCATGCTGAAGGCATCAGAATCCAGTTTAGACATACAACCCGTCCGCGCACTTGCGATCACCCTGCGCTCCATGGAAGTCCGGCAACTGGAAGCCTTCGCCGCAGTCGTCACCACCGGCAGCGTCACCGCCGCCGGGCGGCTGCTCGGCCGCTCGCAGCCGGCCATCACGCGGCTGATCCAGGAACTCGAGGCCGAGCTCGGCTTCGCCCTGTTCACCCGCAGCGGGCCGCGGGTCAGCCCGACCGAGCAAGGCTTCCTGCTTTACGACGAGGTCGAGCAGACGCTGGCGGGCATGCAACGGATCCGCACGCGCGCCGCGGCGCTGGCGCGCGGCGATGGCCGGCCGCTGCGCATTGCCGCCACGCCGGCGCTGGCAGCGGGCCTGCTGCCGCCGGCACTGGCGCTGGCGTTCGCCCGCGGGCTGTGCGCGCCGGAGCGCGTGGCGGTGCAGAGCCAGTCGCCGGAGCAGGTGGTGCACGCGGTGCTGACCGGCGCCGCCGACATCGGCCTGAACAGCCTGCCGCTGGAGCACCGGGGCGTGACCGTGCACTGGATCGGCCAGTCCGCCTGCGTGGCGGCGCTGCGTGCCGACGACCCGCTGGCGGCACAGCCGGCGCTCTCCCTGCACGACTGCCGCGGCCGCCGCCTCATCACCATGCACAACCCCTACCGGCTGCGCCGCCGCGTCGACCGGGCGCTGGCCGGCGCCGGCGTGCCGGCGGCGGGGGTGATCGACACCAATACCTCGATCAGCGCCCTGACCCTGGTGCGCGCCGGGCTGGGCATCGCCCTGCTGGAGCCTGTGACCGCGCGCGGGCTGCCCCTGACCGATATTGCCGTGCGTCCCATCGACGCCGATATCCCGTTTTTTTTCGGGGTGATGACGCCACAGGCGCGCCCGGCCAGCACGGCTGTGCTGGGGCTGGTGCAGGCGGTGGCCGACGCGGCTGCCGGCCTGCTGCCCGACCTGGTGCGGCGCGAGCCGGCCGAGCACGGCGCGCTGCTGCAATCGCTCTATGGCGACGCAGGCAACGCTGTCGATGCTGTCGACGCCGGCGATGCCGCGGACCACCCGACCGACGATTCCGGACTGACTAGCCATGACTGACGCCACCGTTGCAACCGCGCCCCCGCCTGCGGGACTCGCCGCCCTCGAAGCCCGGCTGCGCCAGGACCTGGCCTGGCTGGAGCTGCCCGCCAAGGCCTGGACCATGCCGCGCAGCGTCGACGGGCAGGAGGTGCTCGACGTCGCCGTGATCGGCGGCGGCATGGCCGGCCTGGCGGCAAGCGCCACGCTGACCCACCTGGGCGTGCGCGTGCGCGCCTTCGACCGCGCCCCGGCAGGCTATGAAGGCCCCTGGGCCACCACCGCGCGCATGGAAACGCTGCGCTCGCCCAAGCAGCTGACCGGGCCCGCGCTGGGCCTGCCGGCGCTGACCTTCCGCGCCTGGTTCGAGGCGCAGTTCGGCGAGGCCGCCTGGCAGGCGCTGGACAAGATTCCGCGGCTGCAATGGATGGACTACCTGCGCTGGTACCGCCAGGTGCTGGCGCTGGATATCCGCAACGAACACCAGGTCGAGCGGATCGTGCCGCGTGCCGACGGGCTGGTGGCGCTGTCGATGCAGACTCCCGCCGGCCCGCACACGGTGCTGGCGCGCCGCGTGGTGCTGGCCACCGGCCGCGACGGCCTCGGCGGTGCCTTTGTCCCGCCGGTGGCGGCCGCGCTGCCGCGCCACCTGTGGGCGCATTCGTCGGATGAAATGGACTACGCCGCGCTGCGCGGCAAGCGCGTGGGCGTGGTCGGGGCCGGCGCCTCGGCCATGGACAGCGCCGCGACCGCGCTCGAAGCCGGCGCCCACAGCGTCGAGATGCTGATCCGCCGCGCCGACATTCCGCGCGTCAACAAGAGCAAGGGCGCCGGCAACCCCGGCCTGACCTTCGGCCACTACGGCCTGCCCGACGCGTGGAAATGGCGCCTGCGCCATTACATCAACAGCCAGCAGGTGCCGCCGCCACGCGGCAGCACGCTGCGCGTGTCGCGGCATGCCAACGCGTACTTCAACCTGGGCGCCGCGCTGGAATCGATCGAGGCGCGGGGAGACGGGCTGCGGGTGCGAACCCCGCTGGGCGAGTTCGAACTGGACTTCCTGATCTTCTCCACGGGTTTCCGCATCGCGCTGGAAACGCGGCCGGAATTTGCCGCGTTCGCCCCGCATATCCGCTTCTGGCGCGACCGCCATGCGCCGCCCGCGGGCCAGGAAGACCGCGAGCTGTCCGATTCGCCCGATCTCGGCGAAGCGTTCGAATTCCAGGAGAAGACACCCGGCGCCTGCCCCGGCCTGACCCGCATCCACTGCTTCTGCTATCCGGCGGCGCTGTCGCACGGCACCGTCTCCGGCGACATCCCGGCGATCAGCGACGGCGCGCGCCGGCTTGGCCAGGGCATTGCCGCGCGGCTGTACCAGGAAGACATCGAGCTGCACTACGCCGCGCTGCAGGCTTATGCCGAGCCCGAAGTCTTCGGCGACGAATGGGTGCCGGCGCCGCCGCCGGCGCTGCGCACCGCCAAGGCCTGACCCCCAATACGACTCCACCACGCAAGAGCGTCCGATGACCCAGCCCCCGACTTCCCCGGTCGACCTGATCGACCAGCTTGCCGGCCTCGCGCCGGGCAGCGCCACCCACGCCCTGCGGCACCAGCGCGACAAGGTCGTGGCCGCCACCCAGGGCAGCTACGATGCCCTGTTCGACCCCGAACTGCCCGGCGTGTCGCTGGCGGAACGGCTTCTGGTGGCGCTGTATGCCGCCCGCCTGACGCCGTCGCCGGCACTGGCCGCCCACTATCGGAGCCGGCTCGAGCAGCTCGGCGCCGATGCCAGCCAGGTGCGCGCCGTAGCCGAAGGCGCGCCCGCGGACATCGCCGAGCCGCGCCTGCGCGCCATGCTTGAATTCACTCGCAAGCTGATCGAAAAGCCGGTCGAGGGCGACCGCGCCGCGCTGCTGGCACTGCCCGCCGCCGGCCTGGGCACGCCGGCCGTGGTCACGCTGGCGCAGCTGGTCGCGTTCCTGTCGTACCAGGTGCGGCTGGTGGCCGGCCTGGACGCGCTGAAAGCCCTGCAAGCCCTGAACGACAACCCCGCCGGAGCCAAGGCATGAGCGAAATCATCCAATCCCACGGCTTCACCAACGAAGTGCTCGACTGGAAGGCATGGCTCGACGTGGTCGACCTCGACCAGGCCACGCCGGAGCAGATCGCCGTGCTGGAAGAAAGCCACCCCAAGGCCAAGGTGCAGGACTACTACCGCTTCCTGGTCCATCAGCCCGAGATCCTGCGCCAGCGCTCCACTGCCTTCAACGCCATCATGTACGCGCCCGGCGGCATGCCGCGCGCCGAACGCGAGCTGTCGACCACGGTGGTGTCGCGCATCAACGGTTGCGTCTACTGCGCCTCGGTCCATGCGCAGCGCTTCGAGCAGCTGGCCAAGCGCAACGATGTGATCCGCCAGGTCTTCGACGACCCCTACACCGCCGGCACCACCGAGCGCGAACGCGCCATCGCGAAGTTCTCGGCGGAACTGACCGAGCGGCCGGCCGAAGTCACCGCCGAACAGCTCAGACCGCTGCGCGAGGCCGGCGTGACCGATGCGGAGATCCTGGACCTGATCCATTCCATCGCGATCTTCGCGTGGGCGAACCGGCTGATGCTGAATCTTGGCGAGCCGGTGTTTCCCGAGCAAACCGGCGCATAACTTCAGACGGCGTGATGCACGGCCAGCCAGACGGTAGGCTGGCCGGCACCGGTCCACGCGACGCGGTGCCGGCAATGCGCCGGCAGGTGCAGCCAGTCGCCCGGCGCCATGCGATGCTCGCCGGGCTGCCCTTCGATCTCGAGCGCGGCACTACCGCTGAGCAGCAGCACCCACTCCGCCTCCGCGCTGTCGTACCAGAAGCCCTCCGGGCTGGCCTGGCCGTTGGAGACGATGCGCTCGATGCGCAGGCCCGGGCGCTGCAGCAGCGGCTCAAAGATTTCCTGCGCCGCGCCTGCCGGGACGCCGGCGAGCAGGTTTCCGTGTTCAGGCTGCATGCTGCCTCCTTCGGGCCGTGGCGGCGGCCCGCTCAGTCGCCCGGCCCGGGCGCCAGCACGTCGCGCGCGCCGTTGCGGCCCATCGGCGAAACCAGCCCCGCGACCTCCATCTGCTCGATCAGCCGCGCCGCGCGGTTGTAGCCGATGCGCAGCTGCCGCTGCACCGCCGAGATCGAGGCGCGGCGGCTGGTCAGCACGAAGCTGGCGGCCTCGTCGTAAAGCGGGTCGGCCTCGCCGTCGCCGCCGCCGCCGTCGCCGAACAGGTCGGCGCCGCCGGCCTCGGCCGGGTCGCCGGCGAGGATGGCCTCATCGTAGTCCGGCTCGCCGAACTGCTTCCAGTGCTCGACCACGCGGTGCACTTCGTCGTCGGCGACAAAGGCGCCATGCACGCGCTGCGGATAGCCGGTGCCCGGCGGCAGGAACAGCATGTCGCCCTGGCCGAGCAGGCTTTCGGCGCCCATCTGGTCGAGGATGGTGCGCGAATCGATCTTGGACGAAACCTGGAACGCCACGCGCGTCGGGATATTGGCCTTGATCAGGCCCGTGATCACATCCACCGACGGCCGCTGCGTGGCCAGGATCAGGTGGATGCCGGCGGCACGCGCCTTCTGTGCCAGGCGCGCGATCAGTTCCTCGATCTTCTTGCCCGCGACCATCATCAGGTCGGCCAGCTCGTCGATGACCACCACGATCATCGGCAGGCGCGACAGCGGCTCGGGTGCGTCCGGCGTCAGCGAGAACGGGTTGGGCACCTTCTGTCCCGCGGCCTCGGCGGCGCGGATCTTCTGGTTGTAGCCGGCCAGGTTGCGCACGCCCAGCGCCGACATCAGCTTGTAGCGCTTTTCCATTTCACCGACGCACCAGTTGAGCGCGTGGGCGGCCTGCTTCATGTCGGTGACCACCGGCGCCAGCAGGTGCGGGATGCCCTCGTAGACCGACAGCTCCAGCATCTTGGGGTCGATCATGATCAGGCGCACGTCTTCCGGCGTGGCCTTGTACAGCATCGACAGGATCATCGCGTTGACCGCCACCGACTTGCCCGAGCCGGTGGTGCCGGCCACCAGCAGGTGCGGCGCGCGCGCCAGGTCGGTCACTACCGGATTGCCGGTGATGTCCTTGCCCATCGCCAGCACCAGCCGCGAATGATGCGCCTGGAACGAGGCGGCATTGACGATCTCGGACAGCCGGATCATCTGCCGCCGCGCGTTCGGCAGCTCCAGCCCCATGCAGGTCTTGCCCGGGATGGTCTCGACCACGCGGATCGAGGTCACGCCCAGCGCGCGCGCCAGGTCCTTCATCAGCCCGACCACCTGCGCGCCGCGCACGCCCATGGCGGGCTCGACCTCGAAGCGGGTGATGACTGGACCGGCGCCGGCGCCGACCACGGCGACCGGGACCTTGAATTCGGCCAGCCGCTGGGCGATCAGGTCGCCGGTTTCACGCAGGCGCTCTTCCGAAACCTGCTCGGCGCTGTCGACTTCGCTCTCCAGCAGATCGGCCGGCGGCAGGCGGTAGTCGACCGCGGGACGCGGCTGCGGCGGCGCCACCGGTGCGGGCGCCGGGGCGGCGGCAGGCGGCATCGCGGCCGCCAGCGGCACGGTGCGCCCGACCACGGCGGGCAGCACGATGCGGGGCTTGGCCGGCGGCGACGGCGGCTGGCTGGCTGCCGTGGCTTCGACAGGTGCCAGGGTTTCAGTGGCTGCGGCAGATTCGACGGGCTCGGCTGCTGCCACTGCCTCGGTTGCGTCGACGACATCCGCCAAGTCGACGGCTGGCAAGTCGTCCGGTTCGACGGCTTCGCCGACCAGATCGTTGCCATCC
Organism: Cupriavidus taiwanensis LMG 19424; assembly: GCF_000069785.1. NCBI lineage: Bacteria > Pseudomonadati > Pseudomonadota > Betaproteobacteria > Burkholderiales > Burkholderiaceae > Cupriavidus > Cupriavidus taiwanensis. The sequence goes on along the minus strand of NC_010528.1, from coordinate 1,565,180 downwards.
ATCACGGCGCTTTCCGTGCCGGCGTCTTCGGCCGGGAGCAGCGCCACGGCGTCGGGCTGGGGCTCATTGCCCTCCTCCATCGCGGAACTTGCCACAGCGTGGGCAACGGCGTCGGCCTCGGCGTCGTGATCCGCCGCGCTGGCTTCGCGTTCCTGAGCGGTCTCGCCCATGCTTTCCGGCACGTCGGCCAACAGCGTTTCGGCTTCCGCTTCGCTGGGGGCTTCCGCCGCGACGTCAGCCAGCGGCGGTGTCGCAACCGGGTCGGGCTCTGCAGCGTTCACGTCGATGGCCGGATCCGCGGCCGCTTCGGGCATGGCCACCGGCAAGGCGTCCGATGCCGGGTCGGCCAACTGCACTGTGGCGGGCTTGCCCGCCAGGGCCTGCAACTCGGCGAGCAGGTCGAGCGCTTCCTGCCGGAGCGCGGCCAGCGATGGGGCATCGCCATCCAGCGCGAGGGGTTCGGCCGGGACGGCGGCAACAGCGTCGTCGACCGGAACGGAAGGCGTCGCCGGCGCCGACATCACGATTTCCGGTGCCGGCATGGGCTCTGCCTCGGGTGCGGCGATGGCCGGCGCTGGAACGGCGGCATCCTGTTCGACACTGGCGGCCGCCTGTGTGGCGACCGCGGTCTCGTCCGGAGCGGCGGCAGTGGCGGCAGTGGCCGCAGTGGCCGCGACAGCTGCGGTCGGCACTGCCGCCGCGGCGGCGGGCTTCGCGGCCGCTTCCGGCAGCGTCGTGATCGCCGAACGGACCAGCGGCTGCGGCTGGCGGAACGGGCTGCTGACCACGGTGCCGCGCAGCGGCTGTGCCGGCTGCGGGGCCGCGGCCGGCGCGGGCGTGGCTGCAGCGGCAGGCTTGCGCGCTGCCGGCTGAGCCGGGCGCGGTGCCGGCGCGGCGGCTGCCGGCGCTGGCTGCGGGGCACGCACCGGCTTGGTGGCGCCCGGCGCGTCGGCATGATGCAGCCAGATCTCGCCAGGCTGCGGCGGCGATTCACGGGTGCGGCGCGGCGGCTGCCAGGCAGGCTGGCGGCGCGCGGACACGGCTTCAAAACTGCGATGGCGCGTTGCGGGCGCGGTCCAGCCGGCAGTGCCGGAGGCCGCCGCGTCACGGCGCTCGGCCTCGCGCAGCGGCTGCGTGGCCGCAAACGACACCGGCGGCTCTTCCGGGGCCGCGGCGGCCGCAGCCGCACGGCGCGGCTTGCGCGCAAACAGGCTGCGCCAGGTCTCGCCGAACACCATCGGCGCGGCCAGCGCCAGCACGCCCAGCATCAGCAGCAAGGCACCGGTCCAGCCGAACAGGTTGCCGAAGCTGCCGGCCAGCGCGCGGCCGACACCGCCGCCGGCGGTCGATTCCGGATCCGCGCCGCTGGTCAGTGCCTCCAGGCTGGCGCTCGCGCACAGCACGGCCAGCGTGCCCAGCCACACGCGCAGCGAGCCGGGCCCGGCCAGGCGCCGCTCGCCGGCCAGCCAGCGCGTCACCAGCCGCCACAGCAGCGGTACTATCCAGAAAGTCGAAAATCCGAACCAGCCCAAACCCATTATCGACATGCCATCTTCAAAACACCGGGCAGCGATTGTAGCGGTTATGGCAGTCGGCGATTGAATCGGAAAGCGCAAATATTCGTAACGCGGCGCGCTTTCCGCGCCATTGCGCAAGATGCCGGCGCGATCCCCGGCACCTTCCCGACTGCGCCATGACGCCGCCAGGGGCCGACGCAGCCGCGCCGCGCTACCATTCGGCAAACCCGATCGCATCGCATACCGGCGGCCCACCGCCCTCCCCTCCCCATGCCAATCCGTTACGCCAGGCTGCGCATCCTCGTCGTCGAAGACCACCCGTTCCAGCGTGCCGCCGCCGAAGGCCTGCTGCGCCATGTCGGCGTGCTGACGCTGGCCAGCGCGCAGAACGGGACGCAGGCGGCCGAGCTGCTGGCGCGCGAGCCGTTCGACGTGGTCCTGTGCGACATCGAAATGCCGGGCTGCAATGGTCCCGAGCTGATCGCCGAGCTGCACCGGCGCGGCCCGCACGCCTTCGCCGGCGCGCCGCCGGTGTGGGTGTGGGTCACGGCGCTGGCCGAGGACATCCTCGATTCCAACCGCGGCCTGGCGCATGCGGCCGGCATCCCGCGCGTGCACGCGCTGCGCAAGCCGCTGTCGCGCGATGCGCTCGAAGTGATCCTGGCCGATGCCCTGGTGCGCCGGGATGCCGCGGCCGGCATCCCGGCCTGGTCCCCCGGTGACGAGGAACTGCTCGCCGCGACCCGGGCCGGCACGGACCTGCTGGTCATGCTGCAGCCACAGTACGACATCGCCAGCGGCCGCCTGGCCGGGGCCGAAGCGCTGGTGCGCTGGCGCCATCCCGAGCATGGCCTGGTAGCGCCGGACCAGTTCATCCCGCAGCTCGAGGCGCTGGACGCGGCCGACCCGGTGTTCTTCCTGGTGGCGCGCCAGTGCCTGGCGGCGCTGCAGCGCCTGCGCGCCGCCGGTGTCGGGATTGCGATGGGCCTGAACGCGTCGGCGCAAACGCTGTGCCGCCCGGGCGTGCTGGAATCGTTCGACGCGCTGGTGGGCGCCAGCGGCGTGCCGCGGCAGGCGCTGACGGTGGAGCTGACCGAGGGTTACCCGGTGCCCGACACGCTGGCACTGTCGGTCGCGCTGAACCGTCTGCGCCTGCTCGGCTACGGTGTGGCGATCGACGATTTCGGCGTGGGCATCGCCACGCTCAAGCTGCTGGCGGACCTGCCCTTCACGCAGCTGAAAGTGGACCGGTCGTTCGTCGCCGAAGTCGACGGACACGGCCAGCGGGCGACGATCTGCCGCAGCATGATCGCCCTGGCCAGGGAACTGGGACTGGAATGCGTGGCCGAGGGCGTCGAGACCGATGCCCAGCGCGCCGCGCTGCTGGCCCTGGGCTGTCCGCTGGGCCAGGGCTACCTGTGGTCGGCGCCGAAGCCGGCCGAGGCCTTCGTCGCGGACGCCATCGAGCGGGCGGCGGCCCCGCCGCCGGCCTGAGCGCCGGCGCCGCCCGCGCTACTGCCCGACCCGGAACGGATACTTGGCAAAGATCTGCGCCACGGTCTTGTCGATGCGCTGCTGGGCGCTGGCCTTGTCGCTGGTGTCGACGCTGCCGACCGCCACGCCTTCCCACACCAGCTTCATCTGGCGCCGGTCGACCAGGTCGATGTTCACCGTGCCCTCGGTGTAGCGATACACGTCGTTATAGAAGCCATAGCCCGGCCACGGCGCATACAGCCCGCCGCGATAGCCGTAGTAGCCCATCATCGGCGCGGGTGCCGGGCTGACTTCCACCTTTTCCTGCAGCTTCGCGTTGAAGTTGACCAGCAGGTCCGGCGACTGCGCCGCGTAGCGGTAGCCGCGCGCGCCCAGTTCGCGCTGGACCGCGGTCTTGAAGTACTGGGTGGTCAGGCTTTCATAGCCGGCGCGGTCGGTGCCGGGACGCTCGACGAAGCCAAATGTGCGGTAGGCGCTGAAGTCCGTGTCGCGGTTGTAGTCGGTCTTGATGTCGGGCACGCTGGCACAGCCCGACAGCACCAGCGCCGCGACCGCCGCGGGGATCGTTCCCCGGATCGCAAGCGGGAAGAGTTGCCGGAACACATTCACGATACACCTCCAGGAATTGTCGGCGGGACGTGGGATTGCGGATTGCGCTAGTTGAGCTTGCCGTTGATGCCGCCGACGCTGAGCCGCCCCGCCCCCAGCAGCAGCACAGCCAGCGCCGCCCCCAGGTACATGCCCTGCAGCTCCAGGGCCCAGCCGCCGGTATTGGACAGCATGCCAAGCTCCTTGGTATGCACCAGCGCGATGGCGAACAGCATGTTCAGGGCAACCACCAGCGCCGCCAGCCGGCTCCACAGCCCGATGATCAGCAGGATCGGCGCGACGATCTCGCCCAGGTAGACCCCGTAGGCGACCCAGGCCGGCAAGCCGGCGTCGGCGACCACCTTCGACACGAAACCGATGCCGGACGCGCCCGTGACCTTGGCGATGCCATGCATCAGGATCAACACGCCAAGCACGATGCGCAGCAGCGCCTTGCCCAAGTCCTGGGAACCCTGAGAGCCACCCATGGCCATTCTCCTTGCCGTTGTCTGTGAGAGGTTATCGATCCATGCGCCTTAGCCCTCACGCGCACGGTTCGCCCCTGTACCTTAGTGCGAGCCGGCGTGAACGTAAAGCCGCAAATGCGCGACGCGCGCCCGCCCGGGCACGGCCCGGCAACGCCTTTCACATGGCGCCGGCAAATGCCGCAGGCAGCGCTACACCACGCGGTGCATCGACGGCACGCGCGGCGGCTGCATGCCGACCTTGTGCGCGCATTCGGGCAGCACCTCGCCCAGGAAGTCGAGGAAACGCCGGGTGGCCGGCGTCACGCCCTTGCGCGACGGGAACACCGCGTGCAGCGTGCCGACCGGCATGTCGTACTGCGGCAGCACCAGTTCCAGCTCGCCGCTCTCCAGCGCCTCGCGGCAGAACATGCGCGGCAGCATGGCCACGCCGACCCCGGCGATGGCGGCCTCGCGCAGCAACGCGAATTCGTCGGTGACCAGGCGCGGATCGTAGGCAATCTGGATCGAATCGCCGGTCTTGCAGCGCAGGGTCCAGACATGCTTGCCGTCGTGCGGCTGCTGGCCCACGCCCGGCATGCCGTCCAGCGCCTGCGGCGTGCGCGGCCGGCCGATGCTGTCGAGCAGCGACGGACTGGCCACCAGCATCAGTTCGCTTTCGCCGAAGGTGCGCACCGCCAGGCTGGAGTCTTCCATGACCTCGCGCACGCGCAGCGCGAGGTCGAAGCCCTCGCCGATCACGTCGACGCGCCGGTTGGTGGTCTCCAGCTCGATGCGCACGGCCGGGTTGGCGCGCATGAAGTGGCCGATCGCGGGCGCCAGCAGGATCTGGGCGATGGCGATCGGGCAGCTTACCCGCAGCGTGCCGCCGGGCTGCTCGCGCGCCTGCTCGATGACTTCGCGCGCCGCCTCGGCCTCGTTGAGCATGGCGCGGCAGCGTTCGTAGAAGGATTCCCCCAGCGGGGTCACGCGTACCTGTCGCGTGGTCCGGCGCAGCAGCTGCACGCCCAGGTCGCGCTCGAGCTGGGCGATGCGCCGGCTCAGGCGCGACTTGGGCACGCCGGTGGCGCGGCTGGCCGCGGAAAAACTGCCATGCTCGACCACTTGGGCGAACAGCGACAGGTCGTTGAGGTCTTGCATGGATGGCTCCGGGGTCACCCCGATGGCTCCGCAACCCGGCCGGAACGGCATCCGAATGGCGTTGCATCGGTAGAACAATCCTTTGCATTTTGCCTCACTACCGATACCAATGGCCAGCCGCTATCTTTCCTCCATCGCAACCGCATCCTTGTGGAGAAAGACATGAACATCCTGCAGATCGATACCAGCGTCCTCGGCGACAACTCTGTTTCGCGCAGCCTGACCGCCAGCGTGGTGGCCGACCTGGTCGCCGCCAACCCCGGCGCCACCGTGACCGTGCGCGACCTGGACCAGGATGCCCCGGCGCACCTGTCCGGCAACCTGCTGCCCGTGCTGGGCGGCCCCAAGGACGGCCTGAACGCCGTGCAGCAAGCCGAGCTGGAGCGCACCGAGCAGTGGCTGGCCGAGTTCCTCGCCGCCGACGTGCTGGTGCTGGGCGTGCCGCAGTACAACTTCGGCATCCCTAGCCAGCTCAAGGCCTGGATCGACCGCATCGCGCAGGCTGGCCGCACCTTCAAGTACACCGAGAACGGCCCGGTGGGCCTGGCCGGCGGCAAGCGCGTGATCGTGGTGTCGTCGCGCGGCGGCGTGCGCCAGGATGCGAATGCGCTGGACCTGCATGAGCAGACCGTCGACGTGGTGCTGCGCTTCCTGGGCATCACCGACATCAGCTACGTTCGCGCCCACGGCCTGGCCATGGGACCGCAGTTCCGCGAAGCCGGGCTGGCCAGCGCCCGCACCGAGATCGCGGCGCTGAACGACGCCAGCCGGCTGGCCGCCTGACGCGGCCCGGGCCCGGGACGGCGCTGTAGGACGGCGCCGGCTCGCCGCGGGGCCGGATCGGGTCTATGATGGTTCGGGGCGCTACGGCGCCCCGCGTGCCATGGGCGGCGCGCAGCCGCGGCCCATGGGCGCCGGCGGCGCACCGCCTGCAGTCATCGACCGATCCAACCCGGGAGCCCGCATGACTTCAGCCCTGTTGCCAGGAGCCGCCCTTCATCCGCCGCACGAACCCGCCCTGCTGTCGCAGTACCGGCATGTACGCGCCGCCACCGAAACCCTGGTGGCGGACCTGTCCGATGCCGATGCCACCGTGCAGTCCATGGACGACGCCAGTCCCGCCAAATGGCATCTGGCGCACACCACGTGGTTCTTCGAAGAATTCGTGCTGGCCGCACGCATACCGGATTACGAGCCCGTGGATCCGGCCTACCGCTATCTGTTCAACTCCTACTACGAAGCAGTCGGCGCGCGGCACCCGCGGCCGCAGCGCGGGCTGCTGACGCGCCCGTCGCTGGACGAAGTGCTGGCGTACCGCGAGGCCGTCGACGAAGCGATGCTGTCGCTGCTGGGCAGCGCCCAGACCGACGACGAGGCCGCGCTGATCATGCTGGGGCTGCAGCATGAACAGCAGCACCAGGAACTGCTGCTGACCGACGTGCTGCACCTGTTCGCGCAGAACCCGCTGCGCCCGGCCTTTGCCCCGGAGCTGCCTGCGCCCGTCATCGCCGACCCGCGCCCCGCGCCGGACTGGATCGGCTTCGACGGCGGCCTGGTCGAGATCGGCCACCGCGGCGAGACCTTCGCCTTCGATTGCGAAACCCCGCGCCACAAGGTGTACCTGGCTCCTTTCACGCTGTGCTCGCATCCGGTCAGCAACCGGCAGTGGTTCGAGTTCATCGAGGATGGCGGCTACCAGAGCGCCGGCCTGTGGCTGTCCGACGGCTGGCGCTGGGTGGGCGAGCAAGGCATCCAGGCGCCGCTCTACTGGGAAGAGCGCGAAGGCACCTGGTGGCAGATGACGCTGCGCGGCATGCATCCGGTCGATCCGGACAGCCCGGTGACCCACGTCAGCTTCTACGAGGCCGACGCGTTCGCGCGCTGGGCCGAGCGCCGCCTGCCGACCGAGGCGGAATGGGAACACGCCGCCAGCCGCCTGCCTGCCACCGGGAATTTTGTCGAAGGACGCGCGCTGCGGCCGCTGCCGGACCGGCAGAACACCGCGGGCGTGCTGCGCCAGATGTTCGGCGACGTATGGGAATGGACCGCCAGCGCCTTCCTGCCCTATCCGGGCTTCCGTCCCAACGCGGGCGCGGTCGGCGAGTACAACGGCAAGTTCATGAGCGGCCAGATGGTGCTGCGCGGCGGATCCTGCGTCACGCCCGAATCGCATATCCGCGCGACCTACCGCAACTTCTTCTATCCGCACCAGCGCTGGCAGTTCACCGGCGTGCGGCTGGCCGACGACGTCTAGGGCCGGGTCCAGTATGGTGCCAGCCAGCGCCAGGCCAGCCACGCCAGCGCCACCCACACCAGCACGATGACCACGGCGGCCGCGCGATTGCGCGGCCGCTGCGCATGGGTGGCCTGCCACGCCTCGGCACGGCCGCGGCATTCGTCCTTGACCGTGGCGGGAATCATCCGCAGCGTGAGCCAGATCCCCAGCGGCACCAGCAGCACGTCATCCAGATAGCCCAGCACCGGGATGAAATCCGGGATCAGGTCGATCGGGCTGAAGGCATAGGCCACCACCAGCGCGCCCAGCACCCGCGCCGCCCACGGCGTGCCGGGATGGCGGCTGCAGAACCACAGCATCAGCAGGCTGCCCTTGAGCCCGCGCGCCCACTGGCGCAGGCGCGAACCGCTGGCCATCGCGCCGGCTTACCAGCCCTTGCTCTGCGGCGCCGCGGGGCGCTGGCCGCCGGGCTCGGCGACGGGCGGCTTCAGCGGCGGCGCCGGCACAATCGGGGTCTGCGGGTACAGCTTCTGCCAGCGCGCTTTCAGGCCGCTGGCGATCTCGGCCTGGTTGTAGCGCTCGGCAAAGTCGATCACGGTCATGCCCTGCTGGTTCTTCAGGCGCATGTCGGCGCCTTCGTCCAGCAGCAGCTTGACGGTCTCGATATGGCCGCCGCGCGCGGCCATCATCAGCGGCGTGGTGCCGTTGGGGCTTTCGGCGTCGATATACGCGGCATGGTCGACCAGGTACTTGACCACGTCGTTGTGGCCGTTGGTGGCGGCATAGTGCAGCGGGGCCCAGCCGGTCTTGTTGATCTCGGCCTCCATGTCGTCGACCATCAGCTTGACCATGTCGAGCTGGCCCTGCAGCGCGGCCATCATCAGGGGGGTTTCGCCGGCCGGGTTGGCCTTGTCGAAATCGATGTCCTTGGCGCGGATCAGCACCGTGGCGGCCTTCAGCGACTTCTCGCGCAGCGCCAGCACCAGGGCCGGATTGCCGCGGTTGTCGACCACGTTGGGATCGACGCCCTTGGCCAGCAGCTTCTTGACGGTGTTGGCGTCGTCGAATTCCACCGCCTTGCGCATGTCGTCGGCCGGCGCGGCCTGGACGAGCGTGGCGGCGGCCAGCGCGACAGCGCCGGCGGCACGGCGGACAAACTTCATGTCAAACATGAGATTTCCTGTCAATGTGCTTGAATAAGTTGAAGAAATTTTCCGTCGTCTGTTCCGCCACCTGTGCCACCGGCAGCCCGCGCAGCTGCGCAATGAACTCGCCCACATGGCGCACCCAGGCCGGCTCGTTGGTCTTGCCCCGGTACGGCACCGGGGCGAGGTAAGGGGAATCGGTCTCGATCAGCATGCGGTCCAGCGGCACCTTGCGCACGGTCTCCTGCAGGTCCGCCGCGCTCTTGAAGGTGACGATGCCCGAAAACGAGATATGGAAGCCCTGGTCCAGCGCCTGGCGGGCGACATCCCAGGTTTCGGTAAAGCAGTGCATCACGCCGCCGGCCTCGCCCGCGCTTTCCTCGCGCATCAGGCGCAGCGTGTCGTCGGCGGACGAGCGGGTATGGATGATCAGCGGCTTGCCGGTCTGGCGCGCGGCGCGGATATGGGTGCGGAAGCGTTCGCGCTGCCATTCCATGTCGGCAATGCTGCGGCCGTTCAGCCGGTAGTAGTCCAGCCCCGTCTCGCCGGTGCCGACCACGCGCGGATGGGCGGACAGCGCCACCAGCCGCTCCAGCGTCGGATCTTCGCCCTCTTCATAGTCCGGATGCACGCCGACCGACGCATACAGGTTGGGATGCTGCTCGGCCAGCGCCAGCACGCGCGGGAAGTCTTCCAGCGTGACCGAGATGCACAGCGCATGCGTGACCTGGTTGGCGCGCATGTTGTCCAGCAGCTCCGGCAGGCGCGCGGCCAGTTCGGGGAAATCGATATGGCAGTGGGAATCGACAAACATGGGAAATCTCAGGTGCGGCGTTCAGGCGGAGTTCAAGCCGCATCCACGCGGCGGCCGACGATGATCAGGTCGCGCTCGACGCCGTCGAGCACGGCAACGCGCGGCAGGTCGCCCCAGCGCGTGAAGCCCAGCGCCGCGAACAGGCCGAGGCTGGGGGCGTTGTGGCCGAAGATAAAGCCGAGCAGCGTGTTCACGCCGACCGCGGGCGCCTGGTCGATGGCCTGCTGCAGCAGGTAGCGCCCCAGTCCCTGCCCACGGTGCCGGGTGTCCAGGTAGATCGACACTTCGGCGGTGGCGCCATAGGCCGGGCGCCCGTAGAAATCGGAAAAGCTCATCCAGCCGGCCATGGCGCCGTCAGCGCCCTCGCACACCCAGAGCGGCCGGCGCCCGGGCTGGTGGGCATCGAACCAGGCCTGGCGCGAGGCCACCGTGACCGGCTCGGTGTCGGCGGTGACCATGCGCGAAGCGACGGTGCTGTTGTAAATGGCAACGATGCCCGGCAGGTCGCGAGGCTCGGCAATGCGTAGCGAGAAATTCATTAAAAATCAATATATTGCGAGATATACCTCGCAATCTTCATAAGGTTTGAGTGGGGCGCCCGGACTCCAGCATCTTGCCCAGGATTTCCTCCACCGCGCGGCGCAGGTTGCGCCCGTTGTCGTCGTCGGGCAGGTGGACGCCGACGCCGGGTGTCTTCATCGGCGTGCCCGCGGGCGTGATCCAGGCCACGTGGCCCGCGATCTGGTACTTCTGCGGCCGGTCCAGCAGCGACAATACCAGGAACACCTGCTCGCCCAGCCGGAACGGCCGGTTCGATGGCACGAAGATGCCGCCGCGCGCCAGGAACGGCATATAGGCCGCGTACAGTCCGGCCTGGTCCTTGATCGACAGGGACAGCACATTGGGGCGCGACGCCGCCCCGCTGCCCGCCGGGCCGCCCGCTGTGTTGCCCGCTGTGTTGCCCGCTGTGTTGCCAACCCCCGCCTCGGCCGGCGCAGTGCCGGCGACTGCCGTGTTCATGGATGACCCCCTGACAATGACGATGCTGCTTGTTGTTATGGTTCGGGCCCGGCCGCTGCCGCCCTAGCGGAACAGTTGCCGGTACTCCAGGAATACCGCTTCCATTACCAGCCGTGCCGCCAGCGGATGGTTCTCGCTGCGGCGGTGTGCGTTCAGGCGCGCGGCAAACGCCTGCAGGCCGCGCGCATCGGTGGCACCGGCGCACCGCACCAGCGCGGCGCGCTCCCGCGGAAAGTACCGCGGCGCGGCGCCGCTATCCAGGCGCAGTGCCAGCAGATCGTACGTCCAGCGTTGCAGGATGCCAAGCACGGCGGGCACCGGCAGCTTCTGCAGTTGCTCGGCCGCCGCGGTGGCATCGAAGGCGGCCGCGGCACCGAGCTGGCCGACCAGCCAGCGCTGCAGCGGCTGCTCTTCGGCCTCGGCGGCGTGCAGCGCGGTCAGCGGCGCGCCGCCGGCCAGCGCCAGCTGGGCCTCGGCATCGGCCACGCCCTGGCCGCCCAGCCATGCCAGCGCGGCCTCAGTCGTGGGCCGCTGCGCCGAAAACTGGCGGCAGCGCGACAGGATGGTCGGCAGGATGCGGTCCAGCCGGTCGGTCACCAGCAGGAAAACAGTGGATGGCGGCGGTTCTTCCAGCGTCTTCAGCAAGGCATTGGCGCCTTCGGCCTGCAGCGCGTCGAGCGGATAGACCACTACCACGCGCAGCCCGGCGCGGTGCGTGCCCACCCCCACGGCCTCGATCAGCGCGCGCACCTGCTCCATGCGGATGATCTTGCTGGGCGCCTTCTTCTTGCCGCCGTCGTCGGTTTCGGCCTCGGCCGAGGCGTCGAGAGCCTCGGGCCGCACCACCGTGAAATCCGGATGGTTGCCCTGGCTGAACCAGTGGCAGGCGGCGCACTGGCCGCACGGCTGTCCATCCGCCAGCGGCGCCTCGCACAGCAGCCCCTGGGCGAAATGCAACGCCAGGTCGCGCTTGCCGATGCCTTGCTGGCCGTGGATCAGCAAGGCATGCGGCAGCCGCTCGCGCAGCGCGCCCAGCCGTTGCCAGTCTTCTTTCTGCCAGGGATAGAGCATGTCAATCAACAGGTTAGCGGTCCAACTTCGAGTACTGGCCGAATATTGCCGTGAGGTCGGATAAAAATGCTGGTGAATCAGATCGTTGCGAGGATCTTTTCAAGTTCGTCGCGAATATCGGCAATGCTGCGGGTGGCGTCGATGACGCGGAAGCGGTGTGGCGACTGCGCGGCGCGGCGCAGATACTCGTCGCGGGTGCGCTGGAAGAACGCACGCGATTCCGCCTCGAACTTGTCCGGCGTGCGCGCGGCGGCCAGGCGGGCGCTGGCGGTCTCCAGCGGCACGTCGAACAGCAGTGTCAGGTCCGGCTGCAGGCTGCCCTGGACCCAGTTCTCCAGCACCTCGAGCCGCTCCGTGGCCAGGCCCCTGCCGCCGCCCTGGTAAGCGAAAGTGGCGTCGGTGAAGCGGTCGGAAATGACCCACTTGCCACGCTCCAGCGCCGGGGCGATGACTTCGGCGATATGCTCCCTGCGCGCCGCGAACATCAGCAGCGCCTCGGTCTCCAGGTGCATCTTGCGGTGCAGCAGGATCTGGCGCAGGTCTTCGCCGAGCGACGTGCCGCCGGGCTCGCGCGTGGTGACGACACCGGCGATGTCGGCGCGCGCGCGCAGGCGGTCGGCAACCCAGTCGATATGGGTGCTCTTGCCGGCGCCGTCGATGCCCTCGAAGGTAATGAATTTTCCGCGCATGGAATGCCTATTTGCCGCGCTGGTACTTGTCGACCGCGCGGTTGTGTTCGGGTAGCGAGTTGGAGAAATGGCTGCTGCCGTCGCCGCGGGCGACGAAGTACAGTGCGTCGGACGGCGCCGGCGTGGTCGCCGCGGCCAGCGAGGCCAGCCCCGGAAGCGCGATGGGCGTCGGCGGCAGGCCGGTGCGGGTGTAGGTATTGTACGGGGTGTCCGTCTGCAGGTCGCGCTTGCGCAGGTCGCCGTCGAAGGCCTCGCCCAGGCCGTAGATCACGGTCGGGTCGGTCTGCAGCAGCATGTTCTTGCGCAGCCGGTTGATAAACACCGCGGCGATCATCGGGCGCTCGGCGGCCTGGCCGGTCTCCTTTTCGACGATCGACGCCATCACCAGGGCCTCATACGGAGTCTTGTACGGCAGGTCGGGCGAGCGCGCGTTCCAGGCCTCGTTGAGGCGCCGCTGCATGGCGCGGTAGGCGTGCTTGTACAGCTCGAGGTCGCTGCTGCCGCGCGCGAACAGGTAGGTGTCGGGAAAGAACAGCCCCTCGGGCGAAGCCTCGGGCGCGCCGATGGCTTTCATCAGTTCGGCGTCGGACATGCCGCGGGTGTCGTGTCGCAGCGCCGGGCTGGCGTCGACCGCCGCGCGCATCTTGCGGAATTCCCAGCCCTCGATCACCGTGACCACGTAGTGCGTGACCTCGCCGCGGGCGAGCTTGCCGAGGATCGACAGCGGCGTCGCGCCGGTTTCGAATGCATAGCCGCCGGCCTTGAGGTCCGCGCCGCGGCCGGTCAGCCGCGCCAGCAGCACGAACAGCCGCGGGTCCATGCCCACGCCGCCGCGCTGGATCTGCCGGCCGACGCTGGCCACGCCGGAATTGGGCTTGATCACCACTTCCACCGGCGACCTGCCAAGCGACACCGGGTGATTGGCCCACCACGCGAAGCCGCCCGCAGCCGCCAGCGCGAACACCAGCACGGCGAGGCCGAGGCCAAGGAATAAACGTTTCATGTATCAGGTATGGGGACCGGTGCCGGGCGCCCGCCGGCGGACTGGCATGCCGCCGCGGACCACCGGCGCCGGCCGAAAATCTCGTAGCCCCATATAATAACCGGCAGCCTGGCCCCGACCGTGAGCCGTGGCGCCGGCGCCTCCCGCAGGCCAGGCGCCGCGCACCCCTCGGAGCCGGAATTCTTCCCCCGATTTGCCTTTGACGATTGCCTCGCAATGCCAGCATTGAATCCCCAAGCCCAGGAACTCGCCGCAGGCCTTGACGCGCTGACCGCCGGCGGCGTGGTCTGCACTCCGGCCGGGCTCGGCCTCGTCCGCGTGGCGGGCGACGATGCCGCCAGCTTCCTGCATACCCAGCTGACCAACGCGGTCGACGACCTGGCGCCGGGCACGGCGCGCCTGGCGGGCTACTGCTCGCCTAAGGGCCGGCTGCTGGCGACCTTCCTGATGTGGCGCGACGCCGACGGCATCGTGCTGCAGCTGTCGGCCGAAATCCAGGCCGCGGTACAGAAGCGGCTGTCGATGTTCGTGCTGCGCGCCAAGGCCAAACTGTCCGATATCACCCCGGCCCACGCCATCCTCGGCGTGGCCGGCGCCGGCGCCTCCCAGGCGCTGGGCGCGGCCGGCCTGCCCGCGCCCGAAGCCCCCTTTGCCGTGGCCGGGGCCGATGGCGTCACCGTGATCCGCCTGCCGGACAGTGCCGGACAGCCGCGCTGGCAGCTGGTGCTGCCGGCCGAACGCGCCGACGCCGTGCGCGCGGCGCTGTCCGCCACGCTGACAGGCGCCGCGCCGGCGTTGTGGGACTGGCTCGAGGTGCAATCCGGCCTGCCCCGCATCGTCGCGGCCACGCAGGAGCAGTTCGTGCCGCAGATGATCAATTTCGAGCTGGTCGGCGGCGTCAATTTCCGCAAGGGCTGCTATCCGGGCCAGGAAGTGGTGGCGCGCAGTCAGTACCGCGGCACCCTCAAGCGGCGCATGTGGCTGGTGCAGGGCGAAGGCGAGGTGCCGGCTCCCGCGGCCGAGATCTATCGTCCTGAGGACCCGGGCCAGCCCTGCGGCATGATCGTCAATGCCGCGCCCGCACCGGATGGCGGCTGGGCCGGGCTGGCCGAACTGAAGATCGACGCTGCTGGCAGCGCACTGCGCCTGGGCAGCGCCGAGGGTGCGGCCGTGGCCACCGCCAACCTCCCCTACGACGTGCCGCTCGGGGATGCCGGCCCGGCCGCCCGGGCCGCCGGCTGATTGCCACAGGACCTGCCATGAGCGATCACCTCTACGTCTATTTCCGTGTTCCGGAAGCCGTCGCCGCCGAGGCGCTGCCGCACTGGCACCGCTGGATGGAAACGGTCGCCGAAGCCACCGGAATTGGTGGTACGCTGATGCGCAGGCCGGAAACCCGCGCCGGCGTGCAAACGTGGATGGAGTGCTACGCCGACGTGCCGCCCGCGTTCGATGCCACGCTCGAAGGGCTGTGGCGCCAGAGCGGGCTGGACCAGTGGGTCGAAGGCGAGCGGCGCGCCGAACACTTTATCGACCTGGACGTGCTGTAGGCGCCTTCGCAGAGGTCGTGCGGGCACCGTCGGACTGAAGTACGTGGGACACCGCTGACGCGGCCAGCCCCCGCGGCAAAGGAAGCCAAACGATGTGTCTGATCCTGGTTGGCTGGCAATCGCACCCGGACTATGCCCTGGTGGTGGCCGGCAACCGCGATGAATTCTATGCCCGCCCCGCGGCGGCCGCGCACTGGTGGCAGGATGCGCCGCAGGTGCTGGGCGGCCGCGACCTCGCCGAGGTGATCGGCGAACCCGGCACCTGGATGGGGGTCAATGCCGAGGGCCGCTTCGCCGCGCTGACCAACTACCGCGCCCCGTCCGAAAAACGCACCGACGCCCGTTCCCGCGGCGAGCTGGTGGCCGGCTTCCTGCGCGGCCACGCGGCGCCCTTCGACTACCTCGACCGTCTTGCCGGCGAAGACGGCGCCTACAACGGCTTCAACCTGCTGGCGAGCGACCTGCGCGAACTGTGGTGGTACAGCAACCGCTCGGCGTCGCGCCAGCCGCAACGGCTGCGTCCCGGCCTGTACGGATTGTCCAACGCGCTGCTCGATACGCCCTGGCCCAAGGTGCGCAGCCGCGTCGGGGCGCTCGCCGAAGTGCTGGCGGCGGACAGCGGCCAGGCCAACGCCAGCGCCGAGCCGTACCTGCAGATGCTGGCCGACGAACGCCAGGCCGCCGATTTCGAGCTGCCGTCCACGGGCGTGGCGCCGGACTGGGAAAAGCTGCTGTCGTCGGCCTTTATCCGCTCGCCGATGTATGGCACGCGCGCCAGCACGGTACTGCGCATACGCCACGACGGGCGCTTCGACCTGAACGAGCGCAGCTTCGACGCCGATGGCCGCATCGGCGACGTGGCCTATCACGGCACGCTGAACCTGTCGCGCGACACCGGCATCGTGCAGGCGCCGCGCTGACGGCCGGGCCTCAACCGGCCAGGCGCTTGCGCATCTCCACGTGCGGGATGCCCGCCTCTTCGAATTCCGGCCCCACCTGCGCAAAGCCCACGCGCGCATAGAACGGCGCCGCGTGCGTCTGCGCGTTGAGCACCAGCTCCGGATAGCCCAGCTGCTCGGCCTTGCGCATCAGCGCCTCCAGCACCAGCGCGCCGACACCGCTGCCGCGCGCCGGCTTCAGCACGGCCATGCGGCCGATATGGCCGTCGGGCAGCAGCCGGCCGGTCGCCAGCGGCGTGCCGTCCGCGGCCAGCGCCAGCGCATGCCAGCTGGGTTCGTCCCATTCGTCCCACTCCAGTTCCACCGGCACGCCCTGCTCCTCGACAAAGACGGCGTAGCGGATGGCGCGCGCGCGATCGCGGGCTTCGGACCAGGGGCAGATCAGGACGGTGGCGGACATGGCGGAGAAAACGGGAAGGTGGAAATGCAGCGCGCCCCTGCCACGAGCACGGGCGGGCGCCAATGATACGCCAGGCTCGCGCGCCCCGCAGCCGCACCAATGCGGAGCCTTGGCCGCACCGTACGCGGCCATTTGCACCATATCAGGGTTTACCTGGGGTCGGCAGCCGTATAGCAAATTTGTATGATGACCTGATTACCGAATGACCTGGGAAGCTGCCGTGTTCCAGAAAGTCCCTGCCCGCGCCCTCACCGACAACGTTGCCGAACAGCTGCTGGACAAGATCCAGAGCGGGGCCTTTGCCCGCGGCGACAAGCTGCCCACCGAGGCGGTGCTGTCCGAAGAATTCGGCGTCAGCCGCACCGTGGTGCGCGAGGCCATCTCGCGGCTGAAGTACGAAGGCGTGGTCGAGTCGCGCCAGGGCAGCGGCGTGTTCGTGACGCTGCAGGCAGGCATCCGGCCGCTGCGCATCGACTACACCGACACCGGCGCGCTGGAATCGGTGCTGCAGATCGTCGAGCTGCGCCGCGCGATCGAAGCCGAGGTCGCCGCGCAGGCGGCGCGACGCCGCAGCGATGCCTCGATGGCGGCCATCGACGCGGCGCTGGCCCGGCTGGACGACGTGGTGGCCCAGGGCGGCGACGGCGTCGCCGAGGACGTCGGCTTCCATCGCGCCATCGCCGAGGCGACCGGCAACCCCTATTTCCTCAAGACGCTGGAATTCCTGAGCCAGTACCTGGAAGCCGCCACGCGCGTGACCCGCACCAACGAAGCGCGGCGCGCGGATTTTTCGCGACAGGTGCGCGAGGAACACCAGGCCATCGTCGCCGCTATCCGCGCCGGCGACCCGCTCGCCGCGCGCAATGCCGCGCAGAACCACATGTACAACGCCGCGCACCGGCTGGCCCAGCTGGGCGCCGACGAGAGCGGCGGCCAGCACGGCGCCAGCAACTGACGCGCCGGCGCAAGCATCGAATCATCCGTATCTGTTTCAGGGAGTCCTTATGTCCAGGAATATCGGCGTCATCGGCCTTGGTGCCATGGGCTTTGGTGTCGCGCAGTCGCTGCTGCGGGCCGGTTTCAACGTGCACGCCTGCGACCTGCGCCCCGAGGTGCTGCAGCGCTTTGCCGACGCCGGCGGCGTGCCGTGCGGCTCGCCCGCCGAGCTGGGCAGCCGCTGCGACGTGGTGCTGACGCTGGTGGTCAACGCGCAGCAGACCGAGGCCGTGCTGTTCGGCGCCAATGGTGCCGTGGCCGGGATGCAGCCCGGCAAGCTGGTGATCGCCAGCGCCACGGTGCCGCCGGGCTTTGCCGAGACCCTGGGACAGCGCCTCGCCGAAAAGGGCCTGCTGATGCTGGACGCGCCGGTCTCCGGCGGCGCCGCGCGCGCCGCCAGCGGCGAAATGACCATGATGACCTCCGGCCCCGCCGAAGCCTATGCGCTGGCCGAAGACGTGCTGGCCGCCATCGCCGGCAAGGTCTACCGCCTGGGCGCCGCGCACGGCGCCGGCTCCAAGGTCAAGATCATCAACCAGTTGCTGGCCGGCGTGCATATCGCAGCCGCGGCCGAGGCGATGGCGCTCGGCATGCGGGAAGGCGTGGACCCGGACGCGCTCTATGACGTGATCACGCACAGCGCCGGCAATTCGTGGATGTTCGAGAACCGCGTGCCCCATATCCTGAAGGGCGACTACACGCCGCTGTCGGCAGTCGACATCTTCGTCAAGGACCTGGGCATGGTGCTCGACACCGCGCGCACCAGCAAATTCCCGCTGCCGCTGTCGGCCGCCGCGCACCAGATGTTCATGATGGCCTCCACCGCCGGCCACGGCGGCGAAGACGATTCGGCCGTGATCAAGATCTTCCCGGGCATCGAGCTGCCGGGCAAGGCCGAGTAAGGAGCACAGACGATGACCGCGCTCCTTGGCTGCATCGCCGACGACTTTACCGGCGCCACCGATCTCGCCAACACGCTGGTGCGCAATGGCATGCGCACCGTGCAGACCATCGGCGTGCCCGAATCCGTGGCCGATATCGGCGCGGCCGACGCGCTGGTAGTCGCGCTGAAATCGCGCACCATCCCCGCCGCCGAAGCCGTGGCGCAGTCGCTGGCCGCGCTGGAATGGCTGCGCGCGCAGGGCTGCCGCCAGTTCGTGTTCAAGTACTGCTCGACCTTCGATTCGACCGATGCCGGCAATATCGGCCCGGTCGCCGAAGCGCTGCTGAACGCGCTGGACAGCGATTTCACCATCGCCTGCCCGGCCTTCCCCGAGAACGGCCGCACCATCTTCCGCGGCCACCTGTTCGTGGGCGATGCGCTGCTCAACGAGTCGGGCATGGAACACCATCCGCTGACACCGATGACCGATGCCAGCCTGGTGCGCGTGCTGCAGCGCCAGAGCCGGAGCAAGGTCGGCCTGCTGCGCTACGACGCCGTGGCGCGCGGCGCGCAGGCCACGGCCGACCGCATCGCGTCGCTGCGCACCGAGGGCGTGCGGCTGGCGATTGCCGATGCGGTGTCTGACGCCGACCTGTTCACGCTGGGCGAAGCCTGCGCCGGCCTGCCGCTGATCACCGGCGGCTCGGGCATCGCGCTCGGCCTGCCGGAGAATTTCCGCCGCGCCGGCCTGCTGCCGCAGCGTGGCGATGCCAACGCGGTCCCCGCCGTCGACGGCCCGGGCGTGGTGCTGGCCGGCAGCGCCTCGCGCGCGACCAACGGGCAAGTGGCCCGCTGGCTGGAGCAAGGCCGCCCGGCGCTGCGCATCGACCCGCTCGCGCTGGCGCGCGGCGAAGCCGTGGCCGACGCCGCGCTGGACTTCGCCGCCGCGCACGACGAGCCGGTGCTGGTCTACGCCACGTCCAGCCCCGACGAGGTCAAGGCCGTGCAGGCCGAACTGGGCGTGGAGCGCGCCGGCCACCTGGTCGAGCAGTGCCTGGCCACCGTCGCCGCCGGCCTGCTGGCACGCGGCACGCGCCGCTTTGTCGTCGCCGGCGGCGAGACCTCCGGCGCCGTGGTGCAGGCGCTGAACGTCAGGGCGCTGCGCATTGGCACGCAGATCGCCCCCGGCGTGCCGGCCACGGTCACGCTCGGCGCCACGCCGCTGGCGCTGGCGCTCAAGTCGGGTAATTTCGGCGGCCCGGACTTCTTCGACGAAGCGCTGCGCCAGCTGGGAGGCCAGTGATGAGCACCGAAAGCAAGCTGCGCGAAGAGATCTGCCGCATCGGCGCCAGCCTCTACCAGCGCGGCTATACCGTCGGCTCGGCCGGCAATATCAGCGCGCGGCTGGATGACGGCTGGCTGATCACCCCGACCGATGCCTGCCTGGGCATGATGGACCCGGCCGCGGTCGCCAGGGTCGCCGCCGACGGCACCTGGGTGTCGGGCGACAAGCCGTCAAAGACGCTGACGCTGCATCGCGCAATCTATGACAACAACCCCGGGGCGCACGCCGTGGTGCACACGCACTCGACGCACCTCGTGGCCCTGACGCTGGCCGGTGTCTGGCAACCGGACGACGTACTGCCGCCGCTCACGCCCTACTACGTGATGAAGGTCGGCCATATCCCGCTGATTCCCTATCACCGGCCCGGCGATCCCGCGGTCGCCGCGCGCGTGGCCACGCTGGCCGCGCAGGTGCGCGGCGTGCTGCTGGAGCGCCTCGGCCCGGTGGTGTGGGAGTCCAGCGTCTCGCGCGCCGCGTTCGCGCTGGAAGAACTGGAGGAGACCGCCAAGCTATGGATGATGATGAAGGACACGCCGGGCTTCGCCGCCCGCGCGGCGCTGCCCGACGGCGCACTGGCTGAGTTGCGCGACGCCTTCCAGGCGCGCTGGTAGCACAGCCACCCGTTTTTCCGACTGACCACGGCCATACGGACCTGACCGGCGCGGTTGCCTTGCGGCCACCGTGCGGGGCACGCGCATGCCTGCGCTTCGCATAGCCGGCACACATTACTAGACCAGACTCACCCTACCCGGAGACCACCGATGCCATCCAACCAACCGGCGGCCAGCGTGCCCGCCTTCGACAGCCTGGGCGGCAACGCCCGGCTCGACACCGACACCCAGATCGAGAAACGCGCCTACAGCAAGGTGTTCTGGCGCATCATGCCGTTCCTGATGCTGTGCTACGTGGTCGCCTACCTCGACCGCGTCAACGTCGGCTTTGCCAAGCTGCAGATGGGCCAGGACCTGGCCTTTTCCGAGACCGTGTTCGGCCTGGGCGCCGGCCTGTTCTTCATCGGCTATTTCCTGTTCGAGGTGCCCAGCAACCTGCTGATGCACAAGATCGGCGCGCGCATCTGGATCGCGCGCATCATGATCACGTGGGGCATCATCTCGGCGCTGTTCCTGTTCGTGAAGACGCCGACGCAGTTCTACGTGATGCGCTTCCTGCTCGGCCTGGCCGAGGCGGGCTTCTACCCCGGCGTGATCCTGTACCTGACCTACTGGTACCCGGCCAACCGCCGCGCCAAGATGATCGCGCTGTTCATGTCGGGCATCCCGGTCGCGGGCATGTTCGGCAACCCGCTGTCTGGCTGGATCATGGACGCCTTCAACGGCACGCATGGCATGAGCGGCTGGCAATGGATGTTCCTGCTCGAAGCCCTGCCCGCACTGGTGATCGGCGTGGTGACGATCTTCGTGCTGCGCGACGGCATCGACAAGGCACCGTGGCTCAGCGCCGATGAAAAGCGCGTGCTCAAGCGCAACATCGACGAAGACCAGCAGAAGGCCGGTGCGGCCGCCGGCCAGTCGCACGGGCATTCGCTGGGCGCCGTGTTCAGCGACCGCCGCGTGTGGTGGATGTGCCTGATCTACTTCTGCTTCGTCACCGGCCAGTACGCGCTGACGTTCTGGATGCCCACGCTGGTCAAGGCCAGCGGCGTGACCGGCAACCTGAAGATCGGCCTGCTGTCGGCGATCCCGTTCATCTGCGCCATCGTCGTCATGAACATCCTCGGCCACAGCGCCGATGCGCGCCAGGAGCGCCGCTGGCACCTGATCGTGCCGGCGCTGATGGGTGCGGTGGGCTTTGCCATTGCCGCCTCGTTCACCAACAATACGACCGTGTCGATCGCCGCGCTGTCGCTGGCCGCCGCCGGGGTGCTGACCTGCGCGCCGCTGTTCTGGTCGCTGCCTACCGCGTTCCTGTCGGGCATTGCCGCCGCTTCCGGCATTGCCGTGGTGAACTCGGTCGGCAACCTGGCCGGCTTCGTCTCGCCCTACATGGTCGGCGCGCTGAAGGACCTGACGCACAGCACGCAGCTGCCGATGTACGTGCTGTCCGCGATCCTGGTGGTGGGCGCCGTGCTGGTATGGCTGACGCCGGCTAAACTGGTCAACCGCTGATATCCGGCCGGGGCGGTCGCGCTGACCGCGACCGGCCCGGCTTCGTCCTACGCTCTGGAGTTCCCATGCCGCGCTTCGCCGCAAATCTCTCGATGATGTACAACGAGCACGCTTTCCTGGATCGCTTCGCCGCTGCGGCGGCGGACGGCTTCCAGGCGGTGGAGTACCTGTTCCCGTACGAGCATCCCGCCGCCGAGCTGCGCGCGCGCCTCGACGCGAACGGTCTCACCCAGGCGCTGTTCAATGCCCCGCCGGGTGACTGGGCTGCGGGCGAGCGTGGCCTGGCGTCGCTGCCGGGGCGCGAGGCCGAATTCCGCGACGCCATCGGGCGCGCGCTGGAGTACGCCGGCGTGATCGGCAATGACCGCGTGCATGTGATGGCAGGCCTGGTGCCGGCCGATGCCGACCGCGCGCGCTACCGCGCCACCTACCTGGAAAACGTCGCTTATGCCGCGAAGGCGGCCGCCGCGCAGGGCGTGACCATCGTGCTGGAGCCGATCAACACGCGCGACATGCCGGGCTATTTCCTGAACCGCCAGGACGACGCGCAGGCGATCTGCAAGGAAGCCGGCGCGGCCAACCTGAAGGTGCAGTTCGACTGCTATCACTGCCAGATCGTCGAGGGCGATATCGCGATGAAGCTCAGGCGCGACATGGCCGGCATCGGCCATATCCAGATCGCCGGCGTGCCCGAGCGCCATGAGCCGGACCTCGGCGAGCTGAACTACCCGTACCTGTTCGACCTGATCGACTCGCTCGGCTACCAGGGCTGGATCGGTTGCGAATACCGTCCGCGCGCCGGCACGTCCGAAGGACTGGGCTGGCTCAAGCCCTACCTCGGCCGCTGATTGCAGAACCACCACAGATCTCTTGCCATGAACGTACTGATTACCGGCGGCGCCGGCTTCCTCGGCCTGCAACTCGCCCGCCTGCTGCTGCAACGCGGCACCCTGAACCTCGACGGCAAGGCGGTCGCCTTCGACCGCCTGACGCTGCTCGACGTGGTCGCGCCGCAAGGGCTGGACGATGCGCGCGTGCGCGTGGTCACCGGCGACCTGTCCGATCCCGCGGTGTTGCGCCAGGCCATCGACCAGGACACCGGCGTCGTGTTCCACCTCGCCGCCGTGGTCAGCGGCCAGGCCGAGGCGGATTTCGAGCTGGGCATGCGCGTCAACCTCGACGCCTCGCGCGCGCTGCTCGAAACTTGCCGCGAACTGGGCCACAAGCCGCGCGTGCTGTTCACCAGCTCGGTCGCGGTCTATGGCGGCGAACTGCCGCCGGTGGTGCAGGACGACACCGCGCTGAACCCGCAATCGTCGTACGGCGTGCAGAAGGCGATCGGCGAACTGCTGCTGTCCGATTACAGCCGCCGCGGCTTCGTCGACGGCCGCGTGCTGCGCCTGCCGACCATCAGCGTGCGCCCGGGCAAGCCCAATGCGGCGGCCTCGTCGTTCGCCAGCGGCATCATCCGCGAGCCGCTCTCGGGCGTGGCAGCGAACTGCCCGGTGGCACCGGAGACCAAACTGTGGCTGCTGTCGCCGCGCGCTGCGGTGGCGGCGCTGGTCAATGGCATCGAACTGGCAGGCGAACGGTTGGGCAACCGCCGCGTGGTCAACCTGCCGGGGCTGTCGGTCACGGCGGCGGGCATGGTGGATGCACTGCGCCGCGTCGCCGGCGATGCAGTGGCGGACCTGGTGACGTGGGAACGCGAAGAACGCGTCGAGAAAATCGTCGGCACGTGGCCGGCGGCGTGGAATGCGGAACGGGCCTTGTCGCTGGGGTTCGAGAGCGATGCCAGCTTTGATGCGGTGATCTGGGCTTATATGGAGGATGCGGGGGTGGCTAAGTAAGCCCACTGCCCTTCGCATTGGCGACCGCTTTTCATTGACTGAGAGCCGGTCCCCTCTCCCGCTTGCGGGAGAGGGCTAGGGAGAGGGCAAGACTTTCGTGCCCTTACGCGCCCTGTCGCAAGGCACACGCCTGCCCTCTCCCCCGCCCCTCTCCCGCAAGCGGGAGAGGGGAGCAACCCAGCGGGAATCGAGGCGTCTTCGCCATCATCCCGCCGGCTTCACCACTTCATACCCCTCGATAATCTCCCGCACCACCCCCGGGATCGGCGCCGACTTCTGCGTCGCCGGATCCGCGCACACATAGACGATTTCACCGGTGATCAGGTGCTCGTCGCCCCGGTACATCTCCACGCGGAACAACATGCTGGACCGCCCCAGCCGTGCCATGCGGCCGCGGATATCGAGCTGATCGTCAAAGCGCGCCGACGCGTGGTACTCCAGCGTGGACTTGACCACGAAGATGTCGACCCCGTGCGCGTGCAGCACGTCTTCCGGATATCGGATGCCCAGCGCACGCCAGTACTCGGTCACGCAGATATCGCAATACGTCAGGTAGTGCGCATTGAAGACGATCGATTGCGGATCGACTTCGGACCAGCGCACGCGCAGCGGGATGGTGTGGCGGAACGCCTCTTTGGCCATTGACGTGGTCTCCCTGGTGGTTTGTCGGGGCAATGCAAAGCATCAGGCCGCTGCGCCTGCCGGCGCCGGGCCGGCAGGCGCGGCGGCCTGGCTGGACGCAAGCGGCGCTGGCTTACTGCGGCTTGGCCAGCCCCAGCTTCTCGATGATGGCCTTTTCCTTCTTGACGGTGTCCGCCGCGAACTGCGCGTACTGCTGGGTGTTCATGTAGAACGGCTCCATGTCGAACTTGGCCAGCGACTCGCGGTAGTTGGGCATTTCCATCGCCTTCTTGAAGGCGTCATGCAGCTTCTGCACGATCTTCGGGTCGGTGCCCTTGGGCGCGACCAGGCCGAACGGCGAGGTCTGCACGATGCCCATGCCCAGTTCCTTCAGCGTCGGCACGTTGGGGAAGCGCGCCGAGCGCTTCTCGCCCCAGGTCGACAGCAGGCGCAGCTTGCCCTGTTCCACGTACGGCGCCCACGCCGGCGTGTCGGCCACCGACATCACGTGGCCGCCCAGCAGCGCCTGCATCGATTCCGAATTGCCCTTGTAGGGGATGTGCGAAAACTGCACGCCCTGCTTCATGGCCAGTTCTTCCATGGTCAGGTGCAGCGTCGTCATCGAGCCCGGCGAGCCGTAGGTGAGCTTGCCCGGGTTGGCCTTGGCGTAGGCAATGTAGTCCTGCATGGTCTTGATCGGCGAATCGGCCGGCACCACCAGGCCGAACGAGTAGCCGGCAAGGTTGATGATGTAGCTCAGGTCCTTGACCGGGTCCCAGTTGATCTTGGTGGTGTACGGCAGGCGGTAGACCGGCATGGCGACCTGCGCCAGCGTATAGCCGTCGGGCGCGGTGCTCTGCATCATCTGCGCCGGCAGCACGCCGCCGGCACCGGGCTTGTTCTCGACGATCACCGGCTGGCCCAGGATCTTCGAGGCGTTGTCGGCCAGCACGCGGAACGGGATATCCGTGGAGCCGCCGGCGGTGTAGCCGATCACCAGCCGGATCGGGCGCTGCGGGAACTTGTCGGCCTGGGCCTGGGCGGGCATGGCGGCAAGACCGAGGGCCGCGGCGGTGGCGGCGATGCCCGCGCGGGCGATGAAGTGGCGGCGTTGCATTTGAATGTGTCTCCTAGTGCTGCAAATCACTGCTTGAAAAATACGCGGACCGGCGCGACCGCAAGGCAAAGCCTAGTCCTGCGAGGTGCCGAACGCGGTGCGCAGCGCGGCGACGGCATCGGCATGGGCCTGCGCCACCGCGGGCACGAACCGGCCCAGCTTGAAGAAATCATGGATCATGCCGGGGTAGTCGGCCAGCGTGGCGGCAACGCCGGCGGCGCGCAGCTTTTCGGCGTAGGCCACGCCCTCGTCATGCAGCGGGTCGTAGCCGGCCACGGCGATCCATGCCGGGCAGACCCCGTCCACTTTGGCGCCGGTGCCGCCGCCGTCCAGCGGGGCAAAGCGCCAGTCATCGCGGCTGGCATCCTGGTCCAGGTACTGCGCAAAGAACCAGCGGATCATGTCCGCCGTGAGCAGGTAGCCGTCGGCCAGCGCGCGGTGCGACGGCGTGTCTTGCCGTGCGCAGGTGCCCGGATAGACCAGCAGCTGCAGCACCGGCGCCAGCCCGGCATCGCGTGCCTCGACCGCGCAGGCCGCGGCCAGCGTGCCGCCGGCACTGTCGCCGCCCAGGCCGATGCGGGCCGGGTCGGCGCCGAGCTTGTCGGCTTCGGCGAAGGCCCAGTGCAGCACGTCGAAGGCGTCGTTGACCGCGGTCGGGAAGCGCCACGCGGGCCCGAGCCGGTAATCCACCGACAGCACCATGCAGTCGGCCTTGCCGCACAGCAGGCGGCACAGCGGATCGTGAGAATCGATGCTGCCGACCGTGAAACCGCCGCCATGGAAATACACCAGCAGCGGCAGCGGCTCGATCCAGCTGGCTTCGCGCGGCGTGTACAGCCGCACCGGGATGGCGTGGCCGTCGCGAGCGGGCACCAGCAGGTCTTCCGCGGTATGCACCGGAGGCGGGTGGATGTCCAGGATCGGCGCGCTCTTCTCGTAAGCGATCTTGGCATCTTCCGGGGCCATGGCGTGGATCGGCGGCCGCTTTGCGCGCACGATCAAGGCCAGCAACGCGGCCATCTGCGGGTCCAGCGGACTGTCCGGCAGGCCTGGCGTGGCGGATGGGGAAGACGGTACGACAGACATAGGACGTGATGCGGCGCAAACCCCGGTGCAGGCCGCGCGCGCTGCGCTGGCGCGGGGTCGGCATCGGGAGAAGTTCGAATAGTGAACGATCGTTCGATTTTAGTATGATGCCAGATGTTTCCGACCCCGGGCAGTCCGAGATAACCCCGAAAAGTGCTACCCATCGTGCCACGCGGCAAGTTTTTGCGCGATGATCGGCTGGCAGCACGCCGAGGGGCGAGCGGAAACGATTGCGGCAGGTCCATTGAACCCCAGGACAGCGCACGGCGCCAGCCACAGGCCAGGCCCGTGACGACAAGGAATTCCAGCGCGAATTCCACTATTTCGCGGCAGATCCCAGCAGGAGACAAGCAAACATGGCGTTCATCTACTATCTGACCCACATTCACCTGGACTTCGGCGCGGTCAGCGTGCTGAAGTCGGAATGCGAGCGCATCGGCATCAGCCGGCCGCTGCTGGTCACGGACCAGGGCGTGGTCGCGGCTGGCGTGGCGCAGCGCGCCATCGACGCAATGCCGGGCCTGCCGGTGACGGTGTTCGACGAGACCCCGTCGAACCCGACCGAGGCCATGGTGCGCAAGGCCGCCGCGCAGTACCGCGAGCACGGTTGCGACGGCCTGGTGGCGGTGGGCGGCGGGTCATCGATCGACCTGGCCAAGGGCATCGCCATCCTGGCCACGCACGAGGGCGAGCTGACCACCTATGCCACCATCGAAGGCGGCAGCGGCAAGATCACCGACCGGGCCGCGCCGCTGATCGCGGTGCCCACCACGTCCGGCACCGGCAGCGAGGTCGCGCGCGGCGCCATCATCATCCTGGACGACGGCCGCAAGCTGGGCTTCCACTCGTGGCACCTGCTGCCCAAGTCCGCGGTGTGCGACCCCGAGCTGACGCTGGGCCTGCCCGCCGGCCTGACCGCCGCCACCGGCATGGACGCCATCGCCCACTGCATCGAGACCTTCCTGGCCCCTGCCTTCAACCCGCCCGCGGACGGCATCGCGCTGGACGGCCTGGAGCGCGGCTGGACCCATATCGAACGCGCCACCCGCGACGGCAAGGACCGCGACGCGCGCCTGAACATGATGAGCGCGTCGATGCAGGGCGCGATGGCGTTCCAGAAGGGACTGGGCTGCGTGCATTCGCTGTCGCACCCGCTCGGCGGACTGAAGATCGACGGCCGCACCGGCCTGCACCACGGCACGCTCAACGCGGTGGTGATGCCGGCGGTGCTGCGCTTCAATGCCGATGCGCCCACCGTGGTGCGCGACCACCGCTACGCGCGCCTGCGCCGCGCCATGCACCTGCCCGACGGCGCCGACCTGGCGCAGGCGGTGCACGACATGACCGCGCGCCTGGGCCTGCCCACCGGGCTGCGCCAGATGGGCGTCACCGAGGACATGTTCGACAAGGTGATCGCCGGCGCCCTGCGCGACCACTGCCACAAGACCAACCCGAAAGAAGCCAGCGCCGCGGATTATCGGCGTATGCTTGAGCAGTCCATGTAGCACACCGCGTAGCACCCAGCGGCTTCCCGCCGGTCGGACCGACCAAGCGGCCGTCCGGCGACCCTCCCTCCACAGCGCAGGAGACACCATGAGCGGCGAGCACTTGCAGGTAGTCCATGGCGACATCACCCGGATGGAAGTCGATGCCATCGTCAATGCGGCCAACAGCGGCCTGCTCGGCGGCGGCGGCGTCGACGGGGCCATCCACGGGGCCGGCGGCCCCGCCATCATGGAGGCCTGCCGCGCGATCCGCGACGCGCAGGGCGGCTGCCCCACCGGCGAGGCGGTGCTGACTACCGGCGGCCGCCTGCCGGCCCCGTACGTGATCCACGCGGTCGGGCCAGTGTGGCAAGGCGGGGGCCAGGGCGAGGAAGCGCAGCTCGCCAATGCCTACCGCAACAGCATCCGGCTGGCGGCGCAGCATCACCTGCGCACGCTGGCCTTCCCCAACATCAGCACCGGCATCTATGGCTTCCCGCGCGAACGCGCGGCCGATATCGCCATCGCCGCGGTGCGCGAGGCGCTGGCCACGGCGCCGGAGATCGAGCAGGTCACCTTCGTCTGCTTCGACGACGAGAACTACCGGCTTTACCGCGAGCGGCTGAGCTAAAGCCTGCATGCGGCGTAATGCCGTTCAGATAAGGCATCAAACACTACTGTCATTCCCGCGCAGGCGGGAATCCAGCGTCTTTCACGTCCCCTCGGGGAAAAAGTCACTGGGTTCCCGCCTGCGCGGGAACGACAGGGCAACTGAACGGCATTCCCGCATGTGGGCGCGCGATCAGCCCGGCAGCGCGCTGCGGATCAGCAGGTTGATCCGTTCCGGCTGCTCGTGGATCACCCAGTGGCTGCCTTCGGGGATGCGCTCCAGCCGCAGGTCGGGCACGAAATCGGCCAGGCCGTCCACCAGCGATTTCGGCAGCGCGCGGTCGCGCTCGCCCCACACCACCAGCGTCGGCACCCTGACCACGAAAGCGGCCGGGTCCAGCCGCGAAATGTCGGGCGGCGGCTCGCCCTCGCCCGGCGGATGCATCGGCGAAGCGCGGTAGAAATTGACGCCGCCGGTAAGCGGATGCACGCCGGCATCGTTGCCCTCGCCCGGCTGCGACCACGCCGCGTGGTACCTGGCGCGCGTCTCGGCGGTGTACCAGGCCGCCGGCTTGCCGTCGTCGTCGGACAGCATCCGGTCCAGCAGCGCGAAGTCGTTGGCCGCCAGCGCCTGTTCCGAGCCCGGCTTGCGCAGCCAGTTCATGTAGGCCGACGCGGCCTGCTGCGCCGGATCGGTGGCCAGCGCGCGTGCGAACAGGTAGGGGTGCGGCGAGTTGATGATGACCAGCTGGCGCACCAGCTGCGGGAACTGGATCGCCAGGTTCCAGCAGATCGCGCCGCCCCAGTCGTGCGCCACCACGATCGCCTGGTCATAGCCCAGCGCGCCGATGAACTGCACCAGGTCTTCGACGATATGGCGCGGCCGGTAGGCCTCTACCTCGCCGGGCTTGCTCGACAGGTTGAAGCCGCGCAGGTCGGGCGCGACGGCGAAGTGCGTGCGCCCGAACTCGGCCAGCTGCGCCTCCCATTCGAACCAGAATTCCGGAAAGCCGTGCACGAACAGCATCAGCGGCTTGCCGCGCTCGCCGGCGCTGGCGTAGTGCAGCCGGGTGCCATTGGGCAGCGTGGCGTACTGCAGGTGGCGGATCACGGCGGCGGGGGCTGCCATGTTGTTCTCCATATGCGGTCCTCCTCGTGGCGGCGTTGTGCAGGCGTGTGATCAGCCGCGCAGCGCGGCAACGAGGCCG
This sequence comes from Cupriavidus taiwanensis LMG 19424, assembly GCF_000069785.1. NCBI lineage: Bacteria > Pseudomonadati > Pseudomonadota > Betaproteobacteria > Burkholderiales > Burkholderiaceae > Cupriavidus > Cupriavidus taiwanensis. The sequence goes on along the minus strand of NC_010528.1, from coordinate 1,535,744 downwards.
GCGCGGACCTCGGGCTTGTCGGCAAACGGATCGCCGGGGTTGTGCTGCCCGACGATATCCTCGAAGCGCTGGCGCACGGGAGCGAGCGCCTGGGGGTGGGAATAAATATAGAAGCTTTCGTCGCGGATGGCATCGAACGTGATCCGAGCCACCTCCGCCGCGGTCACCTTGCCCGCGCCGACGGCCTTGTCCGACAAGGCCTGCGACACCAGCTGCGAGCGCGTCGGCGGCGCCTGGTTGGCCAGCTCGGCGGGCCGGTTGCGCTGCGACTGGCTGATGCCGGTCGGCACGAAATACGGGCACAGCACCGAGCAGCGCACCTGCTCCGTCACCAGCCCCAGGTCCTGGTACAGCGTTTCTGTCAGCGCCACCACCGCATGCTTGGATACGTTGTACACGCCCATCGCCGGCGGATTCAGCAAGCCCGCCATCGATGCGGTGTTGACGATATGCCCCTGGAACGCCGGGTCCTTCTCCGCGGCGGCCAGCATCAGCGGCGTGAAGATGCGCACGCCATGCACCACGCCGTACAGGTTGACGCCCAGCACCCATTCCCAGTCCTGCTGCGAGTTTTCCCAGATCAGGCCGCCCGCGCCGACGCCGGCATTGTTGAACAGCAGGTTGACCTGGCCGAAGGCCTCGATCGCGGCATCGGCCAGAGCCTGGACCTGCTCGGCGCGCGAGACGTCGGTGCGCAGGCCGATCACCGGCACGTTGCGCGCCTGGAATTCGGCGACGGTCGCGTCCAGCGCGTCTTCCTGCACGTCGGCCAGCACCAGCTTCATGCCGAGGTCGGCGGCGATGCGCGCAAATTCCTTGCCGAAGCCCGAAGCGCCGCCGGTAATGACGGCCACCCTGTTGGAGAAATCCTTCATGTCGTCTGTCCTGTCGCGTGAGTCAGATGGGGAATGCCGGCCGCCTGGCCGGCATGCGGGTTCAGTCCAGCAGGTCGGGCTGTTCCTTGACGATGCGGGCATAGAGCGGCTGGAACTGGAACCAGCCTGCCTGCGCGGTGCCGACGATCGAATAGGCCTGCCGTGCGGCAGCGTCGGCAATCACCTTCAGCGGCGCCTGCGTGCGCGCGGCGGCGGCTTCGGCCAGCAGCTGCACCTGGCAGGAGCGCTCCATGGTGATGAACCACCACGCCGCTTCGTCGACGGTCTTGCCGACGGTCAGCAGGCCATGGTTCTGCAGGATCGCGGCCTTGTTCTGGCCCAGCGCGTTGGCGATGCGCTGGCCCTCGTCGAGTTCGACCACCACGCCGCCAAAGTCGTCATAGACCGCATGGTCGTTGTAGAAGGCACACACGTCCTGCGTCAGCGCGTCGAGCGGCCGGCCCAGCGTCGACCACGCGCGGCCATAGGTACTGTGAGAATGCGCGGCAGCGACTGCGTCGGGACGGGTCTGGTGCACGCGCGAGTGGATGGCAAAGGCCGCGGCGTTGACCGGGTAGTCGCCCTCGACCACGTCGCCGTGGTGGTCGCAGCGGATCAGGTTCGAGACCCGGACCTGGCTGAAATGCACGCCGAAGGGATTGACCCAGAAGGTGTCGGGAAACTCGGGGTCGCGCGCGGTGATATGGCCCGCCACGCCTTCGTCGAAGCCGAATTTCGAGAACAGCCGGAAGGCGGCGGCGAGGCGCTGCTTGCGGTGCAGGCGCTCTTCGGCGGCAGTGGCAAACTGCGGCGGCCGCGGCAGGTTGCGGTAGCGCGCCTTGACCTCTTCCGGCAGGCCGGCGCCGATCTCGTCGGCGCTCTGGATTTGCGGGGCTTGCGGGGCATTCATCGGTGTCTCCGTCCAGGTGATATCCGTTGCCCGCGGCGCGCCGTGCAGGTGCGCCGCGGCCCTGCATGCGCGGGTCAGACCAGCTTGACCAGCTGCTTGCCGAAGTTCTTGCCCTTGAGCAGGCCGATGAAAGCCTCCGGCGCGCTGGCCAGGCCCTCGGCGATGCTCTCGCGGAACTTGAGCTTGCCCTGCGCGACCGCGGTGCCCAGCTCCTTCAGTGCCTGCGGCCACACCTCCATGTGCTCGGAGACGATAAAGCCCTCGATCGTCAGCCGCGAGACCAGGATCAGCTGCGGGTTCTTCAGCGGCAGCGGCTGGCCGTCATAGCCGGCGATCATGCCGCACAGGGCGATGCGGCCGAAGGCGTTCATGCGCGACAGCACCGCGTCGAAGATCTCGCCGCCGACGTTCTCGAAGTAGCCGTCGATGCCGTCGGGCGTGGCCTCCTTGAGCATGGTGTAGAGCTCTTTCGGGTCTTTGGCGGCCTTGTAATCGATGCAGGCATCGAAGCCCAGCTCGTTGACCACGTAGTCGCACTTGTCCTTGCCGCCGGCAAAGCCCACCGCGCGGCAGCCCGCCAGCTTGGCCAGCTGGCCCACCACGCTGCCGACCGCGCCCGACGCGGCGCTGACCGCGATGGTCTTGCCCGCCTTGGGCTGGATGATCTTGTTCAGGCCGTACCACGCGGTCACGCCCGGCATGCCGACCGCGCCGAGGTAGGCCGACAGCGGGATATGCGTGGTATCGACCGGCTGCAGGCCGGTGCCGTCGCTGACGCCCATTTCCTGCCAGCCGAACATGCCGACCACCTTGTCGCCCGGCTTGAACTTGCTGTTTTTGCTTTCCACCACTTCGCCGACGGTGCCGCCGATCATCACTTCATTGAGCGGCTGCGGCGCGGCGTAGGACTTGCTTTCGTTCATGCGGCCGCGCATGTACGGGTCGAGCGACAGATAGTGGTTGCGCACCAGTACCTGGCCGTCGGCGATCTGCGGCACGGGCACTTCTTCCAGGCGGAAATTGGCCGCCGTCACCGCGCCTTCGGGACGCGAGGCCAGGACGATGCGCTTGAACGTGTTGGACATGGTCGGGTTCCTTCCAATGGGAGATGGAAACTGCATGGAAACTGCTAAAGCGGGGCATGAACCGCCCCGCATGTGCTGCGCCGGCGCTCAGCCGTCGGCGCCGGTATCGGTTTCGCCGGGGCGCTGCGGCGGCATGCGCCGGATGTACTTGAACGTGCCAGAGCCGCGCGCCACGGTCTTGCCGTCGGCATCGACGATCTCGGCCTCGCAGAACACCATGGTGGTGGTGCGGTGCACGGTGGTGCCGCGCGCGGTCAGGTGGCCGCGGCCCGGCGCCATGAAACTGCTCTTCATCTCGATGGTGACCACGCCGCGGCCATCGGCATCGCTGCTGCGGCCGGCCACCGCCATGGCCACGTCGAGCAGCGTCATGATCACGCCGCCGTGGGCCATGTCCCAGCTGTTCTGGTGGCGTTTTTCGGTCGACAGCGCGATCTCGCTGCGTCCGCCCTCGGCCAGGCTGCAGGTCACGCCAAGCTCGGCAAGGAAGGGAATATGGCTCAGGGAGCCGGTGTACTGGTTCATGGCAACGCGAATGGAAGTGGGGGACTGGAGAGGCACCGGCAGTTTGGCCGCCGGGGCCGACCCCGCATTATTGCCGCAAACGAAGACCGTCGGCCGGACCGTGCTCAGACCGCGCTGACGCCGCCGTCGACCGCCAGGATCTGCCCGGTGATGTGCTTGCCGGCATCGCTGGCGAACAGCAGCGCGGCGCCCTTCAGGTCTTCGTCGTCGCCCAGCCGATGCAGCGGCACCCCCGCGCACATGGCCTCGACGCCCATGCGCTCGAGCGAGCCCTTGGTCATCTTTGACGGGAAGAAGCCCGGCGCCAGCGCGTTGACGGTGATGTTGTGCTCACCCCACTCCGCCGCCAGCGTGCGGGTGAAATTGACCACCGCGCCCTTGGAGGTGTTGTAGGCAATGGTCTCCATCGACCCCGGCGGATTGCCGGCCAGGCCCGCGATCGACGCCACGTTGATGATGCGGCCGTAGCGGCGCGGGATCATCGACAGCTTGCCGATGCGCTGGCTCAGCAGGAACAGGCCGCGGATATTCAGGTTCATCACCTTGTCCCACGCTTCCAGCGGATGGTCTTCCGCCGGGGCGCCCCAGGTGGCGCCGGCGTTGTTGACCAGGATGTCGACGTGGCCGAGTTTGGCGATGGCCTCGTCGGCCAGGCGCGCGATCTCGGCTTCCTGCGAGCCGTCGGCGGCGATCCAGTCGGCTTCGATGCCGAGGCCTTTCAGATGCGCCTGCGCGGCGCGCAATTCGTCGGCCTTGCGCGCCGACAGCACGATGCGCGCGCCCTGCTCGCCCAGCGCCTCGGCAATCTGCAGGCCAAGCCCGCGCGAGCCGCCGGTGATCAGTGCGGTCTTGCCCTTCAGGTCAAACAGTTGCTGGATGGTGCGCATGTTGTCTATTCCTTGCATATCTTGAGTGAGGCAGTAAGCAGCCAGAACCGGCGCTCAGAACCACGCGTCCTGCATGTCCAGCGTGGTGCGGTCGAGCGATGCCAGCAGATCGAGCTGCGGACCGGCCTTTGGCAGTTCGAAGCGGAAGAAGTACGCCGCCGCGGCCAGCTTGCCGCGATAGAAGTCCTGGTCTTCCTGGCCGCTCGCCTGCGCCAGCGCTTCCCGCGCCAGCAATGCCTGCTCCAGCCAGATCCACGCGACCACCACGTGCCCGAAGGCTTCGAGGTAGACCGACGCGTTGGCCAGCGTCACGTTGGCATCGCCGGCGCTCCACAGCGTCTGCGTGACTTCGGCCAGGCGCTGGCTTGCAGCGCCGAGTGCGCGCGCCTGCTGCGCCAGCTCCGCATCGTCCGCGGCCAGCGCGCGGCCGATGGTGGCCTGCACGCGCTCGCCCAGCAGCCTGAACGCGGCGCCATCCTTCATCACCACCTTGCGGCCGAGCAGGTCCAGGCCCTGGATGCCGTGCGTGCCTTCGTGGATCGGGTTGAGGCGGTTGTCGCGGTAGAACTGCTCGACGTTGTATTCGCGCGTGTAGCCATAGCCGCCATGCACCTGGATCGCCAGGTTGTTGGCCTCCAGGCACCATTGCGACGGCCAGCTCTTGGCGATTGGCGTCAGGATGTCGAGCAGCAGCGCCAGGCGCGCATGCGCAGCCTCGTCGCCGGCGGCAGCGGCGGCCTCTTCCTCGTCGACCAGCTTCGCGCAGTACAGGTTGAGCGCCAGGCCGCCCTCGACATAGCTCTTCTGCGCCAGCAGCATGCGGCGGATATCGGCGTGCTCGACGAGCTTTACCTGCGGGCTGGCGGCATCCTTGCCGCCGGGGCCGACCGGGCGGCCTTGCGGACGGTTGCGCGCATAGTCCAGCGCATGCAGGTAGCCGGTATAGCCCAGCATCACCGCGCCCAGGCCCACGCCGATGCGCGCCTCGTTCATCATGTGGAACATGCAGGCCAGGCCCTTGTGCGGCTCGCCCACCAGGTACCCGATCGCGCCGGCCTTGCCGCCCGGCTTGTACTTCATGCCCTCGCCGAAGTTCAGCAGGCAGTTGGTGGTGCCGCGGTAGCCCATCTTGTGATTCAGGCCGGCCAGCACCACGTCGTTGTGCTCGCCCAGCGAGCCGTCTTCGTTCACCAGGTACTTCGGCACGATGAACAGCGAGATGCCCTTCACGCCCGGGATCAGCTTGCCGTCCGGGCCCGGGATCTTGGCCAGCACCAGGTGGACGATGTTCTCGCTCAGTTCGTGTTCGCCCGCGGAGATCCACATCTTGTTGCCGCGCAGCCGGTACTGCGCGCCCAGCGGCGATTCGCCCTCATACTCGGCGCGCGTGGTGATGTCCGACAGCGACGAGCCGGCCTGCGGCTCCGACAGGCACATGGTGCCGAAGAAGCGCCCTTCCATTTCCGGCTTGACGAAGGTCTCGACCTGCGCCGGCGTGCCGTGTGTGAGCAGCAGGTTGGCGTTGCCGATGGTCAGGAAGGGGTAGGAGCTGGTGCCGACGTTGGCACCCTTGAAGTAGGCGAAGCCGGCCTTCTCGACCACCACCGGCAGCTGCATGCCGCCCAGCTCGTAGTCCTGCCCGGCGGCCATCAGGCCGGCGTCGCAGAAGGCCTTCAGCGCGGTGCTGACCTCGGGGATGATGCTGACGGTCTTGCCGTCGAATTCGGGTTCTTGCTGGTCGTTCTTCTTGTTGTGCGGCGCGAACAGGTCGGTGGCGATCTTCTCGCAGGTATCCAGCGCGGCATCGAAGGTCTCGCGCGAGTGATCAGCGTAGCGCGGGATGCGGGTCAGCTCGTCGACCTTGAGCCATTCATACAGGATGAAGTTCAGGTCGCGGCGGGAAAGGATCATCGACATGGTGTCTCCAGGCGGCGCTCTGCGTGGGGCGCTCGCGAATTCTTGTTGCCTGCTTGCGTACTGGCCAGCTTCAATGCGAAGCGGTCAAAAAAAGGCGCTGCCGCGCCCCGCTTCCGACTCCCCCGATCAACCGCCTTCGCCAAGCCGCGCGATCGTTCCCTGCGCCACCGCGCAGAGCTTTTCTTCGCCATCCCTGACGGCAAACACGTCACAGCGCACCACCGCCTGCTGGCGGCCCACGCTGACGCATTCGGCACGGGCGATCAGCATCTCGCCGAGCGCCGGGCGCACATAGTTGATCTTGTATTCGGAAGTCACCACGGGCACCTGCATGGCCGCGCCGCCCGCATAGGTCAGCGCGTTGTCGGCCAGGTAGCTGACCACGCCGCCGTGCAGGAAGCCATGTTGCTGGCGCAGGTCCTGCCGGACCGGCAGCCGCAGCTCGGCCTTGCCCGGCGACAGCGCCGCCAGCTCGGTGCCGACCAGGACCGAGAAGGGCTGGCTGGCCAGCACCTCCCGGCCCCAGGCGAGCATGTCGGCGGCCGTCGCCGGCCGCGTCGTGCCCGCGGACATCAAAGGACCTCGAACAGGCCGGCAGCACCCTGGCCGCCGCCAATGCACATCGTCACCACGACATACTTGACCCCGCGGCGCTTGCCCTCGATCAGCGCATGGCCGACCAGGCGCGCGCCCGATACGCCGTACGGATGCCCCACCGCGATCGCGCCGCCATTGACGTTGAGGCGGTCCATCGGGATACCCAGCGTGTCGGCGCAGTACAGCACCTGCACGGCAAAGGCTTCGTTCAGCTCCCACAGGCCGATGTCGTCGACCTTCAGGCCAGCCTTCTTCAGCAGCTTGGGCACCGCGAACACGGGACCGATGCCCATCTCGTCGGGCTCGCAGCCGGCCACGGCAAAGCCGCGGAACACGCCCAGCGGCTGCAGGCCCTTGGCCGCCGCCACGCGCGCGTTCATCACCACCGCGGCCGAGGCGCCGTCCGAGAACTGCGAGGCATTGCCGGCGGTGATCACGCCGCCCGGCACCGCGCTGCGGATCTTGGCCACAGCTTCCAGCGTGGTATCCGGGCGGATGCCTTCGTCGCGGTCGATGGTGACTTCCTTCGTCACCAGCTGGCCGGTGGACTTGTCGGCGACGCCGGCGAGCACCGTCATCGGCACGATCTCGTCGTTGAACTTGCCGGCTTCCTGCGCGGCCGCGGCGCGTTGCTGGCTGCGCACGCCGTATTCGTCCTGGCGCTCCTTCGAGATGTTGTAGCGCTTGGCCACGTTCTCGGCGGTCTGCAGCATGTTCCAGTAGATTTCCGGCTTGTTCTTGGTCAGCCAGCTTTCCTGGACCATATGGCGGTTCATCTCCTGCTGCACGCACGAGATGCTCTCGACGCCGCCGGCCACGAAGATGTCGCCCTCGTCGGCGATCACGCGCTGCGCGGCCATGGCGATGGTCTGCAGGCCCGACGAGCAGAAGCGGTTGACGGTGGCGCCGGGCACGGTGACCGGGCACCCGGCGCGCAGCGCGATCTGGCGCGCAATGTTGGCACCGGTGGCGCCTTCCGGGTTGGCGCAGCCCATCAGCACGTCTTCGACCTCGGCGGCCTCGATCTTGGCGCGCGCGATGGCGTGCTGGACCGCATGCCCGCCCAGCGTGGCGCCGTGGGTCATGTTGAAGGCGCCCTTCCAGCTCTTGGCCAGGCCGGTCCGTGCGGTGGATACGATGACTGCTTCGTTCATGTGTTGCTCCTCGGAATCTCTTGTGTCGTTCGGTTCGGTGTTTCGGTTCAGCCCTGGCCGCTGAGCAGGTCGGCGGACATCACGCGCGCGACGCCGGCGGCGCCGAGGTCCTGCCATGCCTGTGCCAGCGACCCTTGCAGGTCGATGGCCCGGCACGCATCCTCGACCACCGCGGCCTCGAAGCCCGCGGCGCGCGCATCGAGCGCGCTCCAGGCCACGCAGTAGTCCGTCGCCAGCCCGGCGCAGAACACGCGCTGCACGCCATGCTCGCGCAGGTAGCCGGCCAGGCCGGTGCGCGTGATGCGGTCCGCTTCCATAAAGGCGGAGTAGCTGTCCACGCCGGCATGGTGGCCCTTGCGGATCAGCAGCCGCGCGTGCGGCACGTGCAGCCCCGCATGCAGCGCGGCGCCGGGCGTGTCCTGCACGCAGTGCACCGGCCACAGCACCTGCTCGCCATACGGCAGCGTCAGCATCTGGAACGGCTGCGTGCCGGCATGGTTGGCCGCGAACGAGACGTGCGCGGCCGGATGCCAGTCCTGCGTCAGCACCACGTGCCCGAACGCCCGCGCCAGCCGGTTGATGACGGGCACCACCTCGTCGCCGTTGGGCACGGCAAGCGCGCCGCCCGGCATGAAGTCGTTCTGCACGTCGATCACCAGCAGGCAATCGTCAGGTCGGAGCGTGGTGTCCATGTCAGTGCCAGGAAGAACCGTGATGGCGTCTTAGCCGCGTCTTACCCGTTAAAGCCCTTGCCTTCGTCCGCCAGCTTCTGCAGCAGCGGCGCGACCTGCCAGGCTTCGCCGTGGTAGCCCTTGGCGTAGCGCTTCATTGCCAGCGCCACGTTGTACAGGCCGACCTGGTCCGCGTACAGCATCGGGCCGCCGCGGAACAGCGGGAAGCCGTAGCCGGTCAGGTACACCATGTCGATATCCGAGGCCTTGGAAGCAATGCCTTCTTCCAGGATCTTGGCGCCTTCGTTGACCAGCGCGAACACCAGGCGCTCGACGATCTCCTCGTCCGAGATCTTGCGGCGCGTCAGCCCCAAGTCCTTCGAATGCTGCACGATCATGTCGTTGACCTGCTGGTTCGGGTACGGCTTGCGGTCGCCCGCCTTGTAGTCGTACCAGCCCGCGCCGGTCTTCTGGCCGAAGCGGCCCATCTCGCACAGCAGATCGGCGGTCTTCGAATACTGGATGTCCGGCTTGTCCACGGCGCGGCGCTTGCGGATGGCCCAGCCGATGTCGTTGCCGGCCAGGTCGCCCATGCGGAACGGGCCCATGGCGAAGCCGAACTTCTCGATGGCCTTGTCGACCTGCTCCGGCAACGCGCCTTCGTCCAGCAGGTAGCCCGCCTGGCGGCTGTACTGCTCGATCATGCGGTTGCCGATAAAGCCGTCGCACACGCCCGACACCACCGCCGTCTTCTTGATCTTCTTGGCCACCTGCATCACCGTGGCCAGCACGTCCTTGCCGGTCTTGTCGCCGCGCACCACCTCGAGCAGCTTCATCACGTTGGCCGGGCTGAAGAAGTGCATGCCGACCACGTCCTGCGGACGCTTGGTGAACGAGGCGATCTTGTTGACGTCCAGCGTCGAGGTGTTCGAAGCCAGGATCGCGCCCGGCTTCATCACTTCGTCCAGCTTCTTGAACACGATTTCCTTGACGCCCATTTCCTCGAACACGGCCTCGATGACCATGTCGGCGTCCTTGATGTCGTCATAGGACAGCGTGGTCGACAGCAGGCCCATGCGCTGCTCGACCTTCTCCTGCGTCAGCTTGCCCTTCTTGGCGCTGTTCTCGTAGTTCTTGCGGATGACGCCGACGCCGCGGTCGAGCGCTTCCTGCTTGGTTTCCAGGATGGTGACCGGGATGCCCGCGTTGAGGAAGTTCATGCTGATGCCGCCGCCCATGGTGCCGGCGCCGATCACGGCGACCTTCTCGATCTTGCGCACCGGGGTGCCTTCGGGCACGTCGGGGATCTTGCTGGCGGCGCGCTCGCCAAAGAAGGCATGGCGCAGCGCGCGCGATTCCGGCGTGGTCACCAGGAACAGGAAGCCCTCGCGCTCCTGCTTCAGGCCCTGCTCGAACGGCTTGAGCGAGCCGGCCACGGCTTCCAGGCACTTCAGCGGCGCCGGGAAGTTCTTGGCCATCGCGGCCACGGTGTTGCGGGCGAAGCCGAGGTAGCCTTCGGCATTCTCGTGGCGCACCTTCAGGTCGCGCACCTTGGGGTGCGGGCCGCTGGCGGCGCCGACGTTCTGGGCGAACTTGATGGCGGCGGGCAGCACGTCGCCGTCGACGATTTCATCGAACAGCTTGGTGCCGGCGAACTTCTCGGACGGCACCGCGGTGCCCGACACGATCATGTTGGCCGCGGCTTCCAGGCCGATCACGCGCGGCAGGCGCTGCGTGCCGCCCGCGCCGGGCAGCAGGCCCAGCTTGACTTCCGGCAGCGCAATCTGCGCGCCCTTGGACGCGACGCGGTAGTTGCAGCCCAGCGCCAGTTCAAGGCCGCCGCCCATGGCGACCGAATGCACCGCCGCCACCACCGGCTTGGTCGACGCTTCCAGCACGCGGATCACCGAGTGCAGCGTCGGCTCCTGCATGGCCTTGGGCGTATTGAATTCGCGGATATCGGCGCCGCCCGAGAAAGCCTTGCCAGCGCCGGTGATGACGATCGCCTTGACGGCGGCATCGTCCAGCGCACGGGTCATGCCTTCGACGATGCCAAGCCGGGTGCTGTGACCCAGGCCGTTGACAGGGGGATTGTCGAGCGTGATGACGGCTACGCCGTCCTGAACCTGATACTGCGCTGTCATGCTGGTTCCTTTGGTGTCAGAAGTTGTCTCGGGATTCGAATTCTCGAATGAATGTTCTCTGCTGCGCGGGGCATGCCGGCTGGCGCCGCGCCCGCCCCCGGGTCGCGGCCGTCACGGGCGGGGTTAACCCTTGTCCCGATCTGCCGCTTTCCCGCGCCCCGCAACGCCTTCCGGCGCTTGGGCGAAACAAGCATACACAGAATAGCACGGTCGTTCAATTTTAATTTCCGGACATTTTCGGGTCCATGCGCAATGCGAATGCCGCCCCTGATCGCGCTGCATGGAGCCAACGCTTAACGACCGCGAGGCTGCGCACCCCAATGCCGCTTAAGGCACTTGACCAGCGTCCGCGCGCGCCAGCTCCAGACCAGTATCGGACTTTATTTGACCGATACGGGAAATTCGCCGGGCCAGACGCGGTAGACTCGCGGCTTTTCGTTTTTTGCCGCCGGGCCTTCACGAGATGCCGGGCGGCGGAAGGTCCAGCGACCCTGATGTCTTCCCCCACCACGTCTTCGTCCCGGCGCGCTTCGGCGCAGCATGGACACCAGCACCCGGTCGTCGAGCACGACGACCTCCAGCGCAAGCTCAAGGCCCGCCACCTGACCATGATCGCCGTCGGCGGCGCGGTCGGCACAGGCTTGTTCGTGGCCTCGGGTGCGTCGATCGCGCAGGCCGGCCCCGGCGGCGCGCTGCTGATGTACATGCTGATCGGCCTGATGGTCTATTGCCTGATGACCAGCCTGGGCGAGCTGGCGGTGCACATGCCGGTGGCCGGTTCCTTTGTCACCTACAGCGCGCTCTATGTCGACGAAGGCTTCGGCTTCGCGCTGGGCTGGAACTACTGGTTCAGCCTGGCGGTGACCATTGCCGTCGAGCTGACCGCGGCGCAGCTGGTCATGCAGTACTGGTTCCCCGACGTGCCCGGGGTGGTCTGGAGCGCCGGCTTCCTGCTGCTGATGTTCGGGCTCAACGCCTTCTCGGTGCGCGGCTTCGGCGAGGCCGAATACTGGTTCGCGCTGATCAAGGTGGTGACCGTGGTGGTGTTCCTGGGCGTAGGCCTGCTGATGATCTTCGGCATCATGCAGGGCGGCCCGCAGTCCGGCTGGCACAACTTCACCACCGGCGACGCGCCCTTCGTCGGCGGCATTCCGGCCATGTTCGGCGTGGCCATGATCGCGGGCTTCTCCTTCCTTGGCACCGAAACCGTCGGCGTTGCCGCCGGCGAGGCCGAACGCCCCGCCATCACCATTCCGCGCGCAATCCGCCAGACCTTCTGGCGCATCCTGCTGTTCTATGTGCTGGCCATCCTTGTTATTGGGGTGCTGATTCCCTACACCGACCCCAACCTGCTGCGCAACGACGTGACCGACGTCGGCGTCAGCCCGTTCGCGCTGGTGTTCCGCCACGCCGGCCTGGCCTTCGCCGCCGGGCTGATGAACGCGGTGGTGCTGACTGCCCTGCTGTCGGCCGGCACTTCCAGCATGTACGTGTCGACGCGGATCCTGTATGGCCTCGCCGTCAGCCGCCGCGCGCCGCGCGTGTTCGGCAAGCTCACGCGCAATGGCGTGCCGTTTTATGCGTTGCTTGCGACCACCGGCATCGGCGCACTGTGTTTCCTCAGCTCGCTGCTTGGCAACAAGACCGCCTACCTGTGGCTGCTCAACACCTCGGCCATGACCGGCTTCATCGCCTGGCTCGGCATTGCCGTCAGCCACTACCGCTTCCGCCGCGGCATGGCCCGCCAGGGGCATGACCTTGGCAAGCTCGCCTACCGCTCGCCGCTGTATCCGTTCGGGCCGGTCTTTTCGGCGGTGCTGTGCGTGGTGATCATCGGCGGGCAGAATTACCAGGCATTCGCTGACATACCGAACCGGTGGCCGGAGATCGTCGCCACTTATATCGGCGTGCCGGTGTTCCTGGTGCTGTGGCTGGGATATCGGATGGTGACCGGGGCACGGCTGATTGCGTATGAGGATATGCCGTTCGAGTTTGCGGAGCGGAAGGCGGAGGACGAGCGAGAGGCCGCGTAAGAAGTTGGGGCCGGGTACAGCGAAGCATGGCACTTCGTTGAGGCTCCGGCCCCCTCCCGCCCCTCTCCCGCGAGCGGGAGAGGGAAGAAAACAGGCGGGAATCGCAGGGCTGGAGCTATACCTCCAGCCACTCCTTCCTGATCTGCCCGTTCGCCTTCAGTTCGCCCGGCGTGCCTTCGAACACGATATGCCCGTGGCCCATGACATAGACCCGCTGCGAGATATCCAGCGCAATCGCCAGCTTCTGCTCGATCAGCAGCACCGAGACGCCGCGTTCCTTCAACGTCTTCAGGTAATCCCCCACCAGCGCCACGATCATCGGCGCCAGCCCTTCGGTGGGCTCGTCGATCAGCACCAGGTCAGGATCCCCCATCAGCGTCCGGCACAGCGTCAGCATCTGCTGTTCGCCGCCGGACAGCACGCCCGCTGAGGTGTTCTCGCGCTCCTTCAGGCGCGGGAACATGTTGAACATGTCCTCCACGCTCCAGCGCGGCCTGGCCTGTCGCGGATTGCGCTTCTCACCAAGCAGCAGGTTCTGGCGCACTGTCAGCGTAGGGAAAATATCCCGATTCTCCGGCACGTAGCCAATGCCGAGATGCGCAATCTCGAAGGTCCGCCGCCCGAGGATCTCTTCGCCCCGGAACTTCACCGATCCTTCCGCCTTGACCATGCCGAGGATGGCCTTGGCCATGGTCGAGCGCCCCACCCCGTTGCGCCCCAGCAGCGCCACGATCTCGCCCTCGTCGATATGCGCATCGACGCCGTGCAGGATATGGCTTTTGCCGTAATAGGCGTGCAGGCCCGTGACGTCCAGCATGCGCTTGCCCATCAGTGCGCTCCTTCGGTGGTGGCTTCGTCGAGCGTGGTGCCCAGGTAGGCTTCCTTGACCTTGCGGTTGTTGCGGATCGCCTGCGGCGTATCGGTGGCGATGACTTCGCCGTAGACCAGCACCGAAATGCGGTCGGCCAGCCCGAATACCACGCTCATGTCGTGCTCGACCATCACCAGCGTCTTGCCCACCGTGACCTTGCGGATCAGTTCGACGGCGTGGTCCGATTCGGAGCGGCTCATGCCCGCGGTGGGCTCGTCCAGCAGGATGACCTCGGCGCCGCCGGCGATCGTGATGCCGATTTCCAGGGCACGCTGCTCGGCATAGGTCAGCAGGCCCGCCTGGGTATCGCGGCGGTGCTGCATGCCGATCAGCTCCAGCACGTCATCGGCGCGCTCGCGCACATCGCGCAGGCCGGTGAGCCGGTGCCAGAACGAATACTTGTAGCCGAGCGACCACAGCACCGCGCAGCGCAGGTTCTCGAACACCGACAGCCGGTGGAAGATGTTGGTGATCTGGAAGCTGCGCGACAGCCCCATGCGGTTGATGACGAACGGCTGCAGCCCGCCTATCTCTGCGCCGTTCAGGCGCACCGTGCCGCTGCTCGGCGCGAAGCGGCCCGAGATCAGGTTGAAGGTGGTCGACTTGCCGGCCCCGTTGGGGCCGATCAGCGCGTGGCGCTCGCCCTTGGGGATGCTCAGGTTCACGCCGCGGATGATCTCCGTCTGGCCGAACTTCTTGCGTACATCGGTCAGTTCCAGTGCCGCCGCGCTCATGCCCTGCCTCCTGCGATTTCTGCCTGCACCTTGTCCCATTGCGCGCGCGACGCGCGTACCGCCAGCCGCCACGCTGCCAGCCCCACCGCCCACAGCGCCGCGGCCGCCAGCCATGGCATCCAGGTCGCGGCATCGACGCCGATGCCGAACAGCTTCATGGCCGTGCCATTGGCGCTGTCGACCTGCACCTTGTAGACCAGCTCGATCGTGACGATCATGGCCAGCAGCAGCACCACGCCGGCGCCGCCTGCGCGCGCGTAGTACGGCAGCATGCGGCCGAGCTTGCGCTTGCCCAGCAGCGGCAATTGCATCAGCAGCAGGCTGGCCAGGCCGCCCGGCACGAACATCACCATCAGCACGAAGAACAGGCCCAGGTAGAGCAGCCAGGCCTTGGTCAGGTCCGACAGCGCCACCGCGAACAGCACGAACACCACCGCGCCGATGATCGGTCCGAAGAACACGCCGGCGCCGCCGATAAACACCGCCAGCAGCACGCCGCCCGAACGCACCGCGCTGACGTTTTCGGCCGAGACGATCTCGAAGTTGATCGCCGCCAGCGCACCGGAAATGCCGGCGAAGAATGCCGACAGGATCAGCACCAGGTAGCGCACGCGCTGGGTGTTGTAGCCGATGAACTCGACCCGCTCCGGGTTGTCGCGCACCGCGTTGGCAATGCGGCCCAGCGGCGTCTGCGTCCAGGCGTACATGGCCACCATCGACAGCAGGCACCACGCCGCGATCAGGTAGTAGACCTGGCGCCCGGGCCCGAAGGTGATGCCCAGGAACGGGTCGCCGACCACGCGGTTGGTGGAGATGCCGCCCTCGCCGCCGAAGAACTCCGGGAACATCAGCGAACTGGCGAAGACCATCTCGCCGATGCCCATGGTGATCATGGCAAAGGTGGTGCCGGCCTTCTTGGTGGTGACGTAGCCGAAGATCACGCCGAAGAACGCGCCGGCCAGCCCGCCCACCAGCGGCAGCATCGACACCGGCAGCCACACCTTGCCGGCACCGACCATGTTCAGCACGTGCACGGCGATAAACGCACCCAGCCCGGAATACACCGCATGGCCGAACGACAGCATGCCGGTCTGCCCCAGCAGCATGTTGTACGACAGCGCGAAGATGATCATGATGCCCATCTGCGACATCAGCGTGATGGCGAAGCCCCCGGTAAAGATCAGTGGCAGCACCAGCATGACCAGCACGGTCAGGCTCCAGATGATCCAGCGCGCCAGGTTCAGCGGGCGGTAGCGCAGGGTGCGGCCGGTTGCCACCGGCTCGCGGGGTTGTTGCATCGCTTGCTCCATGGTGTCAGCTCTCCCGGGTTCCCATCAGTCCACGCGGGCGGAAGATCAGCATCACCACCAGCAGCAGGTACGGCAGCACCGGCGCCACCTGGGCCACCGTCAGCTTCCACAGCGAATAGAACGGCGTGGTCTGGCTGACCGCCAGCCCCAGGCTGGTCATCAGCCCCGCCAGCGAGGCGTCGATGGTGACCGCGAAGGTCTGCAGCACGCCGATCAGGATCGACGCGATGAACGCGCCCACCAAAGACCCCATGCCGCCCACCACCGCCACCACGAACACGATCGACCCCACCGCCGCGGCCATCGACGGCTCGGTGACGAAGGCATTGCCGCCGATCACCCCGGCCAGCCCCGCCAGCGCGGCGCCGCCGCCGAACACCATCATGAATACGCGCGGCACGTTGTGCCCCAGCGCCTCGACCATTTCCGGATGCGTCAGCGCGGCCTGGATCACCAGACCGATGCGGGTGCGCGTCAGCACCAGGTAGATCGCCACCAGCATGCCCAGCGACACCAGCATCATGAAGGCGCGGTACTTGGGGAACGACGAGGTGAACACCGTGAACAGCGGCCCGTCGAGTTCGGCCGGAATCCGGTACGGCACCGCCGCCAGGCCCCACACCAGCTTGACGCCCTCCTCGATCAGGTAGGCCAGCCCGAAGGTGAACAGCAGCTCGGCCACATGGCCGTACTTGTGCACCGTGCGCAGGCCGAAGCGCTCCACCAGCGCGCCCGCGCCCGCTACCAGCAGCGGCGCGAAGATCAGCGCCGGCCAGAAGCCGATCTTGCTGGCGATGGTGTAGGCAAAGTAGGCGCCCAGCATGTAGAAGCTGGCATGGGCAAAGTTGAGCACGCCCATCATGCTGAAGATCAGCGTGAGGCCCGACGACAGCATGAACAGCAGCAGCCCGTAGCTGATGCCGTTCAGCAGTGAGATGACGAAGAATTCCACAGCGTGTCCTTCAAGCTGGTGCCGCCATGCGGGGGCATGCCGGCAACCGTCCGGGTCGATCGAGGGTGAGCGCCTCCGCCGGGGGCGGACATCGCCCCCGGACACTCCCCGTTATGGTCTGGAAACAGACCGGAATGTCGGCCGGAAAGACCGGAAGTATGCAGGCCGCGCGGCCACTTTGTCAGCGTGGCCGCGCACCGTCGCCAGGTCAGCCCGGCCGCTTCATCTGGCACGAGGTCGGCTGGGCCGACACGTACTGGTCCATCAGCGCGTTCGTCTTCCAGCCGTAGCCCGTGTTTTCCTGGTCGTACTTGACTTCCTTGCCGTCGACCTTGGTCCAGGTGGCGACCACCAGCGGCTGCTGCGCCTGGTGGTCGGTGTTGCGCATCTCGACCGTGCCGTTCATGCTGTCGACCTTGATGCCTTCCAGCGCCTTGGCCACCTTGACCGGGTCGGTCGAGTTGGCGTCCTTCATCGCCTTGCTGAGCATGGCGATGCCGGTGTACGAGGCCATCACGTAGAAGTCGTCGTTGTACTTCTTCTTGTAGCCCTCGATGATGTCGGCGCCGCGGAAGCCCTTGTTGTTGGGGTTGTAGTAGCCCACGTACTTGACGTGCTCGGCGCCGGCCGCGCCCATGGCGGTCGGCACGCCGGTGGTGCCGGCGTAGTAGGTGTAGTAGTTGGTAGTGAGCCCGGCGTCCTTGCCCGCCTTGATCAGCAGCGCCAGGTCGCTGCCCCAGTTGCCGGTAATCACCGTGTCGGCGCCGGAGGCCTTGATCTTGGCGGCGTACGGCGCAAAGTCCTTCACCTGCGCCAGCGGGTGCAGGTCTTCGCCGACGATCTGGATGTCCGGGCGCTTGCGCTTCAGGTAGTCCTTGGCCGCGCGCGCCACCTGGTGGCCGAACGAGTAGTTCTGGTTGATCAGGTAAACCTTCTTGACGTTCGGATCCTTGGCCAGGAAGGTGGTCAGTGCCTCCATCTTCATGTCCGAGTTCGCGTCCAGGCGGAAATGCCAGTAGTTGCACTTGGCATTGGTCATGTCCGGATCCACCGCGGCGTAGTTCAGGTAGACGATCTCCTTGCCCGGGTTGCGCTCATTGTGCTTGGCCACCGCATCCTGCAGCGCCAGGCCGACCGACGAGCCGTTGCCCTGCACGATGTAGCGGATGCCCTGGTCGGCCACCTGCTTCAGGATGGTCAGGCTTTCCTGCGGCGACAGCTTGTTGTCGAAGCCCACCACCTCGAACTTGTGCGGGCCGGCCCAGCCCTTCTGGTTGGCGACATCGGCCACGTACTGCCAGCTCTTGAGCTGGTTCTGGCCAACCGGGGCCATCAGCCCGGAGAGCGGATCGATAAAGGCAATCTTCACCGTATCCGCGAGTGCGGACCCCGAAACCAGCGCAGAACCCAGTGCGGCAAACATGGCCACACCGGCCACCAGCGGACGCATTTTGGTCATACCTGTCTCCTTCACTCTTGTCGTGGCTTGTCGTTCGATGTCGTCGATGCGGCCGGCCGCGTGGCGCCCTCCATTCGCGCCGCGCGGCCGGCCCCGGCAGCGCCGTGCCGCAAGCGGGGCCGGCGTACCGGATGCCGGCGTGCCGGCCTCAGGCGGTCGGCAGCTTGTAGTCCTTGAACTGCTCGCGCAGCCGCAGCTTCTGCATCTTGCCCGTGGCCGTCAGCGGAATCTCGGTAACAAAGGCCACGTCGTCCGGAATCCACCACTTGGCGACCTTGCCTTCGAAGAACTGCAGCAGTTCCTCGCGGCTGACTTCGGCGCCAGGCTTTTTCACCACCACCAGCAGCGGGCGCTCGTCCCACTTGGGGTGGTAGGCGGAGATGCAGGCCGCCATGTGCACCGCGGGATGCGCGGCGGCGACGTTCTCGATATCGATCGACGAAATCCATTCGCCGCCCGACTTGATCACGTCCTTGCTGCGGTCGGTGATCTGCATGAAGCCGTCGGCATCGATGGTGGCGACATCGCCCGTCGGGAACCAGCCGTCGACCAGCGGGCTGGCATCATTGCGGAAATAGCGGTCGATGATCCACGGCCCGCGCACCAGCAAGTCGCCGAAGGCCTTGCCATCCCACGGCAGTTCCTTGCCCTCGCCGTCGACGATCTTCATGTCGACGCCGTAGATCACGCGGCCCTGCTTTTCCTGGATCTTGTGGCGCTCGGCATCGGGCAGGTCGTGGTGCTTGGCCAGCAGCTTGCTCGCCGTGCCCAGCGGCGACATCTCGGTCATGCCCCAGGCGTGGATCACCTCCACGTCCAGCGCCTCGAGCGCGCGGATCATCGCCGGCGGCGCTGCCGAACCGCCGATCACGGTGCGGCGGAAGGTGGAGAACTTCAGCTGGTTCGCCTGCATGTGCTGCAGCAGGCCAAGCCACACCGTCGGCACGCCGGCGGAGAACGTCACCTTCTCCTGCTCGAACAGTTCATAGAGCGAGGCGCCGTCCAGCTTGGGCCCGGGCAGCACCAGCTTCGCGCCGACCAGCGGCACCGAATACGGCAGGCCCCAGGCATTGACGTGGAACATCGGCACCACCGGCAGGATCACGTCGCTGGCAGAGCAGCCCAGCGCATCCGGCATCGCCGAGGCGTAGGAGTGCAGCACCGTGGAGCGGTGCGAATACAGCGCGCCCTTCGGATTGCCGGTGGTACCCGAGGTGTAGCAGAGGCTCGACGCAAGGTTTTCGTCGAACTGCGGCCATTCGTAATTGCCGTCCTGCGCGTCAAGCAGTTCTTCGTAGCACAGCAGCGGCACCTTGGACTCGGCCGGCATGTGCGCCCGGTCGGTCATCGCCACCCAGCCGCGCACGTTGGGGCAATGCGGGGCCACGCCCTCGACCAGCGGCAGGAAGGTCAGGTCGAAGAAGACATAGCCGTCTTCCGCGTGGTTGACGATATAGGCAATCTGTTCGGGAAACAGGCGCGGGTTGACGGTATGGCAGACGGCGCCCATGCCGGACACGCCGTAGTAGATCTCGAGGTGGCGGTAGCCGTTCCAGGCCAGCGTGCCGACACGCTCGCCCTGTTTCACGCCCAGCGCGCCGAGCGCCTGCGCCAGCTTGCGGGCACGCAGTTCGCAATCGCGGTACGTATAGCGATGCAGGTCGCCCTCCGTGCGCCGCGAGACGATCTCGGTGCTGCCGTAATAACGCGCGGCGTGTTTGATGATGGAGGAAATGAGCAGCGGTGCGCTCATCATTTGACCCATCAATGCCATGAACCTGCCTCCTGAATGCTGTTCTGTTCCACCGAAAAACGAACAACCGTACTATTTTTGGACGGTCGTTCGCATGTATGGCATCGGCAAGGAGCCGATCCGGTCGTGCACTGCCGTACTGTCGTCGCGTTGCTGTCGTCGGGGCCGCAATTCTGCGGAAGTCCATGCACCGGATTCATGGGCTCAGTGAAGGCGGGAAATAACCTTGCGGTGCATGGCGGCATGTCCGGCTGGGCGCGGTCTCGTGCCGTTGAGGACGTACAATACTGCGTGGCATGTTGCACCTCAACATGTCGTTTTCCCTAGCCACCATCGCATTTTCGTGCCTTCTGCATGCCGCGCCGCACCGCCTGACACGCGTGCCGCGGCACCGCGCCGAGCGCACCGAAAGCGCACAGCCACCTGGCGCCCGAGCGCCCCTACGCGATGCCAGATACGCCCCCGCTGCACGCCACCCAACCCGGCCCTCGCGCCGCCGCTCCCGCCACGGCCATGCCGGCGACGCTGCCCGCGCCCTTCCCTACGGCGCCCGGCTTTGCCGACCTGGGCCCGCAGTTCTTCACGCGCCTGCTTCCCACCCCGCTGCCGTCGCCTTACCTGGTGAGCGTGGCGCCCGCTGCCGCGGCGCTGCTCGGCTGGGACGCGAGCATCGGCGGCCGGCAAGATTTCGTCGAGACCTTCATCGGCAACCAGGTGCCGGACTGGGCCGACCCGCTGGCGACGGTCTATTCCGGACACCAGTTCGGGGTCTGGGCCGGCCAGCTCGGCGACGGCCGCGCTATCCGCCTGGCGCAGGCGCAGACAGATACCGGCCCGTGGGAAATCCAGCTCAAGGGCGCCGGCCTGACGCCCTATTCGCGCATGGCGGACGGGCGCGCGGTGCTGCGCTCGTCGATCCGCGAGTATCTTTGCTCGGAGGCGATGGCGGCGCTGGGTGTGCCCACCACGCGCGCGCTGTCGATCATGGGTTCCGACGCGCCGGTGCGGCGCGAGACCATCGAGACCGCCGCGGTCGTGACCCGGCTGTCGCCCACGTTCATACGCTTCGGGCACTTCGAGCATTTCGCCGCGCACGACGACGTAGCCGCGCTGCGCAAGCTGGCCGACTTCGTCATCGACAACTTCATGCCCGCCTGCCGCGACGACAGCCAGCCTTACCAGGCGCTGCTGCGCGAGGTGTCGCTGCGCACCGCCGACCTGATCGCGCACTGGCAGGCGGTGGGCTTCTGCCACGGCGTGATGAACACCGACAATATGTCGATCCTGGGCCTGACCATCGATTACGGCCCGTTCGGTTTCCTCGACGCGTTCGACGCCAACCACATCTGCAACCACTCCGACACGCAGGGCCGCTACGCCTACAGCCAGCAGCCGCAGGTGGCGTTCTGGAACCTGCATTGCCTGGCGCAGGCGCTGCTGCCGCTGTGGCTGCCGCCCGCGCAGGCCGACCAGGAAAGCGCGCGCGATGCCGCGGTCGAAGCCGCGCGCGCCGCGCTGGACCCGTTCCGCGACCGCTACGCCGCGGCGTTTTTCCGCCACTACCGCGCCAAGCTGGGCCTGCGCCCGCCCGTCGGCGGCGACGACAAGGCCGACGAGCCGCTGCTGACCAGCCTGTTCCAGCTGCTGCATAGCCAGCGCGTCGACTACACCCTGTTCTGGCGCAGGCTGTGCCGCATTTCGTCGACCGACGCCTCGCGCGATGGTCCCGTGCGCGACCTGTTCCTCGACCGGGCCGCCTTCGATGCCTGGGTGGCCGACTACCGCGTGCGCCTGCGCACCGAGCAATCGCACGATGCCGCCCGCGAACTGGAAATGCTGGCGGTCAACCCCAAATACGTGCTGCGCAATCACCTGGCCGAGACCGCCATCCGCCAGGCCCGCGGCAAGGACTTCAGCGAGGTCGAGCGGCTGCTGGCGGTGCTGTCGCGCCCGTTCGACGAACAGCCCGAGGCCGAGCACTACGCCGCGCTGCCGCCGGACTGGGCCGCGGGGCTGGAGGTCAGCTGCTCGTCTTGACGACTGTGCCTGACCGGCCATCTACTCCAAGGGAACACCGCGAGGACAACCATGACCACCACCAAGACCGACGCCGAGTGGCGTGCACAACTCTCTGACATCGAATACCGCGTGACCCGCGAAGCCGCCACCGAGCGCCCGTTCACCGGCCGCTACTGGGACCACTGGGACCAGGGCATCTACCACTGCGTGGGCTGCGGCACGCCGCTGTTCGAATCGGCCACCAAGTTCGACGCCGGCTGCGGCTGGCCCAGCTACTTCCGCCCGATCAACGGCGAGGTCATTGCCGAGCATGTCGACCATAGCCACGGCATGACGCGCATCGAAGTCCGCTGCAAGGAATGCGGCAGCCACCTGGGCCACGTGTTCGAGGATGGCCCGGCGCCGACGGGGCTGCGCTATTGCATCAACTCGGCTGCGCTAAAATTCGACGATCGCGACCCGGATCAGCGTGCGGCGGATGATGCCCACGCTGGCGGCGCACCCAAACGCGACCCGCAGCCCTGATGCCTGAATGGTCCGGCCCGGACGCCGGACACAACCTGGACCCGCATGAAATTCCTGTTCGACCTGTTCCCGGTCATCCTTTTCTTTGCCGCCTTCAAGCTGGCCGACATCTACACCGCCACCGCCGTGGCCATTGGCGCCACGGTGCTGCAGATCGGCTGGGTCTGGTTCCGCCACCGCAAGGTCGAGCCGATGCAGTGGGTCAGCCTGCTGATCATCGCGGTCTTCGGCGGCGCCACGCTGGTGCTGCACAACGAGACCTTCATCAAGTGGAAGCCGACCGTGCTGTACTGGCTGTTCGCGGCCGCGCTGCTGGGTTCGGTGCTGGTGTGGCGCAAGAACCTGATCCGCGCCATGATGGAAAAGCAGGTGTCCCTGCCGGATCCGGTGTGGGCGCGCCTGAATCTGGCCTGGGCCGGCTTCTTCGCCGCCATGGGCGTGCTCAACCTGTACGTGGCCTACCAGTTCTCGACCGAGGCCTGGGTCAACTTCAAGCTGTTCGGCAGCATGGGGCTGATGCTGGTCTTCATCGTCGCGCAAAGCGTCTGGCTGTCGCGCCACATGCCCGAAAACACCCAGGACTGACGGCGGCGCCCCGCCCCGTTCCGCCCCCACGAACCGAAGGAAACCATTGATGGCAGCCGATCCCGCCACGATCGAGGCAATGCTGCGCACAGCGCTCGCCCCCAGCCACCTGGCCGTGCGCGACGACAGCGCGCTGCACGCCGGACACGCCGGCGCCGCGTCCGGCGGCGGACATTACGACGTGACAATCGTCAGCGAGCGCTTTGCGGGTCACAACCGGGTTGCCCGACACCGCATGGTGTATGATGCGCTGCGCGGTCTGTTCCCCACGCAGATCCACGCCCTCGCCGTGACTGCGTTCACCGACCAAGAGTACCAATCCCGCGCACAATCCCTCGCATCCTCACGCGATTCTTCCAGCAACTCTCAGACCTGATTCCATGAAGACCACCGTCCTCTCGTTCAGCCTGGCGGCTGTGCTTGCTGCCGGCAGCCTGCCGGCCATCGCCCAGAATGCCGCCGTCGTGAATGGCAAGGCCATTCCGTCGGCAAAGCTGGACAAGTTGATCGCCGGCACCGGCCAGCCCGACAGCCCGGAGCTGCGCACGCGCGCGCGCAACATGCTGATCGACCGCGAACTGCTCGTGCAGGAAGCCAACAAGCGCGGCCTGACCCAGCGCGACGACGTGCAGGAGCAACTGGAACAGGCGCGCCTGAACGTGCTGGCCGGTGCGGTGTTCGAAGACTACGTCAAGACCCACGGCGCCAGCGACGCCGAGCTGCGCAAGCAGTACGACAAGATCAAGTCGCAGTTCGGCAACGGCAAGGAATACCATGCCCGCCATATCCTGGTGGAAAAGGAAGCCGACGCCAAGGCCATCATCGCCAAGATCAAGGGCGGCGCCAAGTTCGAGGACCAGGCCAAGGCCGCGTCGAAGGACCCGGGCTCGGCCGCCAACGGCGGCGACCTGGACTGGGCCAACAGCAGCAGCTACGTGCCCGAGTTCTCCGCGGCCATGACCGGCCTGAAGAAGGGCCAGATGACCGACACCCCGGTCAAGACCCAGTTTGGCTGGCACATTATCGAGCTGGTCGACGTGCGCGACGCCAAGATCCCGTCGTTCGAAGAAGTGAAGCCGCAGCTGACGCAGATGCTGATGGGCGACCAGAACTGGCAACGCGAGCAGTTCCAGGCCATGATGAAGTCCCTGAAGGACAAGGCCAGGATCCAGTAAGCCGCGGGCCGGTCGCCCCCGCCGGCCCTGCAGCCATTCAGGATGCAGCGCGTGCACACGACCGGCCGCTACTGGCAGCTCTGGCATCTCTCGTCCCGGGGCCTGTGCTATTGCGCACTGGCCTGGGCGACCCTGGACGGCGCCGCCCCCGGCTGGCGCCGGCTCCATCCCCACCTCCCCTTGCGGGATCGGTATTCCCCGGAAAAGACCTTGCATGCCGTCGTGGCCTATCAACTGGCCAGCGGCGCGCTGGCGCCCGCGCGCCATGATGAGGGCGCGCGGATGCTGACGTATGCGTATGTGGCGTGGAGTTCGAGGCCGCGGGGAGTGGCTGCGGCCTGACGCCGGCCTTGGGGCGCAGGCGGGTGCGTATCGGGATGGTGGGTTCGGGGGCGGCGCCGGGCTTCGTTGATGCGCCGGCCCTCACCCCCGCCCCTCCCCGCAATCAGGAGAGGCTAAACCGCCAGAAGTCGGTTCCCCTGGCGCGGAGCCTTACCCCACCCACTTCCTCGCATTGCGGAACATCCGCATCCACGGGCTGCCGCCGTCGGCGACCTGCTTCCATGCGTCCGGCGCCCAGCTCATGGTCGCGGCGCGGAAGACGCGCTCGGGGTGCGGCATCAGCACAGTGAAGCGGCCGTCGACGGTGGTCACCGAGGTGATGCCGTCCGGCGAGCCGTTCGGGTTGAGCGGATAGGTCTGCGTGACCGCGCCGTAGTTGTCGACAAAGCGCAGCGCCACATGGGCCTGGTCGATATTGCCCTGCTGCGAGAAGTCGGCAAACCCTTCGCCGTGCGCGACCACGATGGGGATGCGGCTGCCTTCCATGCCGGCGAAAAAGATCGACGGCGACGACTGCACTTCCACGGTCACGTAGCGCGCTTCGTACTGCTCTGACTGGTTGCGCGTGAACTTCGGCCACGCGCCGGCGCCCGGGATGATCGGGGCCAGGTTGCTCATCATCTGGCAGCCGTTGCACACGCCCAGCGCGAAGGTGTCCTGGCGATTGAAGAAGGCCGCGAACTGTTCGGCCATCTGCGCATTGAACAGGATGGTCTTGGCCCAGCCCTCGCCCGCGCCCAGCACGTCGCCGTAGCTGAAGCCGCCGCAGGCGACGAAGCCCTTGAAGTCAGCCAGGTTGGCGCGCCCGGCGATCAGGTCGCTCATGTGCACGTCGTGCGTGTCGAAGCCGGCGCGGTCCATGCTGTACGCCATCTCGATCTGCGAGTTGACGCCCTGCTCGCGCAGGATCGCCACGCGCGGACGCGCGCCAGTGGCGATGAACGGTGCAGCGATGTCTTCGGCCGGATCGAAGGTCAGCACCGGGCTGATGCCGGGGTCGGCGGCGTCGAGCAGGCGGTCGTATTCGCTGTCGGCGCAGGCGGGGTTGTCGCGCAGGCGCGCGATGCGCCAGCTGACTTCGCTCCAGTTGCGCTGCAGGTCGGTACGCGAGGCGCCGAACACCTTCTTGGCGTCGCGATAGATTTCGACCTGGTCGGTGGTGTTGGGCTTGCCCACCACATGGCTGCATGCGGACAGCCCCGCTTCGCGCAGCACCGCGAACACGGCGTCGCGGTCCTCCATGCGCACCTGCACCACCGCGCCCAGCTCTTCCGCGAACAGCGCGCGCAGGGTCTGGTCGTTGCGGCGCTCGGCGATCTGCTGGGCCCAGTTCTTGGCGTCGCCGTAGTCCTGCTCCTGCTGCGGATCGAGCGCCAGCATGTCGACGTTCAGCGACACGCCGCAGTGGCCGGCAAACGCCATTTCGGCCAGCGTCGCCATGAAGCCGCCGTCGGAACGGTCGTGGTAGGCCAGCAGCTTGCCCTCGCGGTTCAGGCGCTGGATCACGTTGAAGAAGTTCTTCAGGTCTTCTGCATTGTCGACGTCCGGCGCGCTGTCGCCCACCTGCTGCGTCACCTGCGCCAGGATGCTGCCGGCCATGCGGTTCTTGCCGCGGCCCAGGTCGACGGCGA
The DNA here is from genome assembly GCF_000069785.1 of Cupriavidus taiwanensis LMG 19424. Classification (NCBI taxonomy): domain Bacteria; kingdom Pseudomonadati; phylum Pseudomonadota; class Betaproteobacteria; order Burkholderiales; family Burkholderiaceae; genus Cupriavidus; species Cupriavidus taiwanensis. Next base: position 1,509,590 of record NC_010528.1, on the reverse strand, counting down.
TCAGCACGCTGTCGCCGGCGTCGGTGCGCAGTTGCGGCGTCAGCGTGCGGTTGACGTCGTCCACCGCGGCAAAGGCCGAGATGATCAGCGATACCGGCGCGACCACTTCCTTGTCGACACCGTTGTCCTGCCACTTGGTGCGCATCGACAGCGAATCCTTGCCCACCGGGATGCTGATGCCCAGCGCCGGGCACAGCTCCATGCCGACGGCATGCACGGTGTCGTACAGCTTCGCATCTTCACCTTCGACGCCGCAAGCAGCCATCCAGTTGGCAGACAGCTTGACCTTGCCCAGGTCCTTGACCGGCGCGGCCGCCAGGTTGGTCAGCGCCTCGCCGATTGCCATGCGGCCGGAGGCCGGGGCATCGATCACGGCCAGCGGCGTGCGCTCGCCCATGGTCATCGCCTCGCCCGCGGTGCCCTTGTAGTCCAGCGTGGTCACGGCCACGTCGGCCACCGGCACCTGCCATGGGCCAACCATCTGGTCGCGCGCGTTCATGCCGCCCACGGTGCGGTCGCCGATGCTGATCAGGAACGATTTGTTGGCCACGGTCGGGTGGCGCAGCACGTCGCGCACGGCCTGCTCCAGGCTGATGCCGGTCACGTCGACGGCCGGCAGCGGCTGCTCGACGCGCTTGACGTCGCGGTGCATGCGCGGCGGCTTGCCCAGCAGCACGTCCATCGGCATGTTGACCGCGTAGTGTTCCTTGAGCGCGGCGTCGACGCTGGCGTCGACCAGCTGCAGCTGCTTCTCTTCGGTGGCGATGCCGACCACGGCGAACGGCGAACGCTCGCGCTCGCACATGGCCTGGAACTGCGGGAAGCTGTCCGGCGCGATCGCCAGCACATAGCGCTCCTGCGACTCGTTGCACCAGATTTCCGCCGGCGACAGGCCCGACTCTTCCAGGTGCACCTGGCGCAGGTCGAAGCGCGCGCCGCGGCCGGCGCCGTCGACCAGTTCCGGGAAGGCGTTGGAGATGCCGCCCGCGCCGACGTCGTGGATCGACAGGATCGGGTTGGCATCGCCGAGCTGCCAGCAGGCGTTGATCACTTCCTGCGCGCGGCGCTCCATCTCGGGGTTGCCGCGCTGGACCGAATCGAAGTCCAGGTCGGCGGTGTTGGTGCCGGTCGCCATCGAGCTCGCGGCGCCGCCGCCCATGCCGATGCGCATGCCCGGGCCGCCCAGCTGGATCAGCAGCGTGCCGGCCGGCAGCGGGTTCTTGTGCGTGTGCGAGGCATCGATATTGCCGATGCCGCCGGCGATCATGATCGGCTTGTGGTAGCCGCGCACGGTACCGCCGACGTTCTGCTCGTAGACGCGGAAGTAGCCGCCCAGGTTGGCGCGGCCGAATTCGTTGTTGAACGCGGCGCCGCCCAGCGGGCCGTCGATCATGATCTGCAGCGGCGAAGCGATGCGATCCGGCTTGCCGGTCACGCCGGGCTTGTCGTCGGGGTTGCGGTGCGCCACCGGCTGGGCCGCGTCGCGGTCGTTTTCCCAGGACTCCACCGCATCGGGCAGCATCAGGTTGGACACCGTGAAGCCCGTCAGGCCGGCCTTGGGCTTGGCGCCGCGGCCGGTCGCGCCTTCGTCGCGGATTTCACCGCCGGCGCCGGTGGAGGCGCCCGGGAACGGCGAGATCGCGGTCGGGTGGTTGTGCGTCTCCACCTTCATCAGCGTGTGCGTCAGCGCCTCGTGGCGGCCGTACTTGTGGTCGGTGCCGCGCGGGAACCAGCGCTCGGCCACGTCGCCTTCCATCACCGCCGAGTTGTCCGAGTAGGCCACGATCGAGCCCTGCGGATTGAGCTGGTGCGTGTTGCGGATCATCGCGAACAGCGACTTGTCCTGCTGCACGCCGTCGATGGTCCAGGTGGCGTTGAAGATCTTGTGGCGGCAGTGCTCGCTGTTGGCCTGCGCGAACATCATCAGCTCGACGTCGGTCGGGTTGCGCTCCAGCTTTGCATAGGCGTCGACCAGGTAGTCGATCTCGTCCTCGGACAGCGCCAGGCCCATCTCGACGTTGGCGGCGGCCAGCGCGCTGCGCCCGGCCGAGATGTCGATAAAGCGCAGCGGCTTGGCCGGCAGCTCCTGGAACAGGCCGGCGGCATCGTCACGCGACGCGACCACGGTCTCGGTCATGCGGTCGAACAGGTGCGCGGCGACGGCGGCGCGGGTGTCCGCGTCCAGCGACTTGCGGCCGCGCAGCAGGCCCTTCTTGCAGATCACGGTGATCTCGATGCCGCGCTCGATGCGGTGGATATGCGTCAGGCCGCAGTTATGGGCGATGTCGGTGGCCTTGCTGGCCCACGGCGAAATCGTGCCGAAACGCGGGATCACCACGAAGCGGTCGCCCTCGGGCTGCTCGGCGAACGGTGCGCCATAGGTCAGCAGCGCCGCCACGCGCGACTGGTCGTCGGCCGACAGCGGCGTCTGCGCGTCAACAAAATGCAGGAACTGGCCATGCACGGACTCGATATCGGCATCGATCTGCCGCAGAGCGGTGAGCAGGCGTTGCTGACGGAAGGCGGAAAGCGCCAAAGCGCCGGGGAAGCACGAGAAATGCGCCATGATCGTAGCGGTCAGGGAGGCGTGGAGGTAAAGCCTGTAGGGGCCTAGGGGCTGCTGCATGCTCGGCACCGCTGCATGGGGTGCCGGCTGGCGGGAAACCGCTATTGTACCTTGCCGGCACCCGCTTTTTGCACTGCGACATCACGGGCCCGCTGTGTCAGCCCCGATCGTGATAACGCTTATGCATCACTTTCAGGCGCTGCGAGGGTCAGAGTGACGTTGCCGACCGCGCCGCCTGCTCATACAGCCCGGTCAGCACGCGCATCAGCCGGGCCAGTTCGCCGATTTCGGCATTCTCCTCACTGCCCGCGGTGAAATTGCTGGTCAGGCATTGCTCGCGGATCTCGCGGTAGCGCGAACACGCCTCGGCACCAGCCTCGGTGGTCGAGTACGTCGCCTCCTTGCCCACCCGCTCTCCGCTGACCAGTCCCAGCCCCTGCAGCTTCTTCAGCGCATAGGTAACCAGGTGTGTGTCTTCCACGTTGAGCACGAAACAGATATCGGCCAGTCGCTTGGGCCGGCCGCGGTGGTTGACGTGGTGCAGGACCAGCACGTCCAGGAAGGTCAGGTCGCGTACGCCGGCGGCGCCCATGCAGCGCACCACCCAGCGGCTGTAGGCGTTGTAGGCCGTGTTCAGGCCGAACTCGAATTCCGACAACTCGGGGCTGCGCACCGACACCAGGTGCGACGACGACACGATATTCGCGCCGGCGGCACGCGACAGGGTGGTTGCGGGCCTGCCGGCGGCGGCTTCGGCGGCCCCGGCAGCGTGCGCGCTTTCGGCGGACTTGGGTGACATGGAGAAGATTCCTTTCAATGGCGGCCGGTGTTTGCGGCATCCGGGGGGCGATTATTGCAGGGTCCCAGCCGGGGGCAGCCGCCTGTGGCATGACAGTTTATCGGTGAATTACCACGAATAAAACGACATTTCGGCCGGCCAGCCCGCCTGCGATACCCGACAGCCTGATGGCGTTCCAGAACGCTTCTCAGACCGGCCGAAGACGCTATACTGTATATCCATACAGTATCCATCCGAGCCCCCGATGTCGCCCGAACCTGCAAACTGCCCCCTCTGCGGCGCTGCTGCCGAGCGCACGCGCGCCGCGCCCCGCGGCTATCTCTACCTCTGCCCCGCTTGCGGCCCCTATCACATCAGCCGTAGTGCCCTGGCTTGCCGCCAGGACATTCCCGCGTCCGCCCGGAGCGATGTCCGGCTGCTGCGCGCCTATGGCCACCAGCCGCAGATCGAGGTCTGCCGCGACGGCGTGCGTATCGTGCCAGGGCGGAGGTAAGCATGGGCAACAGCAAACGGGCCGCCGGCTGCCATCTGCCGGCTGCAGCGCCCGAATACCTGGCGCCGGGGGCGAACGGCATCCTCGCGCAGGTGCAGGGGCACCATGTCGCCGCCGCGCTGCAGGCGCTGCCGCGCGCCACGGCGGAGGCGCCCAACCACCATGAGGTCCTGGTCGAGGCCGGCCATCTCGGCACGGTCCGGCTCTTTATCGTGAAGAAGCTCGCGCGCCATAACCGGCACAGCCACTATTATTGGTCTGCCTACCGCGCGGAACCCGCCTGAGGCAGGCTCGATGCGGAAGCATCAAGACGTGATGCATTGCTGCCACGCTACCTCCTGAGTGGGGATATGCTATGGCGAGCGCGGCGCGGGAATATCGCACTGCCGGATGCGTTCACCCATTCGGCTTCGACCGCCCGCTACACGTAGCGGGCGCTTTTTTGCCCGGATCCGGGAGGCAATATGCAAGCGCGAATCATTCGCGTTACACCGCTCGACGCCGGCTGGGCGCTGGACACCGAGAGCATGCCGCAACCGCAACGGTTCCCGACGCTCGAGGACGCGATCTCGGCGGGGTGGGCACAGGCCATGCGGGAGAACGGCGAACTGCATATCCATCGCCACGACGGTGGCCTGCGCCTGCGCGCGACCGTCGGTCCCGAGGAATCGCACGGCTGACAGCGCGGCCTGTCGCCTGCCCTGCGCAGCCTCCCGATGACCGCTACAGCACTTGCTGTCACGGGCGCTGTCATCGCGCCTCTGCGCGTCCATGACCCTGGCGCTCAGGGGCCGGGCCCACAATCGCGTAAGATATTTCTGGACGAGGGGCATAGACGGGTTCGCACAATCCTGCCGGAGTACACATGCGACTTGCTGAATTCATCTTGCGCGACATGAGCCGCATCCTGACGGAATGGGAGGCGTTTGCCGCCACCATCATGCCGGCCGCAAGACACATGGATGCACCGGCCCTGCGCGATCACGCGCAGCAGATCCTGCATGCCGTCGTCAAGGATTTGTCGACGCCGCAAACGCGCCACGTCCAGCGCGAGAAGTCGATGGGGCGGTTGCCCCACCCGCCCGGCGCTCCGGCAACCGCGGCCCAGACCCACGCGCTGCTGCGGGCACGCCATGGCTTCAACATCAACCAGATGGTCAGCGAATACCGGGCCCTGCGTGCCAGCGTGCTGCGGCTGTGGATCGATGACGGCCAACCGGGGCCATCGGATTTCGACGACATGATCCGCTTCAACGAGGCCATCGACCAGGCCGTCACGGAATCCGTCGGGTATTTCGATGCGCAGGTCGAGCAGGCGCGCAACCTGCTGCTCGGCATGCTGGGGCACGACATGCGCAGCCCGCTGCAAACCATCCAGACCACCGCCCAGTTCCTGGCCGCGCTGAACGCCGGGGATAAGGTGTCGGAAGCCGCGACCCGGCTGATCCGCAGCGGCGCCCGCATGAATGCGCTGCTGGACGACCTGTGCGATTTCAACCGGACCAAGCTTGGCCTGGGCATCAACATCGCGCCCGCCGCGATCGACCTGGCACAGGTGTTTGGCGATGCCGTGGACCAGCTGCGCGCCGCCCACCCCGGCCACCGCATCGAATTCACCGCCCATGGCAACCTGAAGGGCGCCTGGGACGGCGCGCGGCTGCAGCAGCTGCTTTCCAACCTGGTGACCAATGCGGTCACGTACGGCGCGGCGGACACGCCGGTCCGGGTTGTCGTGAGCGGCGACGATGCGGAGGTCCGTGCCGCGGTCTGGAACAGCGGCCCGCCGATCGATCCGCAAACGATGAGCCAGATCTTCGACCCGCTCAAGCGAGGCGACGATCCGGACGACAAGAACGCCCCCGGCCTGGGGCTCGGGCTGTATATCGCGAGCGAAATCGCCAAGGCCCACCACGGCTTGATCGAAGCCCGCTCCGATGCCGCCGGCACCGTGTTCGAGGTAAGGCTGCCGCGCCAGCCCTAGCCGGCGGCGCTACCAGCGGCCTGCGGGCCGTCACATTGAGGCCATCCCTACCTGTCGCCTTGCAGGGCTTCTTGCTACCCTTGAGGTTCCCGGGCCGCCCCGCCGCGCGCGCCTCCGCCTCCCATTTGCAGACCCATGCCCCTGATGCTTCCCGACCTCGATACCCTCAACGCCCGCCTGCGCGAGGGCACCACCAGCCGCGCCCAGATCGTGGAGCAGGCCGCGGCCCGCGCGGCCACGCCGGCGGCCGAGGCCGTATTCCTGCACAGCACCTTCGACGCCGCCGCCCAGGTGGCACGCGCCGCGGATGCCGCCAGCCGTGCCGGCAAGGCGCTGCATCCGCTGGCGGGCCTGCCGGTTTCGGTCAAGGACCTGTATGACGTGGCCGGCGAGATCACCCGTGCCGCCTCGGTGGTGCGCGCCGATGCCGCGCCGGCCGCCGCCGACGCGCCCGTGGTGGCGCGGTTGCGCGCGGCCGGGGCAGCGCTGATCGGCCGCACCAACATGACCGAGTTCGCGTTCTCGGGCGTAGGCATCAATCCCCATTACGGCACGCCCGCCAATCCGGCCGGCGGCGAAGGGCCCGGTCGCATCCCGGGCGGGTCGTCGTCCGGCGCCGCGGTATCGGTGGCGCTGGGGCTGGCGGTGGCCGCGCTGGGCAGCGACACCGGCGGCTCGATCCGCATCCCGGCCGCGCTGTGCGGCATTACCGGGTTCAAGCCCACCGCGCGGCGCGTGCCGCTGGCCGGCGCCTTCCCGCTGTCGTACACGCTGGACACCGCCTGCGCCATGGCGCGCACGGTCAGCGACTGCATCGCGGTGGACAGCGTGATCGCCGACAGCGCGGTGCTGCCGCGCGTGACCGACGCCGCCGCGACGCGGCTGGCGATCCCCCGCCAGCTGCTGCTGGACGATCTCGACCCCGTGGTGGCGCGCGCCTTCGACCGCGCCCTGGGCCGGCTGTCGGCCGCCGGCGTGCGGCTGGAGCATGTTGACCTGCCCGAACTCGGCGAACTTGCCGCGCTGAACGCGCACGGCGGCTTCAGCGCGGCCGAGGCCTATGCCATCCACCGCCACACGCTGGCTGCCCGCCGCGACCGCTACGACCCGCGCGTGGCGTCGCGCATCGACCGCGGCGCTGGCATCAGCGCCGCCGACTATATCGACCTGGGCCGCGCGCGGCTGGACTGGATCGCCCGCATGGAAGCGCGGCTGGACGGTTTCGACGCGGTGGTCTGCCCGACCGTGCCGATGGTGGCGCCCGAGATCGCGCCGCTGCGCACCGATGACGCGCACTTCTTCCGCGTCAATGCCCTGCTGTTGCGCAATACCTCCGCCTTCAATTTCTTCGACGGCTGTTCGGTATCGATGCCCTGCCACGCGCCGGACGAGCTGCCGGTGGGCCTGATGCTGTCGCACGGGCCGATGCGCGACGCCAGCCTGCTCGGCACGGCCCTTGCATTGGAACGGATCGTGCAGCCCATCGTGCAGCCCTCGGCGCGCGACGACTGAGCCCGCCGCCGCGCCGTTGATCTTGCGCCGCGCGCGTCCGGGAGCCGGGCCTGCGCGTGGCACCAGGTAGTACGCAACCCGCTGTACAACCGCGCCCCCGCGCGCACACCAGGAGAGATCGAGATGCGAGTCAAGGCAATGATCGCGGCCACGCTGATGCTGGCCGCCGTGGCGGCACAGGCGGAGACCAAGTGGGACCTGCCCACCGGCTATCCCGTCGCCAACCTGCACACCGAGAACCTGCAGCAGATGGCCAGCGACGTCGACAAGGCCACCGGCGGCAAGCTCAAGATCGTGCTGCATCCGAACGGGTCGCTGCTCAAGGCCAACGAAATCAAGCGCGGCGTGCAGACCGGCCAGGTGCAGATGGGCGAGATCCTGATGTCGCTGCTGGCCAACGAGAACCCGGTGTTCGGTGTCGACGCGGTGCCGTTCCTGGCCACCAGCTATGCCGATGCCTACCGGCTGTGGCAGGCCTCGCGCCCGGTCACGGAGAAGGTGCTGGACAAGCAGGGGCTGAAGCTGCTGTACGCGGTGGCCTGGCCGCCCCAGGGCATCTATGCCAACAAGCCGATCAACTCGGCCGCCGACATGAAGGGCCTGAAGTGGCGCGCCTACAATCCCGCCACCTCGCGCATCGCCGAGCTGGTCGGCGCGCAGCCGGTCACGATCCAGGCCGCCGACCTGGCGCAGGCGCTGGCCACCGGCACCGTCAACTCCTTCATGTCGTCGGGGGCGACCGGCGTCGACACCAAGGTGTGGGAGAGCGTGAAGTACTTCTATGCCGTCGATGCCTGGCTGCCCAAGAACATGCTGGTGGTCAGCAAGAAGGCCTTCGCGGCGCTGGACAAGCCCACCCAGGACGCGCTGCTCAAGGCCGTCGCCGACGCCGAGAAGCGCGGCTGGCAGGTGTCCGAGCAAAAGACCCGTGAATACCTCGCCACGCTGGCCAAGAACGGCATGACGGTGCAGCCACCGTCGCCGCAGCTCAAGGCCGACATGCAGAAGCTCGGCCAGACCATGGTCGACGACTGGGCCAAGAGCGCGGGCCCTGACGGCAAGGCCATCCTCGACGCTTACCGCAAGTAGGCCCGCGGACCCGCGCCCACCGATCTCCAGCGCCCTGCATCGCCGCCGCGCCGGCTGTCATGCGGGGCGCCCCTTCCCATCTTGCGCCGCCCATCATGCCAACTGCCCCCTCCTCCAAGCGCTGGCTCGACCGCCTGCTGGACCTGTTCGCCACGCTCGGCGCGCTATGCATCCTCGCCGTCTGCGTGATCATGATCCTGATGTCGCTGTCGCGCGAAACCTCGGTGATCTTCAAGGGCGGCGACGATATCGTTGCCTGGCTGTGCGCCGCCTCCGCCTTCCTGGTGCTCGGGCAGACCTTCCAGCATGGCGGCATCGTGCGCGTGGAGATGCTGCTGTCGGCGCTCGGCCCGCGCCGGCGCTGGCTGCTGGAACTGGTCTCGCTGACCGTGTGCCTGGTGTTTGCCGCCTACGCGGCGTGGGCGCTGGGCACCTTTGCGTGGCAGAGCTGGGAGATCGGCGATGTCTCGCAGGGCCAGATCGTGATTCCGTTGTGGATACCGCAGAGCTTCGCGGTGCTGGGCTGTACCGGCTTCCTGCTGGCGGTCGCGGATGAATGGCTGCGCGTGGTGCGCCGGCAGAAGCCGCGCTACCAGCTGGCCCAGGAAGCCAAGCTTGCCGCCGGCGATTTCGGGGAGACGGTCTGATGAGCACTGTCGTGGTTGCACTGATCCTGCTGCTGGTACTGATCGTCTTCCTCGCGCTGGGCGCGTGGATTCCCGTGGCCATCGCGGTCACGTCGTGGGTCGGGCTGGTGATATTCTCCGACCGCGAGGCGATGGTCAGCCTGGCCAATGCCTGGTGGTCATCGAGCGCCTCGTACACGCTGGCATCGCTGCCGCTGTTCGTGTGGATGGGCGAGATCCTGTTCCGCACCCGGCTGTCGGAGCAGATGTTCAGCGGGCTGTCGCCATGGCTGAGCTGGCTCCCCGGGCGGCTGATGCACGTCAACATCCTGGGCTGCGGCATCTTCGGCTCGGTGTCGGGCTCGTCGGCGGCCACCTGCGCCACCATCGCCAAGTCGGCCCTGCCCGAACTGACGCGGCGCGGCTACGACGAGCGCGTGACGCTGGGCTCGCTGTCGTGCGCCGGCACGCTCGGCATCCTGATCCCGCCGTCGATCACGATGGTCGTGTACGCGGTCTCGGCGGACGTGTCGATCATCCGCGTATTCCTGGCGGGCTTTATCCCGGGGTTGCTGCTGATGCTGCTGTTCTCCGGCTATATCGTGGTGTGGGCGCTGGCCAACCCCGACAAGACCCCGGCGTCGGAGCGCTTCGACTGGCACGCCCGGCTGGCCTCGGTCCGGCAGTTGCTGCCGTGCATCGCGCTGATCGCCTTCATCACCTGGATCATGGTGACCGGCTATGCCACCGCGACCGAGGCCGCCGCCTATGGCGTGGTCGCGTCGCTGGCACTGGCCTGGGCCGGGGGCTCGCTGACGCGCGCGGCATTCTGGGACAGCCTGATGTCGGCCACGCGCCTGACCGCGATGATCATGTTCGTGCTGGGCGCAACCTCGTTCCTGTCGGTGACCATGAGCTTTACCGGCATCCCGCGCGCGCTGGCCGAGTGGGTGGCCGCGCTGCAGCTGTCGCCGTGGGCGCTGATCGCGGTGCTGACGGTGATCTACATCGTGCTGGGCACGGCGCTGGACGGCATCTCGATGATCGCCCTCACCACTGCCACGGTGCTGCCGATGGTGCAGGCGGCCGGCTTCGACCTGGTCTGGTTCGGCATCTTCATCGTGCTGCTGGTGGAGATTGCCGAAGTGACGCCGCCGGTCGGCTTCAACCTGTTCGTTTTGCAGAGCATGACGGGCAAGGACAGCAATTACATCGCGCGGGTCTCGCTGCCGTTCTTCATGATGATGGTGGTGGCGATCGCCATCGTCACGATCTGGCCCGCCGTGGTGACCTGGCTCCCCGACATGGTCATGCAGCAGGAGGTCAGGTAGCCACGGCAACGGACTCGCGTGGAGGGTTCCAGACCGATGCATGTGATCGTCATCGGCGCCGGCGCGATCGGCGTCAGTTCCGCGTGGTACCTGCGGCAGGCCGGCTTCGACGTGACCGTGCTCGAGCGCCGCGGCGCGCCGGCGCAGGAAGCCAGCTTCGGCAATGCCGGCGTGATCGCGCCCGGCTACGTCACGCCCTGGGCCGCGCCGGGCATGCCGGCCAAGATCCTGCGCACGCTCTTCGCGCGCGAGGCGCCGGTGCTGTTCCGCCCCGCCGCCGACCCGGCCATGTGGCGCTGGATCGCGCGCTGGCTGCGCGAATGCCGGCTCGAGCGCTACCGCGCCAACAAGCTGCGCATGCAGCGGCTGGCGTTCTACAGCCGCGCCTGCCTGCACCGGCTGCGCAGCGAGCTGGACATCGACTACGAGCAGTCGCAGGGATACCTGCAGCTGTTCCGCACCGCGCGCGACCTGGATCTGGCCAGCCCCGCCATCGCCCTGCTGCGCGAGAACCACGTGCCGCACCGGCTGGTCAGCGCCGGCGAATGCCGCCAGATCGAACCGGGCCTGGCCGCGGACACGCCGCTGGCCGGCGGACTGCATCTGCCCGAGGATGAATCCGGCAACTGCCCGATGTTCGTGCGCGCGCTGCACCGGCATGCGCAGGCCGCGGGCGTGTCGTTCCGCTTCGACACCAGGGTGACGCGCATCCGGCCGGGCCACGCCGGCAAGCTGGAGCTGGAACTGTCCCAGCCCGGCGGCCAGGGTGCGGCCGAGGTGCTGAGCGCCGAGCGCGTGCTGCTTGCCGCCGGCGCCGACAGTGCCGCACTGCTGCGCCCGCTGGGCTTGCGCGTGCCGCTGTATCCGGTCAAGGGCTATTCGGTGACGGTAATGATCCGCGACGAGCTGCAGGCCCCGCTGGGGGCGCTGATGGACGAATCGTACAAGGTCGCCATGACGCGCATGGGCAACCGGCTGCGCGTGGCCGGCACGGCGGAGCTGGGCTCGCGCCGGCTCGACCTGCGCCCCGCCGCGCTGAACACGCTGGTCAAGGTGGCGCGCGACTGGTTTCCGGCGGCAGGCAACTACCACGAGGCCACGCAATGGGCCGGCGCGCGGCCGATGCTGCCCGACGGCCCGCCGCTGATCGGACCCACCGCCGTGCCCGGACTGTTCCTGAACCTCGGCCATGGTTCGACGGGCTGGGCGATGAGCTGCGGATCAGGCAAGATTGCGGCTGACCAGATCGCCGCCAGCGCTGGCGCCAGCCACGGCGGCCCCGACATCGACATGGAAGGCCTGCTGCCGGATCGCTACGGGCTGGGGCCGTCCGGATAAGCCCGACATGACACCCTCTGCCGCCACCGTCCTCACACCCGCCGCCCATGGTGAAGGCTGGCTTGCCCTGGATGCCGCCGCACCGCGCCCGGTGCCGCTCTACGACGTGGCCGCCATCCGCCGCATCGAGCGCGCCGCGCTGGCGCAGCTGCCGGCCTTCACGCTGATGTCGCGCGCGGGCGCCGCGGCGGCGCGCTGGCTCGCCTGCCATGCGCCCGGCGGACCGCTGTTGTTCCTGGCGGGTCCTGGCAACAACGGCGGCGATGCGCTGGTCGCCGCCACGCTGCTGCACCGTGCCGGCCGCGCGGTGCAGGTGTGGCTGGCGGCCGATCCGCAGCGCCTGCCCGCCGATGCCGCGACCGCATGGCAGCAGGCGCAGGCCGCGGCCGTGCCGCTGCGCGCGATGGCGCAGAGGGATGCCTCGCATGACGCGCCCTGGCCCGCCGACACCACCGCGATCGTCGACGGCCTGCTGGGCATCGGCCTGAACCGCCCCGCCGACGGCCCCATGGCGTGGTGGATCGCGCAACTCAATCGCAGCGGGCTGCCCGTGTTTGCGCTGGACATTCCCAGCGGGCTGTCCGCCGACACCGGCGCGGGCGCGCCGGCAGTGCGGGCGCAGCGCACGCTGACCTTCATTGCCGCCAAGCCCGGCCTGCTCACGCTCGACGGGCGCGACTGCGCCGGCGCGGTCGACATCGCGCCGATCGGCCTGGACGATCTCCAGCACGAAACGCCGCAAGGCCTGGTGAATGGCCCGGCGCTCTTCGGTGCCGCGCTGCCCCGGCGCCGGCACGCCAGCAACAAGGGGACGCACGGCTCGCTCGCCGTCATCGGCGGCAACGTGGGCATGACCGGCGCGCCGCTGCTTGGTGCCCGGGCCGCGCAATGGCTCGGCGCGGGCAAGGTGCATATCGGCTTCCTGGCGCAGCCGGCACCGCTGCTCGATCCGCTGCATCCGGAACTGATGCTGCATGCGGTCGACACGCTGGCGCACACGTCGATGTCGGCGCTGGTGATCGGCCCGGGCCTGGGCACCGATGCCAACGCCCGCCAGCAGTTCGCACGGCTGCTGCAGGCCACGACGCTGCCGCTGGTGCTGGATGCCGATGCGCTGAACCTGCTGGCGTCAGACCCGGCACTGGCCGGCACCCTGGCCACGCGCGGCGCGGCCACCGTGATGACGCCGCACCCGCTCGAAGCCGCGCGGCTGATGGGCGTGCCGGTGGCCGAGATCCAGCGCGACCGGCCCGCCGCCGCGGCGGCGCTGGCCGCGCAATGGCGGGCCGTGGTGGTGCTGAAGGGCTCGGGCAGCGTGATTGCCGCTCCCGACGGCAGCCCCTGGACGTTGAACCCGACCGGCAACGCGGCGCTGGCCAGCGCCGGCACCGGCGACGTGCTGGCCGGCATGCTGGGCGCGCTGCTGGCGCAAGGCATGGCGCCGCTGGCCGCGGCGCAGGCGGCGGTGTGGATCCACGGCCGTGCCGCCGATGTGCTGGTCGCACAGGGCACAGGCCCGGCAGGCGTCACGGCAAGCGAGCTGTATGCGCCGGCGCGCGCCATATTCAACCAGTTGCTGAGCGCGGCGAACGCGTGAAGCGCGCGTTCGCGCGCATACCGGCGGCGCGGGCCGCACCTGCCGTCAGACAACGACCGATACCCGTGCGGTGCCGCGGCTGTTATGTTGCAAGTGGTAACGATATGGCGCCGCCGCGAGGCCCGATGCCGCGATGGCGGCGATATACTTACCGCTCCGTCTTGCAAGCCGGCAACGTCACGCGGCTCGCGCCCCCGCAACCCCGCTAGTCCTGCACGCTAGTCCTGCATGCCCACTGACCTTCACGCCTGGAATGCCCTGCTGCGGCACCATGACACCCTTCGCGACGCCCAGATGCGCGACTGGTTCGATCGCGAAGGCGCACAGCGCGTCGCACAATGCTCGCTGGAAGCCGCTGGCCTCTATCTGGATTACTCGAAGAACCGCATCACGCCGCAAACCATGAGCCTGCTGATGCAGCTGGCGGCAGAGGCCGGCGTCACGCGGCGCCGCGATGCGATGTTCGCGGGCGAGCATATCAACACCACCGAAGACCGCGCGGTCCTGCACGTGGCGCTGCGCGCGCCCGCCGGCGCCGCCTTCAAGGTCGATGGCGAAGCGGTCGTGCCGGCCATCCATCAGGTGCTGGCACGCATGCGCGACTTCTCCGCACGGGTGCGCAGCGGCGCCTGGAAGGGCGCGACCGGCGAGCGCATCACCGATGTCATCAATATCGGCATCGGCGGCTCCGACCTGGGACCGCGCATGGTGTGCCGCGCACTGTCGCACCTGGCCGATGCCGACGGCCATGCCGCGCCGCGCATGCACTTCGTCTCCAACGTCGACGGCACCGACCTGGCCGAGACCCTGGTGCGGCTGGACCCGCAGCGGACCCTGGTGATCGTCTGCTCCAAGACCTTCACCACGCTCGAGACCATGGCCAACGCGCGCAGCGCGCGCGCCTGGTTTGTCGCCAGCGGCGTGGCCGAGCAGGACCTGGCCAAGCATTTCGTCGCGGTCTCGACCAATACCGAGGCGGTGCGCGAATTCGGCATCGACCCGGCCAATATGTTCGAGTTCTGGGACTGGATCGGCGGGCGTTTTTCGCTGTGGTCGTCGGTCGGCCTGTCGATCACGCTGGCGGTCGGCTTCGATGCCTTTTCCGACCTGCTCGCCGGCGGGCACGCGATGGACGAGCATTTCCGCACCGCGCCGCTGGAGCGCAACATGCCGGTGATCCTCGGCATGCTGGGGGTCTGGTACCGCAATTTCTGGAACCTGCCGACCAGCTGCATGGCGCCCTACTCGACCTCGCTGGAGCTGTTTCCCGCCTTCCTGCAGCAGCTGGAGATGGAAAGCAACGGCAAGTCCGTGCAGCTCGATGGGCAGCGCATCCGCACGCATACCTCGCCGGTGGTGTGGGGCACGGCCGGCACCAACGGCCAGCACGCCTACTTCCAGCAGATCCACCAGGGCTCGCAGGTGGTGCCGGTGGATTTTGTCGCGCCGCTGGTGCCGCCGCGCCGCCTGCCCGGCCATCACGCCAAGCTGCTGGCCAATTGCTTCGCGCAGGCCGAGGCGCTGATGCGCGGGCGCAGCGCCGACGAGCTGCGCGCCAGCGGCCTGAAGGACGAGGTGCGCATTGCGCATATGGTGTTCGACGGCAACCGCCCCAGCAACACGCTGCTGATGGAGGACCTGACGCCCAATGTGCTGGGCGCACTGATTGCGTTGTACGAGCACCGCACCTTCGTGCAGGGCGTGGTGTGGCGGATCAACTCGTTCGACCAGTGGGGCGTTGAGCTCGGCAAGATCCTGGCGCGCCCGATCGAGGCCGAACTGACCGGCACGGCCACCGGCCAGCACGATGCCTCCACCGCCGCGCTGATCGCGCGTGCCCGCGCGGTGCTGAAGGCGGGCGCGGCCAGCTAGCCGTCAGATCAGACCTCGGCGCCGATCCATTCGTCGCTGGCCACGCGACCGGCGTCGATGGTCAGCACGCGCCCGCAGCGCGACGCCACCGAGCGGTCGTGGGTGACCAGCACCAGCGTGGAGCCGGCGTCGCGGTTCAGTTCGAACATCAGCGCAATCACCGCTTCGCCGGTGGCGGTATCGAGGCTGCCGGTCGGTTCATCGGCAAACAGGATGTCGGGGCGCGCCACGAAGGCCCGCGCCAGTGCCACGCGCTGCTGCTCGCCACCCGACAGCGTGCGCGGGTAGTGGCCCAGGCGCGCGCCCAGGCCCACGCGCTGCAGCATGTCGACGGCGCGCTCGCGCACTTGCGCTGTTTCGCCACGCAGCTCCAGCGGCAGCATCACATTCTCCAGCGCGGTCAGGTGGCCCACCAGCTGGAACGACTGGAACACAAAGCCGACATGCCGGCCGCGCACCGCGGCACGCTGGTCCTCGTCCAGCGCGTACAGGTCCTGGCCGTGCAGCCGCACCGTGCCGGCGCTGGGCAGGTCCAGGCCGGCCAGCAGCCCCAGCAGCGTCGACTTGCCGGATCCGGACGCGCCCACGATGGCGAGCGTTTCGCCCGGCGTGACGGAAAAGGTCACGTCGTGCAAAATCGTCAGCGAACCAGTCGTGTCGGCTACGGTCTTTCCAAGGGATTCGACTGCAAGAATGGAAGAAGACATGGATATAGGGATCCGAGGGAAAAGGCGCAGGCTGCTGCTGGCAGCCGGCATGGCGCTGGCGATTCCGGTCGCGGCCCAGGCCCAGGCAAAGCCCGCGGCCCAGGCCACCGCCCCGGCGTTGCTGGTGCTGGGCGACAGCTTGTCGGCCGAATACGGCATCGCGCGCGGCGCGGGCTGGGTCACGCTGCTGCAGGACCGGCTGCGGCAGGAGCGGTTCGATTATAGCGTCGTCAATGCCAGCATCAGCGGCGAGACCACCATCGGCGGCAAGACCCGCCTGCCCGACCTGCTGTCGCGGCACCGTCCGGCCATCGTGGTGATCGAACTGGGCGCCAACGATGCGCTGCGCGGCTTGCCGCTGCACACCACCGAGGCCAACCTGCGCAACATTGTCACCACGGCGCAGAAGGCCGGCGCGAGCGTATTGCTGATCGGCATGCGCATCCCGCCTAACTATGGCCAGGACTACACCGAGAAGTTCGTGTCGCTGTATCCCAGGCTGGCGGGGGAATACAAGGTGCGGCTGGTGCCGTTCTTCCTCGACCAGGTGATTGCGCGGCAGGATTGGTTCCAGCCGGACCGTATTCACCCGACTGCCGCGGCACAGCCGGCGTTGCTGGATACGGTGTGGCCGCAGCTCAAGCCGCTGCTCAAGCGCGGCGTTGGGAAGTGACTATAAATGGGTTATTCGGGGCAGTGGCTCGTTGAACCTTTGGGGTGATGCGGATTGTTTGTTGGTCGTGCTTGGTGGGTGCGGCTTTGTGCTTGGCGGGCGCTGCTGTTTCGCCGGCGTAGCCGGCGACCTCCTTTCTGTCCGAGCGACAGAAAGGAGGCAAAGAGCGCGTCGCCTGGGCGGCTGGCCAAGGCGGTGTTGGTGGTTCTGGCGGTGGTGACTTGCGGTCGTGATGGTGGTGGTTCGACCCTGCTGACGCTACCGGGAGGTGCCTGGCGTTCGGGGGCGGATGGACGAACCCGACTTTAGGTCGGTGGCAGCCTGCCTATCACGTTATTGGTGGGACGCCTTCGGCTGCGCTGCGCGCGCTCCCTATCTCAGGCCTTGCGCACTGGCACGGAGTGCGTCGCTGCGCTCGCACGCGTTGTCGCGGGCGAGCCCAAAGGATTTTCGCCTCCAGCTGGTTTTCTCCCCTCTCCCGCTTGCGGGAGAGGGGCGGGGGAGAGGGCCGGCGCATCGACGAAGTCAAGCAACAATCCCGCGCACTCATCATCCCTTGCAATGCGGCGATTAACCACAAAAAAACCCCTGCCACATTGGCAGGGGTTCTTGTTTCCGGCGTGCCCGGCGTGGCGCGGGGCGGCGCGGATTACTCGGCGCCTTGCCCTTGCGTCGCGCCTGCGGGGGCCAGCATCTTGACCTTGGCGCGGGCCTTCAGGCTTTCATAGAAGGCCTGCAGGTCGCTCTGGCCGGCCAGCTGCGCCAGTTGCTGTGCCGCGGCCTGGCGCTGGGCCGGATTGGCCTGTGCCGGCTGGCTGACCTTGGTGATGCGATAGACCGCGTAGCCCTGCGCACCCAGGTCCACACCCACCAGCGCCGGCAGCTTGGCGGCATCGGCGCGCATTACGGCTTCCACTGCCTGCGGCGTCATGCCGTCGGCCTTGGTGCGCGATACCGTCTGCACCGGGCCAAAGCCCTCGGCGCTGTCGGCCTGCTTCAGCGCGGCCAGGCGGGCCTCGCCATCCTTGCGCGCCAGCGCCGCGGCCTGCTGCGCGATATAGCCTTCGCGCACCTGGGCTTCGACTTCCTCGAACTTGCGCACGGTCGCCGGGCGGTACGCGACGATGCGGGCGGCCACCAGCGTGTTCGGCGCAACCTGCACGGCTTCGGTGTTGCGCTTGTTCTTGATGGCGTCGTCGCTGAACAGCGCCTTGAGAAGCTTCTCGTTGTTCAGCGGGCTCTGCGCGCCCAGCGCCGGATTCGGCTGGCGCGTGACCTTGTCGGCGGTCTGGATGGTCAGCTTGAACTTGTCGGCGGCGGGCTTGAGGCTGTCGGCCTGCTCGTAGACGGTATTGCCGAAGGCATCGGCCTGCTCGGCAAACTTCTTGTCGGCGAACTGCTTGCGCAGTTCGGCTTCCAGCTCGGTGCGCACGGCCTCCAGCGGCCGCGTTTCCGCGGGCTTGGTGCCGGTCAGCTTGATGATGTGGTAGCCGAAGTCGGTTTCGACCACGTCGCTGATCTGGCCTTCCTTGAGCGCGTACATGGCGTCCTCGAACGGCTTGACCAGCGCGCCGCGGCCCATGAAGCCAAGGTCGCCGCCCTTCTCGGCCGAGCCCGGGTCTTGCGAGTTCTTGCGCGCCACGTCGGCGAAGGTGTCCGGATGCTTGCGCACCTCTTCCAGCAGCTTGGTGGCCTTGTCCTTGGCGGCCTGGCGCTGCGCGGCCGGCGCATCCTTCGGCGCGCTGATCAGGATATGGCTGGCGCGGCGCTGCTCGTCGACGCGGAAGCGCGCGATATTGCTTTCGTAGTACGACTTCAGCTCTTCCGGCGTCACCGCCTGCGACGCCGCCAGGGCCTCGCCCGACAGCACCAGGTATTCCACCTTGGCCTGCTCCGGCACCGAGAAGTCCTGCTGGTGGCTGTCATAGTAAGCCTTCAGCGCGGCGGCATCGGGCTGGACCTTGGCGGTGTAGCCGGCCGGCTTGAACAGCAGCGCCTGCACGTCGCGCTGCTGGTCGCGCGCCGCCATCAGTCGCTCGATCAGCGACTTCGGCACGAACGCCGTCGCGGCAACCGATGCGCCCAGCTGCTGCATGGCCAGCTCGAAGCGCATGCGCGCATCGAACTGTTCGGGCGTCATGCCCTGCGACTGCAGCAGCTGCAGGTAGGCCTTATCGTCGATCTTGCCGTCCTTGCCCCGCGGCAGCTGCGCGATCGCCGGCAGGCTGCTGATTTCTTCGAGCAGCTTGGCATCCGACACCGTCAGGTGTTCGCTGGCCACCGCATTGGCCATCACGCGTTGCTGGATCAGCTGCTCGAGCACGGCCTTGCGTGCCTCGGGACCCTCGAACTGGCGCGGATCATAGTTGGCGCCCAGGATCTGGCGCGCGCGCTCGCTCTGGTCGCGCACGACGTTGTCGACCTCCTGCACGCTGATGGCCCGGCCGTCGACCTTGGCGGCATCGTGCGAGCTGTCCATGAAGCGCGAATAGCTTTCCACGCCGAAGAACACGAACGACGGGAAAACAAGCACCAGCAGCAGCAAGAGCATCAGGCGCCGGTTGTTGCGTACGAAATCAAGCATGCGGATTCGGGTAGTGGATTGGCACGAAAGACAAACTCCACGATTCTATCAGGAGCCGGCGGGCAAGCGCCCTTTGTGCAGGGTGGCGAACATGAGCCACAAATGAAAAACGCCCGCGATTGCGGGCGCTTCTTGGTACTGGCGGAGTGGACGGGACTCGAACCCGCGACCCCCGGCGTGACAGGCCGGTATTCTAACCGACTGAACTACCACTCCTGTGTCGGTGCCTGCTGCAGCCTGCTTTCGTACCTGCGCCGCAGCAAAGAGGCCGAACTATAGCGCATGTTCCCGTACCAGCGCAAGACGGGGACACGTTTAAATTTGGTCTCGAAGCGGGCCTCCATCACCTTAGCTGCAGCCAATCACGCGAAGGATCCGTGGCTGGTCCCTCGTGACTAGTGTCATCCCGCTGTCACTTGCGCCCCGCACAATCGCCCTCGTTCGGCCTTCCGCGCCACTCGCATGGCCCCGCCGGCGGTTTTGCGGCGCACCGCACCAACGGTTGTCCTTGACACCCGTTTTTTTGCGGCTTGAATGAAAACGTTTTCATTTTCTTCCGCACAAACTTCAGGCACCAACTCCTGCACTGATCCCGATTCCTGCCTAATGCCCCGCAATGCCACCGCCCTCGCCGCTCCGCCCGCGCCATCCAATGGCGCGACTCTGGTGAATGTCGCCAGGGCCGCGGGCGTGTCGCTGGCGACCGCCTCGCGCGTGTTCAGCAATCCGGAGATGGTCCGCCAGGATACCGCCGGGCGCGTATTGCAGGCGGCGGGCGAGCTTGGCTTCCGCCCCAACCTGCTGGGTGCCAAGCTCCGGGCCCAGCGCTCGCGCATCGTGGGGGTCATGCTGCCGACGCTCGAGAATGCCGTGTTTGCCGAATGCTGGCGCGGCATCGAGGAGGCGGCGCTGGCCCAAGGCTATTCGCTGATGCTGGTGACCAGCCGCTACGACCCGGCCCGCGAACGCGAGCGGATTGAATATCTGCTGCGTCACCGCGTCGACGGCATGGTGCTGACGGTGGCCGATGCCGCCCGCAGCGCGGTGCTGGAACAGCTGGATGCCGAAGGCGTGCCCTATGTCCTGGCGTACAACCAGGCAGCGCGCCGGGGCAAACGCTATTCGGTATCGGTGGACAACCGCGTCAGCGCGCGCGCCGGCGTCGAGACGCTGATCGCTGCCGGGCATCGGCGCATCTCGGTGGTGTCGGGCGCCTTCGTCGCGTCGGACCGCGCCAGGCAGCGCCACATGGGTTACCAGGACGCGATGCGCGCGCATGGCCTGCAGCCCTTGCCGCCGCTGTCCCTGCCAGCGCATACGCCGACGCACACGCCGGCGGAGGTCGAGCGCATCCGGCAATTCGTCACAGCGCCATCCGCGCCCACCGCGCTGTTTTGCACCAACGACATGCTGGCGATCGGCGTGATTTCGATCCTGAAGCGCCTGGGGCTGTCCGTGCCCGGCGATGTATCCGTGCTCGGCTACGACGGCATCGAACTCGGCCAGTTGCTGGAACCGCCGCTGTCCACCGTGGCGCAGCCCAACAACGAGATCGGTGCCCGTGCGCTGGGCTGCCTGCTGGCACGGCTCGCGCCCGCCAGCGCCGGGGCCGCGCCTGCCCCCCGCTTGCCCCGCGCGACGCTGCTGCCGCACGCGCTGCGCGAAGGCGCTACCGTGGGGCCGCCGGCTTAGCGGCACAGCAACCGAAGCAGCGCCGATATCGCCTCGTCCTACGCCGTTTTCCCACACCGTCATATCTAGAAAAGGAGTGCATCATGCAATCGACTTCGTCCTGGCTGCGCCGCTTGCGCTGGCTGCTGCCCACGGTTGGCGCGGTCGTATTCAGCCACGCCGCGGCCGCGCAAACGGCAATCTGCTACAACTGCCCGCCGGAATGGGCGGACTGGGCAGCGCAGATCCGCGCGATCAAGGAAAAGACCGGCGTCACGGTGCCGCACGACAACAAGAACTCGGGCCAGTCGCTGGCCCAGATCGTGGCGGAAAGGGCCAATCCGGTGGCCGACGTGGTGTATTACGGCGTGACGTTCGGCATCCAGGCCCAGAAGGAAGGCGTGACGGCACCCTATAAGCCTGCCAACTGGAATGACATCCCCGACGGCCTGAAGGACCCGCAGGGCCACTGGTTTGCCATCCATTCGGGCACGCTGGGCCTGATGGTCAATGTCGACGCGTTGCGCGGCAAACCGGTGCCGCAGTCATGGGCCGACCTGCAGAAGCCCGAATACAAGGGCATGGTCGGCTATCTCGACCCGGCCAGCGCCTTTGTCGGCTATGTGGGCGCGGTGGCGATCAACCAGGCGCTGGGCGGCTCGCTGGATAACTTCGGCCCGGCCCTCAAGTTCTTCAAGGACCTGCAGAAGAACCAGCCCATCGTGCCGAAGCAGACCGCGTACGCGCGCGTGCTGTCCGGTGAAATCCCGATCCTGCTGGACTACGACTTCAACGCCTATCGCGCGCGCTACAAGGATCGCGCCAACGTTGCCTTCGTCATTCCCCGGGAGGGCTCGCTGGTGGTGCCCTACGTCATGAGCATGGTCAACAAGGCGCCGCACCCTGCGGAAGCCCGCAAGGTGCTGGACTTCGTGCTGTCCGATGCCGGCCAGGCGCTGTGGGCCAATGCCTATCTGCGCCCGGTACGGGCCAAGGCCGTGTCAAGGGAAGTGGAATCCCGCTTCCTGCCGGCCTCGGACTATGCGCGCGCGAAGACCATCGACTACGGCAAGATGGCCGAAGTGCAAAAGGCCTTCAGCGACCAGTACCTGAAGGAAGTGCGCTGACGCCGCGCCGGGGCGCGCTGCGGCCCCGGCCAGTCCCCCTCAAGATGGAGAAACCCATGCGCCGTCGCACCACTGCGCCAACCGCCCGCACGCTGATCGTCTTCGCGCTGCCGGCGCTGATCGTATTCCTGGCGTTCTTCTGCTTGCCGATGGCCAAATTGCTGGCGGTCAGCGTGGCGGGGGAAAGCGGCGCGGGAGTCTACTGGACCGTGCTGTCGAGCCCGCGCTACCTGCACAGCCTGCTGTCCACGGTGCTGTTGTCGGCCTCGGTGACGCTGGTCACGCTGGCGATCGCCGGCGTGGCGGGGACCTTCCTGCAGCGGCATCCGGTGCCGGGCAAGCCGGTGCTGGTGGCCATGCTGACCTTTCCGCTGGCCTTTCCCGGCGTGGTGATCGGGTTCATGGTCATCATGCTGGGCGGCCGCAACGGCCTGCTCGCATCGGTGGGCGACCTGCTCGCCGGCGAGCGCTGGACTTTTGCCTATGGCATGGCCGGGTTGTTCGTCGGCTACCTGTACTTCTCGATTCCACGCGTGATCCTGACCGTGATGGCGGCGGTCGAAAAACTCGACGCCTCGCTGGAGGAAGCGGCCCGCTCACTGGGCGCCGGCCGGTGGCGCGTGGTGCGCGACGTGATGCTGCCGGCGCTGATGCCCGCGCTGATCTCCAGCGGCGCGATCTGCTTCGCCACCAGCATGGGCGCGTTCGGCACCGCCTTCACCCTTGCCACGCAACTCGATGTGCTGCCGCTCACCATCTACAACGAGTTCACCAACTACGCCAACTTCGGCATGGCCGCCGCACTATCCATCCTGCTCGGGGTCGTGACCTGGGCGCTGCTGGCGGTGGCGCGTCATCTTTCCGGCAACGCGGTTGCCGCCACCGCGTAGGAGCAAGCATGAAGACCAACCGTCGCGGCTCCGCCTACTGGACCCAACTCGCACTGACGCTCGCCGTTTGTGCGTTCATGACCGTCCCCGTGGGGCTGTCGGTGCTGGCCGGCCTCACCAACAATATCTTCGTCGGGCTGCAGAGCGGCCTGACCACGCGGTGGGTCGAGGAAGTGTGGGCCCTGTACCGCAATACCATCTTCCTGTCGCTATGGATCGCGCTGGCGTGCCTCGCCTGTACGCTGGTGCTCGGCGTTCCAGCCGCCTATTACATGGCGCTGCGCCGCAGCCGCGTGACCCGGCTGATCGAGGAATTGCTGATGTTGCCGGTGGCGATCCCTGGACTTGCGACGGCACTCGGCCTGATCCTGCTGTATGGGGGCCTGCCATGGCTGCGCACCAGTTGGGTCTTCATCCTGATCGGGCATGTACTGTTCACCTTGCCCTTCATGGTGCGCTCGGTGCTGGCCATCATGTCCGCCATCGATATCCGCACGCTCGAGGACGCCGCCGCCAGTCTCGGCGCGACACGCATGCAGCGCTTTTTCACCGTGGTGCTACCCAATTGCCGGCAAGGGATTCTCGCCGGCGCGCTGATGGTCGTGACGCTGTCGGTCGGAGAGTTCAATCTGACATGGATGCTCCATACGCCCACCACGCAGACGCTTCCGGTCGGACTCGCCGACAGCTATGCCTCGATGCGCCTGGAGATAGGCTCTGCCTACACCATCGTGTTTTTCCTGATGATCATTCCGCTGCTGGTGATCATGCAAATGGTGTCCGCGCTGGGTGCGCGGGCCCAGCGACATCCGATACAGGACACGCCCATGCCGTTCGCCGGCACGATCACCACTTCGCTGAACTCGCCATCCGCACCGGACAGCACCCCGCAGTCCCAGCCACAGACAGAGGCCCCCCGCCATGCATGAGCCCACCCCCATCGCCCTGCGCCAATGCGGCAAGACGTTCCCCGACGGCACGCGCGCGCTCGAACCACTGGATCTGGACATCGGTGCCGGCGAAACTGTCGTGCTGCTCGGTCCGTCCGGTTGCGGCAAGACCACCACGCTGCGGATGATCGCGGGGCTGGAATTTCCCGATACGGGCGGAGAGGTGCTGTTCGGCGGCGCAGCGGTCACGCATCTGCCGATCGAGCAGCGCGGCGTCGGCATGGTGTTCCAGAACTATGCCCTGTTCCCCAATATGACCGTGGCCGAGAATATCGGCTATGGCCTGCGCGTGCGCAAGGTCGACGCACAGACCCGCCGGAGTCGGGTCGACGACATGCTCGCCATGATGCAGCTGGGCGCCTTCGCCAACCGGCGCGTCGACCAGCTGTCCGGGGGCCAGCGCCAGCGGGTGGCGCTGGCGCGCGCCATCGCCGTGCAGCCGCGTGTGCTGCTGCTGGACGAACCGCTGACGGCGCTCGATGCCAAGCTGCGTGATGCGTTGCGCGCCGACATCAACCAGCTGCTGCGCAGCCTGCGCATCACCACTGTGTATGTCACGCACGATCAGGCCGAGGCGATGGCGCTTGGCGACCGGATCATCGTGATGGACAAGGGGCACATCGCGCAAAGCGGCACGCCGCAGGACATCTACCGGCATCCGGCCAATGTCTTCGTCGCCGACTTCATCGGCACGATGAATCGCTTGCCGGCGGCTGCGGATCACCAGCTGTGGCGCGTGCCGGGTGGCGCATTGCCGCGTGAGCCGCGGCACATCGAGGTGGCGCAGGTGGAGCTGATGTTCCGGCCCGAGGACGTAGCGCTGGCCGACGCACCGAATGCGCCCGACGTCCATGTGGCCGGCAGTGTCGTCACGGCCCTGTTCCTTGGCCATGCGACCCGGCTGCTGGTCGATGTAGGCGCACCTGCCCCCATCGTGCTCGATACCGCGCGACGCGACCGCTGGGTAGCCGGCGACCGCGTTGGCCTGCGCATCGATACCGGCCACCTGTTGACGGTGCCCGCTGCGCCCGAACGGAGCGCGGCATGATCCAATGCGCCCCCCAGGCCGCTCCCTACCTGGTCGCCCACATCACGGACCTGCATATCAAGGCGGGTGGCAGGCTTTCCTACCGGCGCGTGGATACCGCAGGCGCCCTGCGCCAGTGCATCGACACGCTGCTGGCGTTGCCTCAGCGCCCCGACGTTGCGGTGGTGACCGGCGACCTGGTCGACTTCGGCATCGAGGATGAATATCGCTTTCTGCGAGGGATTCTTGAGTCCTTGCCGATGCCGGTGCGGCTGATGCCGGGCAATCACGACAGCCGCGGCGCACTGCGCCGCGTATTCGCAGATCACGCCGATCACGCCTATCTGTTCGCCGCGGGCGATGCCGACGCTCCGGTCCATTACCGCATCGACGCGGGGCCTTTGACGCTGATCGCCTTCGACTGCACCGTCCCCGGCCATAGCGGCGGGCGCGTGGACCCGGATGCGCTGCCATGGCTGGAAGCCGCGCTGGCCGCCGCCCCGCAGCGTCCCACCCTGCTGATGCTGCATCACCCGCCTTTCCACACCGGCATCGGCCATATGGACCGGCAGGGGCTGGAGAACGCCGCGCTGCTCGAAGTCGTGGTGCGGCGCCATCCACAGGTGGAGCGGGTGCTGTGCGGCCATCTGCATCGGCATATCACCCGGCGCTTCGGCGGCACCATCGCCATGACCGCGCCCGGCCCGGCGCACCAGGTCGCGCTGGACCTCGACCCCCAGGCGGCTTCGCGCTTCCGGATGGAGCCGCCGGGCATCCTGCTGCACTGGTGGCATCCCGTGCACGGACTGGTCACCCATGCCGTTGCAATCGGAGACCACGGACCTGCGTATCCGTTCTTCGATGCACAGGGGAAGCTGATCGACTGAGGCACCGTTCGGCAGCCGGCGCCATTTCCGGATTCACCATCCATTTCCGACCCGGTGATTGCCGGGCCTTACTCCAGCCTGATCCACGTAGTCTTCAGATCGCTGTATTTGTCCAACGCATGCAACGACTTGTCACGTCCGGAACCCGATTGCTTGACCCCGCCAAACGGCACCGTGATATCCCCATCCATATAGCAGTTGACCCACACCAGCCCCGCCCGCAGCCGCCGCGAGGCGCGGTGCGCACGCGACAGGTTGGCGGTCCACAGCCCTGAACCGAGCCCATAAGGCGAATCGTTGGCCATGCGCACGACTTCGTCCTCCGTGTCGAACATGGTCACGGCCAGCACCGGGCCGAAGATTTCTTCGCGCACGATGCTGAGCGACTGACTCGGGCATTCGAAGATGGTGGGCTGCAGGAAGTAGCCGCCGGTGTCCTTGCGGACACGTTCGCCGCCCAGGCGCAGCCGCGCGCCTTCGCGTTGTCCGCCGTCCACGTAGGACATCACGCGATCGAGCTGGCGCGCGTCGACGATGGCGCCCATGGCGGAGGACGGGTCAAGTGGATCGCCGGGCTGCATTGCCCCGGCATACGCCTCCAGCTTCTCCATGAACGGCTCATAGATGGCGCGCTGGACATAAAGGCGCGAGCCGGCGATGCAGATTTCGCCCTGGTTGTTGAAGATGCCGATGGCGGCGGCCTGCGCGGCGCGCTCGAGGTCGGGGCAGTCGTGGAACACAATGTGCGGCGACTTGCCGCCGCATTCGAGCCAGACACGCTTGAGGTTGGACTGGCCGGAATACTCCATGAAGCGCTTGCCGGTGGCCGTGGAGCCGGTAAAGGCGATGCAATCCACGTCCGGATGCAGGCCGAGCGCCTGTCCGGCTTGTGCGCCCAATCCGGGCACCACGTTGAAGACCCCGGGCGGAATGCCGGCCTCCGCTGCCAGCTCGGCGAGCCGGAGCGCCGTCAGCGGCGATTGCTCGGCAGGCTTGAGGATGACGCTGTTACCCGCAGCCAGCGCAGGCGCGACCTTCCAGCTTCCCATCAGCAACGGATAGTTCCACGGCACCACCGCCGCCACCACGCCGAGCGGCTCGCGCGTGATGGTGGCGAGCACATTGCCGCCGGTAGGCGCGATCTCACCGTAAATCTTGTCGATGGCCTCGGCGTACCACGCGAAGGTGCGCGCCGCCTCTGGAATGTCGTAGGCCAGCGTATCGCCGATGGGCTTGCCCATGTCCAGCGTTTCCAGCAGGGCCAGTTCCTCGTGGTGCGCTTCGATCAGCGCAGCCAGGCGCAGCAGCACGGCCTTGCGCTCGCGCGGTGCCAGCCCGGACCAGACGCCTTGCTCGAAGGCCTGGCGCGCCGCCGCGACGGCGCGGTCGACGTCCGCAGCGCCGCATGCGGCCACCTTGGCCAGCACCGCACCGGTGGCGGGGTTGATCGTGTCGAAGGTAGCGCCGTCGGCGGCATCGGTCCATGCGCCGCCGATGTAGGCGCGGCTTTGCGGGCGCAGTGCGGCCGCCCGGGCCTGCCAGTAAGACAGGTCGCGTGTTTCGCTCATGGGGTTCCTCGTTTGGTTGACAGGGCCGCGGACGACGGCAGCGTCTGCGTCAGGCCCGCGACCACGATCAGGGCGATGCCGGCCAGCGCCAGCGCGTCGGGCCAGCGGCCGAACCATAGCGCGCTGTAGACCAGCGCCAGCAGCAGGTGGAAATAGTTCAGCGG
Organism: Cupriavidus taiwanensis LMG 19424; assembly: GCF_000069785.1. Lineage (NCBI taxonomy): Bacteria > Pseudomonadati > Pseudomonadota > Betaproteobacteria > Burkholderiales > Burkholderiaceae > Cupriavidus > Cupriavidus taiwanensis. The sequence continues at coordinate 1,482,138 of NC_010528.1, read as the reverse complement.
CGCCAGCCGCGATGCCGGCGCGCGCTGCAGCGACAGGATCAGGAGCACCTGCGCCGCCGCGCTCATCAGGCCCATGGCCAGGATCGCCAGCCAGTCGGCCAGGTCGGGCCACACCGGCGGCGGGAAGAACGGCGCCGGCACGCCGGTGGCGACCATGCAGATCAGTGCGGCAAAGCCGTATTGCACGCGCGCATCGACCTGCCCCGCCATGCGCCGGGTCAGCAGTTGCAGCATGGCGTAGGCCAGCGTGGCGGCCAGCATCAGCACGGTGCCAAGCCACGACACCGCGCCACCGGGGCGTACGATGAGCAGCATCCCGCAGAAGCCTGCGCCTACCGCCAGCCACTGGCGCGGGCCGACCTTCTCGCCCAGCATCCACGGCGACAGGCCCACCACCATCAGCGGCGCCATGAAGTAGATGGCGGTGGCCTCCGCCAGCGGCATCCACAGCAGCGCGGTCATGAAGCAGGTGCCGACCACCGCCAGCATCAGACCGCGCAGTACCAGCAGGCCGCGGTGCGGGGTGCGCCAGAAGCGCAGTTGCCCAGATCCGGCAAGCATGGCCACGGCCACCGCCAGCGTGGCACCGTAGCGCACGGCATTGAGAAACGGCGCGGGATAGCGGCCAACCAGGTGCTTGGCGGTGGCGTCCACGGTAGCGAACAGCGTCACCACGCACAGGAACAGCAGCCCGCCACGCCACCAGTCGGGCCCACCCCGCGCCGCGGCGGTCATGCGCCCGCCTGCGCGACCATCGCGCCGAGCAGCACGTTGGCGCCGGCTTCCAGGTGCTCGGGCCGGGCATCTTCCACTTCATTGTGGCTGATGCCGTCCTTGCAGGGCACGAAGATCATCGCGGTCGGGGTCACGCTCGCCATGTAGACGGCATCGTGGCCCGCGCCGGTGACGATATTCTGCTGGCTGTAGCCGCGCGCGACGGCTTCGCGGCGCACATGGTCGACCAGTTCCGGCGCGAACGGAGTCGGCGGGAAGTACTGCACATCGTCGATCCTCACGTCGAACGTGGCACCGGTGGTCTGGCCCTGCGCCAGCGCTTCGCATGCGGCGCGGAAACGGGCGTCCATCTCGGCCAGCTTGCCGGCGTCTTCGTGGCGCAGGTCGACCGTGAATTTGACCGCGCCGGGAATCACGTTGCGCGAGCCGGGATGGAGATTGACCACGCCGACGGTGCCGCGGCCGTGCGGCGCGAAGTCATGCGCGATGCGCACTACTTCCTGCATCACGTGGGTAGCGCCATAGAGCGCGTCGCGGCGCAGCGGCATCGGCGTGGGGCCGGCATGGGCTTCCATGCCGGTCACGGTGACGTCGCACCAGCGCAGCCCCAGCGATCCGGTGACCACGCCGATCACGTTGTCCGCCGCTTCCAGCACCGGGCCCTGCTCGATATGCGCTTCGAAATATGCGCCCACCGGCCGCCCGCCCACTTCGTCGGTGCCGGCATAACCAATCGCCCGCAGTTCATCCGCCACGCGCTTGCCTTCGGTATCGGTGGCGTCCAGCGCGGTCTGCAGCGGGAAGATCCCCGCGAACACGCCCGAGCCCATCATCACCGGCACGAAGCGCGTGCCTTCCTCGTTGGTCCAGATGGCAAGTTCAAGCGGCGCTTCAGTGGTGACGCCATGGTCGTTGAGCGTGCGCATGACTTCCAGCCCGGCCAGCACGCCGAAACAGCCATCGAACTTGCCACCAGTCGGCTGCGTATCGATATGGCTGCCGGTCATCACCGGCGGCAGCGCATTGTTGCGCCCGGCGCGGCGGCCAAAGATATTGCCGACGCGGTCCACCGTCACGGTCAGGCCCGCGTCGCGCATCCAGCCGCACACCAGGTCGCGGCCCTGGCCGTCGAGCGCGGTCAGCGCCAGACGCGCGTTGCCGCCCTTCGGCGTGGCGCCAATTCGCGCCAGCTCCATCAGCGATTGCCACAGCCGCTGGCCGTTGATGGCGATCTTGCTAGTCATTGCAGTTCTCCCAGTATTGGTGATTGCGCCATTCAGGCTCATGCGGTCGCAGGCGCGAAACCTGCCAGGAATGCATCCAGCCCGCGGCCGATCGCCTCGACCTCGTAGCCGCCCTCCTGCACCACCACCGTCGGCAGCCCCAGCGCATGGATGCGCTCGCCGATGCCGCGGTAGCCATCCATGCTGACCTTCAGGACGCTGATGGGATCGTTCTCGTAGGTATCGAAGCCCAGCGCCAGCACCACCGCCTGCGGACGATAGTCGCGCAGCGCGTCCAGCGCGCCGTCCAGCGCCGACAGGAACTCAACGTCGCCGCTGCCGTGCGCCAGCGGGAAGTTGAGGTTGTAGCCATAGCCCGCGCCATAGCCGCGCTCGTTCGCATAGCCGGTGTAGAACGGGTAGTAGTCGGCCGGATCGGCATGCAGCGAGATCGTCATCACATCGGAGCGGTGATAGAAGATCTGCTGGGTGCCGTCACCGTGGTGCGCGTCGACGTCGAGCACCGCCACCTTGCCGAAGCGGGCCAGCAGCGTCTGCGCCGCAATGGCCGAGTTGTTGACATAGCAGAAGCCGGCGGCGCGGTCACTGTGGGCGTGGTGGCCGGAGGGACGGCACAGCGCGTAGGCCATGCCGGCACCGTCCTGCCGCTCGCACACATGGCGTGCCGCCGCCACCGCGCTGTGCGCGCCGCGCAGGATCGCGCGCCAGCTGTCCGGACCCAGCGGGCAGCTGAGGTCGCCCAGGTAGTAGCCGGCCTGTGCGATCACCGAATCGGTGGGGCACACGGCACGGCGCGGCTCGCCGACCTTGCCATTGTGATACGGCGAGAGATTGGGCAGGACTTCGTTGCCGGGCTCGAAGCCGGGGCGCGCCAGTTCCTGCCAGCGCGCGTAGGCGCTGGCGAGGAAGTCGAGATAGGCCGGACTGTGCACCGCCTCCAGCGGCGCGCGCCCGCAATCGGGCGGCGCCGCCAGTTCGATGCCGCGCGCGGACAGCGCGCGCTGCAGTGCCGCTGCGCGGGCCGGCACATCGGTCGGCGCGCACAACCGGCCCGCGCGCATGAACTGGCGGGGCTCGTGCAGCAACTGATCATCCGAGAAGAAGGCACGCATGGTGTCGAGTGGTTGTGAAAGGAAGCGCCGGCTCAGCCTGCCGCCTGGCGCGCCAGCGCCGCCGCGCGGATGCCTGACAGGGTCATGCCGGGCGCGATGCCGTCGGGGTCATAGCGCAGCTCCAGAAGCGCCGGCATGCTGTGCGTGCTGGCAAAGTCGAGCGCGCGGTCCAGCGCCGGGCCGAATTCGGCGTCGCTGGCCACCACTTCGCCGTAGCCGCGGTAGGCGCGCGCCAGCTCGGCGAACTCGGGGTTCTCGAAGCCCAGCGCGATGGTCCGGCCGGGGAATTCGCGTTCCTGGTGGGCGCGGATCGTGCCCCAGATGCCGTTGTTGAACACCAGCACCACGATGCCAAGGCGGTACTGCATGGCCACGCCCAGCTCCTGCAGGTTCATCTGGAAGCAGCCGTCGCCCGCATAGCAGACCACGGTGCGTTCCGGGTGCTCCAGCTTGGCAGAGATGGCCGCCGGCAGGCCGTAGCCCATCGAGCCCACGGTGGGCGCCAGGCTGGTGCCCACGCCCTTGTAGCGGTAATAGGTGTGCGGAAAGACCGCGTAGTTGCCGGCGCCTACGGTGATGCAGGCGTCCTCGGGCAGGCGCTCGCGCACAACGCACGCAGCCTGGTTCAGGTTCAGCGGACCTGGCGCGGGCAGCGCCTTCTGGCTGTCGAGGTAGTCGCGCCGCGCGCGCTCCACCAATGCCGCGCGGTTGTGTTCGCGCGCCGGGCGCAGGCCGTCCACCGCAGCCGCGAACGAGACGACGTCAGCCACGACAGGCACCTCCGCGCGGAACACGCGGCCCAGCTCTTCCGGATCGGGATACACATGCACCAGCCGCTGGCGCGGCAGCGGGCTTTCCACCACGGTATAGCCCTCGGTGGTGGCCTCGCCCATGCGGGTGCCGACGGCGATCAGCAGGTCCGACTCGCGGATGCGCGCGCGCAATGCCTCGCCCATGCCCCAGCCGACATGGCCGGCATAGTTGGGGTGGTGGTTGTCGAAGCACTCCAGCCGGCGCCACGCCAGCCCCACCGGCAGGCCGAAGCGTTCGGCAAAGCCTTCCATCTGCCGCATCGCCTCCGGCGTCCAGCCGGAGCCGCCGATCATCAGGAAGGGGCGCTCGGCCTGTTCCAGCATCGCGGCCAATGACGCCAGCGCGTGCGGCGCCGGCGCGGCGTGGCTGCGCACGTAGCGCGGCATGTCGGCCACGGTGGCCTTGCCCCACAGCGTGTCTTCGGGCAGCGCCAGCACTACCGGTCCGGGCCGGCCGCTGGTGGCCACCGCGAAGGCGCGCGCGATGAACTCGGGAATGCGGTCGGTGCGGTCGATCTGCGCGACCCACTTGGCCATCTGGCCGAACATGCGGCGGTAGTCGATCTCCTGGAAGGCTTCGCGCTCGTAGAAATCGTTGCCCACCTGCCCCACGAACAGGATCATCGGCGTGGAGTCCTGGAACGCGGTATGCACGGCGATGCTGGCATTGGTTGCGCCGGGGCCGCGCGTGACGAAGCACACGCCGGGTGCGCCGGTCAGCTTGCCGTGGGCCTCGGCCATGTAGCCGGCGCCGCTTTCCTGGCGGCAGACGATCGGCGTGATCGCGTCCTGGTGGTCGTACAGCGCATCGATGCAGGGCAGGTAGCTTTCGCCCGGCACCAGGAACACGCGCCGCACGCCCTGGATGCGCAACTGCTCGACAAGGATCTGCCCGCCATTGCGCTCGCGCAGCTTGGTGTTGTCTTGGCTCATTGGCAACTTCCTCCGCCCGCGGCGCCGGCCGCCGGCTTGATCTCGATCTCCACGAACACGCATTCGCCTTCGTGGGCATTGATGACGTTGTGCTCGACGCCGGCTGGGCGGTAATAGGCCTGGCCGGCAACGAGCTGGCTGGTGGCCTCGCCAGCCGGCGTCTGCAGGCGCAGCGCCCCGGTGGTCATCGGCACCACCACATAGTCGTAGCCATGACGATGCTGCCCGGTCTCGGCGCCGGGAGCGAAACGCCATTCGGTCACGACCACGCGCTCGTTGTCGACCTGCACGGTGCCGACGGCCTTGGGCCGGTCTTGCGGCGCGCTCACCGGTCCACCCCGCCCATGCACAGGTACTTGACCTCCAGGTATTCGTCGAGGCCGTATTTCGAGCCTTCGCGGCCCAGGCCCGACTGCTTGACGCCGCCGAACGGCGCCACCTCGTTGGAAATCAGGCCGGTGTTGATGCCAACCATGCCGTACTCAAGCGCCTCGGCCACGCGCCAGACGCGCCCGATATCGCGGCTGAAGAAATAGGAGGCCAGGCCGAACTCGGTATCGTTGGCCATCGCGATCGCTTCCTCGTCGCTGGAAAAGCGGAACAGCGGCGCCAGCGGGCCGAAGGTTTCTTCCCGGGCCACGCGCATGGCGGGGGTCACATCGGCCAGCACGGTCGGCTCGAAGAACGTGCCGCCCAGCGCATGGCGCTTGCCGCCGGCCAGCAGGCGCGCGCCCTTGCCGAGCGCGTCGGCGATATGCGACTCCACCTTGGCCACCGCGTCCTCGTTGATCAGCGGGCCCTGCAGCACGCCCGGCTCGACGCCGTGCCCGACCTTCAGCCTGGCAACCGCGGCCACCAGCTTTTCGGCGAACGCGTCATAGACCTTGTCGTGGACATAGAGCCGGTTGGCGCAGACGCAGGTCTGGCCGGCATTACGGTACTTGGAGGCAATGGCACCCTCCACCGCCGCATCGAGGTCGGCATCGTCGAACACGATAAAGGGCGCGTTGCCGCCAAGCTCCAGCGAGAGCTTCTTGATGGTGTCGGCCGACTGCCGCATCAGGATGCGGCCCACCTCGGTCGAGCCGGTAAAGCTGAGCTTGCGCACCACCGGGTTGGCGGTAAGCTCGCCGCCGATGGCGATGGCGTCGCCCGTGATCACACTGAACAGCCCCGCCGGCAGCCCGGCGCGCTCGGCCAGCACCGCCAGCGCCAGCGCCGACAGCGGCGTGTCCTCGGCCGGCTTGAGCACCATGGCGCAGCCGGCGGCCAGCGCCGGGCCAGCCTTGCGCGTAATCATCGCAAGCGGGAAGTTCCACGGCGTGATCGCCGCGCACACACCGACCGGCTCCTTGACCACGACCAGCCGCTTGTCGTTGGCGGGCGTGGCCAGCACGTCGCCGCTGACGCGCTTGGCTTCCTCTGCGAACCATTCGAGGAAAGAAGCGGCATAGATGACTTCGCCCTTCGCTTCCGCCAGCGGCTTGCCTTGCTCGGTGGTCATCAGCAGCGCGAGGTCGTCGGCATTGGCCAGCATCAGTTCGTACCAGGCGCGCAGCACCGCGGCACGCTCGCGCGCGGTCTTGCGGCGCCAGCCGGCCTGCGCGGCCTGCGCGGCGTCGATGGCGCGGCGCGTTTCGGCCGCGCCCATGCTGGGCACGGTGCCGATCAAGGCGCCGCTGGCGGGATCGGTGACGGTGAAGGTGGCGCCGCTGTCGGCATCCTGCCAGTTGCCGGCGATATAGGCCTGCGCGCGCAGCAGGCCGGAGTCCTTGAGTTGCATGGGTAGTCTCTCAGGTATCGATGGATATGGACAGCTCAGCGCGTCAGTGCCTCGGCCAGGATGTCCAGGCCTTCGTTCATCACCGCGTCCTGGATCGTCAGCGGGAACAGGAAGCGGATAACGTTGCCGTACACGCCGCACGACAGCAGCAGCAGGCCCTTCTCCAGCGCGCGGTTCTGCACCGTGCGCGTAAAGTCCGGATCGGGGCTGCCATCGGCCTGGCGGAATTCCACCGCCACCATGGCGCCGACACCGCGCACTTCGGCGATCTGCGGCACGCGCGGGCGCAGGCTTTCCAGGCGCGTCATCAACCGCTGGCCCAGCTCGGCGCCGCGGTCGATCAGCTTCTCGCTTTCGAGCACGTCCAGTACAGCGAGCGCAGAAGCCACCGCAAGCGGGTTGCCGGCATACGTGCCGCCCAGCCCGCCGGGCGCCGGCGCGTCCATCACCTCGGCGCGGCCGCACACTGCCGACAGCGGCATGCCGCCGGCCAGGCTCTTGGCCATGGTGGTCAGGTCCGGCGCCACGTCGTAGTGCTCCATCGCGAACAACTTGCCGGTGCGGCCAAAGCCGGTCTGCACTTCATCGGCGATCAGCAGGATGCCGTGCTCGTCGCAGACCGCGCGCAGCGCGCGCACGAAATCGGTCGGCGCAACATTGAAGCCGCCCTCGCCCTGCACGGGTTCGAAGATGATGGCCGCCACGCGCTTAGGATCGATGTCCGCCTTGAACAGGTGCTGCAGCGCCTTGAGCGAGTCGTCGGTGCTGACACCGTGCAGCGCGCACGGATACGGCGCGTGGTAGACCTCGCCCGGGAACGGCCCGAAGCCGATCTTGTACGGCGCGACCTTGCCGGTCAGCGCCATGCCCATCATGGTACGGCCGTGGAAGCCGCCGGAAAATGCGATCACGCCGGGCCGGCCGGTGGCGGCGCGGGCGATCTTGATGGCGTTTTCTACCGCCTCGGCACCGGTGGTGAAGAATGCGGTCTTCTTGGCGGAGCGGCCCGGCGCACGGCGATTGATCTTCTCGGCCAGTTCGATATAGCTGGCGTAGGGAACGATCTGATAGGCAGTATGCGTGAAGCGACCGAGCTGCTTTTCAACGGCCTCGACCAGGCGAGGATGACGGTGGCCCGTGTTAAGCACGGCGATGCCTGCGGCGAAGTCGATGTAGCGCTTGCCCTCGACATCCCAGATCTCCGAATTCAGCGCGCGCTCGGCGTAGAAATTGCACATCACGCCCACGCCGCGCGGGGTGGCGGCGTCCTTGCGGCGAACCAGTTCGGCGTTCTTCATCACTTCTCTCCAGTTATTCTTGCGGTTGCGACGTGGTTGGTGCCGCGCCGCTCAGGCGGCGGCGCGGATCAGTGTGGGGTCCCATTCCTTGCCGGGGATCGCGCCGATCAGGCGCTGGGTATAGCCGTGCTGCGGGGCGTCGAAGATCTGCCCCGGCGGGCCGGACTCGACCACGCGGCCCTTGTGCATCACGATCACGTGGTGGCAGATCTGCGCGGCCACGCGCAGGTCATGGGTAATGAAGATCAGGCCGATGTTCAGGCGCTTCTGCAGGTCCGCCAGCAGCTCCAGCACCTGCGCCTGCACCGAGACATCGAGCGCGGAGACCGACTCGTCGGCCACCAGCAGCTTGGGCTCGAGCGCCAGTGCCCGCGCGATGCCGATGCGCTGGCGCTGACCGCCGGAGAACTGGTTGGGATAGCGGTCGAACGCGGACGCCTCCAGCCCCACCAGCTGCAGCAGCTCGCGCGCGCGCGCCTGCGCGGCCGCCAGCGGCACGCCGTTGGCGACCGGGCCATCGGTGATGATGCGACCGACGGTATGACGCGGATTGAGCGAGGCAAACGGATCCTGGAAGATCATCTGCACGTCGCGGCGCAGCGGGCGGAACTGGCGCTCGGACAGCCGGGCGATGTCCTGGCCATCGAACATCAGCGCGCCGCCATCGATATCCGTCAGGCGCAGCAGGCATTTGCCGATGGTCGACTTGCCCGAGCCGGATTCGCCGACGATGCCCAGCGTCTCGCCGCGGCGCACGGTGAAGCTGACGCCATCGACTGCATGCACCACGCGCTTTTTGGTGAAGAGACCGCCGCCGGTCACGTAGGTTTTGCGCAGGTCGCGCACTTCCAGCACGGTCTCGGCCTCATTGCGCCCGCGCTCGCCGGCACGGCCATGCGGCACCGCGCCGATCAGGCGCTTGGTATAGGCATGCTGCGGGCGGTTCAACACCTGGTCGGCGCTGCCCATCTCCACCAGCACGCCCTTCTCCATCACCGCCACGCGATCCGCGATCTCGGCCACCACGCCAAAGTCGTGGGTCACGAACATCACGCCCATGCCCTTCTCCGCCTGGATGCGGCGGATCAGGTCCAGGATCTGCGCCTGCGTGGTGACGTCGAGCGCGGTGGTCGGCTCGTCGGCAATCAGCAGTGCCGGTTCGAGCGCCAGCGCCATGGCGATCACCACACGCTGGCGCTGTCCGCCCGACAGGCGGAACGGATAGGCATGCATCAGCGTGGCGGGCTCGGGCAGGCCGACGAACTCCAGCAGTTCGAGCACGCGGCGCGCACGCGCCTCGCCCGGACAGGCGTTGTGCACGCGCATGACCTCGGCGATCTGGTCGCCCACGGTCATCACCGGGTTCAGCGCGGACAGCGGCTCCTGGAACACCATGGCCATGTCCTTGCCGCGCATGCCGAGCAGCGTGGCTTCGTCCTGCGCCAGCAGGTCGCGGCCCTTGAACAGGATCTGGCCCTGCTCTGGCTTCAGATAGGCAGGCAGCAGGCCCATGATGGCGTTGGCGCTCATCGACTTGCCGGAGCCCGACTCTCCGACAATGCAGAGGATCTCGCCGGCATGCAGGTCATAGGAGATGTCGCGCACCGCGTAGGGCCGGTCGCCGCCCGCGGGCAGCGCGATCGAAAGATCGCGGATCGACAGCAGGGGCGCTTGGTCGCTGGTCTTCATCACTTTGTCCTTTGCTAGTCCAGACGGGCGCTCACTCGCCGCGGCGGCGCAGTTGCGGGTTCATGGCGTCGTTCAGGCCCTCGCCGATCAGGTTGATCGACAACACCGTCAGCAGGATCGCCACGCCGGGCCACATGCTCATCCACCACGCTTCGCGGATCATGGTGCGGGCCGCGCCGATCATGAAGCCCCAGCTCATCATGTTGCGGTCGCCCAAGCCCAGGAAGGCCAGCGCCGACTCGGTCAGGATCGCGGTGGCAACCATGAACGAGGCCGACACGATGATCGGCGACATCGCATTGGGCAGGATCTGCGTGGCAATGATGCGCACCGGCTTCTGCCCGATCACCACCGCGGCCTGCACGAACTCGCGCTGCTTGAGCGACAGGAACTCGCCCCGCACCAGGCGCGCCACGGGCGGCCACGACACCACCGAGATGGCGGCGACGATGGAATAGATCGACGGATTGAAGATCGCCACGATCACCACCGCCATCGCCAGTTGGGGAATGGTCTGGAAGAACTCGGTGATTCGCATCAGCGCATCGTCGACACGGCCGCCGCAATAGCCCGCGACCGCGCCCACGGCGATGCCGACGGCAAGCGCCACCGCAGTGGAGATCACGCCGACCAGCAGCGAGACCCGCGCGCCGTACAGCATGCCGGCTGTGATGTCGCGGCCGAGCATGTCGGTACCGAACGGAAGCGCCGGGTCGGTGAACGGCTGCACCAGCGGCTCGGCCACCATCAGCCACGGCGACTCTTCGTAGAACACGGGCGCGAGCAGTGCCAGCGCCAGCACTGACAGCAGCACCAGCAGGCCGATCACCGCGCCATAGTTTCGGCAATAACGTTGCAGGAAGGCTTTCATGCGGTGGCTCCCTTGCCGCCCGCGGCGATGCGCGGGTCGATAAAGCGGTAGATCACGTCGGTCACCAGGTTGAAGAACACCACCAGCGCCGAGGTCACGAAGAAGATGCCGAGCAGCAACTGGTAGTCGCGCTGCAGCAGCGCATCGAACATCAGCCGGCCGATGCCCGGCCACGAGAACACGGTTTCGGTCAGCACCGCGCCGCCGGCCATCTGGCCCAGCTGGATGCCGGCGAAGGTGATCACCGGCAGCAGCGCGTTGCGCAGCACATGCACGCGGATCACGCGGCCGGCCGGGACGCCCTTGGCGCGCGCGGTCTTCACATAGTCCATGCCCATCACCTCCAGCATGGAAGCGCGCGTCAGGCGCACGTACACGGCCATGAAGAAGCAGCCCAGCGACACCGTCGGCAGGATCATGTGCAGCGCCACGTCGTTGACGCGGGCCAGGCCGGTATAGCCGGCGCCGATGGTCTCCATGCCAAAGGCGGGCAGCCAGCCGAGCACGACCGAGAACAGGATGATCGCCATCAGCGACAGCCAGAACAGCGGCGTCGCATACAGCAGCAGCGCGCCCGACATCACCGCGCTGTCGATCCAGCGGCGGCGGTTTTCGTAGCGGGTGCGCGCCGCGATCACGCCGAGCAGCACGCCCAGCACGATGGAAAAGAGAAACGCCCCGCTCATCAGCAGGAAGGTCGCGGGCAGCCGGTCGAGGATCAGGTCGAGGACCGGCAGGTGGTTGCGGTAGGAGTAGCCCAGGTCAAGCTGCGCCACGCCCTTCAGATAGATGCCGAGCTGGGTCAGCACCGGCTTGTCGAGCCCGAACTGCTCGCGCAGCTGGTTGACGAAGGCGGCGTCGCCGGCACCGGCTTCGCCCGCCATCACGGTGGCCGGGTCGCCCGGCGCCATCCGGATCAGGAAGAAGTTGATGACGACCACGCCAAGGACGACCACGACGGCCTTTCCGAGACGGGCGCCAAGAAAGGATAGAAAGTTCACGGCTTGCTCCACGCTGGCGGCCGGGCTGGCCACCACGGCACTGGGATGCGGCTGGCCCTCGCCGTTCCCCATGCGGGGTGCGGCGATGACAGCGGATTTCAGGCTTCAGGGCTGGCTGCCCGCGCCGGCTCGGGCGCGGGCAGTGGCTCCGGTCTCGCTCAGTTCTTCTCGATCGAGACGTTGTCGAAGGACTCGTTCAGGCCGATGGCGGTGGTCACGAGGTTCTTGACGTGCTTGCGGTAAAGCGTGGGGAACTCCACCTCGAACAGGTTGGCGTTGGCCACGTCGGTCACCAGGATCTTCTGCAGCTCGCTGTACAGCTTCTGGCGCTCCGCGGTGTCCATGGTCGATCCGGCCTTGGCCCACAGCTCATCCGCCTTCGGGTTGCTGTAGCCCTGCACGTTGGCGAACGGCGTGCCCTTGACGATGTTGCGCGTCACGTAGAGCCGCTCAACGCCCAGCGCGGGGTCGCCGTACTGGTAGGTGTAGGTGGTGGTCAGGTCGAATTCCCAGTTGCTGACGCGCGCCGACCAGGTGCCGGCGTCGGCCGATTCGATGCTGACCTTGAAGCCGAGCTGCTCGAGCATCTGCTTGACGTACTCGTCCAGGCGGTCCCAGTTGGCGCCGTACGAGGTCGACAGGATCTTGACCGGGTACTTGCCCACGTCCACGCCCGACGCCTTGACCAGCTCGCGCGCCTTCTTCAGGTTGAAGTCGTACTCGGGCATATTCTTGTCGAAGAACAGCGTGGTCGACGAGAACGGGCTGACCGCCGGCTTGCCCATGCCGAAGAAGATGTTGTTGACGATCATCTTGCGGTTGAGCACGTGCATCACCGCCTGGCGCACCTTCACGTTGTCGAACGGCGGCTTGCGCTCGTTGAGCAGCATGCTCGCCATCGGCGAGAACATTTCCCAGCCCTTGGTGGTGTACTCCACGTTGGGCAGCGCGCGCAGGCGCTTGACGTCGACGTTGTCGACATCGCCGCCGCGCAGCACCTGCACGTCGCCCTTCTCGAAGGCCACCGCACGCGAGGCGGAATCCGGAATCACGTAGAACACCAACTCATCCAGGTAGGGCTTGCCCGCCTTCCAGTAGTTGGGGTTCTTCGCCAGCTTGATATAGGCGCCCTTCTTCCACTCCTTGAACATGAAGGGGCCGGTGCCGACCGGCTTCTGGTTGGCCGGGTTGTTGCGGTAGTCGGTGCCGTCGTAGATGTGCTTGGGCATCATCGGCATGGTGCCGGTCTCGAACATCGAGATAAACGGCGGGAACGGCTCCTTGAGCTTGATCTCGACGGTGCTGTCATTGACCGCGCGGATCGACGCCATGTACTTATTGATGACCGCGCGCGTGCGCACGTGCACGTCGCGCAGCATCTTGTCGATCGAGAACACCACGTCGGCCGAGGTGAAGGGCTTGCCGTCATGCCACTTCACGCCCTTCTGCAGCTCGAAGGTGTAGGTCAGGCCGTCCGGCGAGATGGTCCACGACTTGGCCAGTTCCGGCTGCGGCTTCAGGTCGGGGCTGTAGGTCAGCAGGCCCTGGTAGATCTTGCCGGCAACATACTGGGTCGGCGCCTGCGAGTTCATCGCGCTCACCAGGATCGGCGGCTCGGGCTGGACGATACCGGACAGCGTGCCGCCCTTGGTCTGGGCCATGGCATGGCCGGTGGGCAGCGCCAGCGGCAGCAGCGAGAGGCCGGCGGCGGCAAAGGCCATCGACAGCACGCTCTTGGTCAGTCGCATCGTGAATCGGTTCATCGGGCAGTTCCTCAGTTGGCTCGTTTTTGGGCTTCGGGATGGCAGCGCCGGTTGTGCTTGCGCGCGGCTTCTTCAGGCCGCGTCGCCGGCCGGTTCCACGCCGCACCAGTCCAGCAGGAACTGGGCCAGCGTCGTGGTCACTCGCACCATGCTTTCCAGCGACACCGATTCGTCGATGCCGTGGATATTGCGGGCCTCGGGCCCGTAGCAGGTCACCGGCGTTTCCAGGCCGATGCGGAAATGCCGGGCATCGGTGGTTGCCGTGGTCGCCTCGCGGCGGATCGGCGTGCCATTGACCTTGCGGTGCGCTTCGCCCAGCGCCTGCATGCTGGGCACATCAAGATCGAATTCGCAGCCGGGGGCGTGGAAGCCTTCATAGCGGATGCGCAGTTCGAGATTGCTGGCCAGGCGTTCCACCGTGGCGCGGATGCGCGCTGCCACCGTGGCCTTGGCCGCGTCGATATCCATATTGGGGAAGAAGCCGATGCGCACGCCCAGCGTGCAGGTGCACGGCACCGACGAGTTCCACTCGCCGCCCTGGATCTGGCCGAGATTGAAGTTGATCGGGTGGGCGTGGTCGCGATACGCCGCCGGCCGGTGCTCCGGGCGGTTCCATTCGGCTTCGAGCTGGCGCAGGTCTTCCATCACCGCGATGCCGGCCTCGACGGGGCTGACGCCGCTGGTCATGTAGGCCGCGTGGGCCGGCTTGCCGGTCAGGTCGATGAACATCCAGAACACGCCGACCTGCGCGCTCATCAGGCTCTCGCCCAGTGGCTCGGGAATGATCACGGTGTCGAAGCAAGCCAGCTTGCCGGCACCGACCGCGCTGCGCAGCGCCGCCACCGTGGCCAGCGCGCCGTTGCCGGTGTTCTCTTCTTCCAGCACCGCATTGAAGCCAACCGCCCCGGCCGGCTGCAGTCCCAGGCTGGCAAGCGCCTTGAACGCGGCCAGCGCGCACACGATGCCGCCCTTCATGTCGCCGGCGCCGCGGCCGTAGAGCCAGCCGTCCTTCACCACCGGCGCGAACGGCGACTGGCTCCACATCGATTCCGGACCGGTCGGCACCACGTCGAGGTGGCCGTTGAACAGCACCGAGCGGCCGCCCTTGCGGCTGGGCCGGTGCGTCGCCAGCAGGTTGTAGCGGCCGCCGTCCGGGCAGCACGCCGGCGAATACATCGGCAGGTGGCGGATGTCTTCGGTGCGCAGCGCGATGCGTTCGGAAGCCAGGCCGAGTTCGGCCAGCGCGCCTTCGATGAAGTCCGCCGCGGGCTGCTCCTCGCCCGACGGGCTCTTGGCCGCCACGAAGCCGGACAGCGTCTCGACCATATAAGGCAGGAGTTCGCGCACGGCTTGCGAGAGTTCAGCGGTGGTGGGTACCGCCACCGGGTCGGAGGACGAGCTGGCCGTGAGGGAATCGGGACCTGACATGAAAGCTCCTGGCAAACGTGGGCGAATGAAGGGGACGCATGAAGGGGACGCAATGCCAACGCAGCGGGCGCCACTGACAAAAACTTCGCGATGACGCCGACCACGGATGGAAAATTAAACGATCGTTGGTACCATAGGTAGGTCCATATTCACGATATTGGCTGGAGCCACTTTGAAGGAAACGATTCTGTCCGAGTTGTTGCTGCAGCGGCTGGAGCGTCCGGCGGGGACGCAGGCGGAGCGCAACGGGACGCATATGAACCGCCAGCTGTATGAGCTGATTCGGCAGGAAATCCTTGCTGGCTCTATCTCCGCGGGCAGCAAGCTGCCTGCGTCGCGGCTGCTGGCGACCGAGATAGGGGTTTCCCGCAATACCGTTCTGTACGCGTATGAGCAGTTGCTGGCGGAGGGATACGTCACCGCTTCGACCGGGCGTGGCACCTTTGTCTCGCAGACTTTTCCCGACCATAGTGCGTTGCACAAGGCCGGTGCGCGGATTGGCACCACGTCTGTGCCCGCAGTGCAGCAAAACTCAAACCGCTTCGATCTGTCGCGACGCGGCATGCATCTCGTGTCCAACGCCGGCGCGTCGGACCGGCAATGGGGCGCCTTCATGGCGGGCGTGCCCGATGTCTCGCTGTTTCCGCATGCGACCTGGGCGCGGCTGCTGAACAAGCACTGGCGCAATCCGCGCCCGGAATTGCTGACCTACGCCCACCACGGCGGCTATATGCCGCTGCGGCGCGTGCTGGCCGAGCACCTGCGGCTGGCGCGCGCGGTGCGCTGCGAGCCCGAGCAGATCATCCTGACCACCGGCATCCACCAGGCCATCGACCTGATCGCGCGCCTGCTGGCCGATCCGGGGGACAAGGCGTGGATGGAAGACCCGGGCTACTGGGGCACGCGCAGCCTGCTGACCAATGCGGGGGTCGACGTGATTCCGGTGCCGGTGGATGAGGAAGGCATCGCGCCCGACGCGGCGCGGCTGCAGGACCCGCCGCGCTTTATCTTTGCGACGCCCTCGCACCAGTACCCGCTCGGCACGGTGATGAGCCTGACGCGCCGGCGCATGCTGCTGGAATACGCGCGGCAGCGCGGCGCGTGGATCGTCGAGGACGACTACGACAGCGAGTTCCGCTTCGAAGGTCGGCCGCTGGCTTCGCTGCAGGGCCTGGACGAGCACGACCGGGTGATCTACATGGGCACCTTCTCCAAGACGCTTTTTCCCGGGCTGCGCATGGGCTTCATGGTGCTGCCCAAGCCGCTGGCACCGCATTTCGCCACAGGCCTGTCGGAACTGTTCCGCGAGGGGCAGCTGATGCAGCAGGCGGTGCTCGCGGACTTTATCGAGGAGGGCCACTATGCCACGCACCTGCGCCGCATGCGCCAGCGCTATGCGCAGCGCCAGGGCCTGCTGCGCGAGGCCATCGCCAAGCGCTTCGGCCAGGACTGGCCAACCTCCACGCACGAGGCCGGGCTGCACCTGGTGATGCACCTGCCGCCGGGCGCCGACGATCTCGGCATCAGCATGGCGGCGCGTACGCAGGGCCTGTCGGCGCGGCCGCTATCGCGCTACTACAGTGACGAACAGCGGGCGCGGCAGGGACTGCTGCTGGGCTACGCCTGCGTGCCGGAGGACGATATCGGACCCGCCTTCCACAAGCTTGCCGAAGTCATCGAGCCTGCGCTGGAGCACCTGGCCCGTACGCGCCAGCCGCCACGCGAATTCAGCGCGCGCATCAACAACGAAGCGTGGAGCGGTGCGTGACGTGGTGCCACCGTGCCGGCGCCGATTGGCTCTTATCATCGTGCGCGGCCTTGCCCTAGCATTCTCCGCTGCGCCTGGGCGCTCTCCCCCGCTCTTGCAGCCCTACCGACTCCCTTAACCGGAAAGACCCCCGATGGCACCCGTGCAAGACCCCTCCGCCCTGCTGGCCGAACTGGCCGGCGTCCTCGATCCCGCCGGCCTGCAGGTTGGCGATGCCATCGAAACCCGCTTCCGCAAGGACTGGTACGCACCACTGGACCCGCATCCGCCGGTCGCGGTGGCACGGCCGCGCAGCACGGCCCAGGTGTCGGCCGTGCTGGCCATCTGCAATCGCCACCGGCAGCCGGTGGTGCCGCAGGGTGGTCTGACCGGACTGGCGGGCGCCGCAACGCCTGCCGGCGGCGAACTGGTGCTGTCGCTAGAGCGCATGCGCGGCGTGGAAGAAATCGATGCGCAGGCCGGCACCATGACCGTGCTGGCCGGCACCACGCTGCAGGCCGCGCAGGAAGCCGCGCGCGCGGCGGACTGGCTGTTTCCGGTGGACCTGGGCGCGCGCGGCAGTTGCCAGATCGGCGGCAACATCGCCACCAACGCGGGCGGCAACCGCGTGATCCGCTACGGCATGATGCGCGAGCAGGTGCTTGGGCTGGAGGCGGTGCTGGCAGACGGCACTGTGGTCAGCTCGCTCAACAAGATGCAGAAGAACAACGCCGGCTACGATCTGCGCCAGCTATTTGTCGGCAGCGAAGGTACGCTCGGCGTGATTACGCGCGCCGTGCTGCGCCTGGCGCCACTACCGGGCTGCACGCAGACTGCCCTGTGCGCGCTGCGCAGCTATGAAGACGTGGTGGCGCTGCTGCGCCATGCGCAACGCCGGCTGTCCGGCCGCGTGTCGGCCTTCGAGGCGATGTGGGCCGATTTCTATGAACTGGTGACGACGCGCGTGCCCGGCGTACGCGCCCCGCTGCCCGCCGGCTCACCGTTCTATGTGCTGGTCGACCTGCAGGGCAACGACGCCGGACAGGACGGCGCGGCCTTTGAATCGATGCTGGAAACGGCGATGGAAGCCGGCCTGATCACCGACGCTGCCGTTGCCACCAGCGAAAAGGAAGCCGAGCACTTCTGGAAGCTGCGCGACGCGGTCGCCGAGTTCCCGGTGATGTGGGCGCCCAATGCCGCCTACGACGTGAGCCTGCCGATCGGCCAGATCGGCCGCTTCGCCGAGAGCCTGCGCGCGGCGGTGCTGGCGCGCTGGCCGCACGCCGAGCTGGTAAACTTCGGCCATGTGGGCGACAGCAACCTGCATGTCAGCATTTATCTTCCCGGCGCGACGGCCGAGGACTTTCCCGAGCATGAGATCAGCGAGGTGCTCTACCCCAAGGTGCAAGAGTTCGACGGCAGTATTTCCGCCGAGCATGGCATCGGCACGCACAAGAAGCCGTTCCTTGGGCATTCGCGCACGCCCGAGGCGCTCGCGTTGATGCGCTCACTCAAACGGTCACTGGATCCCAACCTTATCTTGTGCCCGGGCCGGGTAATCGACGTGGACCCGGAACTGCCAAGGTGAAGCAAGGACGCATGAATGGCTCAGTTTCCCTGCCTGAAGCGCTGCGCCGCTGCCGCCCTGACCCGCCACGCGGCCCTGCAAGCCGTGCTGCACCCAGGTCATGGCTGATAAAGTTGCCGTAGCGCGCATCCAGCAGGGTCTGTTCCATCAGCGCCGCGCCGATGCCCCAGGTCATGCCGCCCAGAATCTGGGAGCGCGCTGTCCTGTGGTTGAGGATGCGGCCGGCACACTCAGGTCAGTGCAGCCAGCAGCATGCGCTGTGCCGACTCGCCTTCAGGCACAGGCTGGCGCGCATAGTCCCCTTCGGACGTCATCATCCACGCTTCGCGCCGGTCGGACAGATACGGCTTCAGCCCTTCGGATATCACACGCGCCTTCAACACGGGATCGAGCACCGGAAAACAGATCTCGATCCGGCGGGACAGGCTTCGGTCCATCCATTCGCCACTGGACAGCATGACCTTTTCCGCCCCGCCATCGTGAAAATAGAAAATGCGCGAGTGTTCGAGAAAGCGGCCCATGACCGATCTCACCGTGATGTGCTCGGACAGTCCGGCGATACCCGGACGCAACGCGCATGCGCCCCGGACGATCAGGTCGATGCGCACGCCGTCGGCCGACGCATCGTATAGCGCCTGGATCAGTTCCGGCTCCAGCAGCACATTCATCTTGGCGATCATGCGCGACTTGCGCCCGGCCCTGGCGTGCGCGGCCTCACGTCGGATCGCCGCCAGCAACTGGCTCTTTAACGTAAACGGCGACTGCCAGATATGGGTCAGGCTTTGCGTCTGGCCGCGGCCGGTCAGCTGGCTGAAGACTTGCGCCACGTCCCGGGTCAGCGATTCGTTGCAGGTCAGCAATCCGAAATCGGTATAGGTGCGCGACGTCTCATGGTGATAGTTTCCAGTGCCGAGATGCACATAGCGCCTGAGCGCTCCGTCCTCCCGCCGCACCGCCATGAGCATCTTGGCATGCGCCTTGAAACCGACGACGCCGTAGACCACATGCGCGCCGGCTTCCTCCAGCTGCGCCGCCCATCCGATATTGGCCTCTTCATCGAAGCGGGCCATCAGCTCCACCACGGCCGTGACTTCCTTGCCGTTGCGCGCCGCCTCGATCAGCGACGACAGCAGCGCCGAGTCGTACCCGGCGCGATACACCGTCTGGCTGATTGCCACGACATCCGGATCCTGCGCCGCCTGCCTGACGAAATCGACCACCGGCGCAAACGACTGGAAGGGATGGTGCAGCAGGATGTCGCCATCGCGCATGGCGCGAAAGACGTCCGGCTGTTCCCGCAGGACCTTGGGCAGGCCGGGCCGGAAAGGCAGGTATTTCAGGTCCGGCCGGTCGACCTGGTCGGGCACGTGCATCAGCCGGACCAGGTTGACCGGACCATTGACCGAGAACACTTCGCCGGGCCCCAGCCCGAACTGTTCCTGCAGGAACGCGGTCATGGCGCGGGGACAATTGTCCGCCACCTCCAGCCGCACCGCATCGCCAAGATGCCGGTGCGGCAGTTCGCCCTGCAGCGCCTCGCGCAGGTTCTTGACCTCTTCCTCGTCCACGAACAGCTGGCTGTTCCGGGTGACGCGGAACTGGTAGCACCCGCGAACCGTCATGCCACTGAACAG